>CAVOPS010000008.1:0-136772 GCA_963698155.1 uncultured Ignavibacteriaceae bacterium | reverse complement strand
AGGGTTTGTATGTTTTGCATATTTGATATCACTAGACTCCACTCACAATCCTACAAGCATTTGTGTGATGAGGTGGAATAGATTTAGTCAATTTGATTTGTGTCTTTTTTTAATTCTAAATACCAATTTCCATTTCCAAAATAGGAACCTTCTTTTATAACAAATACACGATAATGATTTTCAATAGCATAGTTTATTATCTCGCGGTAGTCAAACAAAAAATTTGCTCCTCGTATATGTTCAGTTGGACCGATTCCAAATAATTCGACTCCCCGGGTAATTCTACCTGTCATATAAAGTTGCAACTTGTTGAAAAAGTCCAACTCGATTAAAAGTTTAATACTTTTTGCATCTTGCGAGATTAAATTAACTGCATCAGATTCAGTAATTCTAAACATAGTCTAATTTATCCTTTCCCGAAGGGATGTCCAAAAGACTTCTTACGGAGGATTCCCAAAACCAATTATCGAAGCCGAGATTGTCTATGGTGTTCATGTTTTGTTAAGCATTTAACTAATAGTAACTAACCGCCTAATTAATGCCCAAGTCGAAAGTAGATAAATTTGTTAGGGCTGTAGAGTTAAGCAGCTTTTTAATTTTATCCGAAGGTGATTTTAGTCTGGGTTAAATATGATTGCAAACGTTTCTCGGCGAGAGAAATATACTCTTGACTGATGTCATAACCAATAAACTTTCGTTCCGATTTAATTGCAGAAACAGCGGTTGTTCCACTTCCCATAAAAGGGTCTAGAATAAAATCATTTTTGAAGGAATAAAGTTGTATTAAACGAAATGGAAGTTCTTCAGGAAATGGTGCGGGATGCCCTATTCGTCTGGCGCTTTCTGCGTTCATGGTCCAAATTGATTTTGTATATTCCATTAACTGCTCTTTCGTAATCGTGCTTTCTTTTCCATTTGCAATCCTGTTATAATCACCTTTTGAGAAAATTAAAATGTATTCATTAACATCTCTTAATATTGGATTAGCAGCACTTAACCAGCTTCCCCATGCAGTTGATGGGCTTGAACTTGCTGCTTTATTCCATATTATCTCGCCACGCATATTATAACCAAGTTTAATCATCATTTGGGAGATGTAATCTGAAAGCGGGATATATGGTTTACGACCAAGGTTCGCAACATTGATGCAAGCACGACCACCATTAACAAGAACACGAAATGTTTCTCTGAAGGAATTTTCTAGAATATGCAAGTACTCTTTCAATGAAAGATCATTATCATAAACCTTAGAAACATTGTATGGTGGAGATGTAATCATTAAATGAACAGAATTATTAGGTAACTCTTTCATATTCTCGGCAGACCCAAGAATGATTTTGTTTTCTAAATTTTGAGGAATTTTATTTTCAATCTTGTCAAGAACTTTGTTATCATTTAATTCTGTATACAATCTAGAATTATAAAACTTAGAGCTATCGTGATTAATTCTTCCATTTGTCCCGAACGAACTAGTTTCTGTCCCTTTTACTCTTTTCATGTAATTTAATGTATAATTTTATAAATATTTTTTAGATGGTTTAGATTGTCCGTATAGTATAATTTTGCTTCTGGAATCCCTTTGAACTGTCCATGTGAATATCTGCACTCAACTCTAAATACTACGGTATTTGAATTACTGCCATTCGAAAGTTCAAACGTAAAATAAACATTTAATTGAGATTTTGGGACTTTAATTTCAATATCGATCAATTTTATCTTACATTCTTTATTGCTAGGTACCTGATAAAGTTTAGCCTCACCAAAACTTTTACCGTAGTAGTAAGATTCATCGTAAATCTGAAATAGCTCTAAAATTTTATTAGTGTTTAAATTTAAATTTTTAATTACCAAATCTTTTAGGTTGTTACCAGCTTTTAGTGAACATTCCTTTTTTAATCTTTCGTACTCCAAATCCTTTTTTTCAAGAAGTTCTTTAATCCATTTGCTTATCGTGTGCTCAAATAGATTTCCACCTAATCTTGAATTTAACGTATTTTCGTCAAGATTTTCATCACTCCCAATCTCGATTGTATTTTCATTGTCTCCGAAAATTAAAGTTGCCTTTCCTGTCTGAATAAAAGTTTTGTGCTTTTTATTGTAGTAGATGATTTGATCAACTTGATACTTCTTGAATTCTGCAAATAATATTTTATAAGTGTAATCGTACCACATTTTAAATTCATTTGGTGCAAATTTTCTAAACACATGAACTTTACTAAAAGGTTGTGAAGGCTGAACTAGCGCATTCAAATAGTCTGCAAATGATGGATTTTTTATTATATAACTATCTTCCTTTAATGATATTCCAGCTTCACCAATTTTGATATCAAAGGGGTACTTGGATTTTACTTTTGCTCCTAGCCAATAAATATCACCATCAAGATTTAATTTTTCAAATAGGAGTTGCCCAAGTTTTAAACCATTTTTAATTATATCCTTATGAATTACAAAATCATCCAACTCTTCAATTTTCTGAATTTCAGAATTACATTCATTAACATTCTTGCAATACTTTCTTATAAAGCTTAAATAAGTTTTTACGTCAATTAATTCGTCCTTAAAAGTTAATCTGTACTTTGAAAGAATGTATCCCAAGATAACACTGAGTTCCCTTAAAATTGTTTTTATGTCTGCCATATAATTGCGAACGTGTTTGAAATGCTTAAGTTTTTTACACAACCAAAATCTTTTCAGCTTATTTATTACTAAGTTAAAAAGAAAAAATTTAATAGTTTGATTTTATGTTATCTTTAAAAATATCAGAATACAACTTTAACCTAAATAGTTATAAATAATTAGGCACATTATGCCCCGTTGATGGTATATCAAAGTAAAATTTTTTGCTTGCTAAGTTTCCCAATTCTTCCCAAAGAAAACAACGGGGAGTTATAAAAAGCTTCTGCTTACGTTAAAGCAAAGCCCATCCCGGTTTAACAAGAATATCTATCACGATATCAATTTATCCGTTGCAATGACAATAAGAATACTAATCACGCTAAGCACTGTAAAGTAACCGACAGCTTTAAGATTTAGTTTTAAAATAGCAGAGCTTCTCCAAACGATAATGAATAAAATTAGCAGCACAATTGCAGCAAAGGTATAAGCGCCTATATTTAACATTGCCGATATGTAAGCTTCGTCCTGCTTGTTAAATCCTCCGAATATAATAGAAAAGAAACGTACAAATCCGGCAAAGAAAACAACCGGGTAAACATAAATTGATTTTGTTTTTTCTATAACTATCAAAAAAATAATTGCCTGAAGAATTGTAAAAGCCGGACCACCCATAGCTACAAATAAGTTATCAGTTTCGTGAAGGTAGTTTTCACTGGCAGTGGTAACATTATTTAAACTATAGAGCATTTTATTTCCTAACAATTCTCCCACAATCCAATGCCCAAACTCGTGAAAAAGATATGTTAGAAATGCGACTGGAATCATTATCAAAGCAACTTTCCAGTTTATTCTGCTTTCTGTTAAATCATTCTTTATTTTGTCGGTAAGAAACATATTTTACTTGTTGATCTTTTGTTAGGCTGTCACGCCTGCCCCGTTTTATCGGGGGTCGTCCCGTGACAGAAATTATTTTCTACTTCAACTTCCCAATTCTTTCCAAAGAAAACAACAGAAGAACCGGCGAATTTTTTATAATCTCCCCAATATTTTCTGTGCGTAGTTAATTAATTCCAGATTACTTTTTACCGGTTCTCCGTTTTCCAAAAAAATTGTGTCTTCCATTCCAATTCTGCTGTCGTAACCTCTTCGTTTTGCTTCACGCAGTATCTCCCAGGAAACGGAATTAAATCCGTGTAATAGTCGCGGAACTTCCACTCCATTTCTATTCAATACCTCTTCTATTTCGTTTATACATTCAATTGCTTCTTTTAATTTTTCCGGTTCGGGTTCAATTAAAATTCTAAAACAGTTCTTATACAAACCGCTTTCAACAAATTTTTCAGCTGCTTTCTTTTCATTTAGCCCGGCTTCAATTTTCACTCCTTTCGATATCAGCAATTCTGAGATTTCAATTGCATCATCCTCGATAATATTAACCGATATGAAATCAGGGATATTTGTCCAACCGTCGATATAACTTTTTCTTTTTGCGAGATCAGGTTCAATCCAATCGCCCGAACTTATTCCTATTTGTATTTCAGGTGAAATTGTTTTTACCATAGAAACTAGGTTGTTTACATCATCAGGCTTTAAGCTTTCATTGCCGTTTTCATCATAACAATGGATATGAAAGACTTTATGTCCGTTTTCAAATAAAAGTTTTACTTCCTCCCCAATCTCATCGAGTGATTGGGGAATATACTTGTTTTGTTTTTTTGGTCTGGCTCCGTTCAGCGCAATTTTGATCAGCATATTTTCCTTAAAATTAATTTTTGTAATTAAACATCATAATTCTTTGGAAAGAAAACAACGGGGAGGGAAAAACTTTTTTATCAGAATTTTGTAAGAAACAATAACTTTAGTGGTGTGGAGGAGGAAGAACCTGCATCATAAAGGAAATGATATGCAAATTATAATCAGTATTGGCGAGTCAGTGACTCACCACTTTGTTGCCGGTTATTGATAGTTGCTTGTTTGGCAGCCTTAACTGATGCAAGTTTAAATATAAAATAATTTCTACTCTGGGGGTGTAAGATTTTCAGAGCTGAGTTATCAATTATTTCCGGACAAACTCACCGAATACCCTTCCGAAGCAGAAGCCAAAAAAAATTTTTGTTGAATCGAAGGATAACTACCTAAACAATATAAGCTAATAATCAAGTTCGTTTGTAGTTCTTGGTTATCTAAATACATATCAACAAAATAATAATGGAGGTTACTTATGAAAAACCGAATTCTGTTTGCTGCCATTACTGCAGTGCTGATTATCGGTGGATTGGCATTCGCACAAGATACAACATTAACTATTACAAATGATGGTAATGTTGGTATTGGCACGACTAATCCACAAGGAAAATTGCATGTTGAGGGCGATGTTTTTTTGGGCAAGGCTAATGAATCAACACGATATATTAGAATGCCCAGAACCGCTGGTGGTAACAATGGAAATCTGGAATTGCAAGCTGGTGGGGTGACTGGTTTTTCAGGCGCGGCATTTCAGGGGGGTAATATTGTGTTAAGAGCTGGTGACTTGAATACTGCTGGTGGAGCTTGGGTGGGAAGCGGAAGTGTTTTTATTTATGCAGGCAAAAACTGGTTTGGTAACTTTGACAATGGCAATATTCACATGCATGCTGGAAACGACAACGAGGAAAGGCTAACCATTTTGGGTGATAACGGAAGAGTTGGTATTGGCACAACGCAACCTGATCAATTACTTTCTGTAAACGGCAATGCTAGCAAAGTAGGTGGCGGATCCTGGGCTACCTTTTCAGATGTAAGAATGAAAAAAGACATCAATCCCTTCAATGATGGTCTTTCAGTCCTGAAACAGATCAACCCGGTTACTTTCCAATATAATGGAAAGCTTGGCTATCCAACCGACAAAACTTATGTGGGTGTAATTGCTCAAGACATAAAACAAATTGCTCCTTACACAATCAGTACTTTCCGGACTAAATTAAATCCTGAAGACAAAGAAGAGTCTGACGTTCTTCAGTTTGATGGAAGCGCATTAATTTATATGGCTATTAATGCGATACAGGAATTAGATGAAAAAATTGAAGAGCTTAATCAACTCAAGAATGAAAACCAGGTTATAAGTCAGAGATTAAATGAACTGGAAAGTATTGTAAAAACGCTTGCAGAACAGAAAAATAATTCAGCTGGCGAATTAATGACAGAATTGCATTAATTCGGCCGAATCAAAAATCAGGAGATAAAAATGTCAGTAAAAAATTTATATAATATCGTAATCCTGGTACTTCTGTTAATTCCATTGTCAGAAATTCAGCCGCAAGTTCAACATTTGATAGTAACTGATACCACAATTACAACTACAGCAATATTTATAGGTACAAACTCAATTGCTGCAGGACCAAATTTTACAATTTCGAATACAGGTAATGCTACATTTCTTACAGGCGGACAGATTTATCTGCGAACAGGAGTTTCAGTTGTTCTCGGGGGCACATTCAAAACAGTTCTGGATACAACATTAGTAGGTGTTGAGTATAGAGATGAGGAAATTATTCCTGCAAACTTTAACTTATACCAAAATTATCCGAATCCATTTAATCCATCTACAAAAATCAGTTGGCAGACGCCAGAAGGCAGTTGGCAAACTTTAAAAGTATATGATGTACTTGGTAATGAAATTGCAACATTAATTAATGAATACAGACCTTTAGGAAATTATGAAATTGAATTTGATGCAACAGACTTACCAAGCGGGATTTATCTATATCAGTTAAAGGCTGGTTCTTTTGTCGAAACTAAGAAGATGGCTTTTATGAAGTAAATATAAATATGTAAGAGCGAGTCACCGACTCGCTCTTTATTATTAACCTTCCCCAATTCTTTCTAAAGAAAACAACGATTTAAAATAAAAAACCGCAGAAGTTTTTTCCTGCGGTTTAATAGTTCTCTAGTATCTGGCATCAGGAATCCAGCATCTCCGTCTTCTCAGATCAGTTCGCCGAGGCAAGCAGCATCTATTTACTAAACACCAGCTTCGCACTTTCACCAACACTAACTTTTATTGTATCTCCATCACCAAAATTACCTGCAAGCAATTCCTGAGAAAGAGGATTGATAAGATATTTTTGTATTACTCTTTTTAAAGGACGTGCACCGTAAGTTACATCATATCCAAGCTGTGCAAGCCAGTCCTTTGCTTCATCAGAAACATCAAGAGTAATTTCTTTATCCTTTAACATTTTCTGCACACGCTCAAGTTGTATATCAACAATCTTTCTTATTTCAGATTTCAGCAACGGTTTGAAGAGAACAATTTCATCAATCCTGTTCAGGAACTCAGGACGAATTGTTTTTCTCAAAAGTTCGTGCAGCTGCTGGCGTAATTCGCCCATCATCTCTTCAACATTATCTTCGTTAAAGAATTCCAGCTTATCCTGTATATAATGTGAACCGATGTTTGAAGTCATAATAATTATTGTATTCTTAAAGTTTACAGTTCGTCCCTGGTTATCAGTTAATCTTCCGTCATCCAGAACCTGCAGCAAAACATTAAATACATCAGGATGAGCTTTTTCAATTTCATCAAGCAGCAAAACAGAATATGGTCTTCTTCGGACAGCTTCAGTTAATTGTCCGCCTTCTTCGTAGCCAACATATCCGGGAGGTGCGCCGATCAATCGCGATACAGAAAACTTTTCCATATACTCGCTCATATCAATTCGTATCATTGCATGTTCATCGTCAAACAAAACTTCTGCAAGAGCACGGGCAAGTTCTGTTTTTCCAACACCGGTTGTTCCAAGAAATATGAATGAACCAATCGGACGGTTTGCATCCTGCAATCCAGAACGTGAACGACGGATAGCATTTGCAACTGCAGTAACAGCTTCATCCTGTCCCACAACTCGATGATGAAGTTCATCTTCAAGTTTTAATAATTTGCTTCGTTCGCTCTCAAGCATTTTGCTTACAGGAATTCCTGTCCACTTTGCAACAACTTCTGCAATATCTTCTGCATCAACTTCTTCTTTTAACATCTTCTTATCTTTTTGGGTCTCTGCAAGCTTTTGTGTTTCTTCTTTCATTTGCTTTTCTAGACTGGAAATTTTTCCATATCGTATTTCGGCAACCTTGCCAAAGTTTCCTTCACGTTCATATCGTTCAGCTTCAAGTTTAAGGTTTTCAATTTCACTTTTCATAGTTCGGATTTTTTGAATCTTATCTTTCTCCAAATCCCAGTGCAAGCGAAGCTGCGTACGTTCCGAATTCAGTTCACTCAGTTCCTGTCCAAGTTCTTTAAGTCTTTTCGCTGATGCATCATCTTTTTCTCGTTTCAAAGCTTCGCGTTCAATTTCAAGCTGTTTAACTTTTCGTTCAAGTGTATCAAGCTCTTCAGGCATTGAATCAATTTCAATTCTTAATTTTGATGCAGCCTCATCAATCAAATCAATTGCTTTATCAGGAAGAAATCTGTCAGTGATATATCTTTCAGAAAGCTGAGTTGCGGCAACGATTGCACCATCAGTAATTCTAACTCCGTGATGAACTTCGTAACGTTCTTTTAGTCCACGCAGAATTGAAATTGTATCTTCCTCAGATGGTTCGCCAACAAGCACGGGTTGAAAACGTCTTTCGAGTGCAGCATCTTTTTCAATATGTTTTTTATATTCATCAAGAGTTGTTGCACCGATAGCGTGCAATTCACCACGAGCCAAAGCCGGCTTTCAAAATATTTGCGGCATCCATTGCTCCTTGTGTTGCGCCTGCACCGACAAGCGTATGAAGCTCATCAATGAAAAGAATAATTTCTCCATTTGACTGCTGGACTTCTTTAATTACTGCTTTCAGCCTTTCTTCAAACTGACCTCGAAATTGTGTCCCGGCAACAAGCGCACCCATATCAAGTGCAACAATTCTTTTTGTCTTCAGAGATTCGGGAACATCACCGGAAACAATTCTGTGTGCTATCCCTTCTGCAATAGCAGTCTTCCCTACTCCGGGTTCTCCAATTAATACAGGATTGTTTTTTGTTCTTCTTGAAAGAACCTGAAGCACCCTTCTTATCTCTTCATCCCGCCCAATAACCGGATCAAGTTTTCCTTGCTTTGCAAGTTCATTTAAATCTCTTCCGTATTTCTCAAGTGATTGATAAGTGTCCTCAGGATTTTGTGAAGTTACTCTTTGAGTTCCTCGCACAGCTTTGAAGTGCAGAAAGAATATAATCGTAAGTAATTCCGTTATCTCTAAGAAGCTGACCTGCCTTGCTTTTATCATTTGCAAGTGCAAGAAGCAGATGCTCTGTTGAAACGTAATCATCTTTTAGGTTTCTTGCTTCTTCAGCGGCGGTATCAAAAAGCTTACCCAGGTTCTGAGACATTTGCTGGTTGCCTAAACCGGTTCCGCTTACTTTGGGTAATGATTCAAGTAACTGGTTTATTTTTATCTTAACCGCACTAAAATTGCCGCCAGTCTTTTTAATAATTGATTCGGCAACATTTCCGGTTTCCTGCGCGATTGCAGCTAGCAGGTGCTCGGGTTCAACAATCTGGTTGTTATAGTTCTGTGCAATCTCAATTGCCGTCTGAACAATTTCCTGTGCTTTTACTGTTAGTCTGTTAAAATTAAATGCCATGATTTTTATCCTGTTCTGAATTATTCTTTTCTCAACTTTGCCAACTCTTCGAACAAAGCAAGTTCTTTCCTTGATAAGTTTTTCGGTATATCAACTTTTATTCTTACAAAAAGATTTCCTCTCTCTTCACTACTGTCCGGATTTTTTCAAACCAAAATTTCCTATTCTGAAAATGTTATCGTTATCGGTACCCTTTGGAATATCAAGGTTGATAGTTTTTCCATTTATTAGTTTTATTTTTTTCTTTCCACCCAGAACCGCAGTATATAAATCTATAAACAGATCATAGTATAAATCATCACCATCTATTTCGTAAAAAGGATGTTTTTCAATTCTTATTGTCAGGTACAGATCTCCTCTTCCATCTCCACTTCTTGATGCGCCACCTTGTTCTTTTAATCTTAATTTTTCACCGTCTCTTGTTCCAGAATTAATTTTTATTCTGATCTTTTTTCCATTGATTAAAACTTCTCTGCTTGTTCCATTATATGCTTCTTCAAGAGAAATGTACAAAGTTGCTTCTAAATCTTGACCTTTCTCTTTACCCATTTGAGACCCATTAAATCTAGATCCTCTACTGTCACGGTGACCAAAAAGATTTTCAAAAAAATCTGAAAAGCCGCTGGACCCTCCGAACAAGTCTCCAAAGTCACCTGAATATTCATATGTTGTACCGCCTCGTCTCTTGCTTCCATATTGAGAGAAGAAGTCTTCGAAACCTCCACCACTTGATTGATACTGATTCCAGTTAGATCCAAGTGCATCATACTTTTTTCTTTTTTCAGGATCACTGAGAACCTCGTGTGCTTCAGTAATTTCTTTAAATTTTTCTTCGGCAGCTTTATTGTTTGGATTTTTGTCAGGATGATATTTTACCGCAAGCTTTCTGAAAGCTTTGCTTATCTCTTCCTTTGTTGCTGTCTTTTCGACACCAAGTATTTTGTAGTAATCTTTGAATTCCATATTCTAAACGTAAAAAATATTTTTTCGATTCCATATTAAAATAAAAAGGGTGACTGTAAATCACCCTTTCCATTAAGATACGTTTCTTAAATGACTCTTAGTTAACTTTTATTTCGATCTCTTTAGGTTTTACTTCATCTGCTTTTGGGATAGAGATTGTCAGCTGACCATCTTTAAATTCAGCCTTGATTTTATCTTCTTTGATTTCTTTTGGAAGATTGAAAGATCTGTAGTACTTGCCATAAGTTCTCTCAACACGATGACACTTTGCATCTTTCGATTCTTGTTCTTGAACTCTCTCTCCACTGATACTCAATTGTCCATCAGTAAAGGAAATTTTTACATCATCCTTTTTCATTCCCGGAAAATCAGCTTTGATGATGTAGTTATCCTTATCTTCGTAAATATCTGTCAAGGGGCATCCATACCGCATTCTCATAACCATTTTCTGAATCTTCTTTTTTAGGAAGGCCAAATCGGTCATCAAATGATCTGAACATTCTGTTGAATTCTCTTTCAACATTTAAAAGGTCACGTACTGGGTTAAATCTAATTATAGCCATTTTATTACTCCTTTAATTATTTATTAAATAAATTTTGTTGCTTTAACTTTCAACACTAAAAAAACAATCGTCGTGCCGAATTTAATATATTACCATAACTTCTTATAATATAATGAGTTACGGGGAATTTCTATTTTTCGACGACGCTAAACCATTCTGACAGATAATATGAATATTATGTAAAATAGGAGACGAAATGCCAGTTTTTATATGACAATATTACTTGTGGCTATAATTCCATTTTTACCAAAGCGTCAAAGCTCTTAATTGCTAATATTCACAAAAATAGCTATGTTTTGCGCCCGCTTTTTAAATTATATTCAATATGGAAGTTGAAATTAAAGAAGATACAATTATAGCGTTGGCGACGCCACCTGGTGTCGGGGCCATTTCAGTAATAAGGTTAAGCGGACCTAATTCCATCTCTGCCATCGATAATGTATTCTCTGGAAAAATTAGAATTAAGGACGCAAAGTCCCATACAATTCATTATGGAAATATTGTTGAAAATGATGAGATTATTGATGATGTTTTAGTTTCAGTTTTTAGGGCTCCAAACTCATACACTGCTGAGGACAGCGTGGAGATTAGCACACACGGAAGTCCTTTAATTGCTCAAAAAATTATTTCATTGATAATAAATAATGGTGAAGTCAGGCTTGCAGAGCCGGGTGAATTTACAAAAAGGGCTTTTCTTAATAACAGAATTGATCTAACTCAGGCAGAAGCAGTTGCTGATCTTATCAATTCAAGAACTTCCGTTTCATTGAGAGGTGCGAGAAACCAGCTAGATGGTTTGTTATCTTTAAAAGTCGATTTATTAAGAAAGAAATTAGTTGATGTCTCTTCATTTATTGAATTAGAACTCGATTTTGCGGAAGAGGATATTGAGTTTGTTCGAAGGAATGATCTGACCGTTAAAATTAATGAAATTTTAGTTGAAATTGAGGATTTGTTAGATTCTTATTCATTTGGGAAAGTGATTCGTGATGGAATTAATGTTGCTATCGTTGGTGAACCTAATGTTGGAAAATCTTCATTATTGAACTATTTATTGAAAGAATCACGGGCTATTGTAAGTGATATTCCAGGCACTACTAGAGATACAATTAGAGAGGAAATTTCAATTGACGGAATTTTGTTTAAACTTTTTGATACAGCTGGAATAAGGATTTCGGACGAGGAGGTTGAAAAAGAAGGAGTCAAACGCTCTCGAGAAACAGTAAAAAACACAGATCTCATCTTATTTATTGGTGATATAAATGTTGGTTTTTCTGATCCTATAGGGAATGAACTGCGTGAATTAAATCAATCGGTAAAAATTTTAAAGGTTCTCAACAAAACAGATTTAGGAGCTAATATTACATTCTTTGAGGATTTTAGAATATCTGCTAAAACTGGGGATGGGATGACTCAACTTCTTGAAGGTTTAAAGAAATCAGCACTTAGTGAGGGAGCATATACTGAAAAGGATGCTATAGTGACAAATATTAGACATTATAATTGTTTGGTCAAAGCGAAGGAAAATTTAATGAGAGCCGAAAAAACTCTCTCTGAGAATTTAAGTGGTGAGTTTTTAGCAAGTGATTTTAGAGCGGCCGAAATTGCCTTAGCTGAAATCATTGGAGAAGTAACTCCCGAGGAGATACTAAATAATATATTTTCGAAGTTCTGCATTGGAAAATAATAGTTTCACGTGGAATGGACTAAAAATTATGAAAATAATAAAGCAAAAGAGTTTTATCTCGTTTCACGTGAAAGTTATTGAAATATAATAAGTTATGGGCGATAAAGTATACGATATAATTGTAGTTGGTGGTGGTCATGCTGGCATTGAAGCCGCAGCTTCTGCTTCTCGTATGGGCTGTTCAGTTGCCTTACTGACTATGGACAAAAATGCTCTCGGAAGAATGTCTTGTAATCCAGCCATAGGCGGCACCGCCAAGGGTCATCTTGTTAGAGAAATTGATGCACTTGGTGGACTGATGGCTAAAATAGCTGATGCTACGGGAATTCAATTTAGGATGCTAAATAAATCTAAAGGTCCAGCAGTCTGGTCTCCAAGATGCCAATCTGATAGAAAGCTGTATTCTGAAGTTGCGGCGAAATTGATATCATCTGCCGAAAACATCAAAATAATTGAGAATTCTGTTTCTGAAATTTTAATTGAAAATTGCAATGTAAGTGGAATTCGGACAGGTTCTGGCGAAGAAATTTTAGCAAAAGCCGTGGTACTTTCCGCAGGGACTTTTATGAATGCAATTATGCATACTGGTTTAAATGCAACGAGTGGTGGAAGATATGGCGAGAAACCTTCAATTGGTATTACAGAAGGGTTAATGAAACATGGTTTTCTACCAGGCCGATTGAAAACAGGTACACCACCAAGACTGAAGAAGCAATCTATAAATTTTTGTATTTTGGAAGAACAACCCGGCGACAAAAATCCTAAACCATTCTCTCACTTTACCAACCTTCATGACTTCCCTACCCTTCCTCAAGTGAGTTGCCATATTACTTATACTGATTCCGAAGTTCATAAAATTTTGGAGAAGGGTTTTGACAGATCACCGATGTTTACAGGTTTGATTAGCGGAGTCGGTCCAAGGTATTGTCCGTCAATTGAGGATAAAGTAGTAAGGTTTTCTGATAAGGAAAAACATCAACTGTTTCTTGAACCAGAAGGGCTTGATAGTGATCAAGTTTACGTGAATGGTTTTTCAACCTCCCTGCCAGTAGAAATTCAACTGGAGGCTTTGCATAAAATTAAAGGCCTCGAGGAAGCGGAGATGATTCGTCCTGGGTACGCAGTTGAGTATGATTTTTTCCCACCTCATCAGGTTGATTCAACTCTCGAAACCAAATTAGTTAAAGGATTATACTTCGCCGGTCAAATCAATGGAACATCGGGTTATGAAGAGGCAGCAGCACAAGGACTGATAGCTGGAATTAATGCAGCACTTAAAATTCAAGGAAGAAAAGAATTCGTTCTCAAAAGAAGTGAAGCATACATCGGTGTTTTAATAGATGATCTAGTAACTAAATCAACTGATGAACCCTATCGAATGTTCACATCAAGAGCTGAGCACAGACTTTTATTAAGGCAGGATAATGCAGATAGAAGATTAATGAAATATGGAAATGAGTTTGGCTTAGTTGATACCAGTGATGCGGAGAAGGTTGAAGACCGTGAACAGAAAATTTTTTACTGCGACAGCTGCATGTAAAAGTCATAAAACTAAATGCAAAAAAGATAAATAGTTTTTTAGAAGCTAAAGGTTCATCACTAATAGATTCGACTGAAACTATAGCAAATCTTTGCAGAAGACCGGAGTTGTCATTATCAGAATTACTAAACCTGGATGGTCTTTCAGAAAATTCTGACATTAGTCCATTGCTTGAGGACGAGTTAGCAATGCAGCAGGTTGAAATTGATTTGAAGTACGAAGGCTACCTAAAGCGACAGGAGGAAATGATTGCTAAGCTGGAAAAATATGAAGATCATTTAATTCCTTTAACATTAAACTATCTTGAAATAAGATCTTTATCTACTGAGAGTAAAGAAAAACTTCATAGGTATAAACCCAGATCAATCGGTCAGGCTTCCCGTATACCTGGTGTGACGCCTTCTGATATTTCTGTTTTATTGATATATTTAAAGAGATAATTTTAATTTTTTATGGCCGACAAGCAGGACCAGTACCTAAAAGAGCTTAACGTATTTTGCTGGGAAAATGGTTTTAATCCAGAACCAACCAGAACAGAACGACTTGCCTATTTCGCTCAACTCGTTGTTGATAAGAACAAAAAGATAAACCTCATTTCAAAGCGTGATATAGATTCAATTGTTGAGAAGCACATTTTTATTTCTGCATATATATCCAAATATCTTCCGGAGAAGGTAACCAAATTCCTAGATATTGGTACCGGAGGCGGATTCCCAGGCATACCTCTGGCAATTATGAGACCCGACATCAGAGGTGTTTTAGCTGATTCTACTCTAAAGAAAGTTGAAGCGGTTAAAGATTTTATTGATAAGTTAAAACTCAGCAATGTCATTGCAGAGAATCATCGTGTTGAGAGCGAAGAATTCATTAGTCGGCATGGAAATTCATTTGATTTAATTGTTAGCAGAGCAACAGTTCCACTGATAATACTTTTTAGATATGCCATTCCTTTAATCAAGGAGAAAGCATTTCTTTTTGCAATGAAGGGTGGAGACCTTTCAGAAGAATTTTCGAAAGCAGAGCTCAAGTATAAATCATATATTAAAAAATCTACTGTTTATGATCTTCATTATAAACCGACGAATATCAGAAACCAGAAAGGTAAAAAGTTGGTGTTACTCGAACTTCAAAGATAACTGAATTAATAAAGTTTGATTTTAAACCATATTGGGGTTCAAATAATTTGAGCCCTTTTTTATTCCCAAATGAAATCTGAAATTTTAAAGAGAATTGTTAATATTAGCAGCTTTGATGAGGTCATAGCAAAGTTGCGTCAGCTGAACGAGCAAACTAATAATCTTTTCTGCTCACCTCTTTTTGGTGTGTCCAAATCACTTCTTATTCTTCGGTTTAGCGGAACGGAAAATCAGATAGTTTTACTTTTACCCGATTCAAAAAGTGCTGAAGAAATATTTGTTGAATTAAATTTGCTTGGCTTGGCTGAGCAATTAATTCTTTTTGAAGATTTTACAAATGAAGTTGTTCAGGAAAAGCTAACTAAAATTTCAAGACAGAAAAAATTTATTCTGATTTCAACTTATGAACTGCTGGCACTCAAACTTCCTGCAAAAAAGCAAGTTGAAAAAACCACAACTTTAATTCAAGCAGGCGGAAAGATAAAATATGATGAGCTGATTGAATATTTAAACTTACTTAACTATCAAAGGGATCAGTTTGTAGAAGCACCGGGTGAATTTTCTGTGCGAGGTTCAATAATTGATTTCTGGTCTTATAGTGAACATAATCCTGCCAGGCTAGAATTCGATGGAGACTTTCTTGAATCAATTCGTTTTTTCGATCCTGAAAGCCAGCGTTCAATTGAAAAGTTAGAAAACGTGTCGCTGGCGGGATCAATGGGACAAAAGGAAGAGTTAACTTCTGATATCTTTGGCTACCTGGAGAATCCATTAATTATTGCTTCATCATTTGAACTTCAGAACAGATCCTTTAAATCAAAAAGTTTTATCGCTGATGAAGGTGTAGATGAGAATAAAAATGATTCGAATGTGCAGGTTATTTCTGATGAAGATTTTCCCGAAGTCGGCGAAGCAGAAATTTCAGATAAGGATTTGCTCACATTAAATTTCAATGAAATACTCGAGAAAGAAAAAACCCGATGGATACTTGAAGAAGAAATATCATCCTCTTCAGGCAGGATTGATCTCGGGTTCTCTGAAGCACCAATAATCAATTCAAACTTCCAGATTCTTTTTAGCGTATTAAAGGATTATTCTGAAAAAAATTATGATATAATTTTAACTTCTGAGAATGAGTTGCAAACATCTCGTTTAAAGGAGTTGCTATCAGAATTTAATGAGAGTCTGGCTGGATTAATAGAATCTCAAAAAATCAAATTAGAAACACTTCCCATCAAAGAAGGGTTCCTTCATAAGCAGGAAAAAATTCTTCTTTTAACTGATTACCAGATTTTTAATAAGCCGTATCGTTCAAAACTTCCTCAAAAAAAGAAGTATAGTAAATCAAAATCCAAAGCAATCGCCTCAATAACAAAGGGTAATTATGTCGTTCACGAAAATTATGGAATAGGGAAGTATCTCGGATTGGTGACGATAACTATTGGTGAAGCAAAGCAGGAATCAATGAAGCTTCTTTACAATGAGGGCGGTGTTGTTTATGTGAATCTTAATTACCTCAGTCTCGTAAAAAGATATTCATCAAACGAAAATCTTAATCCTACTTTATCTACGCTTGGAACTGGGGAATGGGAAAGAAGAAAAACAAAAACAAAAAAGAAAATTAAGGAAGCTGCAAAAGAACTGATTGAACTTTATGCTAAACGAAAGGCAACAAAGGGGTTTCAATTCAGTGCTGATTCAATTTGGCAAAAGGAATTAGAGGCATCTTTCTTTTATGAAGATACCCCCGACCAGGAAAAAGTAACAAATGAAGTTAAGCTGGATATGGAAGCATCCAATCCGATGGACCGACTTGTTTGCGGCGATGTTGGTTTCGGCAAAACTGAAATTGCTGTTCGTGCTTCGTTCAAGGCAGTGCAGGATGGTAAGCAGGTTGCTTTGCTTGTGCCGACAACAATTCTTGCAGAGCAGCATTACAATACTTTTAAAGACAGACTGACTCAATTTCCAGTTAGAGTTGCAGCACTTTCAAGATTTCAAACAAAGAAAGAGCAAATTGAAATTCTTAAAGAATTGGAAATCGGAAATGTTGATGTTGTAATTGGAACTCACCGTTTGTTATCAAAGGATATAAAATTTAATGATCTTGGTTTGCTGATGATTGATGAAGAACATCGCTTCGGTGTTACTGCGAAAGAAAAACTTCGTGAGCTAAAAATAAATGTTGATACTTTAACTCTTACGGCAACTCCAATTCCGCGCACTTTAAATCTTTCACTTCTTGGTGCACGTGATCTTTCCATCATTGCAACACCGCCGCCAAACAGGCAGCCGATTTACACAACGGTTTCAACTTTCGATATTACAAGAATCCGGGAATGGATATATAATGAGATCAAAAGAAATGGTCAGGTATATTTTGTTCACGATAGAGTTGAATCAATTGGTAAGCTTGCAGATTATATTCATAAACACATTCCTGATATCAAAGTTGGAATTGCACACGGACAGATGAAATCTTCTCAGCTAGAAGAGGTGATTCATGGTTTTCTCAGCAGGAAGTACGATGTTCTTCTATCAACAAAAATAATTGAATCAGGTCTTGATATCCCAAATGTCAACACAATAATTGTGAACAGAGCAGACAGATTTGGCTTAGCTGAACTTCATCAGTTACGTGGAAGAGTGGGAAGATCTACACGGCAGGCTTATGCTTATTTCATTGTTCCATCGTTAAGCGGAATTACAAAAAAGGCAATGCGAAGGCTTCAGGCAATTGAGGAGTATACAGAAATTGGTTCGGGATTTAATCTCTCGATGCGGGATCTTGAAATCCGCGGGGCAGGAAATCTTCTTGGCAAAGAACAATCCGGATTCATTAATGAAATAGGTTTTGATCTTTATATTAAAATGATAGATGAAGCAGTTGAAGAATTAAAGTATCAGGAATACAAAGAAATTTTCAAAACACTTCCAAAGCAGGAAGACAGAACAGAACCAACTCTCGATGCTTACTTTGAAATTGGAATTCCCGAATCTTATATGCCTGAGCAAATGGACAGGTTAAGTTTTTATACTGCTTTGTATGCCATAAAAAATCTGGAAGAGCTTGAAGACTTGAAAGAAGAAATGGAAGACCGCTTCGGTCCGGTTCCTGCTTTAGTAAAGCGGCTTCTTATGATTGCAACTCTCAAATACTATTCTTCATATGCTTTATTCGAACGAATTATTATGAATAAAAAATCTGTTACAGTATTGCTTCCAAAGGGGCAAAAAGAAGATTACTACAAGTACAAATTTGTTGAACTGATGAGATTCATTCTCGATGAACATAAAGAATCAGTTAAGTTTGAACAGAAAGAAGACACTAATGAAACTCGATCATTAAAGAATAATTTTGAAACGCCGGAAAAACTTTTAGAGTTTTTAATTGACTTTAGTAAAAGCGTGAGAAGCTTGTTTGAAAGCAATTTCACCAAAGAAAAATCAGCCAACTAAATTTGGTCTTCAAGGCCACACTCTTGCCTCTCGTATCATTACTCCCTAAGTTTGCCTTTAATTATTAGTTAATTCAGAACATCATCAGCATTTAAAAATGGGCTTTATTAAAGAACATCCATTTAATGACTTACCATTACTTTTTCCTGATAAGAATAATTGGGAAACTCTTGAAGTTTATAAAAAGCTTGCAGAGGCTCGTGCAGCTTTGGCGGAACTGAAAGGTCGGCTTCCAATTATTCCTAATCCACTTATGCTGATCAATACACTTGTTTTGCAGGAGGCAAAAGATAGCTCTACCATTGAAAATATTTTTACAACGAATGATGATCTTTATAAAGCATTCTCTTCCAATTTGAATACAGATCCCTCAACTAAAGAAGTTCTTCGTTATCGTGAAGCATTGTGGAATGCATTTTCTAAAATGAAAATACCTTCCGATTATTCTATTAAGCTTGCAATTGAAATCTTCAAAAAAATTACAGGCAAGGATGAAGAAATCAGGAATGTACAGGTTTATATTGGCAGCAGTACTCACGTAGTATATACTCCGCCTGAACCCGGCAATATTCTAATGAAAAAATTAAACAATTGGTTTGATGTAACTCTAAATGATAGCAGCATTGACCCCTTGATTAAAATGGCGATGCTTCACTATCAGTTTGAAGCCATACATCCTTTCACTGATGGTAATGGCAGAACAGGAAGAATACTTAATGTTTTATATCTCTGTAATGAAAAATTAATCGATCTGCCGGTTATCTATTTATCGAAATATATTCTTGACCATAAAAATGACTACTACAGATTTTTAAGAGAAGTAACTGAAAACGGTCAATGGAAAAGCTGGATTTTATTTATGCTCGAAGCAGTCAATCGAACGGCTGCATTCACATTGAAAAAAGTGAATGCAATTTATGAAGATTATATTTCAGTAATTGATAAAGTAAAAACAGAAGCTCCCGATATTTATTCACATGAATTAATCGAAGTCATTTACAACCAGCCGTACTGTAAAATAGCAATCCTTGAAGAGAAAAAAATTGCTTCGCGTAACACTGCCAGCAAATACCTCAGACGATTAGAAGAGCTTGGTATTCTCGCTTCTGAAACCGTAGGCAGAGAAACTCTCTACAAAAATCTGTCACTGTTTAAGATACTTTCCACGAACTGACAGAGTTACGCAAAAACTCAAAGAATCTGTGCAAGTCGGTTTTGATATGCACAGCGGTTGTGCAGGAGACTGGTTATATGCACAATATTATAAATATTTTGTGCAGATGAAGATGGGAATGCACTCTTATTGTGCAGAAACTGGCCATTTTGTAAATCGACTTCCAGGCACTAGATTAAACACTTTATCACCAGCTTTTTAACTGGCGAAGATTCTCCGGTCTTTATTCCCGGCATATGGACATCTTCGGGGAAGAATATTGCGAACATTCCTTCTGAAACTTTTGTGAATGATTTATCTCCGGTGAAAAACACAATATCATTTTCTTCTTTGTATTGATCAAGAATTCTTTGTCCACCAAGTGGTACATAACCCATCAGCTCCTCGCCGCTGATAACGTACTGGACATCAATATATTTTTTGTGTGCTTCAAGCTTTCCTTCTTGTTCTGACTTGGTTTTGTATTCGCTGACTAATGCGAAAATATTTTCTCCGTCTATCGGGTATTTACCGGCGGGCAGAGTTTTAAGATCAGTTGCTTTGATATACTCAAATGATTTGCTTATCCGTTCACCAATGTTTTTGTAGAGATGTGCGTTTTCGATTTTATCTATTATCATTTACTTCTTTCATTTTCTATTGAGGTATGAATTTTGAACAGCAAAAATAAAACGATCTGAATAAAATCAAAATTTCTTAATGATGCTTGGTGATAAAAATCATATCACATTCTGTAATTATTTATATTTGACATCAATAATTGGAGAGAAAAATGGCAAAAAATTCATCATTCGATATTGTTTCTGAAATTGATTTCCAGGAGGCGGATAACGCTGTAAACCAGGCAATCAAAGAAATTCATCAGAGATATGATTTAAAGGATTCTGCAACGGAGCTTGAACTGAACAAAAAAGACAAGCTGATAAATCTTAACACAAAAGATGATTACTCACGCAAGCAGTCAATTGATATTCTGCAGACAAAATTTATTAAACGGGGATTGTCAATTAAGGTAATGAAACTTGAAGAGCCCGAGCCTGCAGCCAGTGGAAGACTAAGACAGAAAATTTCTCTGCAGAGCGGAATATCAAAAGACAACGCAAAGAAAATTACAAAGATGATTAAAGAACTTGGACTGAAAGTTAATGCACAGATAATGGATGAAAGAATACGTGTGCAGGGTGCGAAGAAAGATGACTTGCAGATAGTTATTCAAAAAGTAAAAGAAGCTGATCTTGATTTTCCTGTTCAGTTTGTTAATTACCAGTGAGACGAAATTTAAGGCATTCATAAAGTAAAAGTTAGGTTATGGTAAAAAGATATTTAAAAGAGCTAAAAAAATATTTTTGGAATTATAATATTGGCAATCATTTCTTTTTAGACCATGACAGATATCGAATGAATAATATGAATTGCTTGGAGATGGAAAATCATATAAATAGAAAATGATTGGAGAAAATGAATTTATGTCAATATTGGTTTGAAACAATTACATGAAAATGATATTGCAGTCATTTCATAATTTGATTAATTTCAGTAAGCAGAAAGAAATATTAAATCATTAGTCAATAAGAAAATAAAATTTAAGGACGACTATCTAAAATTTTAGTTTGATTCGACAATTAAAAATTCAGCAAACGGCTATAGAAGTTTATTTTAGCGATAAAAATACAGACATATAAAAGAGGCTAAAGAAATGATTTTCAGATATTATGATTATTAAATAAATTTAAGTGTTAATCGAAGAAAATCTGAAACTAAATAACTGCGGATGATGAAGGAAGCCTTAAAAGCAGAACTGAAGAAGAGTATATAATTAATATATTCAAAAGATATTTATAAAACAATTTAGAGCGCAACTAACCAGTGCCTCAACCCGACCGCCATATTTGTTCGGCGCAACGTCGTTAGTCACTTCTTTATAAACAACACAATTCCGTGATACCTTTCTAATATCTTCAATCCAAATTTAGCCCTGTAAATTGGCGGCGAAAAATTGGATTGTAATAAAAAATTATTTGGGCAAAATTGAAACTAATCTTTTACAAGTTAGTCTAACCTCGATCATAGCTTGGTTTCAGTTGAGCAAACAGGAGAACAGAAAGAAAAGGTTATAAGCAATTTAGAGGAGTAGTTTTTCCCTTCCTCTTGTAATCTTCTCACATCTTAGAACTATTACGACATTCAAAACTTATTGTGACAGCTATTTACGTCGTTGTTATACGTTTTTATGACGGATTAAGTTTGCTGATATACCCAGAGTAGATTTTTTCCTCCGGCATGAAAATTGAACCGAAAGCAGTATCTGAGAACAAATGATGCATTGTTACCACTATATGAGAACATTTTTAATTGCTTTTATTGGAGTTTTTTCCCTTCTATCAAATTCTATATCCAACAGTGCGCCCGGCGAGAGATATACAAATTCAAACCACGAAATCATTTCTGAAGTTGATGAAAACGAATTGCTTGTTAAAAATCTTTATACAGAATGCGAACTCACAGACAAATTAGATTATGATGTGTTTAAGCATGCGATGGATGGCTACAACTCAATTGAGCTGACAAATAAAAATTTACTTTCAATAATAGATTATTCAAAACCATCTACTGAAAAAAGATTTTTTATTATTGATATTGAAAATCATAAGCTGCTGTATCAGACGTTAGTTGCTCACGGAAAAAAATCAGGTTTTGTGAACGCAACAAAATTTTCAAATAAAATTGGATCAAATAAAAGCTGTCTTGGATTTTTTAGAACCGGAAATTCATACTTTGGCATAAGAGGCTTTTCGCTGCAGCTTGAAGGACTTGAGAAGGGTATAAACGATAATGCAAGATTAAGAGGAATTATCATTCACGGTGCAAATTATGTTGATGAGAGCTTTGCAAACGGCAACGGCGTTATTGGACGAAGCTGGGGTTGTCCTGCTGTTTCGAAAAAATTATCAAAGGAGATAATTAATTTGCTGAAAGGCGGCAGTCTGCTTTACATTTATGCGGATGATGAAGCTTTATAAAGAGAATTCAGTAATAGCCAACCTTAATGTGAATGAGAATTCTAATCTGAATTAGCACGCTGTAAAACCCATCCATTTATTTTTTGTGCATTGTTCTCCGCCATTCTTATTTGAGTTAATACACTCCAGTTCTGCACTTTAAAATGCATTTTCTTGTGATACCTTCGTGATAAACCCAACCTAATTTTGACTTGTTCGGTTTGCCAACTGGAATTATTTTGTCATAAAAATTGTTAAAAGAAATGTTATGAAAAATTTATTAAGCATATTTTTAGTTTTGGGTCTGTTTACCACGGGCTGTACGCAAAGCGGCGAAGAGAAGAATAACCAAACAGTAACCGAAAGCAGCGACAAGTTAAAATCAGAAAGGAAAGATTCAAATATGGATAGCTTGGATAACAAATATCAAAAACCATCTGATGAAGAATTAAAGAAAATGTTAACGGATGAGCAATATAAGGTAACTCAATGCGAAGGAACTGAATTTGCTTTTAAAAATGAATACTGGGATAATCATCGTGCAGGAATTTATGTTGACATTGTTACCGGCGAACCGCTCTTCAGTTCTAAAGATAAATTTGATTCCGGAACGGGATGGCCAAGTTTTACCAAACCAATTGATCCGAAAAACATAGTTAAGAAAGAAGATGATTCATACGGATGGAATAGAATTGAAGTACGTAGTAAAAATGGTGACTCACATCTCGGTCACGTTTTTGATGATGGACCTGATCCAACCGGATTACGTTACTGCATCAACTCTGCTTCGTTACGGTTTATTCCAAAAGAAAAAATGGTTGAAGAAGGCTACGGTGAGTTTCTTTCGTTAGTTGAGTGATCACCCTGAACTCGTTTCAGGGTCTTTTTCAATGCAAACGAAGATTCCGAAACAAGTTCGGAATTAAACCACTCAAATAAATTCAATTGACACTCTTCCAACTTTGAATTAGTTTTCTGATGTGATTTTTGTCCAATAAGGTCAAAATGAACAATCAGTTCCACACACGGTTCCAATCGCATCCCAATCCTCTTTCAGGACATCCAATTTTATAACCCTTTTTAAAATTTTTAAATAATTTTTTCAGGGAGTAATTATGAAAACCTTTAAAATGTTTTTCGTTACTTTTTTCCTGATATGCCTAATTCCCGGTTTGTTGACTGCACAGGACATCAGCGTTCATAAATTCATCGGTAAAACAAAAGCCGATGTGATAAAAAAATATGGCAATCCTGTTCACCAGGATAACAGCAATCCCGATATGATGTGCATGTTTTATCAGACCAAAACCAACAGGATGATTTTTGTTTCAATAAGGATGGTGTTTACCAGTCAGAATCCACTGCTAATTTTAATTCGGAAACCAGTGCAAGAAAAGCAGTTGATGAGCTTATTAAAAATTCAGTTGCAGATGGATTTGCTGTGGATACTGTTTCAGCAAATGATTTTCAATTGCATAAAACCGGAGTTAAGACCGATCTTCAGATTAGCGAAAATAAAATCACAAAGAATTTTGATGTAAGTGTGAAAGCACACAGATCAGAAGATTAGAAATTAGAATCTGATTTCTGAAATAAAGCAGGAGAGAAATTCTTACATTCAAGTGTAAGTGAATTACAGCTCCCCATTTTTAACTCTTCGAAAATCATAATAAAATCAATCCAAATACTCGCATAATATTTGCTCGAAAAAAGGAATGAAAAACAAACTATTAAAATTCGTTTTTTTACTATTCAGATTTTATTTCTTCACTTCTCGCTGTGAAGATGATCCTGTATCAACAAATAACAACAATGGCACTCCATCAAACAATATTGAGCAGAAGTTCACCGGCTAATAAATTTGCATCGCTACTGGAATTGGACTTCCAGCACTTGAATGGAACGATGTAATTGCAAATGAATGCAGGGACTACATTGTGTGGATATGGCAAATGCTCATACAATTAATCACGATGGCTTTAACGAAAGAATTAATAAAATTGGTGAAACTATTTCCTGGAGCTGGGCTGGCGAAAATGTTGCGTATAATTATAGTGCACAGTTTGCGGTTACAGCCTGGTTGAATAGTCCCGGGCATAAAAGTAATATTGAAAGTAATTCTAACTTAACAGGTGTTGGTGTCGCGTTTGATGAAGACAGCGTGATGTATTTTACACAGATTTTTATAAGATAATAATTAATTTAATTTTTATGTAACTGTCATTCCGGTCGATCCGGCGGCTGCCGGAGATGAACCGGAATCTATAAGCAGACATTCATTCTGGATTCCGTGTTCCACCAGAGGCGGACAGAGCAAGCACGGAATGACAACCCTCTTGTTTGTTTACTTATCCGCAAGACTAAAAATTTCCAGCGGCTCAAAAATTTTTATTCTCTCTTTATCATTTTCATTTGCAGATACAATCATCGCTCTCGCAACTTTATCACCCTCAATCGGTCGCTGGTTTTTTAAGAATGGGAAAAGCGGGACTACAATTTTGAGTAATTTCTCAGCAGCTTTTTCGCCGAATCTTTTTTCATCTCTTTCCCCAGCAGAAGAGAAGGTCTGAATATTCTGATTTTATTGAAAGGAAGCAGCTTAACTTTCTCTTCAAGTTCTCCTTTAATTTTCATATAAAAAAGTTTTGATTTAGCATTTGCACCGGAAGAGGAAACCAGAAAATAACTCTTTACTCCGTTTTCTGCGGCGGCTTTTGCAAATTCGTACTGGTAGGTAACATCAATTTTGTATTGTGCCTCTTTGCTTCCGGCTTTTTTGATAGTTGTGCCCATTGCGGAGTAAAGTTCGTCTCCGGTTATTTTGTTTTTCCAGTCAGTAATCTTATCAAAATCTACAATGAGTTCTGCTAACTTTGAATTGGAAATGTTTATTGATCGGCGAACAAAAACTTTTACTGATTTATAACGATTATCCTCTAATAATTTTCTCACAAGAGATTTTCCTATTAAGCCTGAAGCACCAACTATAATTGCTGTTTTCATTTTGAAGTAATAAGGTTTATTTATTTTCAGGAATCATTAATTCTTTCGGCGAATTATTTCCGCCGGTTTCCGTTTGCATATTTGGGGGTATGTGACCCATATCGCTGTATGCAGCAAGTTTCATAGAACCATCCGGTAAAATTCTAATGATGGTCAGACTACAATTGCCAATGCTCATCTGAAGCCACGACATTGGATCTACCTTTAAAACTTTTGTAACGAAATAGCGAATAACATTCCCATGGCAGACAATAATATCATTTCTGTCTTTGTCATCCGGAGAAGGAATGAAATATTCCAGAAATGCTTTCTCAATATTTTCGACGCACATATTTAAATCGGATTCGGTTTCATCAGCCATAATATCTTTTCGCCAGGTTGGGGGAGTGCACTCGCGAATAAGAGTTGATTGCTGAAGTTTAAGTTCAGAAAGATCCTGGTTAATTATTTGAGCTGTTTCTCTTGCGCGTGTCATTGTACTGCTGATTAAAGAAGTAAACTCAACAGGCATTCCTTTTAATCTTGCCGAGACTAACCTTGCCTGTGCAATTCCAAGCGGAGTAAGTTTCTTCCCGATATCAGAATCGCTTGTATCGGCCGATCATATTCACCGTGACGGATTAGATAGATTGTTCTGATTCCTTTTGCATCAGCATCCGTATTTTGACTGAAAGTATTTTTGGAAAAGATTATTGATAGAAAAATTAAAATAATTAGTAATGCGGGATTTGCGTTTTTCGTTTTCATTTTAGATCTGACTAAATTTAATAATAGTAATACCAGATAATACTGCTCAATATTCTTCTTAAAAATATAATCCTTATCTAAAATATTAACTTTCAGGAAAAATTGTAAGTGCTTGAAAAAGTTACCACAAGCAAAGAATGATTTTTATTAAGATTGAGCATTATTAGCAAAGCATTTTAAACCTTATTCACCCAAGGTTAAATAAAACTTAACATTAACTTAACATTAAGATAACAGTAACTTAACACGGAACTGATTAACAGCATATATTTTTCATAAACAAAAAAATAAAAAAATTATGAAGGGTTCTATATGAAAAAATTCTTACTCACTGTTGTCTTTGCTCTCTCGCTTAATGGTTTTCTACTTGCACAAGACGAACAGGATTCAACAACAAAAGCTCTTGGTGAGCAATTAGCTGAAGTGGAAGGGTCCGTTGAAGGCATTAACGAAACTGTTCTTGAGATGAAATCAGTTTTGGATGCTTTGAAGAAGATAAAAATTTCAGGTTACATTCAGGCTCAATTCCAATCTGCAGAAATTGATGGGGCTAATTCAGTATATCAGGGTGGAGTTTTTCCATCTAACTACACATAATAGATTTATGATTCGCAGAGGAAGAATTAAATTTAATTATGATAATGACTTAACCCAGTATGTTCTGCAATTGGATGCAACAGAAAAAGGTGTTTCACTTAAAGATGCTTATATTTCTATAAAAGATCCCTGGTTAAAAACATTTGGTTTAACCGGTGGTGTTTTTGACAGACCTTTTGGATTCGAAATTTCTTATTCATCAAGTATGCGTGAAAGTCCTGAAAGATCTAGATTATTCCAGACACTATTTCCCGGGGAAAGGGATTTGGGCGCCAAACTTAGAAATTACTCCACAAGACGGATTTTTCAGTTTCCTAAACTTTAAAGGTGGTTTATTTACCGGTAACGGAGTAAACCCTGAAACTGATAATGCGAAAGATTTTATTGGAAGATTAGGATTTCAGCTTCCATTCTATGAAGCAAACCTCTCAATAGATGGAGGTGTGTCTGGTTATTTTGGGCAGGTAAGACTGGATAACACTAAATTAGTGAACGGTGTAGCTGTTGCTGCGAAATCATACACTGTAGACTCACCAACTTCATTTGCAGTCGATTCCACTACTAGATACTGGGATAGAAATTACATCGGTGGCGATTTAGAAATTTATTATGATCTGCCGATTTTAGGCGGGTTTTCTCTGCGTGGAGAATATATACAGGGCAAAAACCCGGGCAACCAGAATGCCAATTTACCATACAGAGCTACAACTGGTGATCTTTATATGAGAAACTTCTATGGTTATTACTTGATCGTATGTGCAGAACATTGGTTTATCAAATCAATTAGTATTAAAATATGATGTAATGGACCCAAATAAAGATGTTACGGGTGACGATATTGGTCTTCCTGTAAATACAAGGTTAACTGCTGCGGATTTAAAATATACAACTATCGGAGTAGGTTGGGTTTATCATTGGGATTCGAATGTTAAATTTGTCCTCTACTATGATATGGTAACGAATGAAAAAGTTGCTGAAGCATCAACTGTTTCTTCCTTGGCCCCGCTTAAAGATGACTTGAAGGACGATGTTGTAACATTCAGAATGCAGTACAAATTTTAATCAGTGATCAATAATGATTATTTTAATTAATAGATAATGAGAAAATTTAAAGGAAAAAAAATGAAGAAGTTAATATTAGCATTGTTTGCATTAGTATTTTCTTTCGGTTTTACAAGTGACAATGTAATAACCGTAAAAGGATCTGATACAATGGTAATTCTTGCTCAGAGATGGGCTGAAGTTTATATGTCGAAAAAATCCGATGTTACAATTCAGGTAACAGGCGGTGGCTCAGGTGTTGGAATTGCAGCTCTCATAAATGGAACAACCGATCTTTGCAATTCATCAAGACCGATGAAACCAAGTGAAAGAGAAAAATTAAAGCAGCGTTATAATACTCTTGGTGTCGAGATAAAAGTTGCAAAAGATGGTTTGAGTATTTATGAAAATGCATCTGGTTCAATAAATGAACTTACATTGGATCAGATAAAAGACATATACACAGGAAAGATAACGAATTGGAAAGATGTTGGCGGGCCAAATGCAAAAATTATCGTTTATGGCAGAGAGAACAGTTCAGGCACATACGTTTACTTTAAAGATAATGTTCTTGGCGGTGCTGATTTTACATCAGCTATGCAAAGTATGCCGGGCACTGCTGCGGTTGTAAACGCAGTAGCTAAGGACAAATATGCGATTGGTTTTGGTGGTGCAGCTTATGCTAAAGGAATTAAATTCATCAAAGTAAAAAAGGATGCTAACTCACCAGGCTACGAGCCAACAGCTGAAAATGTTAAATCAGGAGATTATCCGATATCCAGATTTTTATATATTTACACGAGAAGCAAACCAACGGGAGCCATTAAAGAATATATTGATTGGATATTAAGCTCAGAAGGTCAGCAGCTTGTATCAAAAGTAGGATATTTCCCGGTTAAGTAAGTAGTTCCTTCTTGGATAACACAGATAATAATAAAGAATCAAGCAGTAGAAACTCGCGAAGAAAAAAATTCTATCTTAGCGAGTTTCTTGCTGAATATATTATCAAATCTGTCGCTTTCACTTCATTTGCCATTATTATTCTGATTTTCATTTTTGTTTTCCGTGAAGCCATTCCAGTATTTTTTCAACAATCTACAACCTCATCAAGCGAAGAATTCCAACAATCTGAAACTTATGGTGAAGAAGAATCGACTACTGAGTCAACTACGAATTTGCCCGAACAAAAAACAGAAAACTCCCAAAGTTTAGAAACTTCAGGCGCAGGTGGAGAGGCTACATTTTCAAATTTAACCGGAGATGAATGGCAGCCTGTTTCCTCTGAACCAAAGTATGGATTACTGCCTCTGTTTGTTGGAAGTTTTAATGTTACAATTGTTTCGATTATAATAGCCGCCCCTCTTGCAATTCTTGCAGCAATTTTTTCAACTTTTTTTGCACCACGCAAACTTAGAGAAATCATAAAACCTGTTATTGAGTTATTGGCTGGATTCCCATCTGTTGTAGTAGGATTTTTTGCTTTAATGACGATTGCAAGCTTCAGTCAGCAATTATTCGGATATACATATCGGCTAAATGCTTTTGTTGGTGGTGTTGCTCTTTCATTAGCAGTAATACCAATTATTTATACAGTAACAGAAGATGCTTTATCTGCAATTCCAAAATATTTTACTGAAGCCAGCTATGCTTTAGGAGCAACGAAATGGCAGACAGCTTTTAAAGTTGTTGTTCCTGCAGCAACTCCCGGAATATTTGCAGCTTTACTTCTTGGAGTTGGAAGAGCTTTTGGTGAAACGATGATCGTTTTAATGGCAACAGGAAATGCTGCCCAGATGACATTCAATATATTCAATCCTGTTAGAACAATGTCAGCAACCATCGGTGCTGAAATGGCAGAAGTAGTTTTTGGTGATGTCCATTATGGTGTGCTTTTCCTGATTGGTGCACTCCTCTTCGTTTTCACTTTTACTTTGAATGCTATAGCAGAGTTTTATGTTAGGAACAAACTGATGAAAAAGTTTGGTGGTGATTAGTGAAAAATAAAATTATAGGAAAAGCTGCTGTAGTTGTAACCGGTCTTGCCACTTTATTGATAATTGCTGTGTTAGTTTATATGCTCACCGAAATTATTATTAATGGGAAAAATTATCTTACCTGGGAATTTCTAACGCAATCACCTACAGAAGGAATGACTGCAGGCGGTATTTTTCCTGCCATTGTTGGAACTGTATTGCTCGTGCTAATAATGTCTATTCTTGGTGTACCAATCGGTACAATCACAGCTCTTTATTTAAGTGAGTATGCAAAAAGAAATTCCATATTCACCAAGCTAATCCGGTTTGCCGTTAACACTTTAGCAGGAGTTCCATCTATTGTATTTGGACTTTTTGGATTGGGATTCTTTGTTCAGTTTATTGGCGGCGGTATGGATAAAGTATTTTCAGTCTCCTGATCAAGTGATGTGGGCACAGCCAAGTATTCTTTGGGCAAGTGCAACAATGGCATTTTTAACAATACCGGTAGTTATTGTTTCGGTTGAGGAAGCTTTGAGATCAGTCCCGCAGGATTATAGAGCAGCAGGCCTGGCTTTAGGTGCCACAAGATGGCAAACTATCAGGAAAGTTGTAATTCCAAATTCAATTTCCGGTATTTTAACTGGTACAATTCTCGCGATAGGTAGAGGTGCTGGAGAAGTTGCCCCAATTCTTTTTACTGGTGCTGCTTATTTTCTGCCACACCTGCCTGAGAAATTATCTGATCAGTTTATGAATCTTGGTTACCACGTTTATATAATGGCAACTCAATCAACAGATGTAGAAGCTACAAAAGGAATTCAGTATGCAACTGTAGCAATATTGCTTTTAGTGACTTTTACTTTAAATTTGGTAGCAGTACTTATTCGGTATAAAATCAGAAAAAAACGGATTACATAACTAAAAATATTTATGGAAAAGAAACCAAAAATAATTGTAGAGAACCTTCAGCTATTCTATGGGAAGAAGCAGGCACTTTCTAATATCAATCTAACAATAAATGAAAAATTTGTTACTGCACTTATCGGGCCTTCGGGATGCGGTAAATCCACATTTCTGAGAACTATAAATAGAATGAATGATCTAATTGATAATGTAAAGATTGAAGGTAAGGTTAAAATTGATGATGAGGATATCTACGATTCTTATCAAGACATTGTAGCGCTAAGAAAAAAAGTTGGAATGATATTTCAAAAATCTAATCCGTTTCCAAAATCTATTTATGAAAATGTTGCATTTGGTCCCAGAGTAAACGGTATAAATAACAAAGCAAGTTTGGATGAAATTGTTGAAAGATCATTAATAAGATCAGCATTATGGGATGAAGTAAAAGATGATCTTAGTAAAAGCGGATTATCATTATCCGGCGGTCAGCAGCAAAGACTTTGCATAGCCAGAGCTTTAGCCATTGACCCCGAAATTATTTTGATGGATGAACCGGCAAGCGCTCTTGATCCGTTATCAACTGCAAAAGTTGAAGAGCTAATTCATGAACTAAAACAAATGTATACTATCGTTATCGTTACACACAATATGCAGCAGGCAGCACGGGTCAGCGACTTTACTGCCTTCTTTTATGTTGGTGAGTTAATCGAGTACGACAGAACAACAAAAATCTTTACTAATCCTTCATTGAAGCAGACGGAGGATTATATATCAGGAAGATTTGGCTGATTGAAAATTTTAAAGTGATAAAAAAGGACTCATAATGGAAAGAATATTAGACGAACATCTGGAAAAACTTAAAACCCGAGTTATAAAAATGTGCAGCCTTGTTGATGAGCAAGTGCAATCAGCCATTAGAGCTGTAGAAGAAGAGAATTTAGAGCTGGCAAAAGAGGTTATTGAAAAAGATAATAAAGTTGATAAGTACGATAATAAGATTGATAAGATCTGCCAGAAGATTTTTGCTTTAACCCAACCTGTTGCAATGGATTTGCGATTGATTATGTCTTCTCTTACAATCAATTCTAATCTTGAGAGGATTGGAGACCTGGCCGTCAATATTGCTGAATATGCTTTAATGATGCAAAGGAAACCAGACTTTATTAAGCAAACTAAACTTGAAGAGATGTTCAAAGTTGTAAAACAGATGCTGAAAGATTCAATTGATTCTTATATCGGAGGAAATGAGACAGTTGCCAAATCAGTAATTGAGACTGATGATCATCTGGATAAACTGAATTTTGATAATCATAAGATATTAATTGAAATTATGAAACAAAGCCCGGACAATGTTGAACCCGCAGTAGCACTGCTAGTAATGTCCAGGCAATTAGAAAGATTAGGTGACCATTGCACCAATATTGCAGAAGATGTATTTTTTATTGTTGAAGCACGTCTTGTTAAACATAAATACGAAAAATATCTTTTCGGTGATGAGAAAGAAGATGTTGAGGACTAGTTATTAATTATTCTTTGGTTTGTCACTCTGATCTTCTCACCTGAATGTCAAAGGATTGTAAAACAATCTGGCTTCATTCCACTTTGGGAAATTACCTTTTAATTGACTGTTGTTATTTACTTCATCTTTCCAACTTCTTAACAATAAATTTAAAGTTAATCTTAACCTTTTCTTCATCTTCAGATAAGTTAATATTTTTAGATTTGGCTATAATTATTAAGGTCTTTACAAATGATGAACTTTCAAAGAAATATTTCATTTTAACAATTTCTTGCATAAGATAAAATTAGATCATTCAGAAAAGGAATGTTCTGTTGATTTGGCGGAAGAGATAAATATGGAAAAGAAAAGAGAAGATGATAAGTTTTATTCCAGCGAATGGAACCAGGAGTATGAGTTGATTTATTTATCTTATGTTTTAGAAAGATAAACCTCGAACATTCCTAATAGTTTCTTCTTATCAGGTCAATAAAGCAGCATGCACTAAGTTAAGATGTCCGTTCTTATGGTTTTGTTCAGGTTCCAACTTGAGTTTGCCTGGAAAATTTATTGACTGAATATCTACTTCAATTTTTCCTTTTGCAATCGTCAGATAGTTTATTTTCAGTGATTGGTTATTACTTCTGATCGTTGCTCCTGCATTCAGGAACCTTACACCTTTCCGGAAATATTCTTTTGATTCGTGAATGTGTCCGTGAAGAATAATATCAACTTTAAATTCTTTGAAAAGATTAAATAGTCTTCGTTTACCCTTTAATTTCATTGTTTGCTTTTCAATACCTGACCATATACTTCCGAATGTACTTTTTGCTTCATTCTTCAGTTTATTGAAATGATGATGGATAAGCACAATCTTGTATTTAACATCATTTTCAGTGGCTTTTAGAATATCAAATAACTCGCCGAATTGGGCAGCATCAATTTCGCCATTGGATCCAAATGGATTTGAAAGTTTTGAGTACTGTGCTATTGAATTGAGTCCAATGATAAGTGTGTTATTGATTTTTTTTGTAAACGGAAAATAATTTTTTGACGAAAGATAGTGGCAATTACCAAACGCTTCAGGGAAGTAGCTTAAGAAGTTGTTAACACGTTTATTATAGTTTACAGCATTACACTTTTCAGGAAATGTGAAAATGTCTTCAGCTTTCTGAACGCCACCGAAAATGTCATGATTCCCAGGAATAATAGAGAGTCTATCACCATTAATAAATCCATACTTGACCAACATTCTTCTGAACATTTCTAAATCTTTTTCAGATGCGTTATCAGTAATATCACCTGTGATTATTAAATGGTCAACTTTCTTTTCTGAAATTTGCTTGAGAAGATAATTTACACGTTTAAAGATAGAATCGTTGTAGAAGCTGTTGAGGTGTAGATCTGATATATGGGCTATTAACAAAAAATAACTTTAGTTTGTTTCATTAATATCAAAGCTAAAGCACTAATGTTAACATACTATTAAGAAATTCTTAATAAATTATTAAGACTTTTAAACTGAAATCATTTCTAAATTTCTGTCTGGAGATTACGACTGGATCTTTTAAAAGTGCGGAACGCAAATAATGTTTGCATAAAGTAATGCTTCGGGAAGTAAGTTTTTAGACCATATTCATCCGGTTTGGTTTCAGGTAAAAAAGCGGTGCCGAATATCCAATCCCATATTGCAATTTTGGTTGCGAAGTTTCTGTTTCTTCCTTTACCTGTTGAATGATGCCAGCGATGCATCCAGTAGATGTATAAATCGTGTGTTACCAAAAAGAAAAGTAATTGAATCTAGTTCGGAACATTTCTAAACAATTCTAGTCTTAAAAGTCCAGTAGATTTATCAATAAAGTTTATGATAAAAGTAAATATCAGAATTTCACAAATGTAACTTTGTGCAATTGTGTAAAGAGCAAGATCATTCAAGAAACCTTCATGCAAAACTTTCTGACCTTTCGTGTATGGCCAGATTCTTTCCGCGATAATAAAAAAGACCGCTGCACTGATAATTGTCAAATAAGCAGAATGACGTTATTTTTGACCTCACGAACTATAATTAAAAGGAGAGAAAAATGAAAAGAACATTTGTGTCTTTAACAATGCTTATTCTGTTTGTTTCAACCAACATCTATTCTCAAGTTACCCTTCAGTTGGGAGGTGGCCTCGGTTACATATCACCCACAGGTGATTATTCCGGTTCTACTGTTGATTTTTATAATGGAACCAAATACGGAATGAGCAGCGGGTTTAATTATCATGCTAAAGCGAGAGTTGGTTTGCTGGGATTCAATTTGTTCGGCATTATTGAATATTCAACTGTTACTGGTGATGGAGAGAGCGAACCCGGCCAGGGACAAGTCGAAAACTCTCACAGCATATTTTCAATCAAAGCCGGTCCGGAATTTAATATCTCACCACCTTTATCTCCGGTTGGCTTTTACATTGACGGATTTGTAGCTGTAAATACTTTTAGCGGTACGGTTAATTTTCAAGGAGTAGCACAAGTGCCAAGCGGCGAAAATAATTTAGAGTCAGCTACAAGATTTGGAGTTGGTGTAGGCGGAGGAGTTTTGCTGGATTTAATACCAATAGTCACTTTTGATGTTGGAATTCACTACAACCTTTACAACATATTTGGACAAACGTACACCGGTACAACAACCAATCCGAAGAGACTTGATGCGTATACTTCTCTGAATGACGATAAAGATCCTTTATATGGAACGGACGATGATCTTTATATAATTGAAAATACTCGTGCAATTAACGCATGGCAGTTCACATTAACAGCGATGATAGGAATTTAATTCGGCAAATAGAGGTCGTTAATTTTTTACTAAGTTTATATGTGCAAGGTGATGATTGCCATGCCAGGTGTACATACCTATTGTGTCTCTGATAGTTTTGGTACCCGAGTCCGGGTGTATAAACTCTTTATTAAGTTTTTCTTCATTAAGCTGTTTTAAGAGATCAACTAGTTTTAGGTGAAGTGCTTCTATAAGATTTATTGTGACAGCTATACTGGATATTCGGTTATCAGGCAGTTCAGCCCATAACTTTTCATTATAAGATTTTATCACCGGCCTATCCTCAGTTAACGCAAGTTTAAATCGGATATATGCATTCATATGGCTATCAGCTATGTGATGGATTACCTGACGTAAAGTCCATCCGCCGGGACGATAATTGGTGTCCAGTTGTTCTTCGTTTAAATCATTTACCGCCGTTTTTAATTTCTTTGGAAAATTTTCAATCTCTTTTATCCAATTATTAACCTGGGATTTATCTGTGCCATTTTTTATTTGAAATTTTCCGATAGGATATTTTAATTTCTCTAAATCCATTTAATCAGTTCACCTATTATTTCTTTGGTTTAAATTACTTATGGTGTTTGGATATTTCAAAAGTGTCAGGATTGTAATACTGAGATTTTAAAATCTCGAAAATCTTTTGCATTGTATCATCCGGCAATGATGGTGTTCTGCTTAGTATCCATCCATATTTTCTGGTTGGTGTGCCGATAACTGCCCATTGGTAATCCTCATCAAGTCCTATAATCCAGTAGTCACCCCAGAATGGACGAATGCCCAAGAAACTTACGAAGCTCACTTCAAGTTTTGAATTGGTTTTTTTATCAACAACCTTAGCCAATCCCTCAGCAACATCAATTTTGCCGTCTTTATCGTAACAACTATTTGTTACGATAATATCTCCGTCTTCGTCAATTTTATATTCTGCAGTTGTTCCGTAAGCACATTGGTCCTGGAACGAGTTTGGAATTTTGGCAACCTCATACCAAAGTCCGACATATCTGTTTAGGTCAACTTGATCGATGGTTGTAAGGGGAGGCAGATCACTATTTTGTGGAGAAGCACAACTCATTAAAAACATAACTAAAAAGCTTATCGAATGGATTAAAAAATTTTTCATTATAAACCCCATTTTATTTTATGATCGAAAAATAGCAAACACAATTCCTTAAAAGAATTTATGCCCGAAAATTAATTCTGAATTTATACCAAGAACTCACTAAGAGATGGATTTATTTATTCCATCGGTATTTCAATTAATAATATCTGCGAATCTTCATTTGCTGTTATTGAAAATTCTTCCGTTTCCCAAATGCCAATACCATCTCGTTTGGATAAGCTTTCATCACCAACGGAAATTTTTCCCTCAATCAAAAATATATAAACTCCGTTTCCTTTCGTGTGAATTTTATAATCAAGAGATTTATTTTTTTCTAAATCAGCAAGTAAAAGATAAGCATCCTGGTTGAGCCACAGGTTTCCTTCTTTTTTTTCAGGGGTTACAATAAACTGAAACTTGTTCTTTCTTTCTTCAGGATCGAAAAATTTCTGATTGTATCTTGGTTTGTGTCCTTTCCTGTCAGGGAAAATCCACAACTGCAAAAAGTTTGATTCTCCATCTTGCAAATGATTGTATTCAGAGTGACGAATACCCGTACCTGCAGACATAATTTGAACTTCATCGGGATAAATTACTCCTTCACTTCCTGTGCTGTCTTTATGTGCCAGAGCACCGTCTAAAGGAATAGTTACTATTTCCATATCATTATGAGGATGTGTTCCGAAGCCTTGTCCGGCTGCTACGAAGTCATCATTCAGAACTCGTAACATTCCGAAGTTTACTCGTTCGGGATCGTAGTAATTGCTGAAGCTGAATGTATGATTAGTTTTCAGCCATCCGTAATCAAAATATCCTCTTGAATCTGCTTTGTGAATTATCTTTTTCATTTATTCCTTTTATTTTATCTTTAATATAACACTTTTTGAAAGTCAAAAGTTCTTTATAATAATAAGATAATTTGCCATTAATTTTGATTCGACTCTACTGACTAAATTGTGTTTTGAATCACTCATTAAACAGTAAACTTTAAATTATTTAAGTAATGAACTTCCAGCCTATATCTTAAATAGATATCTGAATTGCCACTCGGCTCGAAAATCTTTAATAACAGTTTTTGAACAAAGCAAAGGCGGCTCTGCTTACAATGTTTTAAGCAACTGTCATTTAAATCATAGAATTAGTAAGCTATAAAAATAAAAGGAGGCAAAATGGCTAAACAAATTTTCGTAAACCTGCCCGTGAAAGATCTCAAAAAGTCTATGGACTTTTTTACAAAACTTGGATTCACATTCAATCCTCAATTCACAGATGATAATGCAGCTTGTATGATCATCGGAGAAAATATTTATTCAATGCTTCTGATGGAAAAGTTCTTTTAAAGGTTTTACCAAAAAGGAAATCAGTGATGCAAAAAAAACAACTGAAGTTTTAATTGCAATTGATTCTAATTCACGGCAAGAGGTTGATGAGCATTGTAAGTAAGGCTGTTGCCGCAGGAGGAACAATTTACAGAGATCCTGATGATCATGGATGGATGTATTCGCACAGCTTTGCCGATTTAGATGGGCACCAATGGGAAGTGCTTTATATGGATACGAATAAAATGCCAAATGAATAAATCAACACATTTAAGTTATGAAGGAACAACAATATGAGAAAATTAAAATTGCAAATGCAACTGTCCGTCGATGGATTTGTAGCCGGACCAAATGGCGAATTGGATTGGATGACATGGAACTGGAGCGATGATATCAAAAAATATGTAGGAGATTTAACAGATTCCGTTGATACTATTCTTCTTGGAAGAAAGATGACTGACGGTTTTGTTTCGCACTGGACGAACGTTGCCGCTGATCAAATAATGATGAATATGCTGCTGCAAAAAAATTTGTTGAATTATCCGAAAATAGTTTTTAGCAAAAACACTTAATAAATCAATTTGGGATAATACAAAGATTGCAACAGGAGACTATGTTACGAATTCATAAATCAGCTTAAAAAGCAAATCGGAAAAGATATTATTGTTTACGGCGGGGCTGGTTTTGTTTCCTCACTTATAAAAAATAATTTAATTGACGAATACCATCTTTTTATAAATCCTACAGCAATAGGGAAGGGGTTGGAAATATTTAAACATTTAAATGAAAAGTTGAATTTAAAACTTGTAAATACCAAAACATTCAGCAACGGAGTTGTTGGATTGTTTTATAACATTTAATAAATGAAATGGTCTATAAACTTTTCTTCAAAACCTTAAACGCAATATTCCTACCTTGCTTTTGAAAAATGGCAAGGTTAATCCAGGCTAATGCAAACTGTTCAAGTAAAGCAACTTTGTCATCACCACCAAAATCATAACACTCGGTAAAACCAATGTCCTTAGCCAGCTGAGATGCAACTTGTTTTGCCTTCAAACTGCTGCCTGCCATAAACATATCGGCCGAAGTATTTCCGTATTTTGGATCAGCCATATTTTCAAATCCGGTTGAGTTAAAACACTTAACAACATTCTTACAGTTTGTTAGTGATTGAAGAGCTTCGAAAGTATTATTGAAGCCTGCTGGTTTTGATGAAATTGAATTCATTGCATCAATGATCACTTTGTCCGTAACATCACCAAGCTGCTTTGCAATTTCTCCAACTGCCGCTGGTGAAGTTGCGATTAAAATAACTTCTGCTTCCATGACGCCTCATTAATAGATTTTACTTTGATGCTGCTGTTTTGTTCAGTTACTCTTTTCACTTTTTCACTGTTCCTATCTCTTGCGCCGATAATAATTTGGTGACCGGCTTTAGCCCATCTGTGAGCTAAAGCTCCGCCAACATTTCCAGCACCTATGATTGCTATTTTCATAATTTATTAATCCTTTCAAGTAATTGATTTAATTATTGTGCAAATCTATTATATATAGTATATTAACACAAGTATATACGAAAAAGTAATATACTATCAATAAAGTTAGTATTGGAGAAAATATGCCTGAATTTGACTTTAAAGGGAAAAAATATAATAACCCCGTTGAGCTTTCTCTGGATATCATAGGCGGTAAATGGAAGATGCCAATAATCTGGAGATTGAAAGACGACTCGAAGAGGTATGGAGAATTAAAAAAATCACTATCTGGGATTACTCATAAAATGCTGACACAACAGCTTCGGGAGCTTGAGCAGGATGAAATCATAACCAGAAAAGTATATCCTGAAGTTCCACCAAAAGTAGAGTATGATCTTACATTACTCGGAAAATCGGTAATCCCTGTTATTGACTTATTGCGTGAATGGGGTGAGGAATACCGGAGTGTATTCAATAAGTAAGTGACGAAAATAAATCCTTTTTACTCTTCATAGAACTAATTCCTGCTAATAGCGTCTATATTCTGTTATTGGTTTTTTCAATGCATTAGAATGGTTATTTTTCAAAAGAATTTATATCAAATTAAAATGGAGATTCGCTGGTGTCATCCTATAGAGAACAAAAAAAATATCTTGAAGTGCTTAAAAAGTATGAAAGAAATTTCACTCGCCAGGAAAATGATGAGTACAAATTGTTTGTTAAAAGAGATAAAGATGATGATGAGTTTGATACAGTCACAATGAAGCGACTTAAAGAACTCCACGACAAATATCACAAACCAGTCGATACTTCAAAGTATGATAAACTCTTCAAGAAAAGCACTGGTGAAGAATCCAACAAATGATTTTTTCAACCTTGTTTTCATTGTATACAAATCGAATTGTAGCTAATTTTGACTTTCTTTTTCTAACGAGGAAATAATGAACCTAAAACTTTTACATAGAATTTACGCAGCGGGAGTGTTTCTTATAACTCTTGTAGTATATTGGATGACTGTTCAGCCTTCGGTCTCTTTCTGGGATTGTGGTGAGTTCATTGCTGCAAGTTATTATCTTCAGGTGCCTCATCCACCGGGAGCTCCTTTCTTCCTTTTACTCGGGAACATTTTTTCGAAAATACCCTTTTTCGAAAACATTGGATTTAAAATAAATCTTATCTCAGTTTTTTCGAGTGCACTCACAGTTTTCTTTCTTTATCTCGTTGCAGTTAAACTTATTAATATTTTCAAGGGAAAGAGACCAGAAACAACCATTTGATGCAATAACAACCTACACTGCAGCAGCAATTGGTGCCCTTTCCCTGGCATTCAGCGATACTTTTTGGTTTAACGGTGTTGAAGCGGAAGTCTATGCTTTTAGTACTTTGTTGGTAGCAGTTATCACCTATTTAATTTTAAGATGGCACGAGCGTGCTGATAATAAAGATAGCGAAAAATACATTCTGGCAATTGCCTACCTTGTAGGTCTATCAACTGGCGTTCATCTTATGAGCGTATTAACTATTGTGCCTATCGTGATGGTAATTTTCTTCAGGAAGTATTTAGATGATGAAGAAGCCTTAAAGAAAACAGGTTATATTTTACTCACGCATTCTGGAATTATTTTAGTGCTTGCTCTTATATGGTGGGCAAGTGAAACCAGCGCAACTCCACCAACCAATGAACAATACAGTGATTTTGATACAAAATTCAAGCTGATGTTTGTAGCAATCAGTGCGATAATCATGGGAATTTACTGGAAGAAAGTTTTCAATAAGAATTCTTTTTATCTGCCAATTATTATTGGTGGTATTGCACTCTTTGCAACATACCCCGGTGTTGTAAAGTATCTGCCTTCTTTGATGACCTCGATAGGAAAAGAAAACATTGTTGTTGAAATAATTCTTTTTGCTCTTATACTTGCAATGTTAGGTTATGCTGTTTATTATACAATGAAAAACAGCAAACCAACTCTGCATATGATTTTTATGTCTGCTATTTTTATTCTGATAGGATTTACTACTTTTTCTATGGTAATCATCCGTGCAAATCAAAATCCTCCGATGAATGAAAATGAACCAGATACTTTCCCAGAACTGGAAAAATACCTTAACAGAGAACAATACGGAGATTTCCCAATCTTTAAAAGAAGATTTACCGGAGAACCACATCAACAAGGTGTTTTTTCCAACTACTCCAGTGACGTTGACTTCTTTTATAGATACCAGATGAATCATATGATGACCAGATACTGGTTATGGAATTATGCTGGTCGTGAAGGATGGGTTCAGGATGATGGCGCTAATATTGCACCGTTTAATTTCATCGGAAATATTTTTGGCAAAATTATAAATATAAAATTTGAGGGCAACACATCAGATTCCTTATTCGGAATTCCATTTCTTATTGGTCTCTTCGGAATTTACTATCATTTCAGGCGTGACTGGAAGATGGCTTCAATTTTTATGGTGATGTTTATACTGCTGGGATACCTGACAGCATTTTATCAGAATCAGCAGCAGCCGCAGCCAAGAGAAAGAGATTACTTTTATGTAGGTGCTTTTTTTGTCTTCTCAATCTGGATTGCCATAGGTGTGCGCGGATTGGTTGATATTATTCAGAAAAAAATCAAAAAAGAAACTTACGGTACTGCCGCTGTTTTCGGAGTTTTGATTTTTACTTTTATTCTGATTCCAGTAAGAATGCTTCAAGCGAATTATCATACTCACGATCGCTCAAGAAACTGGGTTCCGTGGGATTATTCATATAATATTCTACAAAGCACAGCACCGAACGGTATATTATTTACAAATGGTGATAACGATACTTTCCCGCTTTGGTACCTTCAGGATGTAGAAGGAGTCAGGAGAGATGTGAAGGTTGTCAATCTTAGTTTATTAAATACAGATTGGTATGTAAAACAGTTGAAACACAATGATCCATACGGAGTTGGTACCATTAAAATAAGAATCCCGGATGCGCGAATTAATCCTACTGATTTAAGGCCATCACAATGGTCGCCGACAGATATTACTATTCCTGCACCAAGAGCTGGCAGCCAGGAGGAACTATTAAAAATTATAAATGAATATGCAATTAAAGATAGTTCTGTGTTAAGTGCTGGAAGCATGACCTGGAAGATGTCAAACACGCTGACCTTTGGTGATATTAAAGCAATACGTGTTCAGGATATTTTGGTCAAAGAAATAGTAGAAGCAAATAATTGGGAGAGACCAATTTACTTTGCCGTTACCTGTTCAGATGACAGCAAAATTGGATTGCAGGATTTTTTAAAGATGGAAGGAATGACTTTCAGACTTGTTCCTGAAAAGCGGAAACCCGGCAGCGAATTTATAAATGAAGAAATGGTAAAAGCACAACTGAAAGGAAATCTTGTAGCCAATAAAAGTTTTGAACCTGGATTCAGGTTTACCGGTTTGAACGACCCGACTATCTTCTTTGATGAAAATCATACTCGTATGGTTCAAAACTACCGTAATGCTTTTATGAGGTTAGCTGTTTATTACAGAAGTGTTGGCGATAATCAGAATCTTATTTCTACATTAAATGATATGAATGAAAAGCTGCCATACAAAGTATTGGGAATGGATAACGGATTGTTGTTCGAGGTTGCTAATCTTTACTTTTATGCAGGAGAAAGGGAAAAATTTGCTGAGATCTCTTCTGATGTAGAGGTAAGAGCTTTGGCAGATCTTGAGAAGAATCCTGAAGATGTTCAGTCTTATTATAATCCTTACAGATTGCTGATTGAGATTTACGAAAACACTGAGCAGCATGATAAACTGCTTGCTCTTTGGCAAAAGCTTGAAACGATGTTCCCAAATGATCCAACAGTGAAATCAAATATCGAAAAGTACCAGCAGATGACTCTGCCGAAGGATACTTTGGGTAAATAAAGAGAAGTTTTAATATTTTTCAATCAGTCCGGCAAATGCCGGACTTTTTTTTGTAAATTTTCACTATGAAAATTTTAGTAATTGCTCTCTCCGGTATCGGTGATGCGTTGATGTTTACGCCTGCATTGAGGCTATTGCGAAAGAATCTCCCCGAAGCAGAAATTGATGCACTGATTATGTATCGAGGAGCTAAAGAAATCTATAGTGTTAATCCAAATCTGAATAAAGTAATTCATTTCAATTTTTTAGAACAGGGTGCTTTTAAGTCGCTAAGGTTTCTTTTTCAATTAAGAAAAAAATATGATGCTTCTATAAACGTCTATCCTTCCAACAGAAAAGAATATAATCTTATCAGCCGGATCATTGGCGCAAAGAAGAGAGCCGGAGTATTTTATCTAAGGAAGAACAACAGCAATTTGGGTTTCTTGAATAATGTCAGAGTTTTGGAGAATGACGATGTTCATAATGTTCAAGCCAATATTAAATTGTGTGAAGCATTAATTGGCAAAAAGTTTAATGAGGAACCACCACTTGAATTTTCCATTCCTGAAAATGAAAATATTTTTGCGAACAAATTTTTAAGTGATGCTAGGTATTTCAGCTGATGAAATTGTAATTGGATTTCATCCTGGATGTGCTACTTTAAAGAATCATATCAAGCGAAGATGGGAACCGGAAAAATTTGCAGAGCTTGGCAAGAAGCTAATTAACAATCACTTTGCGAGAATTTTAATTTTTGGCGGTCCGGACGAGAAAGAGCTAAAAGAAAAAATATTTTCCTTAATTGATTCTGAAAAGGCTAAGGTTATCAATGCTGAAAGTCTTACACAAAGCACAGCAATTATGAAGAGATGTAATGTGCTTGTAACTAATGATTCAAGCCAGATGCATATTGCTGCTTCATTGGGTTTAAAAGTTGTTGCTATAATCGGTCCAACAAATCAAAATTATATTCATCCCTGGAAAACCAAGCACGAGATTGTCTCACTCAATCTGGATTGTGCTCCTTGTTTTTTCTATTCACCGAAACCTCTTATTTGCAATCGAACAGATGTTAAGTTTAAATGTATTAAAGAGCTAACAGTTGATATGGTTTATGCCTCAACGGTGAAGTATCTTTAAACTTGCTTCAGTTTCTTGTCTTAATCTTATGTTAGTTTTAAGTTGAGTTAGTGAAATCCGGAATACTTTATCCACAAGCATTGTAATATCAAATAAAATATATTATTAAATAAACACCAAGGGAGAATAAATATGAATTCTAAAAAAATTGTGGAAGATTTTGTAGCACAGAAAAAGATTGCTGTCGTCGGTGTTTCCCGTAAGAAGACAAAATTTGGAAAGTACTTATAAATACAATCGCAATTTTTGTCTTTAACTTTCTTTAATTTTGAAGTGAATTTAGTTACAAATTAATTTCAATTGATTCAGGGAGAATTAAAATGACTTCAAAAAAAATAGTCGACGATTTTTTAACTCAAAAGAAAATTGCTGTTGTTGGCGTTTCCCGTAAAAAGACAAAATTCGGCAATGCTATTTATAAAGAGCTGAAACAAAAAGGTTACAGTGTTTTCCCAATCAATCCGCACATGAATACTTTTGAGGGAGATGTCTGCTATCCTGATTTACTTTCACTTCCTGAAAAAATTGATGCTGTGATTATTAATGTGCCTCCGGGTCAGACAGAAAAAGTTGTAAGAGAGGCTAAGCAGGCCGGAATAAATAAAGTCTGGTTACAACAAGGTTCACAATCAGATGAAGCAGTAAAATTTTGTGAAGAAAATGGAATTGATTGTGTTTCAAATGAATGTATTTTAATGTTTGCTCAACCATCAGCTTTTATTCATCGTGCGCACAGATGGGTGTGGAGTGTTTTGGGTAAACTGCCAGCATAAATTTTTTTGTGGTGAATTTAATATCGGGATAATTTCCAAAATTCAAACAACAAATCCCGAATAAATTTCAAATTCCAATACTCTATTTTTATAAAATATAATTTTTGAGATTTAGAATTTGAAGATTATTTGTCATTTGGTGCTTGTGGTTTGTAACTTAACTCCCAACAATATTTCAATTAACTTTAGAAACGCATCTCTGTGTCTTCAATCATATTAAAAAAATCTGCTGATACATTCATCAAGAGAAAGCATCCCTGGATATTTTCCGGAGCGATTGAAAAAGTTGAAGGAAATCCCTCGAATGGTGAAACGGTTCAAATATTCACGTCGAACAAAACGCTTGTTGGTTCCGGCAGCTTCTCGCCATCCTCTCAAATCCGCGTAAGAGTCTGGTCATTTGATCCTGAAGAAAAAGTTGATGTTGATTTTTTCAAAAGGAAAATTTCACTTGCACTTTCACTAAGAGAAAAAATAATCGACACTTCTAAAACAAATGCATACCGGATTATTAATGCAGAAAGCGATGGGCTACCTGGATTGATAGTTGATCGCTATGCCGATTATCTCGTCTGCCAGTTTCTTTCAGCAGGTACTGAATTCTTCAAAAAAATAATGCTTGAAATTTTGGATGATATCATTAAACCATTTGGAATTTATGAACGATCTGATCTTGAGGTCAGAACCAAAGAAGGTCTTCAGCCAAACACATGGCTTGTTGAAACGAACTATTCCGGAAGACCTGATTGAAGTGAAGGAAAATGGATTTAAGTTCTTAGTTGATATAAAGGGTGGTCACAAAACCGGTTTTTATATTGATCAAAGAGTTAACCGTTTGTTGGTTTCTGAATTTTCAAAAGGGAAAAATGTATTGAATTGTTTTTCTTACACTGGTGGATTTTCAGTTTATGCCCTTGCATCGGTGGCATCCAAAATAACACAGGTTGAAGCATCGGCTTCTGCAATTGAACTATCTTTTAAAAACTTCGAATTAAATAATCTTGATTCAACTTTAGTTGAAAATATAAACGGAGATGTTTTTGATGTATTAAGAAAATTCCGTGATGAGAGAAGAACTTTTGACCTTATTATTTTAGATCCTCCAAAGTTTACGGAATCGGTTTCACAAATCCAGAAAGCAAGCAGGGGATATAAAGATATTAATTTGCTTGCAATCAAGCTGCTTAACCCGGGTGGAATATTATTTACGTTTTCCTGTTCAGGTCATATCTCGCCCGAACTTTTTCAGAAAATAGTTGCTGATGCTGCACTTGATTCAGGAAGAGAAGTTAAGATCATCAAACAGCTCACTCAATCGTCAGACCATCCGGTTGCTCTCAACTTCCCCGAAGGGTTGTATCTAAAAGGATTGGTTTGTTTAGTTAACTAGAATTCTCCGCACAAATTTTCCTTATCAATTAAACAATTATTTAAAGTTAAGTCCTTATTTTTTACATGTAATTTTATTTCAATAATAATTTTAATTGAAGAAAAACTATGAACATCTGGTTACTTGGTATTCTTGTATTTCTTGCACGTGTAGTTGATGTATCTGTTGGTACACTGAGAACCATCAGCATAGTTCAGGGAAGAACAAAGATTGCCTTCTTCCTCGCGTTTATTGAAACCACCGTATGGCTGATTGTTCTAAGTGCTGTGCTTCCGCAGGTAATGCATACTCCTTTGCTTGGAGCTTTTTATGCATTCGGTTTTGCAACCGGTAATGTAGTCGGGATATTAGTGGAAAAACGACTGGCAATGGGTTATACTAATTTCAGAGTTATAACCACAAAGTTTGCGAAGGAAATTACAAACTCATTAAGGGAAAAAGGTTTTGCTGTTACCACTTTTGAAGGAAAAGGGAAGGATGGAATAGTAACTGAAATTTATGTTGCTTCTGAAAGAAAAGATCTTCCCATACTTATTAAGATAGTTAAGGAAATTGAACCGGATGCTTTTTATATTGCTGAGCAGGCAGGAATCATTAGCAAAATAAGGAGACCCACAATGGTTCCAGCAACGGGTTGGAGAGGCATTCAGAAAAAGAAATAATAAACAAATAATTGCAGAACTGCGTGATGCTACTTAATCCTCTTCCGGTAAAAAGTTCCTATCTACAATTATTTTATCTTATGATTTATGTTTGAAATACTCGTTATTTTAATGCACGGTTTTTGAATTCTTTTCAATTTATAGTAATAATAGTTGATTTACTCGAACTGATTAAAAATTGATATTGCTAAGTGTGAGAAGAATTACTTCAATATTGATCCTTTCTCTTTTTGTTTATAACACCATCGGATTTCTGGCTATTCATCCGTTCCTATCTATGTACTATAAATATCTTGGAATGCAGCAGGCTGACATGCCATCCAAAGAAGAAATGATTGAGCTGTTGATTTTTAATAAAGAAGATATTTTGGAAGGAAAAATTGATTTTAGATGGATTCATTCGCGCGAGTTTAAGTATAAAGGTGATATGTATGATATTGTTACGAAGGAAGAGACCGATAAACAATTAATTGTTTACGTCATCAACGATACAAAAGAAAAGAAGCTGGAAGAAGAATTTGAAAAAAGAGTTCATAAAAATTCTACGGAGGATAAACAACTTCCTTCGGTAATAAAATATAGTTTATCAATTTCAGAACCGGTTCAATCAAGAACAAATCGGTATAGCTCCGGTTAATGAAACAGTATTCAACTACTGGCAAACCGATTCTTATAAATCTCTTCATTTAGACATACCTTCACCGCCGCCGCGACTCACTTAGTTTTATTTTTTATAATAATTAACTAATTGATTAATTAAAAAGGTGAACTATGTTCAAATCAAAAACATTTTCTTCTTGTAATTATTCTTTTTTCTTAATGTTGGGCAGTGTTATGCTTCAGGCACAACAAGTGTCTGCATCCGGCGATACGTCATTGGCAAAAGTTGATTCGCTCACTTATGAAACTGATGATGTTATTGTAACTGCAACCAGAGTAGAGAAGAAGATAATTGATATCCCTTATCCAGTACTTCGTTTGAAGAATACGCAATATAAATTTTCAAAGAAGTCTTCTATTGATAATGTTCTTGAAAATGTACCGGGCTTATTTCTTCAATCACGCTATGGTAACCATGATGTGCGAGTTGCAATACGAGGTTTCGGAAGCAGATCGAATACTGGTATAAGAGGTGTAAGAATTCTGCTTGATGGAATTCCGGAGTCGGAACCAGACGGGCAGACACGAATTGAAGCAATTGATTTCAATTCAGTCGGAACTATTGAAGTGGTTAAAGGGAACTCATCTTCTCTTTATACCAATGCACCCGGCGGTGTAATTAACTTTATCAATGATATTTATTTTCCATATTCGTTTGTAACTCAATTCAATGAGTTTGGCTCTTATAAATTGAGACAAAACGGGCTGAAGTTCGGAGTAAGAACAGACAAATACGGTTTCCTTGGGACATACAGTTATCACAACTATAAAGGATTCAGACCTCATAGTGAAGACTACTGGCATATATTCAATTCTGTTGTGGATGTTCTTCCGGGAGATGGAACCAACCTGCAGGTATTTTTATATTTTGTGGATGGGTTAATAAAGCTTCCCGGCTCATTGAATAAGGCGGATTTTGATGAAGATCCATATCAGGCGAATTCAAGAGATGTTGGTAGAGATGCCAAGCGGATAAGTACAAAGGGGCGTATCGGGTTAAAGTTTAATACTAAGTTTGGCAGCAACAATGCTCACGAAATAGAAGTGCTGCCCTACACAACTATTAAATACTTTGAGCGAACAGCAGCAAATTACAGGATTATTACCCGATATGGAATCGGTAATTCACTAAGATATATTTATCGAACCGGTATCGCAGGGCTTGATAATGAATTCTCAGTTGGCAGCGATCTTCTCTATCAAGCTGGTCCAGTAGAAGCTTATGATAACATTGGCGGAGTGAAGGGTGATAATCTCGAATCATTAACTAACGAGATAATCAGCAATATTGGCTTTTATTTTTCTGATTACCTTGAAATATATAACAAGCAGCTATATCTGCTTCTTACAGGACGATATGATAAAGTTGTCTTTAGAATTCAGGATCAACTGCTTAATTCAAGAACAAACCAACGGAATTTTGAAGCATTTACTCCAAAGGCTGCTCTTAACTTTAAGCTAGCACAAAATGTTGCAATATATACATCATATGGATTGAGCTTCGATTCTCCTGCAGGAAATGAAATGGATAACTATCCAACAAGTTCAAATCCTTCTGTCCAGCTTAATCCTGATCTGAATGCTCAAAAGTCAAAGAATTTCGAAATTGGTATTAAAGGAAACATCAGAAACCCGGAGCAACAGTTCGTAAATAATATTTCTTTCGAAGCAACTTTCTTTAACATAATGATTGAGGATGAAATAGTTCCATTTGAAGTTTATGGCGATGTGTTTTTCAGGAATGCTGCCAAAACAAATCGTACAGGAGTTGAAGTTGGTGGAAGTGTAGATGTACTTGAAGGCTTAAATCTTCAAGCATCATATACTTATTCAAATTTCACTTATGATGAATATATAGCACTATCTATCAATGAGGAACTTGATACGTTAACTCAAGACTATTCTGGTAATGTTGCGCCAAGCGTCCCCGAGCATAATTTATTCTTTGCTTTATCATACACTCATTCTATCACAGATCAAATTACAGGATTCATCCGTGGAAGTATGCGGTATGTGAGTGAAATGTATGTAAACGATGCCAATTACTTCAGTGAAGAAGATCCAGGTAAAACTGAAGGCTATACTATGCTAAATGCAGGGATAGGATTGGATATGGTATTTGGAAAGTTTAACCTGCTTATCACTGGAGGAGTTAATAATATTGCAGATGATGTTTACGTTGGGTTCATAAATATCAACTCAAGCAATGGAAGTTTTTATGAATCTGGCGAACCGCAAAGCTTTTACGGCGGTATAAACCTGGGTTATGCTTTCAACTAACTAACTAAAGGCGGTCTGCGATCAATTCCAGGCCGCTTCTTTTTTCTTTCGGATATTAATCATACTTTTCTAAAACAAAACAGTTCAATTTATCATTATTAAACCGGCTGATGAATTTTTTCAGAACCATTTCTCTCTTTGCTTTATCATTCATTCTCTCCTATGGCTTTTCTTTTTCGCAAAGCACTAATAGTGAACCTTTCGAATTAAGTCCAGGTAAAGAAGCTGCCATTATTGGTGTCGGTGCCGCAGTTGGGATAACAGCGCTCTTAATAATATCAAATAATGACAAGCTAATGGAGGAAGGGATGAAATCCATTTCTCCAGAGCAAGTTTGGGAGTTTGATCGTATCGCCATCGGACCTTACCAGGAGGATGTATTGGGAGATGCACTTGTTTACGGTTCATTTTTATTACCACTTACATTCCTTGCTAATGATGATGCGAGGGAAGATTTTGGTATTCTCTCCCTTATGTATGGTGAAGTTGTGCTTCTCAATGCCAGCATAAACGGATTGTTTAAAGGACTAACTACCAGAAACAGACCTTTTGTTTATGATGAAAACAGTCCCACTGAAGAAAAATCTAAAGTTGGTGCAAGACATTCATTTTACTCGGGGCATACGTCTTTTGCCGCTTCAAATTCTTTTTTCACAGCAAGAATTTTTTCGGAATATTTAACAAACAGCACAACAAAAACTTTGATATGGACTGCCGCAGCTTTAATTCCAGCAGTAACCGGGTTTTCCAGAATAAATACGCACAATCATTTTCCCACTGATGTAATTGTCGGCTACATTGTTGGTGCGGCAATTGGTTATCTTATTCCCGAGCTTCACAAATATGAAAATACGAATGATGAATCAGCAGCGCCGGCGCAGTTTATTCACAAGCCAATGTTAGGGTTTCAAATCAGTTTTTAGAAATAAAAGGAGATTGAAATGCAGACACTAATTCAGGTAGTTTGTTCGGAGAAAAAATCTTTACGTGATGTAATTGCACACGATGATAAACTGTGGAAAATTTAATTTCTATATTGAAGCAAAACAAAAACCCGGCAGAAGTCCCGGCTGGACAAAAATCCATAGCGTTAATCCGCATATCAGAGGCGCGATAAATATTAACTGGCAAGGCAGAGTGAAATATTTTAACCTGCAGAGTAATAACAAAAGGAACTGGAAAGCCGGCAAACGATTATCGGTGATTTTGTAAAATATCTGCTTGCCAGATTTTCAAGAAGCATAGAATCGGTGATTATTGTACCAAGGTAGAAGTTGTTTTTGGAATTCTATAATGGATAAATTAAAAGTAATATCATTCTTTTTTTTGTTGACTCTCCTTTCTGTTGATTTTTCATTCAGTCAGGTTAGAAACTCAAAACCATTCAATCTAAATTTTAATCGCGAAACATTAATAATTAGCGCCGGATCTGTTGTCGCTGTTGCGGCATATGTTATTCTGGAAAATATTAAACCACTTACTCCAGAAGAAATAAGTTTGCTTGATCCTGCAAATGTGAATAGTTTCGACAGAGGAGCAATTGGACCATTTACAGAAGATCATGCAGGAGATGTTCTTCTCTATACGGCATACCTGCTTCCAATTTCTTTCCTTGCTTATGGAGAGACCAATAATGATTTCTTAGACCTTGCATTAATTTATGGTGAAGTTCTTTTAATACAGGCAGGCATCAATGGAATTGTTAAGGGAGCCGTACAAAGAACGAGACCTTTTGCTTATGATCCGGAAACATCGCTTGAAAAAAAACAAACTACAGATGCGAGAACATCATTCATTTCTGGACACACTTCTATGACAGCCGCTATTTCCTTTTTTACTGCGAGTGTCTTTTCTGCTTATCTAAATAATGATGCTGCAGAAATTTTATTATGGAGCGGTGCTGTAATTCTGCCGGCCGCGGTAGCCATAAGCCGTGTGAATACGAGCTGGCATTTTCCGACCGATGTAATGGCAGGCTATGTTGTTGGTGCTTTAGTGGGTTATTTTATTCCCGTACTTCATAAGACCAAAGTGAATGAAGATCTTTCTATTTATCCTTCCATTAATTTGAATAAACCCACATTGAATGTTCAGTTAAAATTTTAATAGAACATTCTCTAATCCAAACCATGTTCTGAGAAAGATTGTAATCGGTTATAATTTTTCATTATTCATTCTTAATTGTTAATTGCCTCCCCCTTCTCACATCTAAGAAAACGGCAAAGCTTGCTTTCCATTAATTGAAAACAATCAACTTAAAACAGCTTGATTTTGCTCATTTCATTCCTTTAAATAGTTGTGCTTTGTGGAATATTATTTGAAACTACCCGGCGACCACTGGCATTGGGGAATTTTCCAGGGGTTTCACATCAGGGGAGAATTTATTAATTAAACTAAGGCGAACGTTTCTGATGTTAGAACTAAAACTTACCGAAGAGCAGCAAATGCTTCGTGAAATGGTGAGAGACTTCACCAACAACGAAATAAAACCCATCGCTGCAAAAATCGATAGCGAAGCAAAAATTCCTGAAGACTTAATTAAGAAAATGGCAGAGCTTGGCTTTCTTGGAATATCCTTCCCGGAAGAATACGGCGGAGGAGGAATGGGTGAAGTTGGTTATTGCCTAATGCAGGAAGAAATTGCACGCGGATGTATGTCAACTGCAACTTTCATCGGAGCTCATCAATCAATCGGCTCAAATGCAATTTACGTCGGTGGCAGCGAAGCACAGAAGAAAAAATATTTAACCCAGCTTGCAACCGGAGAAAAAATTGGTGCGTTCTGTTTAACAGAAGCTCAGGCTGGCTCGGATTCATTTCATCTTAAAACAAAAGCAGATCTTGTTGGAGATGAATGGGTTATAAATGGTGAGAAACTCTGGATTACAAACGGAGCTATTGCGGGAATACTTTCACTTTTTGCAAGAACTGAAAAAGGTATTAGCGCATTTATTGTAGAAACAGATACACCTGGCTTCAAAGCCGGCCCTGCTGAAAAGAAAATGGGAATTAAAGGCAGTGTTACTAATGCATTAAGTTTTGAAAATGTCCACATTCCAAAGGAAAATTTAATGGGAGTTGATGGCAGGGGATTTTTAATTGCAATGAAAACTCTCGATGCAGGAAGACTTGGACTTGGTGCCGCCTGCCTTGGTGTTGCAAAAGAAATGCTGGAGCTGTCAGCCAATTATTCAAAGGAAAGAAAACAATTCGATCACCCGATAAGCTTTTTTCAGGCGGTGCAGTTTATGCTTTCCGAGATGGCGACAATGATTTTCAATATGGAGTCCATTGTTTACCGTACTGCAACAGATTATGATTTGAAAAAAGATATCTCTACAAGGTCAGCAATGGTGAAGCTTTATTGTTCAGATGCACTGGATGAAGTTGTAGACAGAGCAGTGCAGATTCACGGCGGAATGGGTTACTCCCAGGAGCTTCCGATTGAACGTTATTACCGCGATTCAAGAATAAATAGAATATTCGAAGGAACGAACGAAATTCAAAAAGGTATTATTGCCAGAGATATTCTTAAAAAAGGCGGAAAACTTTTTTAACTTTGTAATGAGGTTTCATCATGACTTTATCTGACGAAACAATATCAGAAGTATCAGAAAAAACCGGGGAAAGAAAAATTATGAGCAATAAAAAAATATATTACTACCGGATATTTGACGACACTGAAAAGCTGAATTACTTAAAGAGCTCATTAGCACATGAAGAAGTTGAGCGCTGGTTAAGAGAATATGAAAAGACGCATAATCAATATCTTAATCCGGAATTTATTAGCTATCTGCATGAACATGATCCTGAAGCAGAAATTATTGAAATAAGCGACATATCATATTAACACCCACCCAATATTTTATGTTGTTTGTGTGTTCCCGGCATCCTGTACGGTTAATTGCTGTCCTCGGCCGGGAATATTTTTTTTGAGTTGACAGCATAACTAACAGAAAATTTATGAAAGAATTTATCTTCAAACCCTTCGGTGAAATGACCGAAGCGGACTACGGAACAGTAGGCTTCAAATCCGGTCTCGAAATTCACCAACAGCTTTTTACAGATAAAAAATTATTTTGCCGTTGTCCGGCAGGTATCTATAGTGAAAACTACGATGCTGAGATTCTAAGGCACATGCGTCCAACCCTATCCGAACTTGGTGAATATGACGGCACCGCTTTGATGGAATTCAAAACGAAGAAGGAAATTATTTACAGGATTAATAGAAACACTGTTTGCACTTATGAAATGGATGACACTCCGCCGTTTCTGATTAATGAAGATGCACTTGATATCGCTCTGGGAATCGGAATGTTGTATAACTGTAAGTTGGTTGATGAACTTCATATTGCACGCAAACAATACCTTGATGGAAGTATTCCAACAGGTTTTCAGAGAACAGCAATTTATGCTGTTGATGGCTGGATACCTTACAAAGACAGAAAAGTAAAAATTGTTCAGATGTCAATCGAAGAAGATTCCTGCAGGGAAGTTTCTGATTATTCTCACAACAGAATTTATTTAACTGATCGTCTCGGAATGCCGCTGATTGAAACCGTAACCGGACCGGATATGAAATACCCGAATGAAGTTGCAGAAGTTGGCTGGATTTGCGCAAAGCTTGTGAGAAGCACACACAAAGTACGAAGAGGAATCGGTGCTGCAAGACAGGATGTGAATGTTAGTGTAGAAGGAGGAACACGTGTTGAGATTAAAGGCGTTCCGAAGATTGGAATGATTCCGCTCCTCACACATAACGAAGCAATGCGCCAGTGGAATCTTTTAAGATTAAGAGAAGAGTTAAAAAGAAGAGGAATTACCAGCGAAACATTTAAAGCAAAAGATTTTGATATAACATCACTTATAAAAAAATCGCACTACATTCCTCTAAAAAATGCAGTCGAGAGTAAATTAAAAATAAGATGTGTTATTCTTAAAGGATTCAAAGAACTTTTACGATGGCAGACGCAACCCGACACTTACTTCTCCAAAGAAATTTCTGATCGTGTTAGAGTTATTGCCTGCCTGACCACTATCCCAAATCTTATTCACTCCGATAGCAGAACCGATACATTATCATCATCCGATTGGCTGAAAGTTAAAAACATTTAAGAAGCAACAGATGATGATACGTTGATAATTGTCTGGGCAAGTGAAGACGATATTCAAACAGCAGTAAATGAAATTATCATCCGTGCGAAAGAAGCAACGATTGGTATTCCTTCTGAAACAAGACAAGCTTTTAGTGACGGCACAAATGGTTTTGAGAGAATTCTTCCCGGTGCGGATAGAATGTATCCTGACACGGATCTTCCGCCGAAACAAATTGAAGCGGACCGGATTAAAAAAATTAAATCCCGGTTACCAGAACAGTTTTGGAAAAGGCAGGTATGGTATAGAGAACTTGGCATTCCAGCCGATACAATAGATGAACTTTCAATTTCAAAATATGCTGAGCTGTTTAAGAAAGCTGTTAATGATTGGAAAATAAATCCGGTTACTGCCGCAGTTGTTTTAGTTCAATATCCTAAAAGATTAAGCAGAAGTGGTTATGTTATAGATTCAATAAACGAAGAAATGATGTCATCAATTCTGAAAGCATTTGCTGATGGGAAGCTGACTTATGATTTCATTCTTACTGCGATGAAAATCAGCACTGAACTGGGAATGTTTGTTGAAGAAATTATTCCCGAACCAATCAGCGAAAAAGAACTTGAAAAGGAAATTGTGATCGCCGAACAAAAAATGCAGGAGATGAAATTCATAAAAGAGGAAAATGCAAAAAGTATTTTGATGGGAATATTGATGAGCAAGCTTCGCGGTAGAATTAGTGCAAAGAAAGTTGATGAAAAAGTTGGTTCGCTTCAAAGGAGTTTAAAGAATGTCAAATAATGATGAATACAAGGGTTATAAAGGAGAAGCGTTAAAGACTCTGCAGAAGTTTAATGCGCTTGTGTGGAGCGATGTTGAGATAAGTACTGCTGATGGTGATTTTAAGGGATTGATACTCCCAAGATCAGAAACTGCCGATGAATATCATATCGTTCTTAAAATTCCTGTTGGTTATAATATTGGAATAGCAGCAAAGCGAATTCAGGCTATAAACATTCTCGGAAGAAAAGAAGCTCACTACAAAATTCCCGAAAAAGAATTTCCCTACGATCCTAAAAAACCAAGAGTAAAACTTCTTGGAACCGGCGGAACAATCGCAAGCCGACTCGATTACAGAACTGGCGCAGTTATTCCAGCTTTTTCTCCCGGTGAACTTTACGGCTCTGTTCCCGAACTTGCCGATATCTGCAATCTTGAAACTGAAAAACTTTATGGAGTCTTCAGTGAGAATATGGGTCCGGATCAATGGATTGGTCTTGCTGAAGCTATCGGAAGAGAAATTGAAAAAGGTGTTCAGGGAATTGTAATCGGTCACGGAACAGATACAATGCATCACACTTCCGCAATACTTTCATTTATGGTTCAGGATTCACCTGTTCCAATTGTTATGGTTGGTTCGCAGCGTTCAAGCGATAGACCATCATCTGATGCTGCATTTAATCTTATTCACTCGGTAACAACCGCAGCAATAAGTGATATCGCAGAAGTGATGGTTTGTATGTTTGGTCCGACGAGTGATTTGTACGGACTTCTTCATCGCGGAACACGTGTTAGAAAAATGCATTCGAGTTACAGATCTACTTTCAGAACAATCGGTGATATCCCGATTGCAACGGTAAGCAGAGAAAAAGTGACTCCGCTTCGGGAAGATTATAAGAGAAGAAGAAACGATAACAACGTAAAAGTTAATGCTGTGTTCGATGACAGAGTTGCGATAGTTTATTACTATCCGAATATGAAAGCCGATATGATTGATTCGCTTATTGATAATGGTTACAAAGGAATTGTAATTGCAGGCACCGGACTTGGGCACGTGAACAAGCCGCTTTATCCTGCATTAAAACGTGCTCAAGAAAAAGGTGTTGCTGTTTATATGACAGTGCAGACTCTATGGGGTTATGTGCAGATGTATGTTTACGATACCGGAAGAGATATGATGGAACTTGGAGTTATTCCCGCAGCAAATATGCTTCCTGAAGTTGCGTATGTAAAACTCGGCTGGGCATTAGGACAAACAGACGATCCTGAAAAAGTAAAAGAGATTATGCTCACTCCAATTGCCGGTGAAATTACAGAAAGAGAACCAAGCAACGGTTATCTTATTTTCCAGGGTGGTTTACCGGAAGTTGAGGAGTTTATAAGTAAGTTCAGGAAGTAAAAAAAACCGTTCTATTTAAAATACTTTTAATCATTTAGTAAAGGGCAACAATTGATGTTGTCCTTTCTTGTTTATTATGAATCCCTTTGGTGCAGAATAAATAGACTTGCCTGATGTAGCAATTGAATAGAAATTTCTGGTGTTCAAAAAAATTCATCGTCCCAATACATATTTTATTATAAATCAATATGAAGGGGTTCTGAAATGAGAACACTAGTTTTTATCCTATCCGCAGCAGCAATACTTTTGTTTACAACTTGTGAAGAAGACAATCCTGTGTATGAAGATCATATTGAAAAGGCAAGAACAATTAAAATATTTAATTTGAGTGATAGCTCAACTCAGAAAATATGGAATGTTTATAGCGATTTATATGATCGTATAGTTCTTGACGGGAATACAATAACCTACTCAACTTATTATACTGATGGTGATTATGAACACGGATATGGTTACGCTGGGAAGTTAGTTATTAAGGAATTCGTTTCTCCATTTGATACTTATACTTATTATGCTGGTCAATATATATTTAGCTACAGTAGCTACCCCGAGGAAAATTCAATTTTTATTTCAGCAGGTGATATTTATAGAATTGTTGGTCGAGGATCATCGGTCATTAATCTCACAAACAGTTTCCCACAACAGGAAAGCTGCCCCATTTATGTTTCGACGGGAAATTTATTGATATATAAAACTCAATCTGACACTGTTGGTATGATAATTAAGCAGAATTTAAATACTTCACAAAAAGATACACTGGTGAAAAGTGCTGATCATTATCCTTTAACTCCTTTATTTGTTACTGAAGATGAAAGGTTTCTTATTTATTCGGAACCTAGTAGTATATACTATCCTGACATTCTATCTATTAAATCCCTGGAACTTGCGAATCCGCAGAATATTCGTGTATTGGCTGGAGGATTATCGATTATACTAACCGGGATGGTAAAATCTCACGATGATAAAACCGCATTCAGTAGTGATGGACAGATATACATTCTTGATTTGAACACCTCGGAATTAACACCAATTGCATCAGGTGAATTTGCGAGCATCTCAAATAATGGAGAAAAGGTTGTCTTTAGTACAGGGTTTGAATTATTTATAATTAATTCAGATGGTTCAAACTTGCAAAGTATAGCTAGTAAAGTTTCAGAGAAAAAATATTTATTTCTTCCATTTTTCTCCACAGATGATGAACAAGTAGTATTTGTTGAAAGTAATTATCCTCGGTACTATTGAGCTTTTAGAAATAATTTATAAAATTGAGTTTATCTAGTTACAGAAGTTCCAGAGATAAAAACTAAATTTTTTTAATTCCCAAAAATTAGCCGTAATTTTTCCTGCAAGATTGAACACATTTTCGTCCTAGTGAGAAGAGCTTTCCTTTTCGTTTTTATGTTTCAATCTCCTTCATCTTCCTAAAAACACTTGTATCACTGGAGTATTTAATGCCTGAAAAAGATATACATCAACTTTCAATAAATACAATTCGTTGTCTCGCAATTGATGCAATTCAGAAAGCAAACTCCGGTCATCCCGGAATGCCGATGGGCTGTGCACCAATTGCTTACCGTCTTTATTCAAAATATATGAAGCATAATCCTGAAACCCTAATTGGATAAACCGTGATAGATTTATTCTCTCTGCAGGTCATGGAAGTATGTTGTTATATTCTATTCTACATCTCTGCGGCTATGAAATTTCTCTTGATGACATAAAAAACTTCAGGCAGTGGAAAAGCATTACAGCAGGTCATCCCGAATTTGGTTTAGCTCCCGGTGTTGAAACGACAACCGGTCCGCTCGGACAAGGTTTTGCAAATGCTGTCGGGATGGCAATTGCACAGGAATATCTCGGTTCACTTTTTAATAAAGCCAGACATCAAAATTCTTGATCACTTTATTTACGGAATCTGCAGTGACGGCGATCTGATGGAGGGAATTTCTCACGAAGCAGCATCACTTGCAGGACATCTTAAGCTTGGAAAGCTAATTCTCTTTTATGATGATAACGGAATTACAATCGATGGAAAAACAAGTCTGGCGTTTTCAGAAGATGTTGGAAAAAGATTTGAAGCTTACGGCTGGCAGGTTCTGAATGTAAATGATGTTAATGACTTGAATCAAATAGATACTGCAGTTGAATCAGCACAAAAAGAAAAACACAAACCAACTCTAATAATTACGAAAACTCACATCGGTTTTGGCAGCCCTAATAAACAAGATTCCGCAGCTTCTCACGGCGCACCACTCGGCGAAGAGGAAGTTAAGCTGACAAAGAAAAATCTCGGCTGGCCACGAGGATAAACAGTTTTACATACCAGAGGAAGTTTCAGATCATTTTAGTAAAATGAAAAGTTCTTTCAACAATTATGAAAGTGATTGGAATAATTTATTTATCAACTATAAAAAGAAATATCCATCAGAAGCAGAAAAGCTGTTAAAATATTTTAATAATGATTTTGGAAGCGAATGGGCTGAGGCACTTCCTTCTTTCACTAATTACTCGGAACAAATTGCAACCCGCAGTGCTTCAGGAAAAGTTTTGAATTCAATTTCCCAAAAACTTCCAACTCTTATCGGCGGCTCTGCGGATTTAGCCGAATCAAACAACACTTTAATCAACGGACAGAGTGTATTCTCATCAGAAAATTATTCGGGCAGAAATATTTATTTTGGAATCAGAGAACATGCAATGGCTGGCATCGTAAATGGAATGTCGCTTTACGGAGGAGTAATTCCTTATTGCGGGACATTCCTAATCTTCTCTGATTATATGCGACCTTCAATACGACTTGCATCGTTGATGAAACTGAGAACGATATATGTTTTCACTCACGACAGCATTGGTTTGGGCGAAGATGGACCAACTCATCAGCCAATTGAGCAGCTTGCAGTTTTGCGTGCAATTCCCGGAGTAATTGTAATAAGACCGGCAGATGCAAATGAAACTGTAGAAGCCTGGAAAGTTTGCAATTGAACATAAAGGAAGTCCCGTTGCACTTGCATTAACACGTCAAAAAGTTCCTGTTCTCGACAGAACGAAATTTGCTTCAGCAGAAAACTTATCCAGAGGTGCATACATTCTCGTTCAGTCAGAAAAAAATCCTGAAGTGATTTTAATGGCCTCCGGTTCTGAAGTTTCACTTGCAGTTGACGTATTTCATTCTCTTCAAGCTGAAGGTATAAGCGCAAGAGTTGTCAGCTTCCCAAGCTGGGAATTATTCGATGCTCAATCTGATGCATACAAAGAATCCGTTCTCCCAAAATCAATTAAGGTAAGAGTTTCAATTGAAGCCGGAATTAAACAAGGCTGGGAAAAATATCTGGGTGAACACGGCGAAGCAATAAGCATAGAAAAATTTGGTACATCAGCTCCTTCCGAAGTTTTATTTAAAGAATATGGTTTTACCAAGGAAGCTGTGATAAAAAGAGTTAAATCACTTCTGGCAAAACTATAAATCATTAAAAGCATTTAATTCTAATAGGAATATTCAATGTTGAAAAAAGTAATAATTCTCGGTGCAGGATTAGTTGGAAGAACAATAGCGCTAGAACTTTCAAAAGATTATCAAGTCACTGCAGTTGATACAAATCCCGTCCGGCTGAAAGAACTCAAAGACAGAAAAATTAAAACGCTTAAAGCCGATCTTTCATCTGATACTGGAATTAAAAAAGTAATTAGGAATTATGATTTGGTAATTTGTGCGCTTCCAGGATTTATGGGATTTAAAGCGTTGAAATCAATAATCAAAGCAGGCAAAAATGTAGTTGATATTTCCTTCTTTCCCGGAAGATCAATTTTTATTGGATAAACTTGCCAAGCAAAAAGGCGTTACTGCAATTGTTGACTGTGGAGTAGCTCCGGGTTTGGCAAATATCATTCTCGGTTATCACAACCAGAAAATGAAAATATCAAATTATAAGTGCATGGTTGGCGGACTTCCTTACAAACGTGAATGGCCATTTGAATACAAAGCATTCTTTTCTCCGATTGATGTTATAGCTGAATATACACGTCCTGCACGATTGGTTGTTGACGGAAAGATAATCGAGAAGGAAGCATTATCAGATCCTGAAATTATTAATTTTGAAAAAGTCGGTGAGCTTGAATCTTTCAATACAGACGGATTGAGGTCTTTACTTCAAACAATGAAAATTCCGAATATGGTCGAAAAGACCATGCGTTATCCCGGTCATATTGAACTGATGAAAATTTTCCGGGAGGTTGGTTTATTCGGTGAAAAGGAAATCGAAATAAAAAATAAAAAAATTAAACCGGTTGATCTGACTGCTAAATTACTTTTTCCATTCTGGTTACCGGAAAAAGGCGAAAAAGATTTTACAGTAATGGATGTTTTGATAGAAGGAAATCAAAACGGTAACAAAACCGCACACCATTATTTTGTATTTGATGAGTACGATCCCAAAGAAGATAATTCATCAATGGCAAGAACAACCGGATTTACCTGCTGTGCTGCTGCAAGATATTTACTTGATAATAATTATAATAGAAAAGGAATTTGTCCGCCGGAATATCTCGGCGAAGATGAGGCCTGCTACAATTATATCATGTCTTACCTGAAGAATAAAGGAATCAGAATAGACCATTCAAAAAAATAAAAAGTTGTTTAAAATATCATTTATGAGTAAACGATACTTTTCATTTCTGATATTGCTTTGTGTATTTATTGCTTCTAATAATTGTTCCTCTCAGCAGTGAAGAAGAATATTATAAGAGCAAAGATTCTATTTACAGATATCAGGGCATCATCCCTCCGGTAGAATTTCAATATAACCTGAATGAAATATTCAGCAAACCAATTTCTAATCAAGTTCCTGAAGATGTTTTGTTTGATGATAATCCATCAACTATCTGGCTTCGTACTCAATTATTAATTTCAAATAATGCAACACAATCCGGCAGTGGTGAAATAAACACTCACTTCACCTCACCTTTATACCAGCAGTATCTCAGAGATTCTGAATTTGATATGTTTAGATATGTTCTTGGAGTGGCACAGGCAAGTGCCGTTGGTTACATGGCTTACAGGCATATTAAGAAGTACGGTTTCTGGAAGTAATCTTTAATTTCGTTAGAATAAAAACTCTAGCCGCTTATCAATAAAATAACTCTTCCTTCCATTCATTTCTCAAATTACGAAACAACCCCAAGCCTTCCTTCGTCTCAAGTTCAGGTTTAACAAACAAAGAGGAAAGAATTATGAAATTTTTTACATCCACTGCAAAGCCGGGGTCAACAGCCTCTTATTTTCTTTCAATACTTCTTCTTTTTGCATTCACTTCTGTTTCCTGTGCTGATACACCAACGGATTCTCTCAATAAAGATTCCCAAAAGTATCTTTCATTTTATGAAACTGTTGATGGCGAACGAATCCACTGGGAAGCAAATTTTTTCGGAGATGAAATAACTTCTATCTACAAGAACGGAAAAAGAATTCCCGATGATCTTGTTGCTGATTATAAAGATAAAGTTTATGATCAGCTTGATGAAATGAGATTCGGCGGGAATAAATTTACTTTCCGTATGCCTGCTATTGTCGGCGATGATTTTCATATTGATATGGAAGAGCTTCATAAAGAACTTGAAGAAATGAAGAAAGATCTTCCAAAACACAAAGAGCATTTTAAGTTCTACCAGTTTGATAGTCAGGAGTTCGAAAAGGAAATGGAAGAACTTAAAAAGGAGCTTGAAGAAAATAAGTCAAATATTTACAAGTTCAAGTTCGATGAAAAAGAATTCAAAGAGCAGATGGAACAGCTCGAAAAGGATCTCAAAGAAAATCTGCCAAAGTTGAAAGATTTTAAGTTTGAATTTGAATAGGAAGAAGAAGATTCAGAAGTTTGATTTATTTGGCTTTTGATCTACTAATTAGTGAATGAACTATTTCCTGAAAGTGGTTGTTTTAAGTAGTAATCATTTAAAGGAATAGTTCATCACAATGTCAAAAAAATATTTAATCGTCGGCGGAAGTTCAGGAATTGGATTAGCGCTGACTAAACGGCTCGCTGCTGAAGGAAACAAAGTAGTTGTATTAAGCAGAAACATAAATCAGCTTCAGCTAAACGAAAACATTGAACATCATACATTTGATGTGCTTGATGAATCCTAAGTCTTTCCTTACGTTCGATCACGAACTTGATGCGGCTTGCTTATTGCCCGGGTTCAATAAATCTAAAACCATTCAAGAGTTTCAAAGAACAGGATTACATTGATGACTTTAGAATCAACGTTCTTGGTGGTGTAAAGGTTATCAATCAATACCTGCCCAATCTTAAAAAAGTTGAGAAATCATCTATTGTTTTGTTCAGCACTGTTGCCGTGGAAACAGGAATGCCTTATCACGCTTCTATTGCAATGGCCAAGGGTGCGGTTGAAGGATTAACCCGTTCACTTGCTGCTGAGTTTGCACCAAAGATAAGAGTAAATGCAATTGCTCCTTCATTAACAGACACTCCTATGGCAAGCAAGCTTTTAAGCAATGATGAAAAGAAAGAAGCTTCTGCGAAAAGACATCCGTTAAACTCAGTCGGCAAGGCAGAAGAAATTGCTAACGCTGCGTATTTTCTTCTCTCTGATGAATCAAGCTGGGTAACTGGACAAATACTTCACATTGACGGCGGAATGTCTTCGCTCAGATTGTTATGATAGTTAAAGTTATTTTAGTTCTATTAAATTATTTAATGATTATGCCTCAAGCAGAAGAAACAACCGCCAAACTAACTATTGCAGATTTTACAGATAAAATAGTTCGCTCAAAGTGGAAAGTAGTGAACGATGATGTGATGGGAGGCGTATCAACATCAAAAATTTCTGCCGGTGAAGATGAAGCATTAATTTTCTCCGGGAAAGTTTCTTTGGAAAACAATGGCGGTTTTGCTTCTCTTCAAAGTCCTGCTGATGATTACAATTTCTCTGCCTATCAAGGATTCCTTTTGAAAGTTAAAAGTGATGGGAAAATCTACAATCTCTCATTCAGACAAACGAAAAACTTTACAGGATATAATTACACTCAAAAATTCCAAACTGAAAAAGATAGCTGGCAAATTGTCAAGCTTCCTTTCAAAGATTTTATTTTGAAGTATTACGGAAAAGAAGTAAGCAATTTTGAACCACCAGATAAATCAAATATCAAACAGATGTCCATCCTTATCAGCGATAAGCAGCAGGGTCCGTTCAAGATAGAAATTGAATGGATTGGGCTGTATTAAGCTCAATTCTAATCATTTTAAGAGAAGATTTTATCATTTGAACTATTATCAGAATGTCTCTGTTATAAGATTAGAATATCTAACAAAGAAAATTAAAATGGAAAATAACAAGCAATTACAAACTCTTGAAGATGATGAAATCGGTGACAATCATCACTTTATATCTATTGAAACACCACTTACACCCAGATGCATTTAAGATTGATGATGAATTAAAAATTGAGTTGATTGAAAAGAACTTCAGGGAAATAATGCACGTTCTTGGTCTTGACCTTAATGATGAAAGTTTAAAAGATACTCCGAGAAGAGTTGCAAAAATGTATGTGAAAGAAGTTTTCAGCGGGTTGAATCCTGACAACAAACCTAAAGCAACGGCATTCACAAATAATTTTAAGTTCAAAGAAATGCTTGTTGAGAAAGATATTACAATTTACTCTTACTGTGAGCATCACTTTGTTCCGATTTTTGGAAAAGCACATATCGCATATTTTCCGAATGGACACGTGATTGGTTTGTCAAAGCTTAATCGTATTGCTCAGTATTATGCTAAAAGACCTCAGGTTCAGGAAAGACTTACAATTCAAATTGCTAACGAGTTGAAAGAAACACTCGGATCAGAAGATGTTGCAGTAATCATTGATGCAAATCATATGTGCGTTGCATCAAGAGGAGTTAATGATGTGAATAGTTCAACAATAACTTCAAGCTATCACGGTAGGTTTTTAAATGAAGCCGTAAGGTCGGAATTATTAAAGTATATTTATTCTAAGTGATGCAGTAGAAATTAAATTTTTTATATTGAGCCGTCCTTACCGACGGCTTTTTTTATGTGATGACTCTCATCCAAGAACATTAAGTTATTTAATAAATTGTAAATGAAATATTTAGAAAAAGTAAAATGGAAAAAGTAATTATAATAGGTGGAGGTTTCGGCGGACTGACCTCAGCAAAAGAACTGGCGAAGAAGGATTTTAATATCACCGTAATTGATAAGACAAATCATCATCTCTTCCAGCCATTGCTTTACCAAGTTGCAACAGCAGCACTTTCACCAGCAGATATTGCGATTCCAATAAGATCTATTTTCAGTAAAAATAAAAATGTTGAAGTGTTGCTCGGTGAAGTTAAATCAATTGATAAGGAAAAGAAGACAGTTTTCTTCAACGGCTCAGAGATTGAATTTGATTATCTGATAATAGCCACTGGCTCAAGGCATTCCTACTTCGGAAAAGATGAATGGGAGAAATACGCACCGGGTTTAAAAGCTTTAAATGATGCTTTAAAGATCCAGAGAAACTATTTTGCTTTCGTTAGAAGCAGCAGAAAAAGAAAAGGATTCGGTAAAGAAGCAAAAATATTTAAATTTTGTAATTATAGGCGGAGGTCCAACAGGAGTTGAGCTTGCGGGTGCTATTTCCGAAATCGTTAATCAAAACCTTATACCTGATTTCAGGAATATTGATGCTTCAATGACAAAAGTTTATATGATAGAAGCGTTACCAAATATTCTTTCATCATATCCCGAAAGTCTTTCGAGACGAGCTCTTGAGGATTTACAGAAGCTTGAAGTGGAAGTGATATTGAATAAAAAAGTAACCGGGATAAATGAAAATGGAGTCAAAGTTGGTGACAGATTTATCGAAACAAAAAATATTTTATGGGCTGCAGGAAACCAGGCATCATCATTAATTAAAAATGCGGGAATTCAAACTGACAGAGCAGGCAGGGCAGTAGTAAGTAATGATCTGAGTATCGAAGGTTATTCAAATATATTTGTAATAGGCGATGCTACTGCTTTCAAGGATGAAAAAGGTGAACAACTTCCTGCTATTGCTCCGGTGGCGATTCAACAAGGTCAGTTTGTTGCTAAAATTATTGCTGAAGGTTTGATAGGGAAGTCACATAAAAAATTTATATACAAGGACAGAGGAACAATGGCTACAATTGGCAAGGCAAAAGCTGTTGCTGTGATAAAAGGATTTAAGCTAAGCGGATTAATTGCCTGGTTGGCGTGGTCATTAGTTCACGTATTATTTCTTATCAGTTTCCGGAACAAACTCCGTGTAATGTCCGAGTGGATTTGGCATTATATTACAAACCGCCCGGGAATTAGATTAATAGTAAAATATACTGAAGACCCGCTGACAAAATCCTGATTCTAAACTCATTTTATGTAGACGATTAAAATGATTTGTAAAAACCCTTTATTTATTCTAATTTTGACCGTCCGCATAAAAGAAAGATACAGCACTTCTGTTAATTCCCGCTCTATCTGCTTTTTACAAAGACAAGCAGCAGGCTGCTGAGTAGAATAGCCTGATTTTTTTTATTTTTTTAAGGAGTTTAAAATGAACATTTACGTCGGCAATCTGTCCCCCGAAGTAAAAGAAGAAGATCTTACTGAACTTTTCTCCCAGCACGGGAAGGTAAGCAGCGTGAAGATAATACGCGATATGTTTACCCAGGAACCAAGAGGTTTTGGTTTTGTTGAAATGCCTGGACAGGCAGAGGCTATGAAAGCTATCGAAACTCTTAATACTTTTGAGCTGAAAGGTAAAAAGCTGGTAGTTAATGAAGCACGTCCTCCACGCGATAGAAAAGGCGGCGGCGGCGGCGGTGGAAGAGGCGCTGGTGGTGGTAGTCGTGGCGGTGGCGGTGGTGGAAGAGGCGGAAGACGATAATAATATTAGAGATATAATTTTTATTTAGCCGCACATTGTTGCGGCTTTTTTATTTCCAAATCTTAGGCATTTCCTCTGGTTGTTAATTCAATCATAATTCTTGTTATTTTTTCTTAGCTACTTAAAAAAACTATTTAAACTCACTCAACTAATTTTTTTCGGAGAAAATATGAAGCGAATAATAATTTCATCAATATTACTATTGTTTATTACTGCAGCCTGTTCGGTGCTAACTTTGCAGCCGGCGAACTTTTCCTGGCCGATTGAATCTGTGCTGCCTGTTGATGATAATGGGAAAGTAACAGAAGACAGGTATTCAATTGAGGTTAACACTGTCGGATTATTTTTTGAAGAGTTTCAGGATTCACTTTCTTACAAGGGTAAAGAAGTAAGAATGATTAGAGATAACCAGGGATTTTACTTTTTGACAGCATCTAACTTTAAAAACGTTTATGTATTTCAAAGTTGATGAAGGAAAGTTGGTACTTGAAAATAAAATATTTATCTCTGAATTCGGTCTACAAACCCCAGCTTTCAACCAGAGAGACCCTTACATCGAGTTGGTTGACGGCACTAGCAAAATGAATCTTACACATAAAGGAATTGAAGGAGGTTCAAAATGAAAAGCAAATATTTTATTAATCTCTTGTTATTATTAATTATGGTTGGCTTTACCAGCTCACTATTTGCTCAGTCCGACCGGGAAATTGTTGATAAGTTCAAAGCTGAATACATATCAATCGAAAAAAGTATAAAAGATGCAACCACTCTTCAGGAACTTAATTTAGTCCTTGATAAAATAACTATCCTGAAGCAAGACTTTGCTCAGCATAAAGAGCTGCTTGATAAAAGTCTTTACCCGGATAAGTATGATGAGTCAATTGATAAACTGAATAAGGCATACTTGCTGCGGCAGGGAGATTTTTCAACCATAGATGTTCTTCAAACAGAAGTAGGTGAATTGAAACAGCAGGTTGAGTTCCTTAACAGAAGAAACAACGAGTTACTGGTTCAAGTCCAGAAACTTGAAGATCAGAGACAAAAAGATGCGAAGACAATAAAGAAACTTGAAAACCTTGTTGCAGAACTTCGCTCTTCAATAAGAGAAAGAGATAACCTTGTTCTGAGTATGATTGACAGCCTTATGCCACCGATTCTCAGAGATAAGGAAGCTTTAACGATTGAAGATAAAAATATGGTTGCAACGGAGGAGCAGAAGGATAATGTATTAAACAATGTTAAAACAACAATCAGAGATAATATCAGATTTATGCAGGCGACATCACTCAAGCCCGACGATCTTGAATCAATCAATAAACAGCAAAAGGATTTTGCAAGCAAGTGGCGGAAAGTCGGAGTGAAGCTGGTGGAAGTTTATGCTGAAGACGGAAAGAAATCAGAAGAGCTTAAACAGATTGATGGGTTATTTAACGACTGGGCCGCTGTTGTTAAACAAGAGGCCTGGGTGTCAATCAGCGATGAATTTTCTTTGAATGGAATTGAATTGATGAGCTTTAAAAATGGCGAGGAGTTCACAAACTCTGTTCTGCTGTTTGTTGGTGATGAGCTTAAAGAATCTTGGAGTGAAGAGCGACGAAGAATCAAAAAGAGTTTATGCTCAATTTGCAGACAGCACCTGGTTTGCAACTATTCAACCCGTTTGGATGAACTACTTAGTTGAAAACAAAATGCTCACCGATGAGAACAAAAATAAGATGGAAAGTAAAATAGCAGAGTGGAAGAATGCACTCTTTCCATCCAACTGGTGGATTTATTTGATTGTTGCTTTGGTTGTAATTGTAGGTGCAGGTGCAGTATTCTTTTTTATGAAAAGGAAAAAACCTTCAAGCATTGTTAATGAGTAAATAAAATAATAGAAGCGTTATCTAATTCTTACAAAGCCTCGAATATGTCGGGGCTTTTTTATTTGCGAAGACTGTCACAGCCGCACATGCCAAAAGAAATTGATTTCTTAAGCTACTCTTTCCATTTGCACGGTTTCGGTGTTATGCTCAATGCTGAATAAAAATTTAGCCTTCGGATTTTTTTCTTTCGCCGCATTTAATTGATACTCTGACTCAGCCATAAACACAAGTTCATCGTGCTTATCATAAAACAAATTATGCGAGCGAAGTCTTCGCAGTTCAGCTATATCTTCTTTGTTATCAAATTTTACCCAGCAGGCTTTGATATAATTCAGATGACGGAAGCGGCAGTCAGCACCATATTCATTGAGCAGACGGTATTGTATAACTTCAAACTGGAGTTCGCCAACAGTGCCAACTACTTTCCTGTTATTTTGTATAAATAACTGTGCAAGTCCTTCATCTGTTAATTGCATAATTCCTTTTTCTAACTGCTTTGATTTAAAGGGATCGAATCAACTGAAGTTCTCTGAATATCTCCGGCGAAAAAGTTGGTATTCCTTTAAACATAAATTGCTCGCCTTCAGAAAGTGTATCGCCGATCTTGAAATTTCCCGAATCATATAAACCAATTACATCGCCAGGATATGCTTCTTCAATTAAGTTTTTATCCTGTGCCATAAAAGTTGCAGGGTTTGCGAACTTAAATTCGCGGTTCAATCTTACGTGGTAAAAGAATTTGTTCCTTTCGAACTTTCCAGAGCAGACTCTTAAGAAAGCAATCCTGTCTCTGTGCTTCGGGTCTAAGTTTGCGTGTATCTTAAAAACAAATCCCGAAAAATTACTGTGAGTTGGTTCAATAAATCCATTTGTGGTTTCTCTGCCTTGGGGACCGGGAGCTATTTTAATAAACGTATCGAGTAATTCTTTTACTCCGAAATTATTCAATGCGCTACCGAAGAAAACAGGCGCCAGATTTCCTTTCAGATAATCTTCTTTATTAAAATCACCATATATTCCATTTACAAGATCCAGCTCTTCATTCAGCTTGACGGAATCATCACCTAGCAGCTTCTTTAATTTCGGATCTGTTGAGCTCTTAAACGTCTCGACATCCTTTTCAATTTTCTGTTTGTTTGCGCGGAAGAAGCTGAAAGTATTTTGAAAAATATTATACACGCCTCTGAAAGCTATTCCTATTCCAACAGGCCAGCTTAACGGTCTTACTTTTATTTTTAATTTATCTTCGATCTCATCAAGCAGTTCAACGGGATATCTACCTTCTCTATCCAGCTTGTTTATAAAAACGATTACTGGTGTATTTCGCATCCGGCAGACGCTCATTAATTTTTCTGTTTGTTCCTCCACACCTTTAACACAATCAATTACCAGGATAACACTGTCAACGGCGGTAAGAGTGCGGTAAGTGTCTTCGGCAAAGTCTTTGTGACCGGGTGTATCAAGTAAATTAATTTTAACTCCACTGTAACTGAAATTCATCACAGAAGTTGAAACGGATATTCCTCTTTGTTTTTCTATTTCAAGAAAATCTGAGGTGGTTGTCTTTCTTATTTTGTTTGATTTAACAGCGCCTGCAACCTGAATCGCTCCACCGAAAAGGAGGAGCTTTTCCGTCAAAGTAGTCTTGCCGGCATCAGGGTGGCTTATGATTGCAAATGTTTTTCTGTTCTGTATTTGTTTAATAATACTTGTCATATCTAAATTTTTTTTCTTATTTAATTAATGGAAAATTGAAAAAATGCTGAGGTATTTGAGGGCAGAGCCGCTAAACTATCAAATCGGAGTGCTGATATGAATTTTGTTAATTAACATATAGCAAATATAAGGGATTATAAGCCGAAATTATAGGGTATTAAAAATATTTTGAAAAATCGATCTTGTTATTTTCTCAATCTTCAACATCATCACTGTAGAAATCAACCCAAACACAAGACACCCAATCCAAAGATTAAAAGGTCCGTAAAGATCAAGAGCTGTTGTTCCAAGCCAGGGACCAACCATAAATGCAAAGCTAAACGACATCTGGAAATAACCCATATATTCACCGCGCTGTTTTTCGGGAGCAATCTTTGCAACATATTCACCAGCAGAAGGAAAGAATATCATTTCACCGAAAGTCCAGATAACGATCAGGAAAACTATCGGTGGAATTGTGTTAGTGAAAGCCATCAATCCAAAACCGACTCCGCTCAGCAATGCACCCAACCCAATTGACTTCCGATCATCCCAGTTACGCATTGAATCGTTCAGAGGAACCTCAATAAAAATAATAAGTACAGTATTAACCGCAGTAAGAAATCCAAAAACAGCATTTGAAAATCCCAGGTCAGAAACAATGAATAGAGGTAATGCACCAATATGCTGGAAGAAAACAATCTCAACTGGAATGAGAGCAAGCAGAAAATAAATTAATCTTCTGTCATTAAACACACTAACTTTCTCGTGAGGAATTACTTGCTTCATCACATCAACTTCTTTCGGAGTGACTTCGTGTTTTTCCCAGGGAGAAAAAACGAGAAAGGCTCCTCCTGCAAGAGAAGTAAATCCATTTATATAAAACAGAAGTTGAAAATTTATTGTGCTGAGTATTCCCCCGATAACAGGGCCTATGCTCATTCCCAGATTTATTGCAAGTCTTTGAAGTGCGAAAGCAGTTTTTCTTCTGTCGGAAGTTATTTCATCAGAAATGAAAGCCATACTTGCTGGGCGGAAAGCTTCGCTTAATATTGCCCAAACAAAAGTAAGTCCTAAAAACAAATTGAAGTTGGTAACAAATGAATAAAGAAAAAGAAAAGCACCTGTTAAGAATAATGATATTGTCATCAATCTTAACGAACCGATTTTGTCACTTAGCCTTCCCAGGAAAGGAGCCGAAATGAATGCGCCAATACCGTAAGCAGCGAGGACAAGTCCGGCATCGCTTTTTGAAGCATTGAGTACCTGGTTTGCATATAGTGCGATGAATGGCAAAACCATTGTGCCGGATCTGTTGATCAGAGTTGCGGCAGCAAGTATCCAGATATTTTTAGGGATGTTTTTTAATCCGCTGTACGGGTTTTTCAAATAAAGAGGCCTCACCTAAATCCTCTCCAATGGAGAGGACTTTCTGAATTATAATTGGGAATCAGACTCATTAAACCTTTTTAATATAATTTTTGAGAATCAAAATTATCTTCATTATTAACCTAAAATTAACACTAACTTAATTATTAGTTAACCTCTGCCGAATAATTTTCTATAAGTAAAATACAATAAAGAGGAAAATTATCATGGACGAAACATTAAGATTCTTTATCGGCATAGCTTTATTTCTCGCGGTTGTCACTTATGAATGGCTGAAGGAAAGACCGAATAGACGGACTTCATAATACTGTTCTGATCATCACTTAATCTGCTGATTGTCTCACAATCCAAAAGTTATCTCTGGTTTTATTTGTTTTCTATAAATTGACCTCACTCTGCCAAAGGCATCCCTTCGGGATAATCTCTCTCCTACAAGGAGAGAGACTTAATGTCAATAAAACGATAACTGAAATTCTTCTGACAGGATATTTATATCAAGACACAATAACTAATAAGCCCTTCTCTTTTGAAGAGAAGGGTTGGGATGAGTTCTATTATAAAGAAAAAACCCAAGAACATGTTTCCGTTTTTACATCAAGCATGGCTTCTCACAATTACCTATTTTTATTCCTGAAATATTATCTACTTTGATTTTAAGAATTTATGAGTGAGTTCAATAATAAAGCCTGGGTTGTGGCTGCCGATATGGGTTATGGACATCAGCGGGCAGTCTATCCGCTCAGAGATATTGCAGAAGATGGAATAATTACAGTTGGTTCCTCTGAAGCAGTCTCCAAATCTGAACAGAAGTTATGGAAGCGATTATTAAATGCTTATGAATTTTTTTCGAGAGCTAAAGGTGTGCCTGTTGTCGGTCCCCCTGTTTTTTCAATGCTCGATTCAATGATGCGTATTCCTTCGTTCTATCCGATGCGGAATTTATCGAACACAACTTTCCAGGTTAATCTGCTCGAATCATTAATCGAAAAAGGTCTTTGCAAAGGGATGCTTGAAACGACCTCAACCAGGAACATTCCAATAATTACTTCTTTCTATGCATCTGCGATTGCTGCCGATAAAAAAGGATTCAACAAAGTTTATTGTATAATCTGTGATGCTGATATAAACCGAGTCTGGGTTGCCAAAGATCCATGGGAAAGCAGGGTAGAGTATTTTGCTCCTTGCGGTAAAGCAGCTCAACGACTTAAAGCTTATGGTGTTCCTGATGAAAGAATTCATCTTACCGGATTTCCTCTTCCATCAGAATTACTTGGTGATGAAAATCTTTCTGTTCTGAAAAAAGATTTAGCGCAGAGATTGTTTTATCTCGATCCTAAAGGAAAATTCTGGGCAAGACATGGAAGAAATGTTGAACACTTTCTGGGAAAAGAAAATTGTGTTTTCAGGAACGAAAGGAAATTAACAATTACCTATGCAGTAGGTGGTGCCGGTGCACAAAAAGAAATCGGCCAGCAGATTGCACATAGTCTTAAAGAAAAACTTAAAAGTGGGGAGATAAGATTAATTCTGGTTGCTGGAATCAGGAAAGAAGTCAATGAATATTTTAGATTAGTAAAAAAGGAAATTGATCCTGATGGTGAGAATATAAAAATAATATTTTCAGAATCACTCCACGAATACTTTGACCTTTTTAATAACGCATTACATGAAACAGATATACTCTGGACCAAACCGAGCGAACTTTCATTTTATTGTGCATTGGGAATTCCTATTGTAATGAGTCCGATAATAGGTTCTCAGGAAAAATTTAACAGGAAGTGGCTGCGTGAAATTCAGGCAGCGATGAAACAGGAAAAACCTGATTATACAGACCAGTGGTTATACGATCTTCTGAACAGGGGAACGCTTGCCGAATCCGCCTGGGATGGATTTTTAAAAGCGAGGAAGCTGGGAACATTTAAAATCCGTCAAGTGCTCGAAAAAGGTTATCTTGAAAAAGTAACTGATCCGGTGATGAGGTAAAATCTGTGAGTGTTAAGAAAAAATATTTATTTGTTTATCTGAAAACTGGCGGTGGTCATCTGGCACCGGCACGTGCAATATTCAATTATATGAATAAACATTTTGCAGATTCCGCCGAGCCAAAATTAATTTATGGATTTGAGAAAACACCACGCTGGGTTCAATACATTATCGAAGACGGATACCGGATGCTTCAGTATACCGGTAAATGGTTTTTCGAATTTCTTTATGCGCTGAATAAAATTCCTCTGGTTGCAAGAATAACCTGTCATCTTCTTGCACCTTTTATGGAGAAATATCTTGAAGAGACGATTCTTAAAGAAAAACCGGATAAGATTGTTATCTTCCATTTTTTCTGCATCATCCCGATTTACAGAATACTAAAGAAACGGAAACTATCTATACCTGTTATCACCGTCATAACAGATCCATTTACACCTCATACAATGTGGTTCCTTCTGAAGAATCAGAATTTCATTGTCTTCAGTAAAGATCTGGAAGTTAAAGTTCTGAAAAAGAAGAGGCGATATGAAGTTCATAGTTTTCCTTTTATAATAGATGAGAAATTTTCTAAAGCACTTTCATATGATGAGATCATTTCTATCAAAAAGAGATATGAGTATGATCCAACCAAAAAAATGCTGCTGATTCTTGGAGGCGGTGACGGCATTCCCAAAGGCGAAAAAATCCTTGAGGAATTACTGAAATCGAAAATCAATTCGGAAATTGGAATTGTATGTGGTAAAAATGAAGTCCTGCAAAAAGGTGCCGAGCATCTTAAAAAGAAATATGAAGCCAAACATCTGAAGATTTATGGCTATGTAGATTTTATTTATGAGCTGATAAATATTTCGGATGTTGTGCTTACAAAATGCGGCGCATCAACAATTATGGAAATACTAAATCTGAAAAAAGTACCGGTTGTTAATGATTACATCTGGGAACAGGAACAGGGAAATGTTGACTATCTTATTGAGAAAAAGCTTGGCATATATGAACCAAAAATTGAAAAACTTCCTGAGGTAATAAAGAATCTTCTTGAAGATGAAAAGATTTATTCAAGGTACAGAGATAATATCTCAAAGGAAAAAATAAGTAACGGAGTTAAAGAGGTCACCGAATTTATACTTAAGTAATTTTTAGAATATATTTATTGGAGAAATAAAATGAAATGCAATCACAAATTTGTATTAATTGCTTTTTTAATATCATCATTATTCTTTTCTTTGTCCGCACAGGAGTTTAATTTTTATAATGCCGAGAAAAAAATAATATTCTCAAAAAGTGTTGATGATACCTTTTATGTTTTTATAAGTGTGCCCAACGGCTATAATGATTCAGAAAAAAGTTATCCAGTGCTTTATGTACTGGATGGGGATGTTGCGTTTGGTATGGCAGCTAGCATAGCACGTTATCTTCAAATTGGTGAAAATATTCCCGAGCTGATTATTGTGGGGATCGGTTATGGTGCGTTTGATAAATCAGCGGGTGAAAAACGTAGAAGGGATTACAGACCAGCAACAACCGGCGGTGCAGAGAATTTTCTCAAATTTCTTGAAGTTGAGCTGATACCCTTTATTAATACAAATTACAGAACAGTTCCCGAAGACAGAACTATAAATGGTTACTCAATCGGAGGGTTATTTGGATTATACACACTTTTTACAAAACCTGAAATTTTCAATCGATATATTATTGGAAGCCCGAGTCTGACCTGGGACAATTATTCGATCTTCAATTACGAAGAGAATTCTTCTGAAAAGATTGGTGAAATGAAACTAAGTGTTTTTATTTCAGTAGGAAGTGAAGAGTCTGATGAAAAATATTTTGACCCGACTGATAAGCTGGTCACACAAATTCAGGAAAGAAATTATTCGGGTTTGAAATTAGAAGCAAAAGTATTTGATGGTTCAACACATCTTATGGGTCCGCCTGAATCATTGACTCATGGATTGTTATCAGTATTTGGGAAAGAATAAAACATTCACTTCAATCCTCAACCGTTCCTGGGCTAATCCTTTGAATGATTGATTGGCTGATTGAATGAGTGGTTCATTAAGTGGACGATTATCTCATTACTACTTACTCAAAAATAAATACTCTTATCAATGCTTCTCTCCCCACATCTTTTCACCTGCAGTAATCCTGAGCTTAATATAATTTTCCTTTGGAGGTAAAGGACAGGTCGCAAACTTTGTGAGTACGCAGGGTGGATTGTAAGCCTTGTTGAAATCAACAATTACTTTTCCGGTTGAGTCAGCTTTACTCTCTGTGTATAAAAATCTTCCGCCGCCGTAAGTTTCTTCACCGCTTGTTCCATCAGCAAAGATGAACCAGAGTCTCATCACCCGCATCAATAGCTTCTAATTCTGTATGTTTGGTTATCCCTGGTAAATACGATCGCTCCCGGCGATGGTTCTTCATCTATTTGCCCCAGCACATTAGGAACGGATATTTTTTTGGGTGGATTGTAAGCTTCAAATTCGGCTGTTATTTTCCAATTTTCGTTTACTGGAAAGCGTTCAATTCCTGAAAAGTCTTTTACAAATTCTGATTCAAGATCACGGAAACGAATTCCGTAAAGTTCATTCCGCACAATTAAATTCCATTTGATTGGTCCATTCTGGAATACGTCATCTCTTTTTTATCATCACCAATCATTATCATCTCTTTCACGGGTTCACCATTGAATAAAACTTCCACTCCATCATTCACCTTCATTGTAACAGTTGAATCCTGAAAAATAAAAACCCCCATATAAGCAGGAACTTTGCTTGATTCAATTAAAACATCATTATCTTTTGCAGAGCCGAATTTATTTTCGCCGGGCTTAAGCCACGTTCTTCCAACGAGATTGAGCCAGCCGTCATCAGCTTTAAGTCTCTCTGCTCTTTTTTGATCCCACTGTTTAATTTCATTGAAGTATTCGGGAGAGCCTTTTGCTTCAAGGCTTTCATTCTTGCAGGAGTAAAAAATGATATTGAAGCTAAAAGTGTAGCAAGGAGAAATAATGTTTTTTTCATTTGGTAATTTCCAGATTTAATTTGATGTGTAAAGCTACCTTATTGATCAAGAAAGTTCAATTCTGTTCATAGACTCTTATTGCTAAATATTCAAGATATAGTGGAAGCATTGCTCAATGATTAAAAATCAAAGTACAAAATCTTAAATCGTTAATCATCATTCGGAAATCACTTAACTTCAGGAAAAGGATTATTCCACTGCCATCCAGTCTTTCCTGTTTTTCGATATAGTTCAAGTCTTCTGATAGAAAGTTCAGCGAACACCGGATCAATCTCCATTGCATAACACCTTCTTCCAAGCATTTCAGAAGATAAAAGTGTTACACCGCTGTGACTGAAAAAATCTGCAACCAAATTATTCTTCTTGCTGCTTGATTCAATTATTCGTTTAATAGCTTTCAGAGGTTTTTGCGCATAAGCGCCGGGAACATTTTCTTCCATCCGGTAAAATACCTGTTGTATGTCAACCCAAACATTACCCGGTCGGATAAATTCAGATTTACTTCTTTCAAAATTTTCAGTCAGCTTGCCATTAATTTCTTTATAATAACCACGGAGAATTTTTGGAATATCAGTATAAATAACTGTGAAAGGTGGATTGCCTTTAATATAATACAGAAGCTCTTGTCTGACAGACATCCAGTTTTTCTGTGTCCCGTATCCTCTCTGGTTTCTCATCGTGATGAAGCTGCGGGTTTTTAGTTCTATAAATTCTCTCATCATTAACATAAACTCAGGCAGAGGCTGAAATCCATCATTCTGATCTGCACCAAGCCAGATGTATAGTGCAGCATCTTTATCAAGAATTGAAAGAACATTTGAAATCCACTTTCTTGAGAACTCAATGTATTCTTCAATGTTTATCTTGGAAAGATTCTGTGTGTTGGCATTTCCAACAACAACATTATAAGGCGGGTCATTAATTACAAGCTGTGCTTTTTCTTTCCCAAATAACTTTTTTGTATCCTCAAAACTTGTTGCATCAAGAACACCAACTTTGTGCTTGCCTTTAGGGTCATTCCAGATTTCACCTTTCTTCAATCTGCAATAAGGAAGAATTTTTTTTCGAAGTTCTTCGTCAATATCGAGACGAGTTAATTTTTCAGTGGTTTGCCCACGAGTGGTTTTCTTTATTGAGGGGAACTTTTTGTTTTTGCGATCAGGCATATTATAGAAAATATTATTAACTATCAGAATCTAAAGAACAAACACTGTTTCATCAAAAAAGTTTTATTAGATAATGCTTAAGTGCGTTTTAAATTAGAAATTAATACCATCAAATAAGCACCAATCGCAAATACCATCACCCACACAAAACCAAATTCAACAGCGATGATGGTTGCAAGCACTGCACTCACAACAGAAAAAACTCCGTTTATTCCCCACGCCCACGGTATTTGTGAGTCATTTGAGAATGAAAGCATCTTTAATCCAAGCGGGAATGGCATCCCCATAAAAAATGCTGGCGGCGCAATCCAAATAAATGATAAAATAATTTTTGCAGTCAAGCTGAAACCGATTGTTGTCTTAAGCCAGCCGGATAGAAATAAAGCATAAATAATAAAAGAAATTATGATGAACGAAACGATCAAGAAATTCTGTAGGGCTTTGGAGTTATCTTCTGAGAAACAAGACTTCCGAAACCTGAAGATACAAGCATAAGACAAACAACAAGCGCAGCCGCATAAATCACATTTCCAAAGTAGAGGGTGAATCTTTGTATGAGAATAATTTCGATGAGCATATAACCAATTCCGAGTCCGCTGAAATAAAATAGAGTTCGCAGTTTATTACTTCCTTTAAAACCAAGCTTAAATAGTGGAAGAACAATCAGCACAATAGCCAGAATAATTATCTGGATAAAAGTTAAATACATCAGCAAGTAACCGACTTCAAAAAACGGAACGGACTGATTACCGAATAAATCAGCGAGAAGCGGAATTGTTTTCCACTGAAGGAACTGAGAGAAATACGGCTGATTATCTGTTGCAGGTTTTATGTTGAATGGATATTCAGTGTAAAGTTGTTCGCGTTCTTCTTTTGATAGAAGGATTTTATCAAGCATAGAATAAAGTGAAGTATCCTGCAGCCGGTTAAATTTTTCTCTCTCGTATTTGCAATTCCCGGAAGCAGTACAGGATCAAAATTCATTCTTTGACAGAAACTTCTGATTGAATCAATTTCCGAATTTGTAAGCGGATCCTTCTTAACCAGAAAAGTAATCGTGTTCCAGTTCTTTATTGCAGCGATATAGTTTTCTGGATTTTCAATTTTTCTTCTCTCAAAAACCTCAGCGAAAGTTGCAAGAATCTTTAATCGGGTTGCGGTAAGGATAATCAATGTAAGTCAGAAACAGAGACCGCACCGTTTCGATTTAAGGCATTCAGCATTTCATTGAATGATTCGACTGTAAGTAAATATTGTTCCTGCAAAGCATACATTCCCAAGCTTCCACCAAATGCATCAATCAACAGGTAAACGTAATCAAATCAAATTTCTGTTTGGTTGAAAGAAGAAAAGTTCTTGGAGAAATATTTTGCGGTATGAACGGATTTATCATTCAGGATATTATCAACTTTAGAAGCAAGCTTTCCTTCAAGAAGATTTGTAAGTGCTTTGTTCTGTTCGACCGAAGTAATTCTTTCAGCATCATTAAGAATTGCAGTTCTTACCTGTCTTCCAGTGCCAGCTCCGAGAACAAGAACATTTTTTCTATCACCAGTTACATATCCTAAATTCTCAGTAGTAAATAGCAGGTAATGAAGAGAATCATTTTCATTTGATAAAAGCGGACCAACCCACTCGCCGTTGTTGAATGCTGCATTCTCAACAGAAACCACTCCCGGATATTTTATACTCAAGCCAGGTGCATAGCGAAGGTATGGTGTTGATACAATTTCAATCAAACCGTAAGGACTGCTCTCCTTTAAAATAATTTTTGAGTCCGGAAGATTGAGAGTCTTAGTTAAACTTTTATATTCTGAAAGATAAAGTCTTGCGGGAGTCATATACATAAAGACAAGCACAGCAACAGTAACTGTAACTATAAAAGTGAAGCTGTTTCGCTGTTCCTTTCGTACTATTATCACTCCAGCCGCAAGAGCTATTGTTGCGATAACAGCCGGAAGTTTTTCAGGGAAGAATATCCACATCAGAAATACAGCGATAATTCCACCAATACCTGATCCGAACATATTAGCAAAGTAAAGCACTCCGATCTTATCAATATATTTTATGAAGATAATTCCGATTGCGAGCGCACCTAAAAAGAATGGGCTGAAGAAAAGGAGATAAGTAATTAATAACTTCCAGAGATGGGAGTAATCAGCAAACAACAGGTACGAATCAAATCTTAATGCTTCAGCTTGTGCAATGCTTACTGATAATGCCATTGCTAATCCTGACAAAGTCATCAATCCTGGTAAAATTGTTTCTGCTCTTTCGACAAAAAATTTTTTTGCGAGGGAAAGAACTGTTCCAGCAGCACCAAACCCAAGCAATGCAACCGAAATTACCATATAAGCAAAGTGATGCCATTGAACTATGGAAAGAATCTGAATTAGTGAAAGCTGAAATGCTATTATTGCTGCCGACAGAAGTGAAACGGAAAAAGAAAGTTTAACCAAAGAGACTTTTCCTGTTTTCAATCACCCCTCGTAAACGGAACGAACCTTACAGGAAGCAGCGAAGTCGTTGTAATTTCTTCGCCGTTCTTTTCCACTAAATATTAATGTTTGATTTAAAAAAGGAGAACCAACCGGAATAATCATCTTCCCACCATCTTTCAATTGCTCAATTAATGGAGGAGGAATATATTCAGCAGCAGCGGTTACAATTATTGCATCGAAGGGCGCATATTTTTTCCAGCCGTAGTAACCGTCAGCATTCTTGCACAAAACATTTTTATATCCAAGCTCTTTCAATCTTTTTTCTGAAGACTTATATAATTCGGTAACTATTTCTATTGTAAATACTGAATCAATAATCTCTGCAAGTATTGCTGCTTGATAACCCGAGCCTGTTCCGATTTCCAAAATTTTTTGACCGGGTTTTGGATCAATTACTGCAGTCATATACGCAACGATGTAAGGCTGAGAGATGGTCTGTCCATAACCAATTGGAAGAGGTCCATCATCGTATGCTCTGTCAAGTAAGTTTGGAGGGACAAATTTGTGGCGCGGTACTTTCTTCATAGCATCAAGGGTGGGTTGGTTTGATATTCCCCTATTTTCAATTTGATCCTCAACCATCTTTTCCCGCGATCCCGTGTATTTGTCATCTTGCGGAATGCAGTTAAGTATTAAAAACAATGCACTAAAAATGATTATAGCCATTTTTTTATTTAACACCTTTTGAGAGAACCTATTTGGTTATTTTTCTGTTTAAACTTAAATAAAATGTTAGGCAAGTTCCATACCTCCTGATAATATAAATTCAACCAGGCGTAGTTTTGAACGGATTTTAAGGTATTATGCTCAGGATTATTTTAATGACAGACGAAGAAAGAATTTCAGTCAAATATTTTTTACCCGATCATTCTTTTGTGATATAAAGCAAGGATTTTTCCAGAAATGCATTGTATGTTTATAATAAAGTTAGAGTGATTTTCCGGGAAAATTTTCATACTATTAAATCAATACAAAATTTGAATTAGATCAACTAATTATTAATCAATAAAAAAGGAGTGACTATGTACGTTATAATGGGTGCATCCGGCAACACGGGAAAGCCGTTAGCTATGGCCTTACTTAAAGCAGGTAAAAAAGTTAGAATATTATCACGAAGCGAAGAAAAAGTAAAAGAGCTGAAAGCTGCAGGTGCTGAAGTGATGATTGGTGATAGTAATGATGGAGGTTTTTTAACCAAAGCGTTTACAGGTGCAACCGCAGCTTATGTTATGGTACCACCAAACTGGGCGGCTGTGGATTTTACAGATTATCAGAGAAAATATGCTGATGCCATTGCTGATGCTGTTAAGAAGAGTGGAGTCAAGTATGTTGTTTCTTTAAGCAGCGTCGGAACTCATCTTGAAGAACACTCAGGAGTTGTATTTGGTCTGAGATATATGGAGCAAAAGCTTGATGCTATTGCTGGTCTCAATACCTTGCATTTAAGACCGACCTATTTTATGGAAAATACTTTCGGGCAAATCGGAGTAATTAAACAAATGGGAATTATGGGCTCGCCGGTAAAAGCTGATTTAAGGTTGAGTATGATTGCTACAAAGGATATTGCCGACTATGCATTTAAAAGAATGAATGCTTTAAACTTCAGCGGTAAAAATATTCAATATCTTTTAGGACAGCGAGATTTAACCTACAAAGAAGTTGCGGCAGTTCTCGGCAAAGCAATTGGTAAACCTGATCTTCAGTATAGCGAGTTCCCACCGGATGCATTGAAACAAGCACTGATGCAGATGGGTGCAAGTGAAAGTCTTGCAGATAATATGAATAAGTTTATTGATCATCTTAATAAAGGCAAAGTCCTTGAAGATGCAAAACGTGATGCTGAAAGTACAACTCCAACAAGCATTGAAGAGTTTGCACATACTTTCGCCTATGTTTATAAAATGTAATTGATTTCTAAATGACGGCTAAATCGGGTATCATAGGAAAGACTTATTCTCTTTATTCAGGGAATGACGACACAGATGAATTTTATTCTGTGTTATCTGATTTAGCCGATACTTTTCTTCTTTCTTTTGCTGAATCAGAGGAACAGCTTCTCTCCATAATAAGAAAATACTCAAATAAAAAGCGAACACTAAGAGCAGAGAAGAAAAAAGTTTCATCCGATTCATTGATTGCAAAACTTCTGGTTGAAACAGAATCGAGACTTTCAAAATACTTTACTGATATCGATGCTCATCTGAAAAATCTTTCTCTTGCTGAAAAATGTGATTCAACTTTAACAACCTCACGAGAGCAATATCTTCTTTATATGCTGGAAATTGAACTTGTTAATCGTTTGAACAGAGAAAAATTTAGTTCATCTGAATCGAAATATGCTTTTCTACCTCACTGTCTGCACGACCTTGACAAAGAATGTTTGTCTGCTTCCGATGGAACTGATTATGTTTGTAAGAGTTGTTCAAAAAATTGTTCCATCAACTCAGTAAGTAAGCTGATGAAGCTTCGGGATATAAAAGCATATATCTGGAGAGAAGCAGACCTGAAGAAAATTTTTAAGCTGGCAAGATCAAACGGACAAAGCATCGGAGTTTTTGGTGTTGCCTGTATCCCTGAGCTGGTAAATGGATTAAGACTTTGTGCTAAGTATGATGTACCTGCAATTGGTGTTCCACTGGATGCTAATAGATGCATCAGGTGGATGGGAGATTTCTATCCAAACTCTGTAAATGAAAAAAAGATTCTATCATTATTAAATCTCAGAGATGACATCTTTTTATAGTATGAGTTAGTGTCGAAATAAATCTAGATTTAATTTATTTTTTTAATGCTTTTATGGTTAAAGATGTCATCTCTTGGTATTGCTGTAATTGTAAAAAAAGAATGAGGGTAAAATGAAATATAAACTTCTTGGTAAAAGCGGATTGCGTGTTTCTGAACTTTCACTCGGCACTATGACATTCGGTGAAGAATGGGGCTGGGGCTGCGAACAAAGAAGAAAGTAAAAAAGTATTTGATACTATTCTCAAATGCTGGCGGTAATTTTATTGATACCGCAAACCGCTATACCGAAGGAACTTCAGAAAAATTTGTTGGTGAGTTCATTGCTTCGGACAGAGAACATTTTGTTGTTGCTACTAAATACACTCTGCATATGCGAAGAGATGATCCAAACTTTAGCGGTAACCACCGGAAGAATATGATGCAATCGCTTGATGCAAGTCTGAAAAGATTAAAGACAGATTTTATTGATCTTTACTGGGTTCATGCCTGGGATTACACAACTCCTGAAGAAGAAATCCTTCGCGGACTTGATGATCTTGTCCGGGCAGGAAAAATTCTCTACATCGGCATTTCAGATACACCGGCGTGGATTGTCTCGCGGATGAATACAATTGCAGAACTAAGAGGATGGACACAGTTTGTTGGTCTTCAAATAAAATATAGTTTAATCGATAGAACCGTTGAGCGCGAGCTTCTCCCAATGGCTCGAAAGCTTAGATATGGCAGTTACACCGTGGGCAGTCCTCGGTGGTGGAATTCTTTCTGGAAAATATAACCGCAACAAAGATGAACAGGGAAGAGCACAAACATTCAGATCACTTAAAGAAAATGATCTTAAGATTGCAGAAGCAGTGATAAAAATTTCTGATGAAATCGGTTGTTCTCCTTCACAGGTTGCGATAAGCTGGGTCAGGCAGCAGCCGGGAGTAATTATTCCAATTATCGGAGCCAAAACAGAAGCACAATTGAAAGATAATCTTGATTGTCTGAAATTTAGTTTGAATGAAGAGCAGATAAACAGATTGAACGAAGCAAGCAAAATTGATTTAGGTTTTCCTCACAACTTTTTGAGCAGTGATAATATTCGTGATATAGTTTTCGGTGGCACATATAATAAGATTGATAATCATCATAAGTTCTAGCTAGCTTTATCAATAGGCAAAATCTATCTTAGGAATAATATTTCTTTGATTGTCATTCCCACGAAAGTGGGAATCCATTTCAGGCAGTGAGTTTTAGATTCCTGCTTACGCAGGAATGACAGTGATGATGGATTTGAGACTTTGTCGCAGAATGGTCTGTGTCAACCTTTAAATGTGAAAAATATTTGAATAATAAAAAGCAGCTCAGAGTATTAGTTACACGAATTGACCGCATCGGCGATGTGGTTCTTTCCACACCAATTCCCCGCGAAATAAAAAAAGCTTATCCAAATAGTTTCGTTTCCGTTCTTGTAAAAAAATATACAAAGGATATTTATCTCAACAATCCTTATGTCGATGAAATAATTTTATTCGATGGAGAAGATAACAGTCAAACCAAAAACATTCTGGCAATTAGTTAGAGAGATTAAGAAGTTTCAAATTCACTCACGCCTTTATGCTTCTGCCAAATGAAAGATTAAACTGGATTTTATTCTTCGCTGGAATTCCAAATCGTATTGGTGTTGGACATAAGCTTTATCAATTCTTAAGCTTTTCAAAATATGTTGACCGGAAAAAATATATTCCATTAAGACACGAAGCAGATTACTGTCTTGATATGATCAGAAAAATTGGAATTGAACCAACAGAGTCTTGGAACCGGAAATATTTTTATCAGCAGATGAAAAAATGAAGCGCGATGAAATAAAAAAGAAACTTGCTCCGAAAGGTGAAATTCTGATAGGAATAAATACAACCAGCGGAAAGTCATCACCGAATTTAACCGTTGAAGAATACAGAAAATTAATTGTTCGTTTATCAGAAGAAAAAAACATTCGAGTTATTGTTACAGATGATAATCCTCCTGATGAAATTAAAAATATTGAAAGGGTTATTTATCCAAATATTGGATTGTCACTCCGGGAATCAATAATTAATTTCAGCACTTTGGATGTTCTGGTTTCTGCAAGCACCGGACCAATGCACATTTGTGCAGCTCTGAAAGTTCCAACGATATCAATGTTTTGTCCTTTGCCTGCCTGCTCTCCAAAGCTTTGGGGTCCACTCGGAAACAAATCTGAAATAATTCTGCCGGAAGAAAATTACTGCTCAACTGTTTGTCCGGGCGATCCGCACATTTGTGATTTCAGCGGGAAGGGAGGAATTGATAGTCAAATAGTTTATGAAAGAGTTAAGAATTTTATAAATAGTGCTTGTTAAGCATTTAATCTTTTATTTAAAATTTATTGCTATGGAAAACTCAAAAATCTCCCGAAACCTTATCACGCTTATTCTCACAATCTCAATTATTAATCTGCTGATCTATCTTTTAACAACAGCATTTACAAGCTACGGAATGTTCCGTGATGAGTATTATTATCTGGCTTGTGCAAACCGACTTGACTTTGGATATGTTGATCATCCGCCGTTTTCAATATGGATGCTTGCGTTGTGGAAATCGCTTTTCGGTGATTCGATGTTCGTCATCAGAATTGTCCCCGCAATAGTTACATCTGTTATTGTGTTTATAATTGGATTGTTTACTGTTCGGCTTGGTGGTAACAAAGTCGCAGTTATCATCTCAACAATTACGTTTATGCTTTCACCAATCTTTCTGGGGATTAACACTTATTATTCTATGAATGTGTTTGATTTTCTTTTCTGGATTTCTTCCGCATACATTTTTTTAAGAATAGTTCAAACAGGCAACAGCAAACTTTGGCTTTTACTTGGAGTTGTAATCGGGTTCGGATTGTTAAACAAAACGAGTATGCTGTGGTTGGGTGCTGGAATTTTTGCCGGAACTGTTTTAACTCCATTAAGAAAAGATTTGAAAACAAAATACCCATACCTTGCTGCTATAATCGCATTAATAATTTTTTCTCCTTATATAATCTGGAACATCACTCACGACTTTGCACATCTTGAATTTATGAGAAATGCAGCATCGAGAAAGTACGGCGGACTTACTCCTGTTTCATTCATTCTTGATCAGATATTAATTACTCAATCCATTATCAATTCTTATCTGGCTGCCGGGAATAGTTTTTTATTTTATTAGTAAGGATGGAAAGCAATTCCGCGCAGTTGGTTTTATCTGGCTCACAACTTTTACTATTCTATTCATTAACTGGCACAGCAAGGGAGAATATATTGCGGCATCATATCAAATACTTTTTGCCGGCGGTGCAGTGATGATAGAAACCTGGAGTAAAAAAAGAAGCTGGCTTAAATATGCAGTTGCTATTACCGTAATTGTATTTGGAATTCTTATTGCTCCTTTTGCCCGACCATTACTTCCGGTTGAAAAGTTTTTGGAATATCAGAATGCAATCGGACTTAAACCTCCAAGCAATGAAGGACACGAAACGGAGTTGCCTCAGTTCTATTCAGATATGTTTGGATGGGAAGACTTAGCAAAAAATATTTCAAAGGTTTATCAGTCACTTCCTGAAAAGGAAAGAGAAAAGACAGTTGTTTATTGCAGTAATTATGGTAAGGCAGGTGCAATTGAATATTACAGCAGCAAGTATCCGCTACCGAAAGTTGTTTGTCCGCATAATAGCTATTGGTACTGGTCGAAGGAAACAAATGAAATCTCCACAATAATAATTATTGGCGGAGAGATAGAAGAACATCTCGAATCGTTGGAAGAAGTATACGAAGCCGGATATCACCAAACTAAATATGCAATGCCGTATGAGAACAATCAAAAAATATTCATTGGGAGAGGATTGAAAGTATCGCTTGATGAAATAAGAGCGAGCAATAAAATATTTATATGAGTAAGTCTCCTTCCATATAGGGAATAGGAATGTTGATTGCTACACTTGGTGCTTTACTCGTTCAGTTAAGAAAAAGAAAATAAAAAACCCTCACCAATGTTGATGAGGGTTTGAAATGATTAAGATCAAAACTTATTTGAAGCGATTGTCAACCGTAGTTTTATTTGAATATTAGTGCTATACGAAAATGTTTTGAAGAAGCATATAATTATCTTCTTCTTCCACCAAAGTTTTTACCACCGCCGGCACTGTTCTTGTCTCGTTCCTGTTTAGCTTCATTAACAGACATTTTCTTCCCCTTAAGCTCAAATTCATTTAATGTTTTCAAAGCTTTTTTAGCGTCAACTTTTCTTGGCATATCAACAAATCCAAATCCTCTTGACATTTGATTGGATATATCACGAACGATTTTTACATTTCCCACACTGCCATGTTCTGAAAACAGCGCAGTGAGTTCCTGCTCATTTACTTCGGGTGATAAATTTCCTACAAATATTTTCATTTGTCTCTCCTTCTAAAATTAATAGCAACATTAAATGCAGCGTATGTAAGATTAAAATAAAAGCTGCAGTAGATCTGCAGCTTAAAAATTTGATAGAAGATTAAGAATTATCTTCTTCTTCCGCCGCCGCCGCCTCTTTCTTTCTGAGGTCTGGCTTCGTTAACAATGATTTTCTTTCCTTTAAACTCAAAAGTGTTGAGTGCGGTTAATGCTTTCTGTGCTTCAGCTTTTCCGGGCATTTCAACAAACCCAAATCCTTTTGATGTCTGGCTAAACATATCGCGTATAATTTTAACGCTTTCTACTCTTCCGTGCTGTGAAAAAAGATCTTTTAATTCTTCATCTTTAACATCAGATGCCAGATTGCCTACGTAAATATTCATTTCATTCTCCTTTTATATTGAATTTTATTAAGTAAATATCCGGCTTCAGATAATGAACAAAACCTGGCCGGCAATTATGCCTCTGTAAATAAATTTAGGATTAAAAGAAGGGAACTGTGAGAACTATATCTCTTATCTTAGGTTTATTTCGCAGAACGACTGCAAAATAGGCTTATTATCACTCACTTACAACACTATTTGATAGTTTGGCAATCACTAAAAATCAATTAATCATTTAATACACTTATTACCTGCTATTTTGAGACTTTTAATTTCGGTATATTGCAAACAGAAGAAATTAACAGCGCACGCTTATCTTACCGTTGAATATTTCCTCAAGAATCAATTTTTAATTAATCTAATAAAGATATTTCATATTGAAATTAACACGACAATTAACTAACCGCGAAAATAAATCATTAGACCTGTACTTTCAGGAAATAGGAAAGTATGTTCTTTTAAAGCCGGAAGAAGAAATTTCTCTGGCAATAAAAATTAAAAAAGGTGATATGGCTGCACAGGATAAATTAGTAAGAGCTAATTTAAGATTTGTGGTTTCTGTTGCCAAGATGTATCAGAACCAGGGACTTTCACTCGGCGATTTAATAAATGAAGGTAACATCGGTTTGGTAAAGGCCGCACAGCGGTTTGATGAAACAAGAGGATTTAAATTTATCTCCTATGCTGTATGGTGGGTAAGGCAGGGAATTATGTCGGCAATTGCAGACCAGTCAAGAGTTGTTCGTCTGCCGCTTAACCGTGTTGGAAACCTGACGAAGCTTGGCAAAGTTTACAGAGAATTAGAGCAGGAATTTGAAAGAAAGCCGACAACTGAAGAGCTTGCAAAGATTCTTGAAATCACTTCTGACGAAGTTGCATATATACTTCAGATATCCAGCCGGCAGGTATCTGTAGATGCACCATTCAACAATGGTGATGAGAATAAATCCACGCTTATGGATGTTCTGCACAATGAAGAGCAGCCTATGCCTGACACAGATTTGATGCACGATTCTCTTAAAAATGAGGTTGCAGATATACTTTCAACTCTGGATGAAAGAGAAGCTGAAGTAATAAGGCTCTCCTTTGGAATCGGAAGTAATCAAAAAGCCACATTAGAAGAGATAGGGGAAAGATTTAATCTTACCAGGGAACGAATAAGACAGATCAAAGAAAATGCTCTTAGAAAGTTACGTAGCTCAAAAAGAAGCAATAAGCTTAAAGATTATTTAGGACAGTAAAAGCCTTTCATACAAATTTATTTTATATTCTTTCTTCCTCATTCCAATTAGCCTATTAATCAATATCCAAGCATTTGATGGTGTTCATTAATTAGCACTTACATATATTGCACCTGTTAATACCGTAATTGATTATTCATCAGGTGCTAAAATGAAAAAAAAGACTTACACAAAGGATATACTTATTCCCGAACTGAAGGAATTCGCAGCAACTTACCCGCAATTTGCAGTGCTTGCAAATGCTGAGGGAAAGTTTCTTTTTGATATAGTTATGAAACCAGAAACTTTTATCCAGGCAATGATTTTAACTGAATATGGAATGCCTGCAGTGACCAGTGTGGCCGAGCTATGTTATAATGAAGCAAGAAAGAAAAAGGGTTTTCAGTTTACCGGCCGGGTTAAACAGTTTATCGGGGCGATGATTGCTTCTTTAATGACAGCTAATGGTTATAGTAAAACCGGTAGAAAAAAATCTATAATTCATCGTGCATATACACGCGGTGAGTTTTATGTTAAGAAGTAAAAGAATCAATTTGGTGTATCAGGCAACTTAATCACACGCTTAATATGTGAGAATTTCAATTTCAACAAAGAAGAATTTTTCAAAAAAATCATATTTTTTATATATTTAAATCAGCTATTGAAGAACACTTGTTCCAGTATTTATCCTTGATTATTTATAGTATAATAAATGGTGTTAGCACACTAAAGCAAAGCTTATTAAAATGAAAAAAATAAGAATACTGCTTATAGAAGATAATCGTCTGCTGCGTGATGGGCTTAAGGCTATGCTTAAAAAACAAGAGGATATGAATGTTGTTGAAACCGTTGGAAATGGCGAGAACATTTTGGCAATTATGGGAAAATATAAACCCGAAGTGTTGCTTCTAGACCTTGGACTCCGGAGCCGAAGCAGTTTGAATTTAGTAAAATTAGTTAAAAAGAATTTTCCCGGGTCCAAAATTATAGCTATGGATCTTATTCCTCTGCAGGCTGACGTTCTTGAATTTGTACAGGCGGGGGTCTCCGGATTTATACTTAAAGATGCAACGATTGCTGATTTTCTTAAGACTATCCGGTCTGTTGTAAAAGGTCTCCAGGTTTTGCCACCCAATTTAACCGCGTCGCTTTTTTCCCAGATAGTTGAACATGCTGTAAATAGATCAAGTCCTGCTGAGATTATCGAGTCTGTTCGAATGACAAAACGCGAGAAACAGGTAATAGAGTTGATTTCAGAAGGTCATACAAACAAGGAGATTGCACAGGAGCTTCATCTGTCCACATATACTGTAAAGAGTCATGTCCATAATATTCTTGAAAAACTTGCATTAAGTACGCGGGTTCAGATTGCAAAGTATTTGCACGAATCGAAAAAAATTGACTCTGCAACAAAATCTATTTCACTTCTCGACGAATAATTTTTTTCACCTATAAGAAGTAATTCCTTTTTCATCCTTTTGACCGATTGATTTGATACCACTGAAAGTTGCAAATTGATTCTGGAAATCAATGAATAATTTCAATTATTATATTTGAGCATTTTAATATGAAAAAGATCAGGTTATTACTCATAGAAGATAACCGCCTTCTGCGGGATGGAATACATTCAATTCTTAAAGTACACAAGGATATCCTTATAGTTGCTGCCTCGGGAGATGGAAAGCACACTCTTTCAAAAGTCAAAGAGTTAAAACCAAATGTGATTCTTCTTGATTTAGGATTGAGGAGTCAGAACAGTCTGCACGTAGTGGAAATAGTTAAAAAAGATTTTCCGCAAGCAAAAATCATCGTTATGGATCTTGCCCCTGTGCAAGCTGATATTTTACAATACGTAAAAGCTGGTGCAAATGGGTTCATCCTGAAAGATGCATCACTCAATGATTTTTTAATTACGATAAGAACAGTTGCCGAGGGCTCAACTGTTCTTCCGCCATTACTGGTTGATTCACTTTTTTCTCAGATAGTTGATTACGCGGTTAGAGAGGGCAAAACCAAATTGAAGGAAGCAGTCCGTATGACATCAAGGGAACGTGAAGTTATAGTATTACTTAGTGAGGGTTTAACAAACAAAGAGATAGCACAGAAAATTCATGTGTCAACGTACACAGTAAAAAGTCATATCCATAATATTATGGAGAAGCTTGCATTACACACACGTCTGGAGATTGCAAATTACTCCTACACAGGAGAAACACTGAAGACAGTAGCAAAGAGTATCTCAACTATCAATAATTAGATTTACTGAAGTTTATCCCCCAAAAGGATTAATCCCTTTTTAATCCATGAGATTCATTTTTTGCAGCAATTTATTTAATATCTTTTAATTGCAGCGAATAAGGATGAATAGGATCCTATCTACTGAAATCATTTCATAGGAATAATGGGTAATACACTATGATGAAGTTATTACAAAAAAGAACCAGGTGTCTTTTAATACATCCAAAATTTTCACCATACAGTTTTTGGAATTTTGTTGAAGTTAGTAAAATAGTCGGTGCAAAATATCAGGCAGCACCGCTCGGTTTAATGACAGTAGCTGCACTGCTGCCCGACGAATGGGAAATAAAATTAATTGATACAAATGTTGAACCTCTTCTGGATGAACATTTCGCGTGGGCTGATTTGGTATTTACTGGTGGAATGCTGCCACAGCAAATTGCCATACTTGATATAATTAATTTATCTCACCAAAAAAATAAACCTGTCGTTGTTGGCGGACCAGACCCAACATCACAACCGCATCTTTATCAATCTGCAGATTTCCTTGTGCTGGGAGAAGGCGAGAATACTATCCCAATGTTCTTGAACGATCTGGCGAATGGAAGTAAGAGTGGTGAATACACATCTCCTGATTATGCGGATATGAACAAAGCTGTTGTTCCAAGATTTGATTTGATAAAATTTGAGAACTACATACACTTAAATATACAATTCACGCGAGGCTGTCCCTTTAATTGTGAATTTTGTGATATAATCGAGTTGTATGGCAGAAAACCCCGCTCAAAAACTCCCGAACAAATGGTCAAAGAACTTCAAGCTTTACATGATCTGAATTACAGAGGTCACATTGATATTGTTGATGACAATTTTATTGGGAATAAGAAGCAGGTAAAGAAAACTTTGCGAGCAATAAAAGTGTGGTCCAAAAAAAATAATTACCCCTTCTATTTTGGAACTGAAGCTTCTATTAATCTGGCTGATGATGATGAGCTGCTTGAGCTAATGAGAGATGTTGACTTTCGTCTTATGTTTACCGGTCTTGAAACTCCCGAAGATGAGGTATTAGAAAAAGCAAATAAGAAAACAAATATGGGCAGATCAATTGTTGAAGCTACAAAGAAAATCAGTTCATATGGTATGGTAGTCAATGCAGGATTCATAATTGGCTTTGATAATGAAAGTAACCAGATAGCAAAAAGGATGAATGGGTTCATACAGGATTCTGGAATATGTACCGCTATGGTTGGACTGATGTATGCGTTACCAAACACAAAGTTAACCAAACGATTGGCGCTGGAAGGAAGATTGTTTGAAGAGTCTTCCATTTTTACTGATACGCAAACTCAAATTGACCAGGCATCCAGCGGTTTAAACTTTATAACACTGAGACCAAGGATAAATATTCTAAGAGATTTCGTTGATGTCATAAGTTATATATATACTCCTGAAAATTATTATGAAAGAATAATCCGTACTTGTTTAAGTCTGAAAGTAACTAATAAGTATAAACATAACTTTAAAAGGACCTTGAAGAATTTGAGATCGTTTTCAAGGATTCTTAGCAAAGTTGGATTTAATAGAATAACCGGGAAACCATTCTGGAAAATGTTTTTTACCGTTCTTTTCAAAAATCCAAAAGCAATTGAATGGGGTGTAAGCCTTTCTGCGATGTTCATACACTTTTACAAACACTCAAATTTTGTAATCGACCTTACAAACCAGCAGATTGATTATATCGACGAATATGGAGAAGATATGTATAATCAGAAAAGACTTAATATGACAGAAACAAAGGTTGCAAACTATGCAGAGTGAACTCATCTGAAAACAATAGCTGGAAAAATTATTAGTTAACGATAAATGAATTATTAAATCAAAATAAAATGAACATACTTTTAGTTTACCCGATGTACCCGGATACTTTCTGGAGCTTTAAGCACGCTCTGAAATTTGTATCGAAGAAAGCAAGCTTTCCTCCGTTAGGTTTGTTGACTGTTGCTGCAATACTTCCGGACGATTGGAATAAAAAATTAATTGATATGAATGCAAACAGTCTGGAAGATAAAGATATACTTTGGGCAGACTATGTTTTTATCAGTGCAATGTCTGTTCAAAGCAAGTCTGCAGATGAAGTAATAGCAAGATGTAAAAAGTTAAACACAAAAATTGTAGCGGGCGGACCTTTATTTACAAGCAGTTCTGAAAATTATGAAATTGTTGATCACCTTGTGCTTAATGAAGCAGAAATTACTCTTCCACTGTTTTTAAATGATCTTGAAAAAGGAATTCCAAAACATAAATATACTTCAGATGAATGGGCTGATATTTCGACCACACCTTTGCCCCGATGGGATATTGTTCCGATAAAAAATTACACATCGATGAATCTTCAATACTCGCGCGGCTGTCCTTTCGATTGTGATTTTTGTGATATCACCGTTCTTTATGGAAGAAAACCACGTACAAAAACCAAAGAACAGGTTATAGATGAATTAGACTTACTGTACTTTACCGGCTGGCGTGGACCTGTCTTTTTTGTTGATGATAATTTCATTGGCAATAAAGCAAAGCTGAAGAGAGAAATTCTTCCTGCAATAATTGAATGGATGAAAAAAAGGAAAAATCCTTTCTACCTGAATACCGAAGTATCAATTAAATCTTGCCGATGATGAAGAACTTAATGCAATTGATGGCGAAGGCCGGATTTGAAGCTGTGTTTATTGGAATCGAGACTCCGAATGATGAAAGCCTTATTGAGTGCAACAAGCCCCAGAACCGAAACCGTGATCTAATATCAAGCATAAAGAAAATTCAACAAGCCGGATTGGAAGTTCAGGGTGGATTTATTGTTGGGTTTGATAGTGACCCTTCCTCAATTTTTGAAAAGCTCAGCAGCTTTATACAGGAAAGCGGAATTGTAACTGCAATGGTTGGTTTGTTAAACGCACCGAAAGGTACAAAGCTTCAGAAAAGATTAGAGAATGAAGGAAGAATGCTGAAAGATTTTACAGGCAATAACACTGACTTCTCAATTAATTTTATTCCACGGATGGATCCGAACGCGCTTCTTGATGGGTATAAAAAAATCCTTGATAAAATTTATTCACCAAAATATTATTATGAACGGGTTATGCGGTTTATGAAAGAATTTGAGCCGAAGAAGAAAAAAGTATTTCATCTTAATCCCAATTATATTCTTGCACTTTTCAGGTCAATAGTTAAACTGGGCGTTATCGGTGAGGAAAGAATATATTATTGGAAATTATTCTTCTGGTCTCTTTTTAGAAAGCCGCAGCTGTTTTCTTTAGCAATACTGTTTACTATTTATGGATTTCATTTTAGAAAAGTATCAAATGGGTTTATTTAATGCATTCAATTTGTTCGGCTTTACTTGTAAGAGCTAAGGTCTTTGTATGTTTTAGGGATTTTTCAAATTCCCCGAATTAATGAGATTGCGTGAAAATTAAATTATTGAAGGTAGTAGCAAGCTTCAGCTTGTGAATGTAGAGTAAAAGCACAGCTTAAAAGTTATGGCTACTTCTTGTGTGCTTCATTTATAAACTGAATATAAAAAAAGAATGAAGAAATTTAATTTAAAAGCTGCGAAAGAAATCGGTGATGATCTGGGCATCAATTGGAATGAGGTAAATATCGATGAATTCACGAAAGGTGTAAATGTCGAGTTAGAACATGGAACGAAATATCCAGAAACCAATGTTACAAAAAATGACAGAAGATTGACGGGAAAAATTGCATGGGCTCATTTAAAAGAATTTCCAGATTATTATACAAGACTTGACAAGTTAGAAAAGAAAGCTAAAGAATATTGGAAAAGACGAGGGCGGAAGTAATAGACACACTTCTTAATCTGTCTGATGCGGTATATATAATTGCATCATCCAATATTAATATGGGATTTAACCTTTTACAACATTAATAATATCAGGATGATAAAATTTATAAGGGTAAAATATCATGAAGAAAAAAGAAGAAAAGTTTCAACGTAAACTCCTTCCAAAATCACTAACAAATATTCAAGGATTTGATGAAATCACGGAGGGGGGATTGCCAAAAGGAAGACCGACACTTGTATGCGGTGGTGCAGGTTGTGGAAAGACTCTCTTTGCGATGGAATTTCTCGTACGCGGTGCAACGATTTACAATGAACCCGGTGTATTTATTGCATTCGAGGAAACCGAAAAAGAACTGGCAGCAAATGTTTCTTCGTTGGGGTTCGATTTAAATCACCTTATAGATCGCAAAAAGATTTGGGTTGAGCATATTCATGTTGAACGGGGTGAAATTGAACAAAGCGGTGAATACGACTTGAAAGGTTTGTTTGTTCGCATCCATCTTGCAATTGAGAGCATCAAAGCTAAGCGTGTTGTGCTGGATACTATTGAATCACTCTTTTCTGCACTGCCCAATTCTACTATTGTACGCACGGAACTGCGTAGATTATTCGGCTGGTTGAAAAAGAAAGGTGTTACGGCAATAATCACCGGGGAAAGAGGTGATGGTACATTAACACGTCAAGGTTTGGAAGAATACATTTCAGACTGTGTGATTCTGCTGGACCATCGTGTGAGTGATCAATCTTCAATACGACGATTACGTATAGTTAAATATCGCGGCTCAACACACGGAACAAACGAATATCCTTTCTTAATTGATGAAGATGGTTTTTCTGTTCTACCGGTTACTTCGCTAGGCTTAAAACACGTTTCATCCAGCGAAAGAATTTCTTCTGGTATTCCGCGACTTGATACAATGCTCTCCGGTAAAGGTTATTTTCGAGGAAGTACCAGTGCTCGTTTCAGGTACCGCCGGTACCGGCAAGACGAGCCTTGCAGCCCAATTTGTTGAAGCAGCGTGCAAGCGTGGAGAGCGTATTCTATATTTTGCTTTCGAAGAATCTCCGAGTCAATTTATGCGCAACATGTCATCAATCGGAATAAAGTTAGAACCATGGATGAAAAAAGGATTACTTCACTTTCATGCAACACGGCCAACACTTTTTGGATTGGAACATCATCTGACCACAACCATCAAATTAATTAATAAAATTAAACCTCAAATAGTTATTCTGGATCCAATTGATGCGTTTGTGATGGGAGGGAATCAAACCGAAGTAAAAATAATGTTACTGCGCCTTGTAGATTTTTTGAAGATGAGGAATATAACGGCATTCTTCACAACTCTAACGAGTGCAGGCGATAACCAGGAGCTTACAGATATATCAGTATCGTCGCTGATAGATACTTGGCTTTTATTGCGTGATATTGAAATTGGCGGTGAGCGTAACAGAGGATTGTATATTTTGAAATCTCGCGGTATGGCACATTCTAATCAAATCCGTGAGTTCAAATTAACCGATCATGGAATTGAACTTCTTGATGTCTATGTTGGTCCGGAAGGTGTATTAACCGGATCGGCTAGATTATCACAAGAAGCGAAAAACAATGAGGAACAATTTCTACGTCAACAAGAAATCGAGCGCAAGCGATCTGGGCTAGAACTAAAACGTGCAGCAACGCAAGCTAATATTGTAGTTCTGCAATCTGAATTTAAGGCGGAAGAATCTGAAACACTCAAGAATATCGAGATGGAAAAAGCAAAAACAGGTAGGTTTGCACAAGAACAGAAAAAAATGGCAAAGAGCAGAAAAGCAGATAAGTTCATCAAAAAAATTGTAGGATCGAAGAGAAAAATTCAGTGAAACATTTTAGGATGCTAAAAAGCAAATAGTGAGCAGAATCAAAGTTCTGAGGAAAAACAAAAAAATATAAAGAATAAACTCGGATACTCAATCACTAACCTGCCTTACTTGCAAGCATGAAATCATATATTTGTATAATTTAGAACTTCAATAGATTCGACTCCATTACAGAAAGCGTTTAACTTCGATTGGCTCACCTAAAAGATGTAATCCCTTTTTCATCCCTTTGCCGTATTGTGAAAAATGATATTTCTACCTATCATCATATACAGATATTACCATCAACTAAGTAATAAAATGAAGATTAGAGAGGTAATCAAGCTATTCCGAAATGGAAGTGCAGGTAATTTTTAATTATTAAGGAAATGAACTAAATGGCGAAAATAGTTTTGCAGCAGTCCTATAGTGAAAACAAGCAAACCGAAGTTATCATGGAAGAATCTACGGAAATCGTCCCCGATTCAATATTTAAAAAATTCTTTTTAGAAGTATCCTCGCTTACAATTTTTACCTTACGCTTTTTCAAAGAAGTAATTAAACCGCCATATGAGTTTAATGAACTGATGAAGCAATCCTTCATGATTGGTTACAAATCACTTCCTCTGGTAGCTATTACAGGATTTATCATTGGACTCGTTCTAACTATTCAGTCAAGACCTACTTTGGCAAAGTTTGGATCCGAATCACTGTTACCTGCGATGGTTGCCGTTTCAATTATACGTGAAATAGGACCTGTCATAACTGCATTAATCTTTGCTGGAAAAGTTGGTTCTGGCATTGGAGCAGAGCTGGGTTCAATGAATGTTACCGAACAAATCGATGCGATGCAGGTATCAGATAACAATCCGTTCAAATATCTGGTAGTTACAAGGATAGTTTCTGCAACACTAATGCTTCCATTGTTGGTAATTTTTGCTGATGGTGTCGGATTGATTGGATCATTTGTTGGTGTTAACATAAAGGGAAATGTTAGTGCTTACTTGTTTTTCTCTCAAATATTTCAAAGTCTTGAATTTAGCGACTTGTTCCCTGCTGTAATCAAAACATTTTTCTTCGGCTTTGGAATCGGGCTCATCGCAACTTACAAAGGATATTATTCAAATAAAGGCACTGAAGGTGTCGGCAAAGCGGCAAACTCAGCCGTGGTATTAGGATCCTTAATGGTTTTTATAATAGATATGATTGCTGTACAAGTTACGAGTGTGCTTCAAAACTAAATTGATAATTTAATAAATGACAGAGATAGCAACCGAAATATTAGCCAAAACAGAAACTGATAATAATCAGAACAGTAAGGTTGTGATTAAGATGGAACATCTTAAGAAGTCATTCGGGAATAATCACGTGCTGCGTGATATTAATTTGGTGATTAATAAAGGCGAAAACCTTGCAATACTTGGGCAATCCGGCACCGGTAAATCAGTGCTCATTAAATGTATTGTTGGGTTGGTTGAGATTGATGATGGTAATCTTTTTATTTATGGTAAAAATATTTCTGAGCTGAAGGATAAAGAACTTATTGAAACACAAAAAAAGGTCGGTTTCCTTTTTCAAAGCGGCGCTCTTTATGATTCAATGACAGTTAGAGAAAATCTTGAATTCCCATTAAGAAAGCAATTAAGTACAATACCGAAAGAAGAATTAGAATCGATAGTAAAAGAAGCATTGCACGATGTAGGACTTGATGAAGCAATTGATAAAACGCCTTCAGAGCTTTCTGGCGGTATGCGTAAGCGATTAGGCTTAGCCAGAACTTTGATTTTGAAACCTGAGATAATGCTTTATGATGAACCTACAACCGGATTGGATCCCATAACATCAAAAGAAATAAGTAATCTCATTCTTGAAGTTCAAAAAAAATATAATACCACTTCCGTCATTATTACACACGATATTGAATGTACGAGGCTAACTGCAAATCGAATTATAGTGTTAAAAGACGGAGTATGTGCAGCAGAAGGAACATTCAATGAGCTTGAGAAATCTGTAGACCCTTGGATAAGATCATTTTTTGAATAGTACGGAAGACAATTAAGCAGGAGTAAATCAAATGAAAAAAAAGATAAGTCATAAAGTCAGGCTCGGAATATTTGTTTCACTTGGAATCTTAATATTTATTTTAGCAATTTATTTTATCGGTGAGAAGCAGCAATTATTCAGAAGTACATTTCGTCTAATTGGAGTATTTAAAGATGTTGCCGGTCTCCAGGCAGGAAATAATGTAAGGCTTTCCGGAATAAATGTTGGGACTGTAGAAAATGTCAGCATAGTTAGTGATACTTCAGTTAAAGTTGAAATACTGATTGATGAAAGCACCCGGAAGTTTATAAGAAAAGATGCAATTGCAAGTATTGGTTCGGAAGGATTAATGGGCAATAAAGTTCTGATCATTAGTCCCGGAACAGGTGGAAAAAAGATTATAGAAAACGATGATGTTATTGCAACATCTCAGCCAACAGATATGGACGAAATTATGAAATCTTTAAAAACAACTATTGACAATACAGCTTATATCACTGGTGATTTAGCAAAGATTTCTACCAATATAGAATCAGGAAAAGGAACGATTGGAAGACTAATGATGGATAAAACGTGGAGGCAGGATATCGAAACTACTATAATAAATTTGAAAGAAGGTTCAGTTGGATTTAAAACATTTATGGAGCAAACAAATGAGCTTGACAATATTCTTGTAAGATTAAATAAAACTATTGATAATACAGCTAATATCACATATGATTTATCTAAGATTACCAGCAAAATACAATCAGGAGAAGGAATGATAGGAAAGCTATTTATGGATCAATCTATGGGGCAAAATCTCGATTCTACTTTGATTAATTTAAAAGACGGTCTGGCTGAGTTTAAAATATTTATGAAGAAGGCTCAAGATAGTTGGCTGCTCGGGCTTTAACAATAAATATTTAAGGTAGAGTTTGTTCGAAGGACTCCTGCGGAGAAAAAGTTTTATGATTATCAGAATGAGCATCCGGTTAATTAAAATACTTCGATTAAATCAAATAATTTCACGGATTGACTAACCTAAAAGATGTAGTCCTTTTTTCATCCTTTCGCTCGATTGCACTGCGTTATATATCTTCATAGATTCATACAGGATTGAAACATTAAAATTTAACCTGAAAGGAAACATACTATGTTATACACAATCGCAGTTGTTCTAATAGTTTTGTGGTTACTTGGATTCTTCGCTTTTCACGTCTCCAGTGGCCTTATTCATCTTCTGCTTGTAATTGGAATTATAATGGTCCTAATAAATCTTTTTAGCGGCCGTCGCGTAACCTAAACGAATGTTAGGTACCAAAATATTTTTTAACAATCAGGATGCATAACTGAAAACGAGTTTTCATTCTTATTGATTTTTAAGGAAACATTACAATGTTATTCAATCAACTCCGTACTCTTCGGTTACCGGATACGGTTACTCTTCTTTGTCTTTTGTGTGTTTCCTTTTTAGTTCCGGTTTTATCGGTGCGATTCTTTGTATGCCATTTACGATGACATTGAAGTTTACATTTGAAAGCAATGAAAGAACACGATGGATTGCTGTGTTGCTTAGTTCAGAAAAGATGGATGAGCTTTATGCAACTCTGGGATCAGTAAGAAAAAAAAATGAAAAAACACTACTTGAGAGGTGATTCACCCCAAAGATGTAGTCCCTTTTTCATCCCTTCGCCCGATTGCACTGCTTAACAACTCTTCATAGATTCATATTGAATCGAAACATTATAATTTAACCTGAAAGGAAACATAAAATGTTATACACAATCGCAGTTGTTCTGTTAGTTCTCTGGTTGTTAGGTCTACTCACTTCCTACACAATGGGCGGTGTTGTTCACGTTCTGCTCGTAATAGCACTTATCTTAATTGTAGTTAATCTCGTTAAAGGACGTCGGGCAATCTAAGTATTTGCTAAATGTAGAAATATTTTAGCACGCTGCAATCATAATTGAGTATAAACTTTAAATTTTTCTAATGCTTTTTCATTTAAAGCTAAAGGAATAGTCACATAAAACTATGACCGAGCAAATTAATTCTTCTCGCGGAATGCGCATTCTTATAAGTATTGCAGCACTTGTAATAATTATTGCAGGAGTTAGCCTTGCACAGTCTGTTGTAGTTCTACTCCTACTTTCTTTTTTCCTTGCACTGCTTGGAACCCCGCCAGTACCTCTGGTTAAAAGAAAAACATATCCCATCCGGATTTGCAGTTTTGATTGTTATGGCTGCTATGATAGTCATTCTCCTTCTGATTAGCGTACAAATAGGCTCTTCCTTTAGCGGCTTTATAGATCAATTGCCTTTATTGCAGGCACGTATTCGTGAACAAGTCCTGGATCTTAGTGCATATTTAAGAAGTAAGGGTTTTTCAGGCACTCAAAAAATATTATTGGAATATGTTAAACCGGAAGTATTATTAAAGCTTACTGCCAACTTGCTTTCTGGCCTGAGCTCTGTACTTTCTGATCTTGTCCTGATCCTTCTCACAGTAACCTTTATATTACTTGAAGTATCAAGCTTTCCTATTAAACTTCGTGCAGTGCTTGGGGATCCAGAACAAAAATTTCCCCATTTTACAAAATTTGCTAATGATATGAAGCGCTACATGGTTATAAAAACTTTCATGAGTTTAGCTTCAGGCATTTTGATATCAGTTTGGTTGTACATTCTTGGAGTGGATTACGCAATACTGTGGGGTTTCCTTGCTTTTCTGCTTAATTACATTCCCAACATAGGATCAATTGTTGCCGCTATTCCGGCAGTGATCTTAGCAATTGTTCAGATGGGATTTGGAACCGGAGTGCTGGTGGCAGCAGGATATATAGTGATTAACTTTGTAGAAGGGAATGTTATAGAACCAAGACTGATGGGAAGAAAACTTGGATTATCAACGCTGGTCGTCTTTCTTTCGTTAATTTTTTGGGGAGGCTTGTTTGGATTCGTAGGTGCAATTCTAGCTATACCGCTGACGATGACAATGAAGTTTGCTTTCGAAAATAGTGAAAGCACAAGATGGATTGCTGTGCTGCTTGGTTCAGAAAAGATGGATGAAGTTTATACTCCAATATTCAGTAAGAAAAAAAATAAAGATAAAAACACTGTCTGAAAGTTTATTCACCCAAAAGATGTAGTCCCTTTTTCATCCTTTAGGTCGATTGAACTCTCATTAATTCCTTTGTATTATTATCCAGCAATGAATCGGTCAATTGACTAGGTAAAAATACATATTACCATATTTATAAACCTGATTGTTAATTCATTGTAAACATACAACGACTCAATCCGGCTGTAAATTATTGTAATGATAATTGCAGCTGGGTTATTTTTTGAATATGCCTGGTTAGAAAAATTCAATATTAAGTTCATTTCCATTCTTCTCACTTTGCTAATCATTTTCTTTTTCAGATTTAGCAACGTCACATTAAATGAAATTCAGACGGATGTAGTCCTTTTTTCATCCCATTGGACGATTGATCTGTCAGATATTTCTTTATATCATTGTAATGCATCATATATCTCTCCCTCCCAGCTGTAAACTTCATTTTCATTAATTTACAGCTGGGAATTTTTTTAATAACATAAATAAATGGTTTTTAGTTAATTAATCATTTAAGAGTCCTGATGTCTGTTTTCCCTCCTAAGACCACCATATCTCATCGTTAAAAATAATCGATAAAATCACCTATAAGGTTTAATCCTCTTTTCATCCTTTTGCCCGATTGAACAATCAAGAATTATTTAATATCATAGGTTGTAATTAAAAGAAACTATAAAATAAATTATTTATCAATTGCAAAGGATTAACAAATGAATAAATTGGAAATTAAAGGAAACTGGAATGAAGCATCCGGTAAGCTAAAACAAAAGTATGCAAACCTTACTGATGATGATTTGCTATTAGTAAAAGGTAAAGAAGAAGAACTATTGGGCAGGTTACAGAAAAAGCTTGGAAAAACTAAAGAAGAAGTTCAAAAAATAATTTCTAAATATTAGATGGTAGTTAGCCGGAGATTTATTGAGCTTTAAATATGTGAGTTTCCGGGCTAATAAATAAAATCACATAAATGTTTCTAAACAATTTAAAAGGAGAATTATGAAAAACAAATATTTCATCGCCGCAGTTATCATGTTCATTGCAGGGTCAGTATTTACCGGTTGTGACAACAGTCGGGAAAATGTAGAAGATGCTAAAGAAAATGTAAAAAAAGCAAAACAAGAATTGATAGATGCTCAGGCTCAATATGAGAAGGAGTGGCAGCAATTCAAGACCGATGCTGAATTAAAAATTAGTGCTAACGAAAAGAAAATTAGTGAATTCAAAGCAGAGATTAAAACAGCTAAGGGAAAATTCAAAGCTAAATATGAAAAAGAGGTTATAGAATTGGAACAAAAAAATGTTGAGCTAAGGAAAAAGCTAAGTGAATATAAGTTTGAAGGAAAGGATAGTTGGGAAACATTCAAAAAAGATTTCAATGACGGTTTGGATTATATTGGAAATACACTGAACGATATTTTCACGAAAAAGGATTAAGCAGATCGTAATTTATTTGGATAGTGCTTTGAGCTAATTAGAAAAAAATTTGTAAAAAGCACTATTCATTATTTCAATGGTCGAATCGGTTAATTTTATCAAGATAACTGATTTAATTAAAAATTAAATGAAAGGAATAGACAATGTCACAAAATAATAGCGTTAAAGGTTTTCTTATTGGATTTTTAGCAGGTGGAACTATCGGGGCACTAGTTGCACTATTAACTGCTCCCAAAAGCGGCAGGGAACTACGAGGAGATATAAAACAAAAGTCTGGGGAATATTTAGATGAAGCTGATAAATATTTTACAGAGAAGAAAAACCAGGCTGGTAAAATGTTCAATGAGGGCAAAAGAAAATTCACGATGATAGTGAATGATGTAAAATCAAAACCCGGGGAGATATTAACAGATGCTGAACGAGTGTATAATGATGCAAAAGTGAAAACAAAAGAGGTTTTAAATTCTGGAAAAGAAAAATTTGAATCAGAAACTGAGAGATTGAAATCTGCAGTAGAAGCCGGAGTAGAAACTTATAAAAAAGAAGCTAAGAATATATAATTCATCAAAATGGACACAATAGAAATTTTAACCGTTATATTGCTCATATCAGCATCGACTCTTTGTGTTGCACTGATTTATTACATTTATCAGATTGTTAAATCGGTGCATTCCATTAGTACGGAGATACAGGTATTATCGTATAGACTTAACCCGCTTATAGAATCAACTTTTGTGCTTTCAGGAAAACTAGCTCACATTACTGATGAAGCCGAATCTCAGCTTCAAATATCAAAATCAATTGTTAGTGATATAAGAGATCGCGCTGATAAAATTTTGAATATAGAAACTAAAATTCGTAACCAGGTAGAAGATACTGTAATGCCTATAGTAAAAAATATAAACGCTGTAGGTATAGGACTTGGCGCCTTTTGGAGAAAATTCAGAAATAAGTAAGAGTTTTTTGAAGATTCTTTATGAAATCAAAGCAAAGATTAGTGAACGGGATCATGGTCGAAACAGAAAGATAAGAGAAGAAATAATTTAGCTGAATATAAAGATAGATTAAGATGAGGTTGTTTTATATAGCAAGGAGTCCTGATCTAAATAAAAAAAGGAGTTACAATATGCGTTACTATTTTGTATTAATTATAACATTATGCTTGTTAAGCATTTCAAATACTTTAAATGCACAAGTAAATGTAATCAACCTGGAGAGCCAACCAATATGGGGACCTACCGGATATGACTATGTTGAATATTATTACCTGCCAGACATCGATGCTTATTACAATGTTCCCCAACATCGCTATTACTATTATAATAACGGGGGATGGCGCAACGGATCATATTTGCCTTTAAGTTTAATTAATTATGACTACTATAATTCTTATAAGGTAGTAGTGAATGAAAAAGATCCATGGCGAAATCATAAAATCTACAAAGAAAAATACTACTCATATAAAGGTCGTAATGATCAGCATCTAATCCGCGATAGTAGGGATGAAAAATATTTTGTGATCAAAAAACATCCTCAGCATCAAAATTGGGTTAAGCAGCAAAACCATGATAAAGGTAAGCACAAAGACAAAAACTAAGCCTGATTTATAGAGTTAAAGAAAATTTTACTATGAAGAATGGATAAAAAAATATTCTTATTCAACAATTTAAGAAAGGATCAAAAACATGAATGCTAAAACAATTGGTATCATCATAATGGTAATAGGCTTGGTGATGACTCTCTATACCGGATTTAATTATGTAACAAGAGAAAAAGTTGTAGACCTTGGTAATGTTGAAATAACAGCCGATAAAGATAACACGGTAAGCTGGGGTCCATTTGTTGGTATAGGAGTAATTGTAATCGGCGGAGTTGTTTTTTTAGCCGGCAGAAAAAAAATTATTTAACAATTTAATTAATAAAAGAAAAGAGAATATTATGAATATGAAAAGAATATTTGGAGCTGTACTAACAATACTCGGAATAGCGGGGCTTATTTATGCTGCAGTATTATTTGTATATAGTGGAGGCGGTTCAACGGATACAAAAGCGCTTATCATTTTTGGCATTGTTGGTATAATATTTTTCATTGCCGGTATTGGCCTGATACGCACAACAAAAGATGTATCTCAAACCTAAAAATGGTAATCGATCAAAATTTGATAATACTTTTATATAAAGATTAACATTATGCGAGAATTGGGAAACAATATCAGGATTACTATAAATGATCTTGCGGTCAGTTACAATGACGAAGGAAAAATTGGAGATCCCGTCATCATTTTCATTCATGGCTTTCCATTTAATAAGTCTATGTGGAACAAGCAGATGGAAGTGCTGAAAGAAAATTACAGAGTCATTGCATATGATGTCCGCGGACATGGGAACTCCGATGCCGGGACTGAAGATTTTTCAATTGACCTTTTTACAACTGATCTGCTGAACCTGATGGATGCACTGAAAATAGATAAAGCAATGCTATGTGGTTTATCAATGGGTGGATACATTGCATTAAATGCTGTTGAAAACTATCCGGACCGCTTTGATGCACTTATATTGAGCGATACCACTTGCACAGCTGACACTCCCGAGGCAAAAGAAAAGCGAATGAAGACTATTAAAAGCATCAGGAAGGATGGGCTGGAAAAGTTTGCCGATGAGAGTTTAAAAAATCTATTTGCATCTGAATCTTTCTCAACAAAGAAAAAAGAAATTGCTGCTGTGAGGGAGATGATAGTGAATACAACTGAAGAATCACTTTGTAAAACTTTGCGTGCATTTTATGAACGTAAAGAAATGTGCAGCAAATTGTCAGATATATACGTACCGGTGCTTATCATGGTTGGAAACGAGGATAAGATTACTCCGCTTGCTGCAGCACAGTTGATGAATGAAAAAATAAAGGAATCATTACTGAGCGTCATAGGGCATGCGGGTCATTTAAGCAACATTGAGAATCCCTCAGAATTTAATACTCAGCTTGAAGAGTTTGTTTCAACGGTTTATTATTATGGCTGAAAATTAAAAGGAGAAGAAATTATGGAAATTATAGGAACTCTAATTATTGGATTAATCGCTGGTGTTATTGCAAAGTTATTATTGCCGGGTAAAGATCCAGGCGGCTGCATAATTACAATTCTACTTGGAATTGCCGGTGCATTTGTTGCGACTTATCTAGGTAAATATTTAGGAATTTATGAACCAGGTGAAACAGCAGGTTTTATTGGAGCAGTTATTGGAGCTGTGATTATTTTATTGTTATATAGAATGTTCCTTAAGAGAAAAAATTAAAGCTTATTAGAGCTCAAATTACAAGTTTGATTTTTGCGATGAGGTAAACTCGTCCAAATGATGTAGCTCTATTTTCATCCCTTTGCTCCATTGTAGAACCCCGAATTACTTCATATCATATTGTAGTAATCATCAAACCATTTGATGAAACATCCTTTGCAAGTGATTAAATCGGAAACCACAAAGAATAAAATCAATAATAATCTCTGGTAAAGGAGATTCGGTCAACAAATATATTATGAAAGGGAAATTGTTATGTCACTGATTACTTTAGTAATTGTTTTGGTAGTTGTCGGAGTTGTTCTCTGGCTTATTAACAGCTACATCCCGATGCAGTCTACCATCAAGAAAATCTTGAATGTGGTTGTAGTCATTGCTGTGATTCTCTGGCTATTGAGTGCATTTGGAGTCATAGGAAGCCTTAACACGGTTCGAATCGGATAGAAAAGATATTCGTGTTCTTCTGAGTTAATCCCATTAAGGATTAAACAATTCTGGAATATTCTGCAATACTCGATCATTTATTTGATGCAGGGATAAGTAAAGCTTATCCCTGCTGATTTAAATCACTTCTTATAATATTCCATTGCTTCTGCCATATACTCTTTAAGATTATCAATCCTTGTTTGATCTGAAGGATGAGTACTTAAAAATTCCGGTGGTGCGCCGCCGCTTTTACTTTGCGACATTCTAGTCCAGAATTCTAAAGCCGCATTCGGATTATAACCAGCCATTGCCATAGCTATCAATCCAATCCTGTCTGCTTCGCTTTCCTGCGTTCTGCTGAATGGAAGAATCACGCCGACAGTAGAGCCTAAACCATAAGCCGTCATAAAAATATTCTGTGTTGTTTGAGGTTCGTTTTGAATTGCAACAGACAGAGCAACACCGCCTAATTGCTGCATTAATCCCTGGCTCATTCTCTCACCGCCGTGCTGTGCAATTGCGTGTGCGATTTCGTGACCCATCACAACAGCTAATCCGGTTTCGTTTTGTGTTATTGGTAGTATTCCTGAATAAACAACAACTTTACCGCCAGGCATACACCAGGCATTCACTTCAGGGCTTTCAATCAGATTGAATTCCCAGGCATATCCATTCAGTTCTTTAGAGAGATTGTGTTGTGCAAAATATTTTTCAACAGCTTTTTGGATGTTAAATCCAACACTCTTCACCATATTTGTGCTTTGAGCATCTGTGCTCAGTTTATTCTGCTTCAGGAATTCACTGTATTCCTGGAAACTCAATGCATTTAGATCCGCAGAGGAAATCAGATGAAGCTGAGATCTCCCAGTGATAGGAACTGTGCTGCAATAATAAAATGTTATTGCTAGTAGGATAATTGGAATAAATATTTTTAAATATTTCATAGTATACCTCTTGTTTTTGAATGTATTAAAAATCTATTGAAATATATGAATTTATGTGAAGAGTAACAGTCGGGCGAAAGGATGAAAAATGGTCTACATCCTTTAGGTTAAAAAATCTAATTCCTTTTTCATCCTCTTGACCGATTGAACAAGCCAGAATTACTTCTTATTATAAAATTGTAATCAAATAACTAAAACTCACACAATATATAAATAGGAAATAGAGGCATTATGAAAAATATATATTTCATCATTCCAGTTATCCTGCTAATTGCTGGATCGGTATTTACCGGTTGTCAAAACAACCGGGATAATGCCAAGGAAAATGTCAAAAAAGCAAATCAGGAAATGATAGATGCTCAGGCTCAATTTGAAAAGGAATGGCAGCAATTCAAGACTGATACTGAATTGAAAATTGATGCTAACCAAAAGACAAATTGATGACTTCAAAGCAGCAATGAAAACTACAAGTGCAAAATTCAAAGCTAAATATGAAAATCAAGTGCTAACGTTAGAACAAAAAAATATTGAATTGAAAAAAATACTAAATGATTATAGGTATGCAGGAAAAGATAATTGGGAAGAATTCAAAATAGATTTTAATAGTGAAGTAGATACCGTTGTGGTTGCACTTAACGATATTTTCACAAAGAAAAATTAGCTGGTGAGTGATTTTTCAATGGACAAATATATGGCAAATACGGGATCAATGATCGAAACTAAACATTTCATAATGCTTGATGTATTAGATACCGTAAGCGGGAAAGAATTTGATAGAAGCTATCCTAATGTTCAAATTGTATATCCATCAAGTATGAACTCTTATCCAGATAATAAAGATCACTGAGAGTCATCCTGAAAATGGGTTGACACATAGGGAGAGAAAAAAATATCTTTTTACCATTTCACTTAATGTTGATACTGATTATTAAGTTGAGCAGTTCAACAATTAGAAGGAAACGTAACCGAGCTTTTTCATATTTATCAAATAACTATTAACGGCAATACCAGACTATAATATGGAATTAACTTTTTTCCTTAAGGGAATTGCTATTGGTTTTATTATGGCAATTCCAATAGGACCCATTGGAATAATGTGTATCCGCAAGACGCTTACCGAAGGAAGATTAAGCGGACTAATAATAGGACTTGGAGCTGCAACTGCAGATTTGTTTTACGGTTGTGTAGCAGTATTTGGACTTACGGTCATCTCAGATACACTGTCGGACCAACGAATTTGGATACGAATAGTTGGAGGAGCGCTTCTTTTTTTCCTTGGTATAAAAACTTTTCGAGCCCAGCCAAAAGATCCGAAGCTTAAGATCAGCGGCAGTGGAAGGTTAAGATCATATTTTACTGTCGTTATTTTGACACTTACTAATCCTTTAACCATTTTTGCTTTTATTGCTGTTTTTGCAGCGTTCGGTTTAGGAGACGGGCTCAGTTTTTTATCTGCAGTAGTTCTGGTTGCCGGAGTTTTTATCGGTTCATGTTTATGGTTTTTCTTGCTTACTTCCGGTACAATACTTTTCAGAAAGAAACTGGATTTAGTCGGCCTAAAATGGGTAAATAAAATTGCCGGTATTTTAATCATCATCTCCGGGTTTATTGTCATCGGGAGTTTATTATGATTTATTTATCACTCAATATTCGAAAAATAATTTATGGATGATATAACCGCTTTCTTCTCATCAGTTTTAGTTACATTAGTAACACTTCTTCCCATTATCAACCCAGTTAGTACCGCGATTCTTTTACTTGGTATAAGCGAACATCTGGCTAAAAAGGAATTAAATCGACAAATTATTATGGCTTGCATTTATATGACTGGCATCTTGGTAGTGTTTCTGCTGGCGGGACATTTTATCATGATTTTCTTTGGGATCTCTATTCCCGGAATCCGAATAGCGGGAGGAATGGTAATTGGTTTTCTTGGATTTAAAATGTTGTTTCCGGGTGAGGCAAAGATTACTCAAGCTGAAAAGAAAGAAGCAATTAAAAAAAATAACATTTCATTTAGTCCACTGGCTATGCCAAGCCTAGCTGGACCGGGCGCCATTGCAACTGTTATTACAATTTCATCATCAATTGATGGAAGACATGGTTATGATAAAGTGTTTGCTTTTACCGGTGTAATTCTTGCGATTGTGATTACCGCAGCTATCTCCTGGTTAGTTCTTCGAAGTGCCGGTTTTGTTAGCAGGATTCTTGGCGTAAATGGAGTAGATAGCCTTTCAAGAATAATGGGTTTTCTCCTAATTTGTATAGGAATACAATTTGCAATTATTGGTGTGCAGGATCTCATATCAGATTCAGGGTCTTGGCAAAAATTATAAATAGAATTTCTCTAGATCTCTATATTACCCAAAGGATGTAGACCGTTTTTCATCCTTTTGACCGATTTATTTTTTTTATTTCTCAGTATATATTTGACCCAAATTTAAACTAATGAGCCTTACCGTGTATACTGTAATCGCACCTGTTCTGATAACATTTTGGGTGGGTATACTAATAGTGCTGCAAAAAAGGTGCAGTAAAGGTGAAAGGGGATAACTGGATTTGAAGTAATAAATCATATGGCAAGTGTGGAAGACGGCAAGATCAAACGATACAAAGTAAATCTTAAACTTGCTTTTCCTGTTGTATAAAAATTGAAAAGTGTTATTATGTATTTGCAAATTAATTACAAACCTGTTTTATCATTCTTATTCGGAGGTTTTATGAAACATTCATTTTATTGTCTTTTTACTATTCTCCTTTTACCATTCGCATCAATATTATGTCAAAGTGGGAACACCTATATAGGTGCCGAAGCCTGCAGTATATGTCATAAATCTGAGAAACAAGGCAGTCAGCTGTCGATCTGGCAAAACAGTGCTCATTCAAAAGCATTTGAAACTTTGAAAACGGATACAGCTAATCAAATCGCAAAAGAGAAAGGTTTCTTAAAACCAGCTTCTGAAACCTGGGAATGTTTAAAATGTCATGTAACCGGCTATAATCTGGATGCAACATTGTTAGGTGAGAAATTTAAAATTGAAGATGGTGTACAATGTGAGACTTGCCATGGAGCCGGATCAGCCTATAAAGATATGAAAGTGATGAAGGATAAAAATTTAGCAATTGAAAAAGGGTTAATTGTGCATGAAAAACTTGAAGAATTTTGCGTGAGCTGTCATAATAATGAAAGCCCAACCTTCGTAGAGATGGACATAAAAGAAGCTTGGGATAAAATCAAACATAATATCCCGGAAGAAAAGAAATAATTTTATTTACTCACTTCACCTAAAAGATTTAGTTCCCTTTTCATCCTTTTGGTCTATTTCTTTATGACAAGTAATTAAATAGCTTCAATTAGCTTAGTTTAGCTTTTAATACGTTTAAAAAAGCGTTGCATAAAAGATACTTGAAACTAACAAGCAGTAATGAAATAAGTTCATATGATGAAACCTTCTGTTTTGACTATGGGCTTGTGTGATGCTAACATTTTTTAAACAAAAACCATTTTGGTTATCATAGGATCAATCAATTTCTGAAAGGAGCTTTAAATGAAAGCACTAATAGCTTTTGGGTCTATCTTCATGATGTTTGTTCTGGCCATCCCGGTAAATGCGGATGGAAAAGATGAGCTTAAACAATACTTTAACAAGGCAGCGAACAAAGTGAAGATGACGGAAAATGTGGACGAGAAGCGTGAAATTCTCAACGAATCTTTTAACAGTATGTCAAAAATCTTGGATAAAGTTCAAAGTTCTGCGTTGATTTCGAAAGACGATCACGACGGTATTGATCGCCTGAAAGCGATAGTTCAAGACAAACAAGATGAACTTGCAGGCATCAATGGCTACGAGCGCGTACCGGATACACAACTCAATGCATTCGCTGATTACGTCGTGCAGGATATGGAACAGGCGGACCAGATGATAACCATCAGTGTTGTCGTTCTGCTTCTGATCATCATCCTGATTGTGCTCTTGGTATAAAATAGTTCCTTTGCGAGCCGACACACATATGCGAATTCTGCATAGCAGAGTGGTCAATAGTGGCCTGTGCTCGATGATTTTCGTGAGTTTTGGCTATGCGGCGCTCATTATGTTGCTATCCTCGTGTAGTACTGGTTTACCTGTTCAGCGCGAATCTCAAATAGTTGAGAAGGATACGCTTGAGGTGCAATACTCGATCATCTTTGTCATCCATGGTGATGGTGAATATCTCTATCACGATACCAAGGGTAACAAATACAATGCAGACGAGGAGACTCTTGCAGGAGCCAAAAGAGTCGCGGAAGAAAATCCCCAGGCCGAGGTGTTCATCTTTCACCAAAAACCCACGAGCCACTTCCTGTTCTTTTTCCCTCTTCGGGATGGAGAATTCTATTACTACCGGAATGGACGACTCATCGCAAATGAATTGTACTGGCGTGATCAGGAGCAATCAAACTTCGATCTTGAAGTAGAGTTATATCGCCGCTTCCGCATTAACAATCAGCGCGAGATAATAAGTATGTTCCTTTACTTTGGTCACGAAATACCCGAGTTCTCCATCGCAGGTTATGATGCATCGTATCCAGACCGGACGTTCACTATTGATAATCTTGCAAGCGGGTTGAAGGACTTCACAAATGATTCCACAAGGTTTGATCTAATGGTACTCTCAACTTGTTATGGTGGTACGCCTTACACTATCGGTACGCTTGGATCTTATGCACGAACCATCATTGCTTCTCCTGATAATCTTCATTTATCATACTTCGATCTCAATTTTCTGGAAAGCCTGGACCTCAGTTTGCAGGATGGCGATGTACCTGCTTTTGCAGATCGATTTGCTCGCCAATCATTTGACCGGCTTACAAGGGATATCCAAACTACAGTTAGTGTTGCAGTGTATGAAGTTGACAGCGCACAAGAATATTTGCATTCGGTCTACACTACGTATGAAAATACATTGAACACTCTAAATGAGAAGAAAAAATCATTTCTGTCATCGATTGAGCACTGTGATTGTGCGGAAATTCCTGCGTATGTACTGCCAAATATGAGCAACGGAGTAAATGTATTTTACAGACCAGCACTCTTCGGCAGAACAAAGAACAAACAAAATCATTCAGGATGGGAATGTTGGAAGGAATAGAGCGAAACTTAATCTTTCACTTTACACTATTAAAATCGACGTGGTTAACAACAATCATCCCATCACCAAAATAGTGTAATCCCTTTTTTCATCCTTTTGGATGATTGATCTGTCAGACATTTCTCTATATCATTAAAATGAATCATGTATCTCTCCCTCCCAGCTGTAAACCTCATTTTAAATAATTTACAGCTGAGAATTTTTTAGAAATAGTAGCAACTAACAGAAAGATTTTTAGCTCTAAAAAAATGAAATTGTGTACCATCTGCTTTTGCCCTTCTATCTTGAAGAAGTTAAATTTATTGATGTTACTATCTCCCATCATGAATATTTGTCGATAAAACCATCTGTAAGGCTTAATCCCTTTTTCATCCCTTTGCCTGATAGCTTTGACAGCCATCTTCTTGTAGCTTGTTGTGTGTTTAATAATGCATTGATTTATGTAGAATTCAGTGAAACAAGAGCATATTCAAAAGTAATAAACCATTTAACGATTTTAATTTATTTATTAAAAGAGGAGTATTTGACAATGAGAACTATAAAAGAGAAAATAATTCATTTAGCAGTCCTTTTAAGTTTTTTTACAGCAGCCTTATTCATTTTTAGCTGTTCTGATTCAACTTCGCCTGAAACCGGGCAGGGACAAGTAAAAATCACAATGGTTGATTCCCCCGCTGGTTATGACGAGGTAAACATAGTAGTTACAAGAGTTGAGGTTCATAAGGCAGATGCTGGTTCAAACGACGGCTGGATTGTAATAAACAATACTACAGCCACTTATGATCTGCTTTTATTAAGGAACGGTGCAAGTGTTGTTCTTGGTGATCACCCGCTTGATGCAGGACGTTATACTCAGATTAGATTAATAATTGGGACAGGAAGTAACGTTGTTGTTGATGGAGTTACATATCCTCTTGAAATTCCAAGTGGAGAACAATCAGGTCTTAAACTAAATCACTCCTTTGTTATCGAGGATGGACTTCTTTACGAACTATTACTTGATTTTGATGCTGAGCGTTCAATAGTAGTAACTGGAAACGGACAGTATAAGCTGAAACCTGTTATCAGAGTGACACCAGTTGTAATCTCAGGAACCATTTCGGGTAAAATAAATCCGGTAAGTGCAGCAGGATTAGTTTATGCAATAAGCGGAACAGATACAGCACTTACAATTGCAGAACCGATCAACGGGTCATTCATGTTGATGGCATTATTACAGCAGACTTACAGGGTAGAAGTATTCTCAGCAGACCCTGCTTATAACGATACAACCATTACTAATGTAATCGTTGTTGCACAGCAGAATACGAATTTGGGAACGATCAACTTAAGTATTAGATAAATTTTGAAAACAATAAAAGGAGTTACAGTTATGAAAAAAAATATATTATTCACTATGGTTTTAGGCTTGATGATGATCTTAGCAAAACCAATTACAGCGCAGGACCACGGATTTGGGATGGGAATTATTTTAGGAGAACCAACCGGTTTGAGTGCAAAAGCGTGGACAAGCAGTGACAATGCATTTGACTTCGCAATAGCCTGGTCATTCAATAATTATCATCATGATAATGATTTTGATAATGACGGCGATGTACTTCTCCAGGCTGATTACGTTTGGCATTTTTTCAATGCAATTTCAGTATCGTCAGGTAAATTACCTATTTATGTCGGCATTGGTGCAAGAGTAGTTTTAGCAGATGACCCAAACTTTGGTATAAGAATTCCGGTAGGCTTAGATTATCTGTTTGCTGATGCACCGATAGATGTTTTTCTGGAGCTCGTACCTATTCTTGATTTATCCCCAGCAACCGACTTTGGAATCGGTGGAGGTCTAGGGATAAGATATTGGTTTAATTAAGCAAAAATTGGGTGGGAAAATTAAGGGCGGGTTAATCCCGCCTTTAGTTATTTCTCTCAAACTGATTGATACTTTTGAATGAATTCGAGAAGGACAATATGACACATATAAAAATAAATAAAATGCTGGAGTCTACTGGTGGTAACTATATAACCCTGGAAAGAATCACTCTTGATGAAAGAGCACCTGCAGAAATAAGACTTACTGCTTTTCTTGCTCATAATGAAAAACAAAAAGAATATCCGGTGCAAATAGTAGATCAATATGTTGGAAGAAATAATCTGAAAATATCAATAGATAGTAATAATAAACTAAATGTATAACCGTTTTAAATAATTATAAGAGGAACAATAATGAAAAAAATAAGAGGAATAATTTTAATTGCAGTATTTGCAAGCCTGGCATTGTTTACTTACAGCTGCGGCACAAGCAATGCTGTTAAAGGTGGAGTAATAGGCGGTGTTGGCGGCGCAGTTGTTGGTGGAATTGTTGGTCATGAATTGGGTAATACTGCACTAGGTGCAATAATAGGTGCAGCCGTCGGTGGTACCGCAGGAGTTTTGATAGGAAATCATATGGATAAGCAAGCCGAAGAAATAGAAAATGAGGTTGAAGGTGTAACCGTAGAAAGAGTCGGTGAAGGTATAGCACTCAAATTCGATTCAGGGCTCTTGTTCGAATTTGATTCCTCAACATTGCAGCCCAATGCTAAAACTAATATTTACAAGCTTGCCGACATTCTTAAAAAGTATCCTGACTCAAATATCCTGATAGCAGGACATACTGATTCTGATGGTGCAGAGGAATACAATCAGTCTCTATCCGAAAGAAGAGCTCAAGCTGTTTCAGATTATACAAAGTTACAGGGAGTTAATCCCTCAAGACTTTCAATTATTGGATTAGGTGAAAACGAACCTATTGCAACAAATGAAACAGTTGAAGGAAAGCAGCTTAATAGAAGAGTTGAGATTGCAATTTTTGCAAATGAAGATCTTAAAGCAGCAGCCGAAAGAGGCGAGCTTTAATTTAGAGTTTATGTGAATACCTGGTATTCAAAAAAGATTAGCCGGTATTGATTATCAGATGCAGATGAATAAATCGGCTAAGTAAGTGATGAACGGAACTAATTAAATGAATATGTATTTACAGCAGTAAAATCTGAATAGAACAATGAAACTCTGTGGAAATGGTGATGTCGCAATGTCGGATCTTAGAACAATAGAAACTTGCGGCTTAATTAAAGGTCTTGATTTTATCTATCATATTATACTTTGTCTTTCAGTTTTACTGCTGTTTTTATAAACAACTATCTATAAAAAAGTTATTATAATTTTTGTTTACTTTAAAGATGTAATTCTTTTTTACTTATCATAATTATAGATAATAACCCTGGGACAAAACATTACAAATTCAACACTCGACCGGATTGCCTTCATTGGAAATTATTTACCACGGCAATGCGGAATTGCTACATTTACAACCGATTTATGTGAAGCCATCGCTGAACAATATAGCAATACAACATGCATTGCACTACCCATCAATGATGTAGCAACTGGTTACGCATATCCAACCCGCGTTCGCTTTGAACTCACAGAGAAAGATATAGATTCTTACTTAAGAGCATCGGATTTCTTAAACATCAATAATGTTGATTTGGTGTGTTTGCAATTCGAGTATGGAATATTCGGCGGAAAAGCAGGAAGCCACATCCTGGCACTCTTGCGCGGCTTGCGTATGCCGATCGTTACAACTTTACATACGATACTAAAAACTCCCGATCCAGATCAGCGGCGGGTACTGGAAGAAGTTGCAGCATTATCAGATCGTTTGGTCGTTATGAGTGAACGCGGATCTGAATTTCTGCACGATATTTATAATGTGTCTTTGGAAAAAATTGATATAATTCCACATGGTATCCCGGACGTACCATTTGTCGATCCAAGTTTTAATAAAGATTTATTTGGAGTAGAAGGAAAAATTGTTTTACTAAGTTTTGGTTTACTCTCATCGAACAAAGGAATCGAAACTGTTATATCTGCGCTGCCCGACATTGTTGCCCGTTATCCTGATATCGTCTATATAATTGTTGGTGCAACACATCCTCATGTAATTCAACATGAAGGTGAAACTTACCGCCTGTCTTTGCAATGGCTGGCTCAGCAGAAAAATGTGGAAAGTAATGTTATCTTTTACAACCGTTTTGTTAGTCTTGAAGAGCTTATTGAGTTCATAAGTGCTGCAGATATTTATATTACACCATATCACAACGAAGCACAAATAGCCTCCGGAACTTTGGCATATACATTAGGAGCTGGAAAAGCAGTTATCTCTACGCCGTACTGGTATGCGCAGGAAATTCTTTCGGATGGAAGGGGTGTTCTGGTTCCGTTCCGCGATCCTGCAGCTGTTGCTGAGCAGGTAATCAACTTATTGGACAACGAAGCTGAGCGTCATGCAATGCGTAAGCGAGCTTATATGTTTGGACGAGCGATGATTTGGTCCGAAGTGGCGAAACGGTATATGGAAAGTTTTGAACGTGCTCGGGCAGAACGTCGTCATTATATCTCACCGGGAGTTACTGCAAAAGCATTAGATAAATATCCGGGAGAACTACCTCCGTTAAAATTAAATCACCTGCAAAACATGACAGATAAAACCGGTATGCTGCAGCATGCACTTTTTATTGTTCCAAATTATTCTCATGGTTATACAACAGACGATAATGCTCGTGCTCTTTTGATAAGTATTCTTTTAGATGAACTGGGTAACATTGAAAGTTCAGAATTAGCTTCCCGCTATCTTGCATTCCTTGGGTTTGCATTCAACACTCAGACTAAACGCTTTCGAAACGTAATGGATTATCAACGCAATTGGTTAGAAGATAACGGCTCGGATGACAGTCACGGTCGCGCACTGTGGGCTTTAGGAACGGTATTAAATCATTCTAGTACACATGCTCTCAACAGTATGGCAGCCTGGTTGTTCGAACAAACCTTGCCTGCTATTCTGTTAACTACCAGTCCGCGTGCGTGGGCATTTGCTCTAATTGGTATTTATGAGTATTCACAAAAATTTGCAGGTGACCGCAGGGCAGGGCAGGTACGTGATGAATTGGCAGGACGACTACTTAAATTATATCAACGTAACCGTACAGAAGAATGGCGCTGGTATGAAAAAGAACTTTCGTATTGCAATGCTGCTCTGCCACATGCTTTACTCACCTGCGGAAGATCAATTCCGAACGCAGTAATGACTGATGCCGGTTTGGAATCATTAAAATGGCTTGCCGATTTGCAGCATGCAAGTGATGGGCACTTTGTTCCTATCGGTTCTAACGGATTTTACCAGCATGGAGGTGTACGTGCCCGTTTCGATCAACAACCCATTGAAGCGCAAGCCATGGTTTCTGCCTGTCTTGAAGCATTCAGGATTACAAAAGACAAAATCTGGCACAAAGAAGCCCGGCGTGCATTCGAATGGTTCCTTGGACGAAATGATTTAAATCTTCCTATTTACGATCCTACAACCGGAGGTTGCCGGGACGGTTTGCATTCGGATCGTGTAAACGAGAATCAAGGTGCAGAATCCACTTTAGCTTTTCTTCAGTCATTATTGGAACTACGTTTATCTGAACAGACACATTTATCTATGGAGGCATTATTAAAATGAACAATCAGCATGCAGAACTTTTTCGCCGTCATAAAAAGAATCCGATTCTTACAGCTGATAATTGGCCGTATCCTGTAAACAGTGTATTCAATGCTGGTGCAACATTACTTCAAGATGGAACAACATTGCTTTTGTGTAGAGTGGAAGATCGGCGGGGACTTTCTCATTTATGTGCTGCCCGTTCTGCAAATGGAAAAGATTCCTGGCAGATTGACCAGCAGCCAACTTTACTTCCTGATCCGGATAACTATCCGGAAGAATTATGGGGGATTGAAGATCCACGCATTACCTTTGTACCGGAATTAAAAAAATATGCTATTGTTTATACAGCATTCACAAGGGATGGTCCCGGAGTAGCGTTGGCACTTACCGAAGATTTTAAAAATTTTGATCGCTATGGTGTTATAATGCCGCCCGAAGATAAAGATGCAGCTCTTCTACCTTATCGAATTGACGGTAACTGGGCTATGATTCATCGCCCTGTAAGCGCACCGAGAGCTCATATGTGGATTTCATTTTCACCGGACTTGAAAAATTGGGGTAAACATATTCTGATGATGGATGCCCGGAAAGGTGCATGGTGGGATGCAAATAAAATTGGTCTCTCACCTCCGCCAATTGAAACACAGGAAGGCTGGCTGGTAATTTATCATGGAGTGAAGCAAACATGCAGCGGATGCATTTACAGGTTAGGTCTTGCATTGTTTGATTTGAAAAAACCTGAAATTTTACTTAAACGTAGCAGTGAGTGGATCTTTTCTCCTGAAGAACCTTACGAATTGAATGGTGATGTTGGCAATGTAGTATTTCCCTGCGGATACACTATTGGTCCCGATGGTGACACAATCAATTTATATTATGGTGCAGCAGATACAAGCATTGCTTTAGCTACCGGCAGTATAAAGGAGATGCTTGAATGGTTGGAAAAAGATAGATATTAGAAATGACAAAAATTAATATTATAATTCGGTAAATAATTTCTAATCAAAAGGAGAAAATGCAATGAGTAAAGAGCTGATTCAAAAAAAAGATACAAAGAAAAAACCGCAGAAGACTAAAGAGGAAAAGAGAGCAGCCAAGCGGGCTAAAGAACAAGAAAAAAATATGCAGGGACTTCCCAAATAAAAATTATCCAGATGTCACGGTCGTACCGTGACATCCAATTGAATTTTAACTTTTTGCTTTAAACTTGCGGAAGCTTCTTCCGGAACGGTTTCTACCACTCTTTCCAAATCCGAAAGATCCCTTCCTTCTTACAAACTTATTTTGATCAGCCGGATTCTCTCCAACTTTAATATCAACCAATTTAAAAGGATGATCATCAATAACTGAAATGGGCTGCTTGATAAGTCTGTTGATTGCACTCAGGTAAGAAATTTCCTCGGGATCGCAGAATGAAAGTGCGGTTCCTCCTAATCCGGCTCTTGCTGTCCGACCGATGCGGTGAACATAAGCTTCAGCGTATTCGGGAATATCATAATTGAAGACGTGTGACAATCTATCAATGTCAATTCCGCGTGCTGCTATATCCGTTGCGACAAGCACTTTTGTTTTATTCGATTTAAAATTACTCAATGCACGCTGCCTTGCCTGCTGTGATTTGTTGCCGTGAATAGAATCCGCGTGAATACTGGCATCATTTAATAATTTGGTTATTATATCCGCACCGCGCTTTGTTCTTGTAAATATAAGTGCTGATGGAATGTTTTCGCTTTTAAGAATATGGACGAGCAATTTCTTTTTATCAGTCTTTTGAACAAAGTAAACTCCCTGCTTAACAGATTCAACCGTTTTTGATTCCGGTGAAACTTCAATCATTACGGGATGTGTTAAAATTGTATTTGCAAGCTTTATAATTTCTGTCGGCATAGTTGCAGAGAATAACAGCGACTGTCTTTTCTCGGGCAGCTTTTCAATTATCTTCTTAACATCGTTTATAAAACCCATATCGAGCATACGGTCAGCTTCGTCAAGCACAAATATTTTTATGCTGTCCAGCTTTATGTATCTCTGGTTGATGAGGTCGAGAAGTCTTCCCGGTGTAGCAATCAGAATATCCACTCCTTCTCTCAGCTTCATTGTTTGTGCTCTTTGAGAAACTCCGCCGAACACAACAGCCTTTTTCAATCCGGTATGTCTTCCATAAGCATCAAAGCTTTCGCCTATCTGAACGGCAAGCTCTCTTGTTGGAGTAAGGATCAGTGATTTAATTAATCTTCTTGAATTGTGTGGATGTTTTTCTGCAGTGAGTATCTGCAGTATCGGAATAGCGAACGCTGCGGTTTTACCTGTGCCGGTTTGTGCACAGCCGATCAGGTCCTTTCTTTCAAGTATTACAGGAATAGCCTGCACCTGTATTGGTGTCGGTATTGTATAACCTTCACTTGTTAATGCCGTTAATAACGGCTTGATGAGATTCAATTTTTCGAATGACATAAAACTTTCTGTTTAATTTGCCGTAAGAAAACTATTTCACGGTCTAATCAGAACAGAAATGTCTTTACAGCGGGTTAATAAATTAAGATTTGTAAAAAAGTGCTATCAGATATGTAAGAATGAAGGCCTATTTTAAAAATCAACTGCGTTAAGTTACGCTTATTAAGCCAGAACTCAAACTAATGTAATTGAAGGTTGATAGTTGCATTAGTGAAGCAATGACTCTCTTTTCTTTATCATTGAGACTAATAATCTTCATAAAAAATTATTACCCCAATCGATAATATTCATCCAATTCCCATTTCAGTGGATTATTTTGAATATATATTCTTATTCTGTGTAAATCATTTTCATTTCTTATTATGTGATCATAAAAACGAGGTTGCCATTTGAACTGATCATATCCGATTTTGTGAATACGTTTTGTACAAACTGATTTGAATTGACCGATAATTGAACCAAGTGAATTTGGCTTTAACTGTGTAGAGACGGGTCGCTGACCCGTCTCAATTACCATTGAGACGTCCCGCCGGGACGTCTCTACATCTTTGATAATTAATATTCCATGAAAGTGATTGGGCATGATTACGTGATAATCTAAGTCCACATTTTTTCTGATATTTTTTGTTTTTAACCACTCCTCCTCAGCTACTTTTCCTAAATCATTCAAAATCATTTTACCGCTCTTTATTTTTCCAAACCAGCATTTCATATCTTTGGTACAAATAATAACATAATACCACCACGGAGTTGAATAATCCCATTTTTTAGACCGGACGAATCAACCCTGAACTTGTTTCAGGGTCTTATTATAAATCAAGATGCTGAAATAAATTCAGCATGACGATGTCAAAAGTATTATTTTTCTACAGAAAAATTTTGTATGTGCTTAATCATCTTAAGGTGAAATATGAAAACTCTCTTTACTTTTCTTTTATCATTAATAATAACCGTAACTATCTGTGCACAATTCCCCGACAGCGAAACAGACGGAAAATATTATGAAGTAAATGGTGCAAAACTCTGGACGGTAAGCTTTGGTGAAGGCGAACCTTTATTTTTTATTGCAGGCGGTCCGGGCAACAATCATTATGGCTTAAGAAGATTCGATTCGCTTTCAACCACAAACACTTTGGTTTATTATGATGCTTTCGGAAGAGGGAAGTCCGATACTGCTGAAAGTTGTTACCGAGTATTCGCTGGAAAGAGATATTGAAGACCTGGAAGGTTTGCGCAAAGCGATGGGCTTTGATAAAATTAATATTCTTGGTCATTCTTACGGCGGAGTTGTTGCACAGGGTTACGCAATTAAATATCCTGAAAATGTATCTCACCTGATAATTGCAAACTCGTTTCATAGTTATTTGATGTGGCAGGAGAACTGCGATAATTCCAATCACGAAATAAAAACAAACTATCCTGAAATCTGGGAAGAGCTGATGAAAATAAGAGAGCAGGGTGCTGTCTCAAGCGATCCGGTTCACCATGAAATTTACGGACGTGTGCCTTACGGATTTTTGTATGCTTACAATCCTGAAAACTTCAAGCCGAGCGGAAGAAAACCGTATCCGAATCCATTGAACGTAAAATTGTATTACCAGATGGTTGGCAGAGACGGGGACTTTTTAGTTACAAGCGATATCGGGACTTTTGATTACAGGAAACAGTTAAAAGATCTGAAGATGCCCGTACTTATTTACGGAGGACGCTATGACCGCGTTGCTGTTCCGCGGATGATGGTTGAGTTTAAAATGTATTGTCCGCAGGCTGAGTTTGTTATGTTTGAAGAAAGCGGACACAACCCGCAGGTAGAAGAACCCTCCGCTCTTTTTGCTTTGATAAGAGAGTTTTTGAGGAAGTGAGAATACCAGGCCGTCACGAAATAACTGGTAAATTGTCACGGTACGCCGGTTACATCCCCGCAAATCGTCCAGCAGATGGATGATTATCATCCGCTAGATGGTTGATTATCATCCGGCAAATTCCTAGCTTTGCACTATGATTCACAGAAAAATTAAACCAAGGCTCCTTACGGCACTAACTGATTCACCCGTGGTACTGGTTCATGGTGCCAGACAAACAGGTAAAAGTACGCTTGTAAAATATCTTGCGGAAAATGACTATCCGGCCAGGTACCTGACTTTTGACGACTCGGGAATTTTATCTGCAGCTCAGAATAATCCGCAGGATTTTATTGCCGGATATAAAGAGAATCTTGTAATTGATGAAGTACAGAGAGTTCCTGAAATATTTCTTGCGATAAAAAGTCTTGTAGATAAAAACCGTAAAGCCGGCAAATTTATTTTAACGGGATCTGCAAATGTTCTGGTGCTTCCTAAAGTAGCCGAGTCTCTGGCAGGAAGAATGGAAATCCTTAAACTGCATCCCCTGGCTCAAAGTGAAATCAACAAGGTTGAAGATAATTTTATTGATGTTTTATTCGCAGGTAATTTTAGACCGGATTACAAGGAACAGAAAACAAACGATCTTGCAAGCAGGATACTAACCGGCGGTTACCCGGAAATGCTGTTGAGAAAAGAAAGGGAGAGACAAAATGCGTGGTTTAAATCATACATTACTACGATCCTGCAGAGGGATGTAAGAGATATTGCGAATATCGAAAAACTAAGCGAGTTGCCAAGGCTGTTAAGCTTGCTTGCAACCCGTGCGGGAACGCTTCTTAACTTTGCAGAATTATCACGTTCGTCGACAATTCCGCAAACAACTTTAAAGAGATACATTAGTTTGCTCGAAGCGATTTTTATGATATTCATATTACCTGCCTGGTCCGGCAATCTATCTAAACGGTTAATTAAGACACCCAAATTTTATTTGAATGACACAGGATTGCTTTCACATCTGCTTGGCTTTGAGATGAATAAAATATTGTCTGATCCTCTTTCCTGGGGAAGACTGATGGAAAATTTTGTAATTATGGAATTACTGAAGCAGGCGTCTTGGAGCAGGTTTAATTTATCTTTATATCACTATCGTTCTGCTTCGGGGCAGGAAGTTGATTTTATAATTGAGCGAAGCGATGGAAAACTTATTGCTGTTGAAGTTAAAGCAACCGCAAAGATTACTGCTACTGACTTTACTCATATAAAAGTTTTTGCAGATGAGACAGGCAAAAGATTTCTAAGAGGAATAGTTCTTTATACAGGAAAGGAAGTAATTCCATTTGGGAAAAACTTATTCGCAATGCCGATGGAGACTTTCTGCTGAGTTTGTAATGTTTGAAGAAAGCGGACATAACCCGCAGGTTGAAGAACCCTCCGCACTTTTTGCTTTGATAAGAGAGTTTTTGAGGAAGTGAAATTACTAGGGCGTCACGGCCGTGCCGTGACCGTGATAACAGATGTAATGTCACAGTACGACCGTGACATCCAAGCGTTACTTTTTAATTGACCAAGCAATCCTTGAAAGGTTTTCGCCTTCTTTTGATAAAATACACCTAAAGAAGTCTATCTGTTCTATCATTAATTGCGGAACTTGAAATGAACTTCATTGTGCTATTTGACTTATCAAAGCTAACAGATTTAATAACTGGAACCGAAAGTTTATAGGGATTCTCAAGTTCAGGATAGTAAATCACGATACAGGATGGGAAAGGTGCAGAATTTTTCTGAATCTCCGAAACTAATTCTTCCAGACATGAATCTAATCTCTGAAGCTTTCATAACCCAATCATGCCACCATTTTGTATCAGTCCGACTAGGAATCAGGCAAACCACCAGAGCACCACGCTGACTCTCGTTAAAAGCTTTTTTCATCCATTTAGTAATGTCACGCCCATAAGGCGGATTCATCCAACACCGGAACGGACTCCATTCTCTCTTGAGTCCATCAACTGATTTGTCAAAATAAACTTTACATTTTGTGTTTTCAGAGGTAGCACATACATCAACCTGAAAATTAAATTCCATTATTCAGAGCGTAAAAAACATAAGCTGGTGTTTCCCACTCTTCGGTTCGGCTTGTGAAAAGACGCAAAGTTAATCTCGATTTGTTGACATCTGTTTTAGCGACATTCTGAGGATCTATCCTTTTGCCATTCCTTCTTACAAATTATTTTCTATTAAACTTAATTCTATAGTCTTTGTATGTAATTCCGCAAGAATATCATAAGGTAAAAACTTAACTCTATGTTCAATATTACTTAAATGCTGTAAAAGTCATTGTAGTTATAATTGCTTCTCACGCTTCTCTATCTGCAACAATACGAAAGTCAACATTAAAATCGCGGAGTTCAAGAAATTTCAAAAGAGAATTTTTAAAATCGGTTGAGTATTCAATTTCAAAAAATGCTTGGGGGAATTTACGTTCATTAAACCAGGAAACATCAATTGTAGATGCTTTATCAATAATGTAATCATAGGTGAAATTATAAAATTGTATCAACCGTAGCTAATTCTCTTAATGGTCTCTGAAGAAATTTTTTATTTTTATCCTGGTTCGGTACAAAGGTTTCAAATTTTCTTAACTTACCTATTTCTAGCAACAAGCCTTGGTAATAAGAATGGTTGAACTGATTATCTGAATCACCTTTCTTTTTTCTGTAATTTCAAAAAGACTTAACACAGTTTCTTTTTCAGATTTAAGTGCCCATAAGCCAGGTTTGATTTTAAAGAAAAATCGGTCATCTTGCACAATACGTCTGATAGAAGCAAATGGAGTTTTTGTCCCCCACTTTACATTCTCAATCTTAAAAACTTCCTGATATAAATTTCCTAAAGTGGCATAACCGCCATTGGATTTCATTACTTCAATTACCGCTTCGTATTGCCTCATAAGATTATCTCCAACGATAAGTTTGTTGAATGGAATTATTTTCACAGCAAGGATTTGTTTTTGATCAATTGAATTCTTTCTACAAATATACTTTAATAAAATATAAATTGAAGATATGAATAGTCTGATAATTTTTTAATTTAGTGTAATTATTAAACAAGATAATAACATAAAAACTATAACACTGGAGTAACTGTATGTTTAAAAATCTATTACTAATATTTTTCCTATTAATATCTGTCAGCGCTTTCGCACAGCAGGAAGAAAATAAATCTGAGACACCAACATTAAAGCAATACACTTTGTAATGCTGGTGAAAGGTCCTCACAGAGATGATATTGATTCACTCAGTCTCGCTAAAATCCAGGAAGGACATATGGCAAACATCAACAAGATGGCGGAGTCCGGTAAACTACAGATAGCCGGTCCTTTCGGCGATGACGGCAACTGGAGAGGAATTTTTATTTTCGATGTAGCAACCGAAGAGGAAGTAAAAGAACTTCTGAAAGATGATCCTGCAATTCAATCCGGCCGGCTTGCTTATGAAATCCATCCGTGGTGGACAATGCCCGGCGTTTGTTTGAAGTAAATATTCGCGTTAACTTAGCTGTCACGGCCGTGCCGTGACAGGATACCTTTACGTCGCGGTACGGCAGTGACGTGCTGGTAAAGAATTAATATCCTTTATGGTCGCGTGCTCTTTCCACCTTCGGTCTTGCTTCGTTAACTACCAGTCTCTTTCCTTTAAGCTCAAACGTGTTCAGCACATCAAGTGCTTTCTGGGCTTCTTCTTTTACGAGCATTTCAACAAAACCGAATCCCTTTGATATCTTGGTATACATATCCTGGATAATTTTAACACTGTGTACCGTCCCGTGTTTGGAAAAGAGTGTGTTCAGGTCTTCTTCCTGTACATTCTGGGCTAAGTTGCCGACATAGATCTTCATTTGATTCTCCTTGTAAATTTAATAATGATAACCCGGCTGCAGATGAACTTGCCTGCCCGAAGGCAGGATAATCTGTACCGGTTTGTCTGACACTGTATAAAAAGTTAGGATTAGTTGATGAGGTTTTTTGAGGAGCTCACTGTTATCTTAATTTTCTTCTGCAGGACAACCTTAAAGTAGACTAATTAAACCGTAGTTGCAAGCTGGTAAATTTGTCTTGGCTGCCAAGGCGGAATGACGACTTTGGATATTTACCCTGAACTGTGTTAAGAATTTGCAGCACATAGTATAAATTGACTTTAAACATAACATTAAATAGTTTCGTGCCGTCTCTGGGCGAAGAATTCTATTTTCATCATTCTTTCTTCTCTTTCACCCATCGAGTCTTACCTTTGCCAGAAAGCTATCGGCCGGTTAATAAATATCTTTATTCACATTTTACTAAGGAGGCGCAATGCGCAAAATTATTTTCGCTGCATTTTCTCTTGCAGTGTTTTCATTAATTCTTTTTGTTCAGATTAGCTGTACCCAGCATGAGGAAAACAAACCACTCACTCAGGCAGAAATGATAGCTTTAGGCAAATATATTGTAACAACTGGTGGCTGCGATGACTGCCATACACCAAAAATCTTTACCGAGAAGGGACCTGTATTTGATACAACAAGAAGTCTGTCGGGTTTTCCACAAGGAGAAATGCTAGCATCGATTGATATGAGCATGATCGAACCGGGTAATTGGATAATGGGTGACAAGCATTTAGGTGCGTGGGCGGGTCCGTGGGGAATTTCCTATGCTTCAAATCTTACTCCCGATAAAGCAACCGGCATAGGTACTTTAACGGAAGAGATGTTCATTAAAACTTTACGAGAAGGAAAATATATGGGTGTGGGCAGACCATTACTTCCTCCAATGCCATGGGAGGTACTCAGGAAAAAAACAGACCAGGACCTAAAAGCCATTTATGCATACCTGATGTCTATAAAGCCAATCAACAACCAGGTACCGCAGCCAACACCTCCGGATAAGGTAGCGGAATTATTAGCAAAAAAATAAAAGCGTGTAATTTTATAGGAGGCTGAGCACAATGAAGCGCTCTCTTCTAATTGAAGGGAGTGCTTTACTTTTTAAATGCACCAACCCGCAGGCCAGTCTGGATTCAGTTATTTTACAAGAGTCTGGTTTTCACCTTCTGCTTCTAGAGTGATAATAACAACACAATTATCACCGCTTCCATTCCATTCAAAAGAAACCACTTTGTCCTTTTCAACTTTGCCGACTTTTACTTGTATCTCTGCATCGAAATCTTTCCACATCCAGGTTAAGGTTTTTCCGCTTTCCATTCTTCCTGTACTGCCGTAGATAAAATACACCCACATTTTTTCGGGCTCGACAATCGCATCAAAAAATTCACGCACATGTGTCAATATCCTCATTTGCACTTTTACTTTTATTCTGTCTTCAGTCATAACAATCCTCCAGTATATTTTGGAATAAAAATTTCTATCACTAACCTGACTGACGTCAGCAAGTATAAACTAATTTGCACATAAGTTCTAAACTTCACAATCAAAAATTAAGAGAATATTCTATTAAATAAGGTTGCTAAACTGACGCAATTAACGTAAATTCCGTCAGCAAACTGACGCAATTTATATGAATATAACAAGAAAAGCTCTAATTTTATTAAAAAACAAAGTTCGGCCAGGAAAGGTAATAATATTGCTTGGTGCCCGGAGAGTGGGCAAAACCTTTCTGCTGAATCAATATCTGAAGGATGTAACAGAAAAATATATTTTCTGGAACGGAGAAGATTTTGCTGTACACGATTTACTTAGACGAAGAAGCGTTCAGAATTACAAAAATATTTTAGGAGATGCTAAGCTTCTTGTCATTGATGAGGCTCAGAAAATTCCTGATGCAGGGATGATACTCAAATTGATTGTTGATTCATTTGATAATCTTAAAATAATTGTAACAGGGTCATCAGCGTTTGATATTACGAATCTGACCGGAGAACCGCTTACAGGAAGAAAGTTCGAAATCATTTTATACCCTGTTTCGGAAAACGAATTTAGACAAATTGAAAAATCCCAGGAATGGTTTGATAATTTGTCTCAAAATTAGTTTATGGTAATCTGCCGGAGCTTGTGCATATTAAAAACCAGAAAGACAAAGCTGAATATCTCCGAGAAATAATAAGCTCATATTTATTAAAGGACATTCTTGCATTTGAAAACATTAGAAATTCTTCCAAGCTGTTTGACCTGTTAAAGTTAATAGCCTTTCAGGTAGGCAATGAAGTTTCTGTTCAGGAATTGGGTAAACAATTAGCAATGTCTAAGAATACAGTTGAAAAGTACCTTGATATACTGTCAAAAGTTTTTGTTCTGTACAGATTAAATGGATTTAGCAGGAATCTGCGAAAAGAGATTGTTAAAAATTCCAAATGGTATTTTTATGATAACGGCATAAGGAATTCAATAATTGCAAACTTTAATCCATTAACCATCCGTGAGGATTTAGGAGTGCTTTGGGAAAATTATATGATGAGTGAGAGAATTAAGCAGCTAAGTTATTCCGGTGCAATTTGCAATAGATATTTCTGGCGAACTTATGATAAACAGGAAATAGATCTGATTGAAGAAAGGGATGGAAAATTATTTGCGTATGAATTTAAATGGAAAGCTGATAAAGCGGTGGTACCAGCAGCATGGGAGTCTGCTTATCCGAATTCATCTTTTCAGGTAATTACAAATGAGAATTTTTTATATTGGTTGAATGAGTAAGCCGCATCATTTTTTGTATCGGCAGTTTATTGTGAGCTGCTTTGCGTGAATTATTAGTGTGATCTGTCTACCTTCAGACTGATTCGAAGTAATGAAAGTGGCCGCTCATCGCTTTCAACTTCACGATATAGTGCCTGTCATCTACTTAAAAATAAAACCACCATACAAATTATTACGCCTGCAAGCGCCTGGGAAATAACCTCATTCTTACTTAATCTTTTTTTAAACCAGCCAAGCGGTGTCCATTTAAGCCAGTGCCATTTTTCCGGTAATGGTTTGTGCAGGAAGATGTAATACGTAATATCCTGCACACCAAAGAATTTTAGTATTACACCGCACAACGCAGGTATCCATCCGAATAACAAGCCTAAAAATATAAAAAGCATCACATCAAACATTAGTTGGTTAATACGGTAGGCTTTTATAATTTCTTTTTCAGGCATTGTGGTTGTTCTGCGTATAAGAGTAAAGTGATAGCCGAGAATATCAAACAGGTTGCTAGTAAGCAGGAAAAGAAACGGTACAGCAAACGGAGTGTAAAAAGACAAGACTATAAAAAGCAGGACGAGCAGGAAATTTAATCCTGTTAGCTTGTAAAAAAATATGTTTTTCAGGGTTTCCAGTTTATTCAAATAAAATTAAATAATTATATGACCGATTATAATAAATATTTATCAGATAATAACCGGTATATGTATTTTTGAAATATACAAAAACAAAATTCCGGACAATTGATATGAAACAAATCTTAATACTTCTCATCTCTGCGGCATCGTTGTTTGCACAGATCGCTGCAGATGATGTTCAGACTTTCACTCTTAAGAACGGAATGAAAATTTTAGTTCTTGAGAATAGTGCAATCCCGAATGCTAATATGTATTTGTTCTACAAAGTCGGTTCACGCAACGAATACATAGGCATAACCGGCATCTCTCATTTCTTTGAGCATATGATGTTCAATGGTGCGAAGAAATATGGACCAAAACAATTTGACCGCACAATGGAAGCCAACGGCGGGGCAAACAACGCATACACTTCTGAGAATATTACTGCATATACAAACTTTTTTCCAAGCTCAGCGCTTGAAGTAATATTTGATCTTGAAGCTGATAGAATTGCTTATCTTAATTTCGATACTGTGATGATTGAAAGCGAACGCGGTGTTATTCTTTCTGAAAGAACAACCGGACTGGAGAACAATCCTCTGGAACAGCTTTGGCAGGAAGTTCAGGCAACTGCTTTTATTGCTCATCCGTATATGTGGCCGGTAATTGGATGGGAATCTGATATTAAAAACTGGACGAAGCAGGATCTTGAAAATTATTTTCATACCTACTATGCACCGAATAACTGTCTGGTTGTAATTACAGGAGATGTAAAACTTGATGAAGTAAAGAAGTTTGCAGAAAAATATTGGGAACCGATTCCAAATGGACCAGCCCAAGAAAAGTTCATACTGTTGAACCAGAACAAACGGGAGATAGAAGGGTATTTGTCCAAAGAGAAGTTCCGTCACCAAATTTGATGATTACTTATCACGTTCCTCAAACCGGAACGGAAGATTATTATGCTCTCGATTTGCTGAGTTCAATTTTATCGCAGGGAAGATCGTCAAGGTTTTACAGCTCGCTTGTTGAAGAAAACCAGCTGGCACTTGAAGTCGGAACAATTTACGGCGATGCTTTCGATCCAACGCTGTTTTATTTTTATGGAGTTTGCAATGATGGTGTTAAGGCATCCGAACTGGAAACAGCTATTCTTGATGAAGTCGATAAAATTATAAATGAAGGAGTAAGTGAAAACGAATTGCAAAAAGTTAAAAACCAAAAGCTGATGGATTTTTATAAAACTTTGGAAACAATTAACGGTATGTCGAATACTATCGGTACTTATGAACTTTTCTTCGGGGATTACAAAAAACTTTTCTCAGCTCCCGATGATTATAAAAAAGTAACGGTTGATGATATTAAGAGAGTTGCCGGAGAATATTTCACAAAGCAAAACAGAACAGTAGGAATACTGAATACGGAGGAAGAGAAATGAAAAACAATGGAAAAGGTTGATGGAAGATGGAAGAGGTGGAAGCCAGTTAATGACTTTTCTGGTTTATGCTCTTAATTATTCTGAGTTCGATTTCTTTAGCTCAGTTCAAATTGCCGGAATATGAAACTGTTACTTTAGACAACGGCTTGACCGTTTATTTCATGGAGAAGAAAGATGTTCCGTTAATTTCCTTCTCTGCAGTGTTTGACGGAGGAGTTGTTAAAGATGGTTTAACTTCAGGTATTGCATCATTTACCGCAGAAGCGATTCGATTTGGAACAACGAACTATTCAAAGTCACAGATTGATTCGCTCTTCAATTTTTACGGAAGCAATGTCAGCACGTACGCAAATGCTGATTATTCTGGTCTGTATACTCAGTTCATCAAAGACAACACGGAAAAACTTTTTCCTTTAATTAAGGAGATGATCTTAAATCCATCCTTCCCGGAATCTGAAATAGAAAAAAGAAAGCAAAGATGGATTGCAGAATTGGATCAGGCAAAGGAAAGTCCGCGTTCTGTAATTGGCAGTTATTTCAACAAACATATTTTGGTGAGTCGCCTTACGGAAATCCTGTTGATGGAACAAAAGCTGGTATTGGCAGCATCACTTTGGAAAAAGTAAAAGAATTTTATACTGCGAATTACAGACCTGAAAGTTCAGCTATATCAGTAGTTGGTGATTTCAATTCGGGCGAAATGAAAAAAATCATTCAGGAATATTTTGGCGGATGGAAGAATGAAGGCCAGAAAATAATTTCAGACCTGAAAGCAATAGATGCACCTTTTGAATCTGCATCGGTTTATCTCATCAACAAAGAGAATGCGACCGAAACAACTTTTCTTATTGGCGGCTACGGAATAACAATGAGCAATGCAGACCAGACACAGCTTGATGTTATTAACACAATTCTCGGGGGAAGGTTTACTTCCTGGCTGAATGATGAACTGAGAGTTAACGCTGGCTTGACATATGGTGCAAGAAGCAGATTTTCACGTTACAAAAACACCGGAACATTTTTGATAAGCACTTTCACTCAAACAAAAAACACAGAAGCAGCAATTGACCTTGCATTGAAAACTTACAACAGACTTTTTGAAAAGGGGATTGATGAGGAAACTTTATTGTCTGCAAAAAATTATGTGAAGGGACAATTCCCGCCTGATTATGAAACAGCAGGTTCTTTAGCCGGATTCCTTGCACAGAAATATATTTATGGACTTGATGATTCTTTCATAAATGATTTTGAAAATGAAGTGAATGGGCTGACTGTTGAAAAAGCAAACGAGTTGATAAAGAAATATTTCCCGAAAGATAATTTGCAGTTTGTGCTGATTGGTAAAGCAGATGAAATAAGAGATGTAATTGCAAAATATGGAAATGTTACAGAGAAGAATATTGATGAGGATTCTTATTAAAATTAGTCAAGTAGAGACGCATTGCGACTTGCCTTTCGGCAGGCAGGTGCGTCTCTACTTTTTAATAAATTACTTCAAAAAAATAAACTCTTGATTATTAGGTTTTCTCATCTAAAGTAAAGCACCAAACCAAGCTGGACAGCCACAAAATTTAACTGAGTTTCATTTACGGCATAGTAAAAACTATTATTTGCATAACGAATTGAATTACGATCAAGAAGACTTACATCAGAGCTCATCATATACCTTCCTTTTAAATCAAGATAAAGTGAACCATCTTCTTCATCACCGCCGATTAAGAGTTTAAAACCGCCGCCAACACCATAACTCCAGGCCCAATCATCAATAAAGAGAGATACGGGAACATAATCGAGTGTAAAGATTTGTGAGAATGAATAGATATAGCTTCCGCCAAAAAAAGTTTCAATGTATGGTCTTACAGTTCCACCTGTTGGCGCTAATTGAAAAATTAAATGAAGATTGGAAAAATTATTTGCTTTGTTATCGCTGAGAATTGTCTCGCCGGAATAGGAATCAGTTGCAAAAAATAATCCCTGTGTAAAATAAGAAAAGCTGATTCCCATTCCCATCGGTTTTGCTTTTGATGGTGTAATAAAAAGAAATTCTAAGTTGCCGCCATAACCAACTTCATCATCAAATAATCGGTAGTCATTTATTGGGAAAGCAGTGGTAAAATAAAAGCTGGCTGAAGGTTGAGCGTTCAAATAATTTGCTGATATAAACAGTAATAGCAGGGTTAATATTTTAAGATACAGTTTCATTTCTTTATCATCCTTAATTTCTGATTTTGGTTGTTCAAAATCCTTGCCGGATGGAATAGGAAATGGCAATTAATCAATCGCTGCAAAAACATCAATTAGAGCATAAGAAATAAGGTTCGTCTGATTTGATATTAATCACAAGTATTGATTAGTGTATATAGAATAGTTCAGCCGATGTAACTGAAAACAACAGTTTAACTAAAGTAATATTGCAGATTTCTATTTAGTATAAACTCTATATTCCCAGGGCTGGAGATTAAAAGATTCCTTTGCAGAAAAGGATTCCAGTTTTCCTGTGAAGTAATTTTTATAATTACCCTGAAGTGCTTCCGAGGTTAACTCAACTTCAGCAGGTTTATTCGAAAGATTAAATAAAGCTAGCACTTTATCCTTCTCTGAACTTCTGGTGAAAGCAAAAATATTTTCCTCGTCGGAATTTTGAATATAGATCATCTCTCCGCCTTGCTCACCATTTTGAAGTGCTGTGCTATTCTTTTTAAGTTGAAAGAGTTTGGAGTATATATCAAACAGTTTATAGTCTTTCCATTCAATCGAATCTTTTTCAAAGAAGGAGAGTCGTTTGTTGAAGCCGGCTTCCTGTCCGGAATAAACAAGAGGCATATCAGGAATAAGACAGGTTAGGACAGCGAATGCTTCAACACCATCACCAAGTCTTTCGAACTCGGTTCCGTTCCAGCTGTTCTCATCGTGATTTGAAGTGAACTGCATTCTGAAAGCATTTGCAGGAAATTCTTCTTCGTTTTTGTTCAGATGTTCGATTAAGTCAGTAGCAGTTTTCTCTTCTTTAACTATTCCATTCAGAATATGATGAAGATCCCAATCGTAAGTCATATCAAATGCAAGATGAACTTCGGGAGTATCCCACTCAGCCAGCATAAAAACGTTTTTGATTTTTTCCAGTTCGGTTCTCGCTTCAATCCAGAATTCAATTGGAACCATTCCTGCAACATCACAGCGGTAACCATCAATATCGCATTCTTCAATCCAGAACTTTAATGCATCAATCATTTCTGTCCAGAGTTCTTTATTGTCAAAGTTTAAGTCAGCGACATCAGTCCAATCAGGATTCGGGAAATAATATTTCCGAAAGAATCTTGTGTATAAAACCCGGGATGTTCTTCAATCCAGTGATTATCCCAGGAAGTATGATTGGCTACCCAATCAATAATTACATACATTCCCATTTTGTGAATCATCTTAACGAGAGATTTAAATTCATCCAAAGTTCCAAACTCCGGATTGACTGCCTTGTAATCTTTAACTGAATAATAACTTCCCAGCGTTCCTTTTCTGTTTTTTTCTCCGATTGGATGAATTGGCATAAGCCATAAAATATCAGCGCCCAGTTCTTTCATTCTCGGCAAATGTTTCTCAAACGCTTTAAAGTTACCTTCTTCTGTATATTGCCTGACGTTCACTTCATAAATTGCTTTGTCATAACTCCATTCAGGAGGTCTAAAATCTTGAGCAGTAACAGATAGTGAGATTAGGGATATGAATAAAAATGCTTTCAGAAGAAAATATTTTTTTAACATAAATTTCTCAGTAGTTAATTGATTTTGGGTGAAGTTAATTTCTAATTTAATGATTGGTTCAAGCTTAAAAGGACCGAATAAAATATTTAACTTTAGCTATATCAGAGCTTGATCCAATTAGGATTATGAGGCTCAAAAGTTTTTTCCCCCTCATTGCTTTCGTTCGGAGATTTAGTTGATACAAAAAGTTCTCTCTTCATCTTAATCAGGTTCTGTTCCTGTCTAATCTTTTCTTTAATCTTTGTGTATTTATCTATTACTACCTGGTGCTTGTTAATTTCATCCTCGAGTTTTTTCTTAACAGCAGCTAATTTATTAATTGCCAGCCGGTGTTCTTCGTGTTCAACTTTTATTTTGTTAATAGTAGTTCGCAGATTTACAAGCTCCTCCATTGAATCCTTGATGCCTTTGTTCAATTCATTTAGCCTGTGCTCGTACTCTCTTATTTCGCTTTCCAGTCTGGCTTTTTGTTCGGTGTTTTTATTAAAGCGTTCCTCTGACTTCTGGAAAAGTTCTTTCAGCCCGTTTTCAAACTCAATTAATTTTTTATGATAAAGCTC
>CAVOPS010000007.1:0-116404 GCA_963698155.1 uncultured Ignavibacteriaceae bacterium | reverse complement strand
CCGAACGTAGCTATGACTGATGCCGCTTTGGAATCATTAAATGGCTTGCCGATTTGCAGCGTGCAAGTGATGGGCACTTTGTTCCTATCGGTTCTAACAGATTGCCCCGGCTCGGGGGCGTCCGTGCTCGTTTCGATCAGCAACCGGTTGAAGCACAAGCGATGGTTTCTGCATGTCTTGAAACATTCAGGATTACAAAAGACAAAATTTGGCACAAAGAAGCCCGGCGTGCATTCGAATGGTTCCTTGGACGAAATGATTTAAATCTTCCTATTTACGATCCTACAACCGGAGGCTGCCGGGACGGTTTGCATTCGGATCGTGTAAACGAGAATCAAGGTGCAGAATCTACTTTAGCTTTTCTTCAGTCACTACTTGAATTACGTCTGGCTGAACAGACACATTTATCTATGGAGGCATTATTAAAATGAACAATCAGCATGCAGAACTTTTTCACCGTCATAAAAAGAATCCAATTCTTACAGCTGATAATTGGCCGTATCCTGTAAACAGTGTATTCAATGCTGGTGCAACATTACTTCAAGATGGAACAACATTGCTTTTATGTAGAGTGGAAGATCGGCGGGGACTTTCTCATTTATGTGCTGCCCGTTCTGTAAATGGAAAAGATTCCTGGCAGATTGACCAGCAGCCAACTTTACTTCCTGATCCGGATAATTATCCGGAAGAATTATGGGGGATTGAAGATCCACGGATTACCTTTGTACCGGAATTAAAAAAATATGCTATTGTTTATACAGCATTCACCAGAGATGGTCCCGGAGTTGCGTTGGCACTTACCGAAGACTTTAAAAATTATGAACGCTACGGTGTTATAATGCCTCCCGAAGATAAAGATGCAGCACTTTTACCATATCGAATTGACGGTAACTGGGCTATGATTCATCGTCCTGTAAGCGCACCGAGAGCTCATATGTGGATTTCATTTTCACCGGACTTGAAAAATTGGGGTAAACATATTCTGATGATGGATGCCCGGAAAGGTGCATGGTGGGATGCAAATAAAATTGGTCTCTCACCTCCGCCAATTGAAACACCGGAAGGTTGGCTGGTAATTTATCATGGAGTGAAGCAAACGTGCAGCGGATGCATTTACAGGTTAGGTCTTGCATTGTTTGATTTGAAAAAACCCGAAATTTTAATTAAGCGCGGCAGAGAGTGGGTCTTTTCTCCTCAAGAACCTTACGAACTAACATGGTGATGTTGATAATGTTGTATTTCCCTGCGGATACACTGTTGGTTCAGATGGCGATACAATCAATTTATATTATGGTGCAGCAGACACAAGCATTGCTTTAGCTACCGGCAGTATAAAAGAAATGCTTGAGTGGTTAGAAAAAGATAAATATTAGAAATGACAAAAATTAATATTATAATTCGGTAAATAATTTCTAATTAAAAGGAGAAAATGCAATGAGTAAAGAACTGATTCAAAAAAAAGATACAAAGAAAAAACCTCAAAGGACCAAAGAGGAAAAGAGAGCAGCTAAAAGAGCTAAAGAGCAGGAAAAGCATATGCAGGGACTTCCCAAATAAAAATCAATCCATGGCTACCTTTGTACAAAAGGCCAGCCTAACTTGATTTAGCTGTGATTGTAATCCGCGTTGTCATTCTGGCGAAGTCCAGAATCTAACGCCGTCTGATTCCTGACAAGCAGGAATGACGGCTCAATCAATCAGGATCGGTCATTACATCTCAGCGATTTTAGCTCTTTGCTTTAAACTTGCGGAAGCTTCTTCCAGAGCGGTTTCTGCCACTCTTTCCAAATCCGAAAGATCCTTTCCTTCTTACAAACTTATTTTGATTAGCCGGGTTCTCGCCAACTTTAATATCAACCAATTTAAATGGATGATCATCTATAACTGAAATAGGCTGCTTGATAAGTCTGTTAATAGCACTCAGGTAAGAAATTTCCTCGGGATCGCAGAATGAAAGTGCGGTTCCTCCTAATCCGGCTCTTGCTGTCCGACCAATTCGGTGAACATAAGCTTCAGCGAATTCGGGAATATCATAATTGAAGACGTGTGACAATCTATCTATGTCAATTCCCCGTGCTGCTATGTCCGTTGCAACAAGCACTTTAGTTTTATTAGATTTAAAATTACTCAATGCACGCTGCCTTGCCTGCTGCGATTTGTTCCCGTGAATAGAATCCGCGTGTATACTGAGCATCATTTAATAATTTAGTGATTATATCCGCACCGCGTTTTGTTCTTGTAAATATAAGTGCCGATGGAATGTTTTCGCTTTTCAGTATATGGACAAGCAGTTTCTTTTTATCAGTCTTTTGAACAAAGTAAACTCCCTGCTTTACAGATTCAACCGTTTTTGATTCCGGTGAAACTTCAATCATTACAGGATGTGTTAAAATTGTATTTGCAAGCTTTATAATTTCCGTCGGCATAGTTGCAGAGAATAACAGCGACTGTCTTTTCTCAGGCAGCTTTTCAATTATCTTCTTAACATCGTTTATAAAACCCATATCGAGCATACGGTCAGCTTCATCAAGAACAAATATTTTTATGCTGTCCAGCTTTATATATCTCTGGTTGATGAGGTCGAGAAGTCTTCCCGGTGTTGCAATCAGAATATCCACTCCTTCTCTCAGCTTCATTGTTTGTGCTCTTTGAGAAACTCCGCCGAACACAACAGCCTTCTTTAAGCCAGCATGTTTTCCATAAGCATCAAAGCTTTCACCAATCTGAACGGCAAGCTCTCTTGTTGGAGTAAGTATCAGTGATTTAATTATTCTTCTTTGGTGGTGTGGATGTTTTTCCGCACTTAGTATCTGCAGTATCGGAATTGCGAACGCTGCGGTTTTACCTGTACCGGTCTGTGCACAGCCAATCAGGTCTTTTCTTTCAAGTATTACAGGAATAGCCTGCACCTGAATGGGTGTCGGTATTGTATAACCTTCACTTGTTAATGCCGTTAATAACGGCTTGATGAGATTCAATTTTTCGAATGACATAAAACTTTCTGTTTAATTTGCCGTAAGAAAACTATTTCACGGTCTAATCAGAACAGAAATGTCTTTACAGCGGGTTAATAAATTAAGATTTGTAAAAAAGTGCTATCAGATATGTAAGAATGAAGGCCTATTTTAAAAATCAACTGCGTTAAGTTACGCTTATTAAGCCAGAACTCAAACTAATGTAATTGCTGGTTGATAGTTGCTTTGATGAAGCGAAATCTCTATTCCATGTCATCTTGACTGTTCGACAAGCGGATTATAAACCGTCGAATTTTGAGCGGCATCTTTGAAGGCTCAGTGTGAAATTTCACTGTCATTCCGGGCTTGACCCGGAATCCATAAAAAGTATTATCTTTCCGCAGAAAAATTTTTTATGTCTGCTTAATCAATCTTAAGGTGAAATATGAAAACCCTTTTTACTTTTCTCTTCTCATTAATTTTAAGCTATAACCATCTTTCGCACAATTCCCCGACAGCGAAACAGATGGAAAATATTATGAAGTAAATGGTGCAAAACTCTGGACTGTCAGTTTTGGTGAAGGCGAACCTTTATTTTTTATTGCAGGCGGACCGGGCAACAATCATTATGGATTAAGAAGATTCGATTCGCTCTCAACAACAAACACATTGGTTTATTATGATGCTTTCGGAAGAGGGAAGTCTGATACTGCTGAAGTTGTTACTGAGTATTCTCTGGAAAGAGACATTGAAGACCTGGAAGGTTTGCGCAAAGCGATGGGCTTTGATAAAATTAAATATTCTTGGTCATTCTTACGGCGGAGTTGTTGCACAGGGTTACGCAATTAAATATCCTGAAAATGTTTCTCACCTTATAATTGCAAACTCGTTTCATAGTTATTTGATGTGGCAGAAGAACTGCGATAACTCCAATCACGAAATAAAAACAAACTATCCTGAAGTCTGGGAAAAGCTGATGAAAGTAAGAGAGCAGGGCTCTGTCTCAAGCGATCCGGTGCATTATGAAATTTACGGACGTGTGCCTTACGGATTTTTGTATGCTTACAATCCTGAAAACTTCAAGCCGAGCGGAAGAAAACCGTATCCGAATCCATTGAACGTAAAATTGTATTACCAGATGGTTGGAAGAGATGGGGACTTTTAGCTTACAAGCGATATCGGGACTTTTGATTACAGGAAACAGTTAAAAGATTTGAAGATGCCCGTACTTATTTACGGAGGACGCTATGACCGAGTTGCTGTTCCGCGGATGATGGTTGAGTATAAAATGTACTGCCCGCAGGCTGAGTTTGTTATGTTTGAAGAAAGCGGACACAACCCGCAAGTAGAAGAACCCTCCGCTCTTTTTGCTGTGATAAGAGAGTTTTTGAGGAAATGAGAATACCAGGCCGTCACGAAATAACTGGTAAATTGTCACGGTACGCCGGTTACATCCCCGCAAATCGTCCAGCAGATGGATGATTATCATCCGCTAGATGGTTGATTATCATCCGGCAAATTCCTAGCTTTGCACTATGATTCACAGAAAAATTAAACCAAGGCTCCTTACGGCACTAACTGATTCACCCGTGGTACTGGTTCATGGTGCCAGACAAACAGGTAAAAGTACGCTTGTAAAATATCTTGCGGAAAATGACTATCCGGCCAGGTACCTGACTTTTGACGACTCGGGAATTTTATCTGCAGCTCAGAATAATCCGCAGGATTTTATTGCCGGATATAAAGAGAATCTTGTAATTGATGAAGTACAGAGAGTTCCTGAAATATTTCTTGCGATAAAAAGTCTTGTAGATAAAAACCGTAAAGCCGGCAAATTTATTTTAACGGGATCTGCAAATGTTCTGGTGCTTCCTAAAGTAGCCGAGTCTCTGGCAGGAAGAATGGAAATCCTTAAACTGCATCCCCTGGCTCAAAGTGAAATCAACAAGGTTGAAGATAATTTTATTGATGTTTTATTCGCAGGTAATTTTAGACCGGATTACAAGGAACAGAAAACAAACGATCTTGCAAGCAGGATACTAACCGGCGGTTACCCGGAAATGCTGTTGAGAAAAGAAAGGGAGAGACAAAATGCGTGGTTTAAATCATACATTACTACGATCCTGCAGAGAGATGTAAGAGATATTGCGAATATCGAAAAACTAAGCGAGTTGCCAAGGCTGTTAAGCTTGCTTGCAACCCGTGCGGGAACGCTTCTTAACTTTGCAGAATTATCACGTTCGTCGACAATTCCGCAAACAACTTTAAAGAGATACATTAGTTTGCTCGAAGCGATTTTTATGATATTCATATTACCTGCCTGGTCAGGCAATCTATCTAAACGGTTAATTAAGACACCCAAATTTTATTTGAATGACACAGGATTGCTTTCACATCTGCTTGGCTTTGAGATGAATAAAATATTGTCTGATCCTCTTTCCTGGGGAAGACTGATGGAAAATTTTGTAATTATGGAATTACTGAAGCAGGCGTCTTGGAGCAGGTTTAATTTATCTTTATATCACTATCGTTCTGCTTCGGGGCAGGAAGTTGATTTTATAATTGAGCGAAGCGATGGAAAACTTATTGCTGTTGAAGTTAAAGCAACCGCAAAGATTACTGCTACTGACTTTACTCATATAAAAGTTTTTGCAGATGAGACAGGCAAAAGATTTCTAAGAGGAATAGTTCTTTATACAGGAAAGGAAGTAATTCCATTTGGGAAAAACTTATTCGCAATGCCGATGGAGACTTTCTGCTGAGTTTGTAATGTTTGAAGAAAGCGGACATAACCCGCAGGTGGAAGAACCCTCCGCACTTTTTGCTTTGATAAGAGAGTTTTTGAGGAAGTGAGAAGTAGTCATCCTGAATTCATTTCAGGATCAAAAGTCGCGAAATGAGGAAAGATGACATCTTTCAGAAACAAAATATCAGATTAAAAGATGTCATCTTTTTACTGTACGAAGAAAGCGGACATAACCCACAGGTAGAAGAACCCTCCAAACTTTTCGCTTTGATAAGAGAGTTTTTGAGGAAGTGAAATTACTAGGGCGTCACGGCCGTGCGCGTGATAACAGATGTAATGTCACGGTACGACCGTGACATCCAAGCGTTACTTTTTAATCGACCACGCAATCCTTGAAAGATTTTCTCCCTCTTTTGGTTTTCTAAAAAAAAAGAGGATTGTGAATAATAAGATAGAATTTATATTCTTTGACTTTAGATCGCGCCAATGAAATCTTTAAAATTTCTGAACTTGTATGGATTTGAGTAGTATTGATCCAATAAGCCATACGCACAAAAAATTACCCTGCTTTGAAGCTCAGCAAAAATGCTCAATTTAATAATGGATAAGAACTGTCTATAATTAATTGAATCAGAAACAATAATCATATCAGTTGAAAAATCTAGTAATTCATAAAACTTTGAAAGTGAATTTTTAAAGTTTCGACTATGTTCTACTTCGAAAACTGCACTTGGAAATTGTCTTTTATTGATCCAAACGACGTCAATGCTTTTAATAGTTTTTATAAGTGGTGAAAAAGTAAATTGCGGCAATGTCTCTAAAGAAATAACGTCCTTTAATCTTCTGTTTAGAAATGGTTTGTTTTTATCCTGAGGAGGAATGTATGATTTATATTGGTTAAGAATCCCAATTTCTGAAATTATTCCTTGATAATAGTAATGTGTGTATTTCTTTTCCTTATCAAAATTACTTTTTTGCTCAACGATAAGTTGTAATATATTACCAGGAAGTCTGTTTCTATATTCATTCAAAGCCCACAAGCCCGGCTTAATCTTGAAAAAATATTTTTCATTCTGTACAATTCTCCTAATGGTTGCAAAAGGAGTTCTAGTTTTCCAGTTGTGAAAATCAACATTTTGGTTTAATTGAGAGAGAGTGGCAAGACCACCCATTTCTTCCATAACTTTAATTACTGCCTCTCGCTGATTCAACCAATCATCCTTTAAAATTTCATCAATTGATCTATTATCGTATCGCTCAATTACTTTTCCCCTAAAAATAATTATCAATTCTTCACCATCATAGAACCACTCATCAAACTCTTCTGTTGTTCTTGATAGCCAAAACTGTATCGAATCTAATCTTTCTTGCTGATTCATTTCATCATTCTTGTAAAGTATCATTCTAACATCAAATATAATTCATCATATTGACAATATTGAAGATAAGAATAGCCTTATTATTTTTTAACTTAGTGTCAATTCTTAAACAAGACAATTTTAATATTATTACATCGTGGAGCAATTAAATGTTCAAAAATCTTTTACTAACATTTTTCCTTTTATTATCTGTCAGTTCATTTGCACAGCAGGAAGAAAATAAAACCAAAGAATTCAAAATTAAAGCAATACTACTTTGTAATGCTGGTGAAAGGTACTCACAGAGATGACTATTGATTCGCTTAGTCTCGCAAAAATCCAGGAAGGGCATATGGCAAACATCAACAAGATGGCAGAGTCCGGTAAACTTCAGATAGCCGGTCCTTTCGGAGATGACGGCAACTGGAGAGGAATTTTTATTTTCGATGCTGCAACCGAAGACGAAGTAAAAGAACTTCTGAAAGACGATCCTGCAATTCAATCCGGCCGGCTTGCTTATGAAATCCATCCGTGGTGGACAATGCCCGGCGGTCTGTTTGAAGTAAGACCTAGGCTGTCACGGCCGCGCCGTGACAGGATACCCCACAATACGTCACGGTACGACCGTGACGTGCTGGTAAAGAATTAATATCCTTTATAGTCGCGTGCTCTTTCCACCTTCGGTCTTGCTTCGTTAACTACCAGTCTCTTTCCTTTAAGCTCAAACGTGTTCAGCACATCAAGTGCTTTCTGGGCTTCTTCTTTTACGAGCATTTCAACAAAACCGAATCCCTTTGATATCTTGGTATACATATCCTGGATAATTTTAACATTGTGTACTTTCCCGTGCTTGGAAAAGAGCGTGTTCAGGTCTTCTTCCTGTACATTCTGGGCTAGGTTGCCGACATAGATCTTCATTTGATTCTCCTTGTAAATTTAATAATGATAACCCGGCTGCAGATAATGAATTAAATCTGTACCGGTTTGTCTGACACTGTATAAAAAGTTAGGATTAGTTGATGAGGTTTTTTGAGGAGCTCACTGTTATCTTAATTTTCTTCTGCAGGACAACCTTAAAGTAGACTAATTAAACGGTAGTTGCAAGCTGGTAAATTTATCTTGGCTGCCAAGGCGAATGACGATTTTGGATATTTACCCTGAACAGTGTTAAGAATTTGTAGCAAATAGTATAAATTGACTTTAAACATAACTTTAAATAGTTTCGTATAGCCCCTGGGTGAATAGAATACTTCATCATCCACTTTTCAAATTCACCCATCGTGACATACCTTTGCCGGGAAGCTATCGGCCAGGCAATTAAATAATTCTTTAACATTTTACTAAGGAGGCGCAATGCGCAAAATTATTTTCGCTGCATTTTCTCTTGCAGTGTTTTCATTAATTCTTTTTGTTCAGTTTAGCTGTACGCAGCATGAGGAAAAAAAACCACTCACGCAGGCAGAGATGATAGCTTTAGGCAAATATATCGTACATACCTCCGGGTGTGACGACTGCCATACACCAAAAATCTTTACCGAGAAAGGACCTGTATTTGACACAACAAGAAGTCTGTCTGGTTTTCCACATGGAGAAGTGCTGTCCCCGATTGATATGAGCATGATCCAACCAGGTAATTGGATACTGGGAGACAAGCATTTAGGTGCATGGGTTGGTCCGTGGGGAATTTCCTATGCTTCAAATCTTACTCCCGATAAAGCAACTGGTATCGGAACTCTTTCAGAAGAGATGTTTATTAAAACTATACGGGAAGGAAAATATATGGGTGTGGGAAGACCGTTGCTTCCTCCAATGCCATGGGAAGTACTCAGGAAAAAAACAGACCAGGACCTAAAAGCCATTTATGCATACCTGATGTCTATGAAGCCAATCAACAACCTAGGTACCGCAACCAACACCTCCGGATAAGGTAGCGGAATTATTAGCAAAAAAATAAAAGCGTGTAATATTCTAGGAGGCTAAACACGATGAAGCACTCTCTTCTAATTGAAGGGAGTGCTTTACTTTTTAAATGCACCAGCCCGTAAGCCAGTCTGATTCAGTTATTTTATCATTTTTCAGAAAAAACCACAACCGGGTAATAAGTGTAAATTTCTTTTTTCACTAGTCTGCTAGTTCCGTCATTTTGTTTTGACGTTAGAGGATAAAGTTAAGAATAAGTATTGTACCAGAAATAATCACTCCTGCAATTGCCTGTGTGATAACTTCATTCTTTGTTAATATTTTTTTAATAGAACCAAGCGGTGTCCATCTAAGCCAGTGCCATTTTTCCGGTAATGGTTTTTGCAGGAAGATGTAATACGTAATATCCTGCACACCAAAGAATTTTAATATTACTCCGCACAACGCAGGTATCCATCCGAATAACAAACCTAAAAATATAAACAGCATAACATCAAACATTAGCTGGTTAATACGGTAGGCTTTTATAATTTCTTTTTCGGGCATTGTGGTTGTTCTGCGTATAAGAGTAAAGTGATAGCCGAGAATATCAAACAGGTTACTCACCAGCAGGAAAAGTAATGGAACAGCAAAGGGAGTGTAAAAAGATAAGACTATAAAAAGCAGGACGAGCAGAAAATTTAATCCTGTTAGCTTATAAAACAATATGTTTTTCAGTGTTTCCAGTTTACTCAGAAAAATTAAATAATTATATGACCGATTATAATAAATATTTATCAGATAGTAATCAGTATATGTATTTTTGAAATATACAAAAACAATTTTCCGGGAAACATTATGAAACTAATCTTAATACTTCTGATATCTGCTGCATCTCTATTTGCACAGATCGCTGCAGATGATGTTCAGACTTTCACTCTTAAGAACGGAATGAAAATTTTAGTTCTTGAGAATAGTGCAATCCCGAATGCTAATATGTATTTGTTTTACAAAGTCGGTTCACGCAACGAATACATAGGCATAACTGGCATCTCTCATTTCTTTGAGCATATGATGTTCAATGGTGCGAAAAAATACGGACCAAAACAATTTGACCGCACGATGGAAGCCAACGGCGGTGCCAACAACGCATACACTTCCGAGAATATTACCGCATACACAAATTTTTTCCCAAGCTCATCTCTTGAATTAATATTCGAACTTGAAGCGGATAGAATTGCGCATCTTAATTTCGATACTGTGATGATCGAAAGTGAACGTGGTGTAATTCTTTCTGAAAGAACGACAGGACTGGAGAACAATCCTTTGGAACAGCTTTGGCAGGAAGTGCAGGCAACAGCTTTTATTGCTCATCCGTATATGTGGCCGGTGATTGGCTGGGAATCGGATATTAAAAACTGGACGAAGCAGGATCTTGAAAATTATTTTCATACTTACTATGCACCGAATAACTGTCTGGTTGTAATTTCCGGGGATGTAAAGCTTGATGAAGTAAAGAAGCTTGCAGAAAAATATTGGGAAACGATTCCGAATGGACCAGCTCCAAGAAAAGTTCACACTAGTTGAACCAGAACAAACGGGAGATAGAAGTGTATTTGTCCAAAGAGAAGTTCCGTCACCAAATTTGATGATTACTTATCACGTTCCTCAAACCGGAACGGAAGATTATTATGCTCTCGATTTGCTGAGTTCAATTTTATCTCAGGGAAGATCATCAAGGCTTTACAGTTCACTTGTTGAAGAAAATCAGCTGGCACTTGAAGTCGGTACAATTTACGGCGATGCTTTCGATCCAACGCTGTTTTATTTTTATGGAATTTGCAATGATGGTGTTAAGGCATCCGAACTTGAAAAGGCTATTCTTGATGAAGTATCAAAAATCATTGATGAAGGAATAAATGAAAACGAACTGCAAAAAGTTAAAAACCAGAAGTTGATGGATTTTTATAAAACTTTAGAAACAATTAACGGTATGTCGAATACTATCGGTACTTATGAACTTTTCTTCGGGGATTACAAAAAACTTTTCTCAGCTCCCGATGATTATAAAAAAGTTACGGTTGATGATATTAAGAGAGTTGCCGGAGAATATTTCACAAAGCAAAACAGAACAGTAGGAATACTGAATACGGAGGAAGAACAATGAAAAATAATGGAAGATGTAAAATAGGAGATGGTAGAGGGAAGTGGTTGAATGTTTGTATGCCTGATTGTTTTAATTCATTCATCCAATCATCCATTCAGTCATTCATACTCGTACTGTTTTTAAGCTCGATGGCTTTTGCTCAGTTTAAACTTCCTTCATACGAAGTTGTTAAGCTTGATAATGGACTGACCGTTTATTTAATGGAGAAGAAAGATGTTCCGTTAATTTCTTTCTCAGCGGTGTTTGATGGCGGAGTAATAAAAGATGGATCGGCATCAGGGACTGCATCATTCACAGCAGAAGCATTACGATTTGGAACGAAGAACTATTCAAAATCACGGATTGATTCTCTCTTCAATTTTTATGGAAGCAGTATCAACACTTACACGAATGCTGATTTTTCTGGTTTGTATACGCAGTTCATTAAAGAGAACACAGAAAAACTTTTTCCTGTAATAAAAGAAATCATTTTAATTCCATCTTTTCCCGAAGTTGAAATAGAAAGAAGAAAACAAAGATGGATAGCTGAAATAGATCAGGCAAAAGAAAGTCCTAGGTCAGTAATTAGCAGTTATTTTAATAAACACATTTTTGGTGACTCGCCTTACGGAAATCCTGTTGATGGAACGAAAGCCGGTATTGGCAGCATTTCAGTTGAAAAAGTAAAAGAGTATTATCAAACAAACTACCGACCTGAGAGTTCAGCAATTGCTGTTGTGGGCGATTTCAATTCAGCCGATATGAAGAAACTGATCATTGATTATTTTGGAGGATGGCAGAATAGTTCCCCGAAGAAATTGTCTGACTTGCGGATAGTGAATACACCATTTGAAAGCCCCGCTGTGTATCTCATCAATAAGAGTAATGCTACAGAGACAACATTTTTAATCGGAAGTTATGGAATAACGATGAGCAATGAAGACCAGACACAGCTTAATGTTATTAACACAATTCTCGGTGGAAGGTTTACATCCTGGCTGAACGACGAACTGAGAGTTAATGCAGGACTTACTTACGGTGCAAGAAGCAGGTTCGCTCGTTACAAAAACACCGGAACATTTCTGATAAGCACTTTCACTCAAACAAAAAACACAGAAGCTGCTATTGACCTTGCTCTAAAAACTTACAACAGACTTTTTGAAAAGGGGATTGATGAGGAAACTTTGCTCTCCGCAAAGAACTATGTTAAAGGGCAATTCCCTCCTGATTATGAAACCGCGGGATCTTTAGCCGGATTCCTTGCGCAGAAATACATCTACGGGCTTGATGATTCATTCATTAACAATTTTGAAAGTGAAGTAAACGGACTGACGGTTGAGAGAGCAAACGAGCTAATAAAAAAATATTTTCCAAAAGATAATCTGCAGTTTGTATTAATAGGTAAAGCAGATGAGATAAGAGATAAAGTTGTAAAGTATGGAAAGGTTACTGAGAAGAATATAGAAGAAGATGGGTATTGATTAAATATGCTTGAGTAGTGACGCATCTGCAATGCGTCACTACTTTATGAAACAATTCTTTATCTGAATAGATACTCGATTATTAGTATTTATCATCTGAAATAAAAAACCATTCCAATCTGGACGGCTATGAAGTTTAATTGTGTTTCATTTACTGAATAATAGAAGGAGTTGTTGGCGTAGCGGATTGAATTTCGATCAAGAAGAGTTACATCGGAACTCATCAAATATCTTCCTTTCAAATCAAGATATAATGAACTGCCGCCTTCGTCATCAGCACCGATTAAAAATTTAAATCCTCCGCCAACTCCGTAGCTCCATGCCCAGTCATCAATAAAAAGATTGACTGAAGTATAATCTAAAGTCATTATCTGTGAATTGGAGAAGATATAACTACCGCCGAATAGTGTTTCTAAATATGGTCTGACTGTTCCTCCAGTTGGTGCTAATTGAAAAACCAGATGCAGATTAGCAAAATTATTTGCACGGTTATCACCCAAATAAGTTTCACAGTTACAAGGGTCTTCATAAAAGTATAGCCCCTGCCCAAAGTATGATAGAATAACCCCTATCCCCAGGGGTTTTGGTTTAGAAGGAGAAATAAAAAATATTTCAAGATTACCTCCATATCCAACTTCATCGTCAAATTGATGGTATTCGTTAACGGGAAAAGCAGTGGTGAAATAGAAACTAACTGATGGCTGCGCAATTAAATATTGAACTGATAACAAGAAGAATAGTGTAGCTAGTATTGTAAAATTTGTTTTCATTTTTTTATCCTTTGTTCCTGGCTTATTAGACTCAAAATCCTTGCCTGATTTTGCCAATTCCCCAGATAAAGATTACAGCGTAAAAACTCTTTTTAATTAAGGAAATAGGATAGAAGATGTGATATATATCAAGCGGTGACTGTTGGCAGGTGTCTAAAGATTAGTTCAGTCGTTATGAATTAATTCGACAGTTGAAAGTCAGGCAATTATCTAGCTCACTTGAGAGTCTTATTTAGTATAAATCCTATACTCCCAGGGTTTGAGTTTAAAAGATTCATTGGATAAGAAGGATTCGAGCTTGCCTGTAAAGTAATTTTTATATGATCCCTGGAGAGTCTCTCCAGTTAAATCAAATTCAACAGCTTTGCTTGATAGATTAAATATTGCAAGCACCTTATCCTTTTCTAAGCTTCTAGAAAAAGCAAAAATATTTTTCTCGTCAGAGCTTTCGATATAGTTTAGCTCTCCGCCTTGCTCACCATTTCGAAGTGCTTTGTTATTCTTTTTTAATTGAAAGAGTTTGGAGTATATATCAAACAGTTTATAGTCTTTCCATTCAATCGAATCTTTTTCAAAGAAGGAGAGTCGTTTGTTGAAGCCTGCTTCCTGTCCGGAATAAACAAGAGGCATATCAGGAATAAGACAGGTTAGGACAGCGAATGCTTCAACACCATCACCAAGTCTTTCGAACTCGGTTCCGTTCCAGCTGTTCTCATCGTGATTTGAAGTGAACTGCATTCTGAATGCATTTGCAGGAAATTCCTCTTCGTTTTTGTTCAGATGTTCGATTAAGTCAACAGCCGTTTTTTCTTTTTTCGCCATCCCATTCAGAATATGGTGAAGATCCCAGTCGTAAGTCATATCAAAAGCAAGATGGACTTCAGGTGTATCCCACTCGGCAAGCATAAAAACGTTTTTAATTTTTTCGAGTTCAGTTCTTGCTTCAATCCAGAATTCAGTTGGAACCATCCCCGCAACATCGCAGCGATATCCGTCAATGTCACATTCTTCAATCCAAAACTTTAAAGCGTCAATCATTTCTTCACGAAGTTCTTTATTGTCATAATTTAAGTCAGCAACGTCAGTCCAATCAGGATTTGGTGAAATAATATTTCCTACAGAATCTGTTGTGTAAAATTCAGGATGTTCTTCAATCCAGTTATTATCCCAGGAAGTATGATTGGCTACCCAATCAATAATTACATACATTCCCATCTTATGAATCATCTTCACAAGAGATTTAAATTCTTCAAGAGTTCCAAACTCCGGGTTGACAGCTTTGTAATCTTTAACTGAATAATAACTGCCGAGTGTTCCTTTTCGATTTTTTTCTCCGATGGGATGAATCGGCATAAGCCATAAAATATCAGCTCCAAGTTCTTTCAAACTTGGCAAGTGCTTTTCAAAGGCTTTAAAATTTCCTTCTTCGGTATACTGTCTGACGTTCACCTCATAAATAGCTTTGTTGTAGCTCCAGTCGGGGGAGTTAAATTTCTGAGCGGAAACACCTAGTGGAATAAGTGATAGACATAAAATAAAAGTTATAAGAGGGAAATATTTTTTTAACATAAAAATTCTCGAAAGTTGCTCAATTTTTGGTGAATACATCTTCTAAATTACTGATTGGTTCAAGCTCAAAGAGGCAGAAGAATAAGTTGATCTGAAATTATATCAGAGCTTAATCCAATTAGGGTTATGAGGTTCCAAAGTTTTTTCCCCTGCGTTACTATGGTCTGATGAATTATTTGAAACTAAATGTTCTCTCTTCAACTTGATAAGTTCCTGCTCTTGTCGTATCATTTCTTTAAACTTAGAATACTTATCAATTACAATCTGATGTTTACTTATTTCATCTTCCAGTTTTTTCTTTAGAGCAGCCAGCTTATTAATTGCAAGACGATGCTCTTCGTGTTCAACTTTTATTTTGTCTACTGAATTTCTTAAATCTGCAAGCTCGTTTGTTGAATTTCTGATATTTTGATTTAAGTCGTTCAATCTTTTTTTGTTTTCAATTAATTCTTTTTCCAATGATGCTCTGTTGCTGATTAAGTCAGCGGAATACTTATCAGAGTTACTTAGTAACTCCTTCAAAGCATTCTCAAACTCAAGAAGTTTTCCATGTGGAAGTTCGCTGTTGAAGATCAATTTTTCTTGCTGCTTTAAGTTATCGTTAACTATATCCTCTAAAATATGGGTACGGTTCTCCAGGAACTTTCTTTGTTCTGTAATTGCCCCGGTTAAATCCTCGAAAAGATTCAACCTGTGCTGCCGGATATATAAAACATTTTCCATTTCTTTAATTACAGACTCCCTCTCTTCAATTAAAGAGTCCTTATCAATAACGTCTTTCTCCTTTTGGACAAGAACTTTCTCGAGGTCAACTTTCCTTATATACATCTCGTTTATCATTTTACTATAATATTGAAGAACACCCGTAAATCGTTTTGCTGAATGACCGCTTCCTTTTTCTATATCTTTCTTAAGCTGTGCCAGGATAGAAGTGGTTTCTCTTAATTCTTTAAGCACCTCTTCGAGTTCAACCTTGGTTGTTATTTTATCACTTATTTGTGTTTCGATCTCAGCTTTTGCTTCTCTTTTATTCTCGACCTCATTAGTTAAAGTATTTAATTCTTCATCAAGTATGCTCAAGCTGTAATCTAAATCAGTTAACCTAACAGTTGAAATTTCTATTGACTCATTTAATCTTTTAAGTTTTTCGCTTTTCAGATGTAGCTCTTCAAGAAGTTGTTCATTCTCACGATGTAAAATATTCAACGATTCAGTTTTAGCTTTGTAATCTTCGGTTAATGAATAAAGTTGAGCTTCCTTTGCTCCGATTTTGATATCCAGTTCAAAGATGAGTTCTTTTTTTAAGGACTCTGCTTGGGCTAATTGCTCTAAGGATTCCTTGCTTTCGGTTTCATTTTTTATCAATAAGTTTTTTTCTTCAATCTGCTTATCTAAATCTTCAAGTTCTTTCCTGCTAGTGCTTAATCTGTCTATCAGCACTGTTTCCTGATTGCGTAAAAGATTTATTCTGGACTGGATCTCTTCGGAACGTTTTAACTTTTCATCATAATCTCTGCTCAATGCGGGATTAAAACTTTCCGGTTGCTTCAGCGAGACTGATTTTTGTCTTTCAATAAGGCTGCTGATTTCCTCTTTCTTTTTTTCAATCTCTATGTTGAGAGCTTTTTTAACCATGTTTAGCTCGGCGATTTTAGGACGAGCCTCTTCAAATACCTTTTTGAGTTTTATGATTTCTAATGCAATTTCGTTTTTTCTATTTTCAGCAGCTTCAATTTCTTTGTGGATTACATGCTTTGTTTTGGAGAGGTTATCCGGATTGTTTGATGCAGGGGTTTTGTTAGCATCAGAGAGGGCGCTATTTAATGCCAGAAGCTGATTATGCTCTGACAACTTTATCTCTCTCAGCTGCTTTATTTCGGAGGAGATTTTGTGAATCTCATCATTAAGTCTGGTTTTATCGTTTTCAAGCGATTCTAATTTCTGAACGGTCTGATCTTTTTTTAGTGCAATAGCCGCATATTCAATTCGGGCTTTTTTTATCAATTCCTCAAATCGTTTAAGCCGCTCTTCCTTTTCTTTGACGCCTTCAATTTGATTTTTCAGCTCTTCATTCTCATTCTGAAGTTCTTTGAATTTTTTGCTGTATAAAATCAACTTAAAAAGCCCTCCCGTCCTAGTTTAAAAGAAACTCAAAGTAATTGAATTGCCAAGGTGCCGGACTGTTAAATATCTCATCTTATGTGGCATGATCACCCTATAAATAAATTAGTTTAAGCAATATTTTAAACCTAAATACTAATTTTGTTATAAGCAATAATGTCTAAATATTAATTCTTTGAAGAAAATTATACCAATTGGTGTGCAAAGCTCAAATTTAATTAAGTGAATAACATATTATGAGAAACTCTATCCTAAAGCTTTCCTTCTTTATAGAGCTTTCTTAATTTTATTTTTTGAAGCTGGCGCTCAATTATTAAATCCGCCAAAACAGACGGTATCGAATTCCTGTTATTACCAGAGAACAACTGGCTTAATTTCTTTTCACTTATGTCTATTCTGTAAAGAATATTAACCAGAGTATCGAATTTTTCATCCAGTAAAATTTTAAGTTTTTCGGTCAGGTATTTTCTGAACTCTTCCAGCGAAATATAATCGGTTGTAGGTATCAATGAGTTGTTCTCACTTATCAAAAAATCCTTTTCAACAAATTTTACGATTTCTACTACCCGTTGTTTCTCTTCTTCCATAATCGTGCTGTAAATTTTATTGTTGATGTCTCTTAGAAAACTTAATGTGCAAATTCTTTATGATTCGATATGAACCGTAAGCAACAAACGGAGCCATAAAAACATCTATAGTATAATGAACATGCTGTAGTAAAACAGCAGCTCCGACCATTAAGGTGAGTATTAAAAAAATAGTTTTCATTTTTTTACTTTCTGCAAGAAGAAATACTAGAAATAACGTTCCGGTGTGTCCTGAGAAAAATAAATCTTTAGTAAGAATATCACCTTTTGCAAAAAACTGTACAAAAGGATCATTAAGCAGCAGAATTGTTTCGGGAGCTTCAAAGGGAGTAAGATACATTGCAATTGTTCTGAAGATTAACATCAGACCATAAGCTTGAAAGGCTATCAAAAGCTTATTTGGTTTATTAAACGTTGTGATGATAAATATAATTAAGGAGAGATAGATTAAAGCAAACGTTAACCAGGTTACGTCAATAGGATTAAAAGCCCTTAATATCGGATCATTAAGAACTACTCCATCTCTCTGCTCTATGAAATGAAGGAAATGTGAGAAAGAAATTATTACAGCAGTTACAAGTATCGCCGTTATAATAAATTCAGTTAAGTTTTTTTTATCCTTTAAAAAAGACTTCCAGGTATCCATTTGATAATTAGTGTTTTGTGAAGAAGTTTAATTAAATTTACTTAAAAAATATGGAAGCATCTGCCGCCAGGTTGGCCAATCATGCTTCATTTCGTATCCCCACAGATCAAGCCAGTGGTTAACACCTTTCGTATGTAAAATGTCCGATAATCTTCTCGATGCATTTGGATCTTCATAATCACCTTGTCCTGAAGCTATGATGATTTTTCCTTTGCGCATTTTTTCCAGCATTAAATTATCACCCCAATGCGGAATGTAATCTACCGGTGAGTTGAAATACACATTATCATCGTAATAACCTTTGCTGTAACTCTTTAAATCGTAACTTCCGCTCATTGCAATGGTTCCTGAGAAAATATCAGGACGCCGGAAAAAATTATTTGCAGCGTGCAATGCGCCAAGAGATGCACCTGTAGTAATAATTGGCACTAATCCTTTACTGTGGTTGTGAATGAAAGGAACAACCTCTTCAACAACATATTTGTTATACTGCTGATGTCGTATCGCTTTGTGTGCAGGATGCATTGAATTGTTCAGCCAGCTTTCGTTGTTAATGCTGTTGATTGAAAAAACTTTTAATTTTCCCTCGCCAAGAAACCATCCAATAGTATCAATCAATTTGAATCGCTCATATTCCAGGAAATCTGCTCCTGCAGTGGGAAACATCAGGAGTGCAAAACCGTAATGTCCGTAAACAACAATTTCCATCTCTTTGTTGAGGTTGGGGCTGTACCAGCGGTGGATTTCTCTCATTAACTCTCCATATTGAATGAAATATTAAGTGTGAAAGTAAAGAAATGAGTGAAATTTTGAAAATGGAGCTAAAGTCAAGGTTTTAGATTACCCCTACATATTTATGTAATTATCATAATTATAGGTTTTACACTGGAACATTTTAAAGATCCTTGGGTATATATTCTGAAACAAATAGGAGGATAAAATGAAAACCAGGGAAAAAAATCCAGAACTCAACGATATAGTTTTTGAAGGAAGAAATAAGGAGTACGGTGCTTATATGCTTCGAAGGCTGTATAATAAATACGTTTCCCTATCCACAACAGGAGCAATGATATTATTTACTCTTGTTGTCAGTTATCCTTTAATCACAGCTTTCTTTGTTCAGGAGGATAATAATGATAAGAGTACTGGTAACGTAAGAGTTATAACCCTCGAAAATATTTTCACAGAAATACCAGCTGATAATGAAAACATACAAATTCCTAAAACTAATTCTCCTAAAACTCCCTCAATCAAATTTCTGGTTCCGGATGTTAAGCCAGATGAATTGGTATCAAACGAAGTAATACCCACACAGGAAGAATTGACGGGAAAAAATCCGGGAATCGAAACGGTTGAAGGAAATATCAATGGAACAGATGTGATTGTAGAAACTGTTGAATCGCCTGAAACCAATAATGAAGTAACTGAAACAATTTATACCTGGGCAGAAGAGATGCCTAAATTTCCAGGCGGTGATAGTGAGTTGATGAAATTCTTCTCTCAAAATCTTGTCTATCCTGAAATTGCAAAGAGAGCGGGGATTGAAGGAAAAGTTATACTCTCTTTTATTGTGGATAAAAATGGAAATATAGTTGATGTTAAAGTAGCGAAGAGCATTGGTGCCGGATGTGATGAAGAAGCAATGAGAGTTCTTAAAATTATGCCAGGTTGGATTCCCGGTAAACAAAATGGTAATCCAGTATTAACAAGAATAAATCTTCCGGTTGTATTTAAACTCCGGTAATGAATTAATTTATAGATGAATTAAGTGGAGGTGATCCACAAATCTCCTCCACTTTTATTTATCTTCAATTTTATTAAACAAGGCTAATATTCACTAGATTCTACAAATGAAGATGTGGGCTTAGATTGATAATGAAAAAACCGATTACAATTCTTTTACGAGCCCCGAATATTTCTTCTCAACCTTAAATCCAAATTTGTAAAAATATTCTGGTCGGAAGAATCCGGTTGTAACATACCTGATGTGTTCGCTTTTTAATCTTTTAAGAAATTCGTTCATTAAGTTTTCACTGATACCCGTTCTTCTGTAACGGGAGGATATTACTATCTTTTCCATGTGTACGGTTTGCTCATCAGCCATTTCATAAAACAAACCGCCGATAATAAATCCTCTTTCAGACAGAGCAACCAGGAATCTATGTTCCGGTCTGAAGTTGACGATTAAATTAGAATCCAAAAACAATGAGTGCAGTTTTGATATTTCTTTTGGAGAAATCGGGTTTCGAATTAAAAAAGGATTGCCATCTTCATCATTTAGCTGAACTACAAGATTTGAAGCATCCGTTCCAAAACTTTCAGAACGGATTAATGCTGCCGTGTCCTTTGGCTTTAGATAAGGATAGTTTAACCTTGTCAGGAAAAATTTTTCTTCGCTTGTTAAATTTGGCAGTGAGTGAAGCTCTGAATAAAGCTGCTGAGATTTTTCAGCGTTGACTTCACCGGAACGTTGCTTCCGGATAATATCGCTCAAAGCACTTTTTAATATTGGTGATGATTCAATAAATGCAGTATTCAAAAAGAACATTGGCCGTGTTGTGATGTACTCTTTCTCAAAGTCAAATAGCTGATATGTTTCGTAAAGTTCGTAGAGCATCTGCGATTGTGCATTTGTGTCTGCATCCCGGTTTAATGCTCGCCACCTGTGAAATCTTTTTATTGCAAAGAATAAGTTTTTTGGAATGAAGCCGTCGTTTGTAACACTCTTCACAAATTCTTCTGCCCTGAACATAATCTCGTCTTTATTTTCAATCGCATTATCAGATTTTAATTCATTGATAAATTGTTTTATCAGTTCTATTGCCTTCGATTCTCCCTCACACTCTGTTACCCCGGAAAAAATGTAATTCCAGATTGACTTCTTATCGAGGAAAGAATATTTCTCAAGAGTGTCTTTTATGAATAGATCGTGGAAGTTTAAAAAGAAATTTTTAGGTGAATCTGAATTGATTCTTTTGGAGACGGAGTATAGCAAAGTCCCTGTCTGGTAATCGTGTGTCGGAATTGTTATGTTTTCCGGGCGCGGGTTAGCAAGCTGTGTTTTATAATTAGTAGTGGTCCAGAAATTCATATATGCAGAGGAAGTATTCCATACAAAGTGAGGCCAGAGTTCACGCAAACGCTGTCTTGCCTCTTCATCGTTTTTCTTATTTTCTTTTTCAAGGAAACGGGCAACGCTGTCTCTTGAAACGAAAGCTTCAGTCCATACTTCATATTCTTCCCAGTAACCGCCAAAGTGGGGAAGAAGTCTTTCTCCTTTTTTATTCATTCCGCCGAGGATGAGCCATTTAATTTCTTCTTTAACTTTAGCCGGTGGAAGATTTCTGTTAAGATGAATTGTTAAATCAAAAGCTCCCTGGAATCTTGTCTGCACAGTTATTCTGTAAATTGATTTTCTGTTCTCGATTCAAGCTTGCTGATCCAGATTCCCCCGGGCAAAATATCATCAAGCCTTATCAGGAATCCATTCGAAAACATAAACACAGCTTCTCTTAAAACTGATGTCTTTAAAATTGCGTTTTTAATTCTTTGCCTATCCTCGGGATTTATTCCTTCTTCAAAAGTAATTACATCTTCCCACTGATATTCTTCTCCGGTTTCAAGATCAACAGCAATTTTACGATTAACGCCGAGCCATTCTCTAAATCCTGCAATAAGTGAATCAAGACTTGCTTCGGCAAGTTTTTTAATTCCGGAATTTTCAGACAATGTGGTGAAGCGCATCAGAAATCTTCTGATTCTTCTGAACAGTTGAGGATGTGTTACACCATACGCAGTTATTAGTTCAAAGAAGTGTACAAAGTTTGTTTGATCCAGCGAATCATCTTTGCCTAACTGCTTTACTTCATTTGAAATGAAATGTTCAATATGATCTAATCTTTTTTCACCTTTGGAATTAACAGCGATATGATGAGCAAGTTCGGAGTTGAGCAGGAACTTATCATTGCTGATGAATGAAGTAAACAATTCGCCGAATTTTCTTTCATCGGCTCCTTTAATAATAGAAGCAAATTGTTTTCGTTTAATTTCGATGTTCGATGTAGTTACAGGTCTTGAAAGAAGATTGAAGACAATACGGTAATGATTATTCTTCGGATCATCCAGTATCTTATTGAAATATTCAAGTGAGGCAGAGCAGAGCCAGCATCATCTGATAAAAACATCATATATGCTGTGTGAATTCCCTGCAGAGAAAATTCTGATGAAGAAACTATTTTTTCAAATTGCTTAAGCTCATGTTCTTTTGGTTTAATTTTTTCAGCGACTGAATAAAACCTGATTTGCAGTGATTCCTTAATTTGCCTGTGCCACTGGATGATTGAATTCCCTGTGAATGAAGTCAGCTCATTGTTACCGATCCACAATAACGGGTCAATCAGAAGCAACTGAAAATCTATGTAGTGTGAGCTTATGAAATAATTAAAGCTGCCGATGCGGAAAATATTTTTTTCTTCAGTCTTATGAAGTGTTAATGAGAGATTAAGCTTCGGAATGGCAATACCTTTTTCATTTGCAACTACATCTCTGCCGAGGCAGCCCTTCTCTCTTAGAAACCAGTTTGGAATTTTAACTTCAGTTGTGCCGGCATAAACGCTTGTATCATTTTTAACATACATCGAATCAATCAGTTCCGAAAAATTTTGCTCGATGACCTTTCGCTTATAAGTATGCTTTGGTGTTAGCTCTCCGTGCTGATCATCAAATGGTCTATCTATAAGTCTGAAATCAAGAATTCGTTCAAATGGTGCAAGAAATTTATTGACTGTTACAATAAGCGAAGCGAAATATTCCTGCTTCTGCTTTTCATCCATATCAAATATTATTGAGTCATTATCTTCATTGTTTGGATAAATAAGAACCGTGTTGAACTGCCGGTGATCACCAACCAGGAAAACCTGCTTAATATTTTCAAAGTCACGGAAAAGGTTTTCAATTTTTTGTGGGGCAATAGTCTCGCCTTTTATATTTTTATAAATTTCTTTTTTCCTGTCGATGATTTGAATAAAACCATCCTCATCCATTTTCATTACATCGCCAGTTGGCAGCCAGCCATCTTCGGTGAATGTTTCAGAATTTGGTGTATCGTAGTAACCGAGCATCACATAAGGACCTTTAACAAGAATTTCTCCGTCGTCACCAAGTTTTATTTCAATTCCCGGTAAAGCTTTGCCGAGCGAATTTGGTTTATATCTTTTCCAGGGAGTCATCGTTATTCCGCCGGTTGCTTCGGTCATTCCGAAACCGCTCATCAATTCAACACCGTACTTCTGGAAGAACATAAAAATATCCGGCGGCAGATAACCAGCAGCAGACAATCCCCATTTTAATTCCCCTCCGGTTGCTTTGTCTAATTCATTCTTTATTTTCTGATGATCATCAACTTCAATATCAACTTTGCTTGTGATGTATTCATAAAGCTGCATCCATTTTTTCGGAATGCTGATGAAAACTGTCGGCTTAACAAGCTGCATATTCGAGATCATTGCTTCAACAGATGGATTCTCGAGGAAACAATATTCAGCAGCCCAGAAAACGCAACCGGTCATTTCAAGGTATCTGCCGAATGTATGATAAAGCGGAAGGAAAGAAATGAATCTATCTTCATCTCCGATTTCAGGAATTGCCATTGCACGGCAGAATCTTTTGTAAACAATATTCGTCTGAGAGAACATTATTCCTTTTGGCTCACCGGTTGTTCCTGAAGTGTACATAATTGTGGCAAGCTCGTTCATCCCGATTTCGAATTCACTTTGCGTTTCATTTCCTGATTTAATAAAATCTTCGAAGTTAATTACCCAATCTTCACTGGAATTTCCTTCAAGAAGAACTACGGTTTTCAATTCGGGGAGTTCATTTTTCAATGACTTTATTTTTGAAAGCTGTTTTTCATTATGAGTGATCAGAACAGAAGCTTTGCTCTGTTGAAGAATAAAACGAATATGCTCAGTAACAGAATTTCCCGGAATCATCACGTTAACAATTCCGCCTGTCAGGCAAGCAAGATCGAGCAAAGCCATTTCAAGACAGTTCTCTAATAAGAAAGCTACTTTGGTGTTTTTTGTGATGAGAGAATAAAAAGCATTGCGGTAATTCTGAACCAGGTTTGCAGATTTCTCCCAGCTATACTCTGTAACTACATTTCCATTAATTACTTTGAAAAGTGCTTTCTTTCCATAATCTCTTAATCTCTGGTTGAAAAGAATTCTTGTGTTGTAATTGCTTTTTAATATCAATTCGTGAATTAGTGGCTCCCATCTTTTTTCTCTCGTAAATTCGTTGCATCTAGATCAATGGAAGGGAAGCGGAAAAGATTTAAATATTCGTGAGTGAGCTTTTCCAATTTCTCATTTTTTGTTAGTCGTTCATTCAGGAATGTTCCGAAAGAGAAAAAGACATCTTTATCAACTTCACCCATAAATTGTTTTGCAAACACGGGCTGAGCCGCAGCAATGAAAATTTTTAGCAATGCTTCGTGCTTCTTCTTTTGATAAACTTCTTTTTTCCAGAGGAATTTGCTTTAGAGTTTCAGCAAAGCTATCGAGCTGTTCACTTACATCCTTTTTACCGAATGAGGTCAAGCCTGTTATAAACTTATCAGCGATTGAAAAAATATTATCCAGAATTCCTTCTGCAATAGTGAGTGGTGTTCGTTTATCTTCCATAATTTTTTTTGAGGTTATTTAAATGAAATAACTTTGTTAAAATATGAAAGTGAAGGGAATAAATTTCCGTAGCACAGATTAATAATCTGTGCTACATTTTGGTCAGCCACGAAATAGAAATGCCATCTCATTTATTTGGGATGGCATTTTTATTTTCGAATTAAAATTTATTTCTCTTGATTTAATTGAATCGAGTGAATCTGAATTCAATGATTTTTTTGTAGAGGCTGTCTCAAAAGGTTCTCTCGATACATTTCATTACTCGAGAACCTTTTATTTTTTTTTGGTTTTCGAGCTTGCCTGCTGCAAGCAGGTTTTTTTCTGATGGAATCAGAAGAATTATCGAGAAAACATTACTTGTAAGATAGCCCCTTGTTTGCTTTGGGCGAATTCAATTCGCCCCTACAGTATTTTGTATTTGTTAGGGCGAGCCTTTTTTATTTGTTGATTGCCAAGTGTTGCTTGACTCTTAAATAAACTATATGCATTTTATTAGCGGAATAATAATTTCTACTCCGAGAGTGTTAGATTTTCTGAGTTGAATTCCCGAATAATTTGCTGCGTCAACATCCTGACAACTCTCCCGAAGCAGAAGTTTTGAAATTAACTCTTTCAACTTCTAATAGGAGGCTCGCTATGTTGAGTTCTACGAAATCCCGCTTTTGTGGAAAAACTTTATTACAAACCCTGTTTTTCTTTTTACTTACCACACAAATTTGTTTTGGGCAATGGTATCAGCAAAATAGCGGTACTACCAAAAACCTCAGAGATGTAGCATTCCTCAATGTGTACATTGGCATCGCTGTCGGTGATAGCGGATTAATTTTGAGAACTACAAATGGAGGAGCATTCTGGTCTGTTATCCCGACGAATGTTTACGATAACTTAAAATCAGTTTTCTTTGTAGATGGTGAAAACGGATGGGTAGTAGGTTTTAGCTCGGATCCATATTCTTCAGCTTCAGTAATCCTTCGCACGACTGATGGGGGATTGAACTGGTACGAGCAAGAAAGATTCTTGTTGGGAGTGAACGATGTCTTTTTTGTTGACCAGAACAACGGATTTCTTGGCAGTGGAACTCTTCCTCTCCATCTTCCTTCTGACAACGGATGGGGGTGAGACCTGGATAGATTGGACAACTAGTCCCACCTCCAGCAGACTACAACACATCTATTTTGTAGATCCAAATATAGGGTGGATTGTTGCCTACGGGTGTTGGACACTAGTATGTCCTTCCGAAATATACAGAACAACAGATGGTGGAGACACTTGGCAAGAGCAAATGAATGTGTACCTCTATCACCTCCACGATATAAGTTTCATAGATTCACAGAATGGGATTGTGGTCGGCACCAAATGGACAAGTGGAGGGATCTGGATTGGTGCCATCTATAACACCAATGATGGAGGTGAAACCTGGTTGGAAAATCTCGGTCCCCCATTTTGTCGAAGGCAATATTATTGATGTATTTCATATAAGCGAAAGTGTAATTGCGATGTGGGGAATAGAATCTAACCAAGGAGATGTATTTTATTGGTCAACTGATAGTGGTGTTACGTGGCAACTGCGTGATAGCATACAATTTAATATCCCATTACATATAAACAGAATTTTCTTCACGGACACTTCAAACGGATGGGCTGTAGGTGAAGGTGGCACCATCATCCACACAACCAACGGCGGTGTATCATTTGTTGAAGAAGAAGAGATTGATGAAATGCCGACAGAGTTTTTGCTTTCGCAGAATTATCCCAACCCATTCAATCCAAGCACAAGCATTCAGATACGCAGTAAGCAATAGGCAATTTGTATCACTAAAAGTTTACGACGTTCTTGGCAACGAAATAGAAACACTTGTTAACGAAGAAAAACCTGTAGGCACTTATGAAGTGACCTGGTATGCTGAGCAGTTACCAAGCGGGGTGTACTTCTATCAATTGAAGGCTGGAGAATTTATTGAGACAAAAAAAATGTTGCTGTTGAAATAAAAAAATATCACTTTAGGGACACAATATATTATGTCCTTACAAATAAAATGTGAAAATTAACAATAAGTATAGTTCTTTAATTAATCATTTAAAAATCCATTTTACTCTACTTGTATTAAAAAGAGAGTGGGAGGTAAATATGAAAATTTATTTTAACCTTATTTATAATTTAATTTTTGTGATTTTAATCTTAATCGCACCAAAAATATTTTCACAGGATACATTTTCAATTGTTGCAGTAGATACAATTACCGGCGAGATAGGGAGTGCAGGGGCTTCTTGCATTAACATGGTTCTTATGTAATCAGTGATGTAATTGAAGGTATTGGTGCTATTCACACCCAGTCATACTGGCATCCAACCAACCAGCAGAATGCTCATAATAGAATGCTTGAGGGATTATCACCGCAAGAGATAATTGACTGGCTGATTTTACATGATGCCGAGGGAACTCCAACTATCAGGCAGTACGGCATAGTCGACCTAACACGCAATGGAGAAAGCGCTGCCTATACAGGAGTCAATTGTTTTAATTATAAAAATCATGTTACCGGTCCTGGTTATGCAATCCAGGGAAATATTTTATTAGGTCAGATTATAATTGATACGATGCTAACAACTTATCTTAAGACTCAAGGTCCATTGGCTGATAGACTTATGGCAACTTTACAGGCCGCTAAAATAGTGGGTGCAGACACTCGCTGTACATCATGACGGAAAATCATCAATATCAGGCTTTGTTAAAGTTGTAAGAATAGGAGACGGTGGAACACCATATTTACTAATTGTAGTTGGTAATACGCCAATTAGTAAAGATCCGATTGATTCGCTTCAAATTATGTTTAATGATTGGAAGGAGTCTTTATTTACAACTGTCGATCCTTTTCTTTCTCAAATTATTGTTGATCCGGATTCAATACCTGCGGATGGGATTTCACAAGCATTAGTTAGTATAATTCCGAAAAACAATTCAGATACTCTGCTTGTAAGCGGAAAGCAAATTGTTCTTTCAAATACAGGTGCAGGTACTTTGAGCAGTGTTATTGATTTAGGTGATGGAACCTATCAAGCGACAATTACAGCACCTATTGCAATGGGAACAGATTCGATTTCTGCGTTGGTAATTTCAGGAACAGATACAGTTTCCATTTTCAGGAATACGGTAGTCGCATATATTAATCCAATATCAGTAAATGAAAATCTAATCTCGCCAAATAGATTTTATCTTTATCAAAATTACCCTCAACCTTTCAATCCATCAACTACAATTAAATATCAAATCCCAGAATTAAGTTATGTCACCCTTAAAGTTTATGATGTTTTAGGAAATGAAATTGAAAAACTCGTTGATGAAGAAAAACCATCTGGCACGTATGAGCTAACCTGGCACGCAGACAACCTGCCAAGTGGAGTGTATTTCTATCAACTTAAAGGCTGGTTCATTTGTTGAAACAAAGAAAATGATTTTGATGAAATAAAAAATTTAATCATCCATAACTAGGAGAAATGATATGAAGACTTTATTACAAACTTTGTTTTTCTTTTTACTGGTAACGCAAATCTGTTTTGCGCAGTGGTTTCAGCAGAATAGTCCAACAACACAAAATTTGAATGCTGTAACCTTCACAGATGCTAATAATGGTTGGGCTGTTGGTGATAGCGGAACAATTCTTCAGACAACGAATGGAGGAGAAGAGTGGTTATTACAAACAAGCGGGACAATCAAAAAACTCAATGGACTCCAATTCATAGATTCAGACTTTGGATTTGCTGTGGGTGATACTGGTACGGTATTGAAAACCACCGACGGAGGCATATCTTGGGTAGTATTACAAATAGGTACGAACAAAAATCTAAAAGACATTTGTTTTGTTAATGAACACACTGGCTGGATCGTGGGTGGAAATGATTCCGAAGTGTCACCTGACACAGGAATCGTACTTCACACTACAAATGGTGGAATTAACTGGATACAACAGACTTGCGACGCTCCATGGCAATTGAATAGTGTATATTTCATTAATGAAAACACTGGCTGGGTTGTTGGGGGTGGTTGTTGTGGCTTCCTTGCTGATTCAGCTACTGTTTTTTATACATCGGATGGCGGGATCAATTGGCTACCTCAATTAAATGTTCTGAAGGCTCGTTTGAATGCTGTTCATTTTGTAGATCAAAATATTGGCTGGGCAGTGGGAGGGGAACGAGGTTTGGATATGGGAGTCGCTGGTATTATAATAAGCACTATTGATGGAGGAGCAAACTGGTCAATCATATTGGAAACAGATGTTCGTATCTTTAATGATATATCAATTGTTGATCAAAATCTTGGATTTATTGTAGGATCTGTTGGAACAGCACAAGGGGGAATAATTTTGAGAACTCAAGACGGTGGACTTAACTGGATGGAACAGATTTTTGGCAGTATTAGTGGACTGAGAAGTGTATCGTTCATAGATGCTAATAATGGTTGGGTAGTTGGCGGTGGAGGAGCGATCCTTCACACAACCAACGGCGGTGTTTCATTTGTTGAAGAAGAACAGATTGATGAAATACCAACAGAGTTTTTACTTTCACAAAATTACCCGAATCCTTTTAATCCTTCAACAAAAATAAAATACTCAGTATTCCTCCAGTAGGGACATCAGCACGCTGTGTCCGTACAATTAAAAGTTTTCGACATACTCGGCAATGAAATAGAAACACTCGTTAACGAAGAAAAACCAGCTGGCACTTATGAATTAACCTGGAATGCAGAAAACTTACCAAGTGGAGTTTATTTCTATAGAATTCAAGCAGGTTCATTTACTGAGACAAAGAAGATGGTGTTGATGAAGTAAGGATTGCACAATCTTAGTAAATTATTTGAATATGCCATCAGGAAACATTAAATGGTGGCATTTTTATTCATCCGGGGTGAAAGTATCGTAATTCAAACCAAATCAAAATATTGCCTTCGTTAAGCATAGGGTAAATAATTCTTTTTACTTGTAAGAATATCAGAACACCCAAAATAAGCCGCTTAAATTATACCAAAATTCAAGTCAGAACTCATCTATCCTTTGCACAATATTTGCAGTTCTTACCTAATTAACATGTTAATATCAAAAGGTAGAAAAATGATGCACAAATTAATATTAGTTACAATCTTGTTGGCATTTAATGCGAACTTATCCGTTGGTCAAAATGCACCTTCGTTTTCAGCAGCACCAAAATATTTTCTGGATATTCAAACGGGTTATGCTGATTACTTTAGTATTAGTGCTTCGGGAACTATTGCAGACTTTACATACGACGTACCACTAGCAATAAAATTTGGAATGAGTTATAATTTTCGTAATGCAGGCGATCCGTGGGCTGCGAGAAAAATTTTTATTAATGATAATACAGATGGTGATCCTGAAAAGTCAGGACATAGTTTCGACTTTAGGTTGGATTTTGCTTACCCGATAAATATTTTTCCTGTGAGAAGAACATATCTATATGCAGGACCGAGACTTTCTTTTTATACTGCAACTTTCGAGTTCGTCGGTGGCAATGAATTTTTTGATATTCAATCCACTCAATTTGGTTTAGGAACCGGATTGGAAACGCATCTTGGGATTAGCCAGAATTTAAGCTTTGTAATATCAGGCGCATTCGATTATTTCTTCGATAGTGAAATTGGCGGGCATGATACTTTTTACAATCCTGATGGTACTGATATTAGCGGCAGACTTGATTACACCTATGACGATGCTGATGAAGCTATTGATCAGCCAAACTATGTAGTAAGATTAATGGTTGGGTTAAGTTTTAGTTTGTGATATGTTTTTAATTATGGGTAGAACAGATTAATAATCTGTTCTACCTCTAAAACTTATTCTTTTAAAACCGATTTAGCTTTCTAAGTTATACAATTCTTTCAAGCGGAACCTGGAACAATCTGATCTTATCATCATCTCTTTCAACAATTGTATTTAATTCATGAATTTTGATGATGAGTTTCTCAAGCACATCCTCATCAGCAAAAGCTATCATACGAACATTGTTATATCCAGGGAAAGGACGATTACCCAAATGTGCATCTGTTTTATGTCCTTTGCCTTTTACTTCTTCCCACTCGGTATAATAATCAATTCCAAGTTCATCAAGAGCTTTTGAAACCCGGTCATCAAGTATTTCCCGATATGCTAAAAATGTGAGTTTCATATTAATTCCTAAATATCTTTTTTGTTTCTAGAAAATAATTTCTTGAAAAATCCAAAGAAACTAAATTTACCAAGATCATCAAGAATCGAGTATACAACTGGAACTATAAACAACGTTAGCAGTGTTGAGGTAATTAAACCGCCGATTACTGCTTGTCCCATCGGCGCTCTAAATTCCGCACCTTCACCAAGTGCAAGAGCAACGGGCACCATTCCAAAGATCATTGCAAATGTTGTCATTAATATCGGGCGTAATCTTGTTGGGCCTGCTTTAAGCAAAGCATCAAACCTGGACAAACCACGCTCACGTAAAACGTTTGTATAATCAACAAGCAATATTCCATTCTTCGTTACCAGACCCATTAGCATAATAATACCAATCATAGACATAACTGACAATGAACTTCCAAAAATTAATAAAGCCAATACGGCTCCAATCATGGACATGGGTAAAGCCAGCATAATTGAGAATGGATGTATAAAACTATCAAATTGAGCGGCAAGTACTATATAAACGAAAATAATGGCCAGAAATAAAGTGAGAATCATATTTCCAAAAGATTCTTCCTGCATCTGACCCTGGCCAATGATGTTTATAGAATATCCAGATTCAAGTTGAAGTTTATCAGTTTCTTTCATAATGTCTGCTAAAGCGACACCTAAAAATTTGCCATCAAGGTTAGCATCAACCCGAATTTCTTTTTGCCTGGCGTACCTATTAATTTTTGATGGACCAGCATCCTGTGTAATTGTTGCAACATCGCTAACTGGCACCAGAAAATCCAGATTATTAATTTTCTTAGTACTCTTAACAGTCAACATAGATAGATCATTCAGTTTTGTGCGATCTTCTTTTTTTAATCGTAACTCTTACGTCTATCTGCTCATCACCTTCCTGATATTGAGTTGCAACATTTCCATCAACCATTGCACGAATAGTAGAAGCTATTAGAAATGGATTTACTGCAAGGTCCGATGCTTTTTCTCTATCTATATTAATTCTTACTTCAGGTTTAGAAAGCTCAAGGCTATTCTCAGCATCAACTGCGCCTGGAGTTGATTTAACTATTGCCTCTACTTTGTCCGCAATTTTTTCAAGCTGCTTTAAATCATCACCACGAATACTAAGTGTAACAGGTTTTGTGTTTCCACCGGGACCGCCTTGTTCCAGCATACTTATTTTTGCACCAGCGATAAATTTAGCTTCGTTTCTGATTTCAGACATAATCATCTTATCAGATTTCTTTCTTTCATGAGTAGGAACGAGCTTGACAAGAATATTAGCTTTAGTAACCGGATCGTTTCCCGATCCGATAGTTGTAAGAACGAGCTTTACTTCTGGTTTTTCTCTTAAATTTGCTTCAATTTTTTCGCAGATTATACTTGTCTGTTCAAGCGAACTTCCCGGTGATGCATTAACAACAACATTAAACTCGCTTTGATCACTTTCAGGGAAAAATTGTGAACCGAGCATTCCCATTAGAAAAAAGCTTATAACAAAAATTCCAATCGCTCCGAATACAATAGTTTTTCTGTGGGTTAATGACCAGCGTAAAGCTTTCTCATACTTACTGTTCATCAACTCAAAGAAATGATTAAAATAATAAAGAGATTTAAATAAAATATTTCCTTCTTTAGATAATGCTTCATCTTCTCGGCGCAGCCATTTTGAGGATAGCATTGGTGTTAATGTGAAAGCTACAAATAAAGAAACCATTACAGCCGCTGATATCGTAATTCCAAATTCATAAAAGAATCTGCCAACGATACCCGGCATAAACGCCACTGGAACAAATACGGCAACAATTGTAAAAGTTGTGGCCATTACTGCAAGTCCAATTTCTTCAGAAGCTGATTTTGCTGCTTCCATTGGAGTTTCCCCCTGAGCCATGTGCCTGTAAATATTTTCTATCACCACTATTGCATCATCTATTAACAAACCCACCGCAAGTGACAGGGCAAGTAAAGACATCATGTTAAGTGTAAAGCTAAGAGCAAACATTAATATAAAACTTGCAATAATTGAGGTTGGTAAAGCTAATCCGCTTATTACTGTTGCTCTGAAATTAGCCAGGAATAGATAGATAACTATTACTGCTAACAAACCGCCGTAAAGAATATCAAAGAGTACATCATTTATTGAATCTTCAATAAAAATGCTGTTATCCTGTGCAACGTTTATTATTACTCCTTCAGGGATATCATTTTTCATTTTTTCAATCTGCTTGTTTACAGATTGCGCAACTTGCACAGTATTACTTCCGGATTGTTTTATTATGTTCAATCCAACTGAAATTTTACCATTAGCGCGTGCTAAACTCGTTTGTTCTTCAACTCCATCAACAACTTCTGCAACATCTGAAAGATAAACCGGTCTACCCATTGGTGTCGCAACAATAATTTTTTCAAAATCTTTTACAGTTCTATACTTTCCCATTGTTCTAACAAGAATCTGACGTGAGCCTTCTGTAAGATTACCACCAGGAATTTCAACGTTCTGCATTCCGACGTTCATAATTACATCCTGAATTGAAATATTATATGCTCTTAATTTTGCAGCATCCACTTCAATCTGAATTTCTCTCTCTGCCCCGCCAACCAGTTGTACAGCACCAACACCGGGAATATTTTCCAATCTTTTCTTTACAACATCTTTTGTAAATGTTGTAATTTCTTTATCAGACATATTACCGGAAACAGTCAGATTCATAATTGGAAAACTTGCCGGGTCATATCTTTGTATTACCGGATCTTCAATCTCAGTAGGTAATTGTGCACGTATAGCAGCAATTTTTTCACGCACATCCTGTGCGGCATCTTTACCATTTATTTCAAGTTTAAAAGCGATTATAACAAGTGAAACATTTTCTTGAGAGGTTGATTGAATATAATCTACACCTTCAACAGGATTAACAGCATCCTCGATTATTTTTGTTACATCTGTTTCTATTTGCTCCGGACCCGCGCCAGGTAAAACGGTTGTGATTACAACGAAAGGAATATCAACATTGGGGTACAGATCAACATTTAGCTTCATATAAGAAAACAACCCAAGCACAACCAAAGACATAATCATCATCGTTGCAAAAACGGGGCGTCTTATCGACACATCAGCTAATTTCATTTTTTAATCCGAATTTCTTATTAAATAATTTTTCTATTATTTATTTGATACTAATAACTACTGTACCATCTTTTAGATTGTTCATACCAAGAGTTACAATCTTATCTCCTGCTTTTAATCCTGATAGTATTTCTACAAATTTACCATCATTGATTCCCACAGCGACAGGTGTGAATAGAGCAATACCATCATTAATTAAATATACACCATCAATTCTGTTTTCTTTGATAATTGAAGCAAGTGGAATTACAAGCGCATCCTTTTTGGTTTTCATATTCACACTTACACGGCAGAACATTCCTGGTTTAAACCATTTCTCTTGAGTGTTCGTAAAAACGGCCTGTATTTCAAATGTGCGTGATTGAATATTTGCAGATTTTGAAAGCTGAACAATCCTGCCAGTTTGAATTACTTCAGGATTCATATCTGAATATATTTGAGCTGATTGCCCGACATAAAAACTTGGTAAATCAACTTCGCCCACATTAAATACTGCTTTCATCCTACCAATGTTAGCTACAGTAGCTATTGGAAATTGTGGATTTGCCAGATCGCCAATGTTTACATTTATTGCAGTTACAATTCCGGTAAGGGGAGAAGTAATCTCGACTGTACTTTTAGCCGCATCAAAATTTGCTTTGGAAACTTCATACTGAGTTTCAACTGCATCAAATGCTTGTTGAGACACAGCACCTACTTTTATCAGGTTCTGCATTCTTGCAAGATTCTTTTCTGCATTAAGATATGCTGCTTGAGCCTGATAGAATTGCGATTGTGCACCGCTCTTATCCAATTCAACCAAAATATCACCGGCTTTAACATAATCTCCGACTTTAGCATTTATGTCCATTATCCTCTCAGCAATCTTAGCAATGATATTTGCTTGTTCTTCACCTTCCAATGTACCTGAGAATGTTTTCGAAATTGCTAATTCCCTTGATTCTACAGAATAAGTTTCAACAGATACAGTATCCGTATAAGTAGTTTTATCGGTAGAGTTATCTTTTGCATTTTCGCTGCAAGATTGAATGGCACTAAAAGCGAATCCGAGAATTAACATGGACACAAGCTTAAAATCACTTTGTAATATCTTTTTCATAAAAAATTATTCTCCTGTCTTCATAAAAAATTATTTTTAATTTTCTTCCTCATTGAAGTAAGTAAAATACTGTGGATTAGTTCTGCCAAGTAACTGGTCGAGTTCGTATTTTGTAACTAAGTAAGAATGAATTGCCTGAACCCGATTAAGCCTTGCTTGTCTGAGATCTTGATCTGCATTCTGTAATTCGAGCTGACTTCCGGCACCTTCCTGGTATCTTACTTTTGAAATGTCGTATGCTCTCTGTGCAAGTTTAACAGTTCTCTCCTGCACTTCTATTAATGATTTCACTCTTTTAAGTTCCTGTATTTTAGCTTTCACTTCGAGGATTGTATAGTCCTTCAACTTCAACAACTGTTCTTCAGTTTGCTTGAAAGTGATGGTTGATTGCTCGACTGCATTTTTAGTTCGGTTTCCCTGCCAGAGATTGAAAGTTAAACTTAGTCCAACTGTAGAATAATCATAATTTTGGAAATATAAGGCATCTGATGAACCGGTGTATGTATAATTTCCGAATGCTGCAAGAGTAGGCCAGTACTCAGAAACATCAAGTTGAATAAATGCTTCATCAACCTGCTTTTTTAATTCGAGACTTTGAATATTAAAATTAGAAAGTAATGCTTCCCGGATCAGCTCATCTTCGTTACTTATATCTATTGAATCTAATTCAATTTCTCCCGACACGTCGATATCTTGTGTCTGATCAACTCCGATAATAATTTTTAATCCATCTTTCGCTGTGACCACTGCATTCTCAATCCTTAGCAAAACGGGTCTGATATTTTCAACCTGCACTTCTGCCTGAAGCATATCGAACTCGGAAACCATTCCCTGGTCGTACAGTGCTTTTACATTGTTAAAATTTTCCTGTGCATTAGTAAAGCTTGCATTCGTTATATCAAGAACTGCTTTTGAAAGAAGCACTCCATAAAATGCAGTCTGCACTGATAGAACAGTTTTTGAAACCGTGTTGTTAAGTTCTGATTTAGCAAGCTCGTAGTATGTCTGTGATGCACCAATTCCCTCGAAGACCGCCGAGCTAAATAAAACTTGTGTTAAAGTCAGAGATGCTGAGTAACTGTTAGTCAAAGCAAATGATTGAAGCTTTGTTTCTACCGGAACGAATTTACTTTCATCTCTCGGAATAACATTCTCATCAAATAAAATGCTGTAAGTAGCATTTGTAAGAAGCGCTCCAAAATCAGGGAAAGGCATTTTGGGTTTCTTCAGGAAATGAGAAAAGTCTGCGGCGACATCAACACTAGGTAATGCGTATCCAAAAGCTTCTCGTACTGCTGCTGCGGATTTTTCAGTATTCAGGTAGGATACCTTAATATCTTTGTTATTCTCAAGAGCCAGTTGAATTGCTTCATCCAGCGTTAGAATTTGTGGCTGAGCATTTACTAATTCGGAAAGCAGAGAGACGGATAATAAAATAAATAATAGACCCTTTTTCATTAGTAACTCACATTTGATTTGAATTATTTGAACAGTGTTGGTTGAATTGAAGATTAAATAATTGGTAACAATAGGTATATATTGACGAAAAATAATTATTTTAATAAAAGTAAAATTAGTTAATCCGTGATAAATAATATGAGTGCAAAACAATTACTCAGTTTGCAAAATTGCTTTTATTTCACTAGGTAATATTAAATGCCAGAAAATAATTTAATTTTGATAAGTATCACACGATTAGGAAATAGATAGCAATAAAGATGTTGAGAAAGGATAAAAAGTGTTATTTAAAGGCTGTAGCACAGATTAGTAATCTGTGCTACAATTAATATTGGGTGAGACTTATTATTTCTTTATCCCTGCAGCTTCTTCAAGCATTGCAGTTGTAACTGATTTTGGTCTTTCTATTGGATAGCCAAGTGCACGGTCCCAGATGATGTTTGCAACAACACCAAGTGCTCTTCCAACGGCAAAAAGAACAGTATAGAAATCATATTCCTTTAATCCATAATACCATTGGATAACACCCGATTGTGCATCAACATTCGGCCATGGATTTTTTGCTTTGCCTTGTTCAAGCAGAACCGGCGGAACAACCTTGAACAGAAGATCAACATATATAAATAAAGGATCCTTTGGTAAATGCTTCAGACAGAATTCCCTTTGTGCCATATAACGTGGATCTGTTTTTCTTAAAACTGCATGTCCAAAACCGGGAATAACCTGTCCGCCTTTAAGCGTATCCCAAACAAACTGTTTCATTTCTTCTTCAGTTGGAATTTTACCGCCCATCTTATCATAAACTCCCTGGAGCCAGCTTAAAACTTCCTGGTTAGCGAGTCCGTGTAATGGTCCTGCAAGTCCGTTTGTCATTGCTGAGATTGAATAATAAATATCGGAAAGTGCACTTGCTACAAGGTGTCCTGTATGAGCGCTAACGTTTCCACTTTCGTGGTCGCTGTGTAAAATAAAGTACATTCTTGCAACATCATCATAAGGTTTTTTAATTCCCATCATGTGTGCAAAGTTGCCACCAAGATCAAGCTTTGGATCAGAATCAATTATCTGTCCATTCTTGTATTTTAACCTGTATATGAAAGCAGCTATGCCGGGAATTGTAGCAAGAAGATTTAAACCTTCTTCAAGAGTTGGAATCCAATAATCATTCTTTTTGAGTTTGCCCGAATTATATTCTTTAACGAATACAGATTCGCGCTGCATAGCAAGTATGGCAGTTGAAAACATTACCATCGGATGAGAATCGTTTGGCATTGCTCTCAGAACATCAAAAACGTATTTGGGAATAGCACTTCTTTTTTTGAACTCCTCTGCAACTTCCTTCACATCAGCTTCTGATGGAATTTCTCCTGTCAAGAGGAAATAGAAAAATCCTTCTACATAAGGCATCTCACCGCCGGGTACTTTTGGAAGTTTTTCCATTACTTCCGGAATTGTTAATCCTCTGAAACGAATTCCTTCAAAAGGATCAAGGTAAGAAATATCGGTTACAAGACTTTTAATATCTCTCGCTCCTCCGATGATCTGACCAATGTCAACTTCATCGACTTTAACATTACCGAATTCTTTAATAAGACGCGTAGTGCGTGGACGCCACTCTTCAATTTTTTTTCCGAGTTTTTCTTTTAATGCTGACATTTTTCCTCCAGTGATTTTAGTTATAATTCAATTAATAATGGATTTATGAGATTGCTTATAAATATTCTTATCGATATAGTTTTCTTATCGACGGGCTTCGAATGATGGGAGAAGCATGATTTTTTTGAAAGAGGTTTCAAGAGTACCCCTTGTTTGAAAAAATGAAAAATTACTTATTTCAATATATCAATAGTTTATGCCATTAATCAAATATTATCTCCTTGAAATTTTCTGCAGCGTAAACTTTTTTACCCTGATATTGCTTAAGAATTGAAGCTCCCATCCAGTTAATTGCCTCTTTATCCCCATGAATCAGAACAACTTTATCTGGGTTCATTTTTTTTACCAATGATATTAAATCTTCTCTTTTTGAGTGAGCAGAAAACCTGAAATTCTTTATTTCGCATTTAACTTCAACCTTCTTATCCTTCTCAGTCAGTTGAATATTATCTCCTCTTCTTGCTTTTGAAATTATACTTCCGGGAGTTGATGGATCCATATAACCAACAGTAAAAATCGCAGAATCTTTTTTATGAAGCCATCTTTTTGCAAGCATAAAAGAGTATGTTGATTCAATCATCATTCCGCTTGATGCAAGAACAATTGATGGAAATTTGAAAAGATCATCGAAGTCTTTCAACTCATTTAATTTTTTTTGAGGGATGTCGGAAATCATAAGTTCTTTTTCATTTCTCTTAACAACGAAACGATTGTAATCATAAATTCTGTTTATTTTATTTCCGATCCCGCCTGTGTAGATGTCAATGTTTGCAATTTTATTTTTTTGCATCTGAAGCCAGATAGTCGCAAGCATTTCCTGCAATTTTCCCAAAGCAAAGACAGGAATTAAAACAGAACCTCCATTATTAATTATTTTATTTATTGAGGATGAAAATCGTTCGACTTCTTTTTCCCAAGTATTGATTTCTGATGAATCAGTTGCGCCGTAAGTAGTCTCGGTTATAAGTATATCAACTTTTTCTGATGGTAAATTTGCACCGGGGAGTAGAGTTTGCGATGACAGGTTGATATCTGCCGTAAAAAATATTTTTATTTCATTAACTGTTAAAAGAATTCCTGCTGAACCAATAATATGTCCGGCATCAAAAAACTCAGCTTCAATCTTTGCACTACTGTTCAGAGAATTGAGAGTGAATTTTTCATTGTATGATTTATAGTTGATTGATTTTATAAGAAGATCAACTTCATCTCGCGAATAAATCTCAAACTCACTTTCATTCACCTGTCTTTTCAATATTGATATCGCGTTGTGAAGAGTTAACTCTGCAACTGCTCTCGTCTGAGGAGTTGTAATTATTTTCAAGTGAGGAAATTTTTTTATTAGAAATGGAAGAGCATTCAGATGGTCCTGGTGAGCATGTGAGATTAAAACATAATCGGTCGGCTTATCTTCAATCAAATCAAACTTCGGAAGGGAGTCCAATCCTGTTTTCTGCGGATGCATTCCGCAATCGAGGATAATTCCTATATCATTAATGTTCAGGTAGTAACAGTTCGCTCCAATTTCGCCTGCACCGCCTAGTGGAAGAAATTTAATCATTGTAATTACTTAATTGCCCAAATTACATCTGCGAGTGTTTCCTGATTTTCTTCAAGAGAAATTTTAGTAGATAGTGTGGATTGAATCCACTGCATATACTTTTCAATTCTTTCTTTCAGCCAGGAAATTTCAGCTTTAAGTTTCCAATGCTCACCGTCAGAAGAATAGAGAACAATGAATAGTCTGTTCTTCAGGTGTTTTCTTTGTTGCTGCGATTGATGCTTATAAAGCCAGAGAATTAATTCATCAGTTTTCTTGATTGCCTCATCAATTGGATAGGGAAAATTTTTAGGAAAGATTGATGTCTTGTGATCGAAAGTAACACCATCAATTGTGAAATCAACCAGCCTGTCTTTTTCATCCAGAGCAGGTTTTACATTTGGCAATGAGCAGAAATATTTTCTCAACTGCCTGTGCTGACCAGAAGTTGTACCATCGGTTCAAAGCATAGTTAGCAATGTTTTGATGTTCTTTGTCTTTTCTGAACCTGCTCTCCGTTTCTTTAAGAACTTCTTCAAAAGAAGGAATTCTATAAACAAAATTTGTAAGCTTGTCGTATTCATCATTCTGCTTTCTTCCCCATTTGTAAGGGTAGGCTAAGTCTTTTCTTTAATTCCTTTTCGATGTTTACAAGTTCAGCGTCCATTTATATTATGTCAATCAATTTTTCTAAAGACAAGAATTTCCTTCTCATCATCAAATAAGTAAAGCTTCATCTTTTCAATTTTATAGCTGTCTGCTTTCTTGAGAGCAGTAAGAAAACTTGTTTCATCAACATCTGCACAGAACATTTTTGTTGTTGTAATATCTGAAAACGATATTTTTTCGCCTTCAACATTCACCTTTCCGTTCATATTATTACAACCTGTGTTACCGCAGGAACCTTTCTTCGGCCAGAAAAATTTCCATAGTAGGATGTAGATTCTGGTCTTCATTCCTTGAATATGTGACTCCCTCAATGGATTCGAGAGCCCAAATATCATGGATACGGGGATCAGCTTTATTGTTGCCGGATGAGCAGCTAACTGTTAGCATACAAATAGATAAGATTGATAAAAAGATTACTTTCTTCATTTATCTCTCACTTTATTTTTGAAATAAAAAAATATATTCGTGTTTGAAAATATAAAACCCACCTGCGAGAGCTCTGTACCGCCAAAGTTCCTTCTGATTTCTTTTTGCTGTTGTCTGATCGAAGTTTTTTATGATGGTTGATTTCAACTTAAAGCCTTTCTTCATCATTTCCTCCATAACATAAAATCCCAGCGGAATCCATTCTCCTGATGAATATTTATCCCCAATAACAACTGCACAATATCTTCCTTTATCAAGAAGCGGATAGGCTTTATCTACAACCTGTTTGAACATCTCCAAAAAATCCTGTGTTGATTTTGCATTTGAGAGATCATTTATGTCATTGCTGAACTTAATTATATCCCAGTATGGTGGATGCATAATCATAAACTGGAATGAGTTGATTTTATTTTTTTTCAATGCTGACTTGTAATCAATAGTTCCACTGTCTCCCCGGATTACTTTTGTTGTGACTTTGAAAGGATTGTTTTCTTTCTTTAAGTTTTCTTCAGTTGCTTTTGCAACCTTCTCATTCAATTCTATCCCAATGCCATTTCTGCCGAGTCTTTTACATTCGATTAAAGTTGTTCCGCTGCCGAGAAAGGGATCAAGAACCCATTCTCCTTTTTTGGTGTATCTTCTTAAAAACTGATTCGGGATTTGCGGAATAAAATTTCCCCAATAATCTGCTTTATGAACGCCCGAAGTATCTCGTTTATCAAATACCCACAGGCTATCGGTGAGAATATCATCATATTCTTTCCATCGGTTTAAATTCAGATCGTTAATCTTTCCCTCTTTTTGAACCGATAAACTTTTAATCAATCTGTTTAGATAATACTTCGTTCTTTCAATTGTCTTTGTGTCAAGAATCTGCTGCAGCTCTTTGAGAAGAAGTTCTTTTCTGATTGATTGATCATTGCCATTGAGGCTATAGCTGATAATTTTTTCTTTCTGACTATCAACATCGTTTAAAAGCTCAGAAACATTTTTCTTAATTGAAATGAGGTTTTTATTTGAAGTTATGTTATCAAGGACTGATATAATATCCATTGTTAACTCTTAACCTCTTTTTCAAATTTCTTTTTGACAAGATCTGAAATAGTTCTACCTATGCTTAATGAAGCTGTTGCAGCAGGGGAAGGCGCATTCAGAACATGAACCATTCTTTTAGCTTCAACAATTCTGAAATCATCCACAAGTTTTCCGTCCGGTTCCAAAGCTTGTGCGCGCACACCTGCACCACCGGGTTCAATATCAGCTTCCTGAATTTCAGGAATTAATTTTTGTAATGCACTTACAAAAGCCTTCTTGCTGAATGAACGATAAAATTCACCAAAGCCCATTCTATAATATTTTGAAGCCATCTTCCAGAATCCGGAATAAAAAAACATTTGTGATAGATCAGAAACAGAAAAATCTTTTTTAGTGTAACCTTCTCTTTTGAATGCAAGCACAGCGTTTGGTCCTGCTTCAACTCCGCCTTTCATCATTCGTGTAAAATGAACTCCAAGAAATGGAAAACGAGGATCGGGGACAGGGTAAATCAAATTCTTAACTAAATGTTCTTTTTCTTTTTTCAGTTTATAATATTCTCCTCTGAATGGAATAATCTGCAAACCGGGATTGACTCCGCATAGTTTTGCAATTCTGTCGCAATATAATCCTCCGCAGTTGACAAGAAATTTGGTTTTAAATTCTCCTTTGGTTGTAACGGCAATAAGTTCACCGTCAGAATTTTTTAGCGACAGGAATTTACATTTTGTTTCAAGATATCCTCCACCATCTAAAAATAATTTGGCATAAGCATCTGTAACTATCGAGTAATCAACAATACCTGTTTGAGGAACAAATATTCCAGCTATTCCGGTTGAGTGTGGCTCATAATTTCTGATTTCTTCAGCACTAAGTTTTTTAATCCCGGTTAGACCATTAACGACACCTCTATTATATAATTCATCCAAAGCGTTCAACTCGGATTCGTTGGTGGCAACTACAATTTTTCCGCACATCTCGTAAGGAATATTATTCTCTGCACAAAACTTATAAAGCATTTCTCTTCCCTCAGCACAGTTCTTCGCCTTAAGCGAGCCAGGTTTGTAATAAAGACCCGAATGTATTACCCCGCTGTTATTTCCTGTTTGGTGGAATGCAAGTTTTTTTTCAGTCTCAATCAATAAAATGTTTAATTTTGAGCTTTTTTGAAGAGAAAGTGCTGTGGCTGTCCCGATTATTCCTCCCCCGATCACTAATATATCGAAACTTTTTTCAGTCATTATTTGTTTATGTCTTAATGATACGATTTATATTGAATTTTAAGGTTAAATGTTGTGTCATAGAATAGTTAAGTTAAGTCTGTGGTCTCCAAATCTTCTAATTGAAACTATAAAGTCTTGACAGCATCAAATTTATGAGTTTAAAATTAGATAAATAATTATTTAAACCATTGAGGTTTTTTTATGAACAGTAAACAAAAATATGTCATTATCACAGCATTAGTTCTTTTAGCAGCAGCTTTAATTTGGTGGTTTGCTAGTGGTGGCGAAATTTTATCCAAGGATGGAATTTGGGTGGAGAAAGAAATGACAGAGCTTGATAAGGCTTTAGGTTTAGAACCCCAAAAAGAATATCAGGAAAAATTCATTCTTGGTCTTCTGCCACATACTGCAGTGTTTTCTGGTGCAGTAGTATTTATATCAACGATTTTATTTTTTATTTTCAAATCAAAAAAAACAAAGGAGAAAAAATGAATACAATAATCAAAACATTCATCTTGCTGCTTGCTGCAGTATCTATATCATTCGCTCAGGGCTTTAAAGTTAAAGCTACAGGCGAGCAGACCTTCAACTTCGAAGATAAGCGAAACCAGGTTAAATTTTTCAGTACAACACCTCTTGAGGATATTACCGGGATTTCAAACGATGTTAAAGGTAAGGTTACTCTTGATGTAGCTGACGTAAAAAAAATGAAAGGTTCAATTATTATTTCAGTTGCATCAATTAAAACTGCAATTGATTTAAGAGATGAACATCTCAGAAGTGATAACTGGCTAAACGCAGAGAAATTCCCCGAAATTTCTTTTTTAATAAAGAAAGTTGGAGATGTTAAAGTTGCCGCAGATAATAAGCTTGAAGCAAAAGTAACTGGAGACTTTACAGTTCACGGTGTAACAAAAGAAACAGTTGCAGATGTTACGTTGACTTATCTTGATGCCAGTGAACAAACTAAACAATATGCACCAGGCGATCTCTTAGGTGTTCAGGCAAAATTCAATATTGCACTTTCTGACTTTGAAGTTGAAAATATGGTTGTCGGACAAAAGGTTGCTGACGAAATAGAGATTACTGCAACTCTTCGTGGCTCAAACGCCAAGTAATCTAATTATTTATTTTACTTATTGAATCCGTAGTCTGAAAAAGTCTACGGATTTTTTATTGCTTATATTTCCTAAGAATATATATATTTTTTTAGTATGAAAAAGATTATAACCATATTCGGTAGTTCGAAACCGACCGATAATGAAGAACAATATCTCACCGCATTTAACCTCGGAAAAAAACTTGCCTTAAATGGTTTTGATATTTGCACAGGTGGCTTCAATGGCATAATGGAAGCGGCATCCAGGGGTGCAGTTGAAGGCGGCGGTGAAGCGATTGGTGTAACCGTTAACCTGTGGGGAGGACGAACAAATAAGTACGTTACAAAAGAAATTGTGTGTGATACATTATTCGAAAGGATAAATAAACTCATAGAGTTGGGTGATGCTTTTGTTGTTCTGCAGGGAGGAACCGGCACCTTACTTGAGTTAGCCGCAGCCTGGGAATATTCCAATAAAGGATTGATAAATTCTAAACCGGTATTATGCCATTCATCTATTTGGAAGACGATTGTATCGGAAATGAATGAGCAAATGAAACTCGAAGGAAGAAATGCAACTGCGGTTAAATCGTTCGATACAATTGAGGAGATTGTAGAATACCTTAAAGGGAGTCTGTTAAACACCCCACTCTAAATTTTAAATTCACAAAAGAATTAGTGAAATCAAATTTTAGTTGGAACAGAAAACTTTATTCGTTTTGGTTTTACCAGCTTTTCAAAATCACTGAAACTCATCTTTATTAATCTCTGTATGACTGCAGGCGTTAAACGCGATTTCTTCATCTTCAGCAAGACTTTCAGCCACAAAGACTTCCATTCCATAAATATTTCCAAATGGCGGCATAGCACCAACTTCGCAATCAGGAAACTTATCTATGAATTCCTGCTCATAAGCAAGTCGAACCTCTTTTACTCCAAGAGTATCTTTTAAATTGTCGAAGCTAACCTTAAATGAAGCAGGCAAAACAGCCATCGCCATTTTCCCATCGATTTTTATGATAACTGTTTTGGCAAGATCTTTACCGGGAATGTGAGCAATTGCAGCAATCTCCTGTGCTGTATAAGCAGATGAGTGCTGGATAGAGACATATTTAATTTTATTCTCATCCAGGAATGATTTTAGTTTTTTTGACGGCATAACAACCTCCTTGAAAATTATTTTTTATTTATATCTGTTCCTTCTTAATCGTAATCTTTCTCTTGCTCTTTATCTGAAAATATGATTAAGAGTAAGATTAGGAGTAAGAGAAAGATTTTAAACTTAGGAAATTTCGTCAGCTAATTCCAAAAATCTTTTGTAAGGAATTGCAGCTAAACTCTCAGCCTGAAATGCACCATTCGATAAACTGATCATTGATACTTTCGCAGCAGTCTCTTCATCCGGTGCCTCATAGATATCGAGAAAATCGTAATGACCCAGCAGAGCATAATGTGCAATAAATTTTACCTCGGGACATTTATGCTTAACCTGGTCCAGCCAATGCCTTCCGAGTTTTGCACGGTCTTTCATCTGCTTTGATGATTCGGGTGAGAGTTTTGTGAGCATGACGTATGTTTTCATTGCTTAATCCTTTCCGAGTTGTTTTTGATTTCAATTTAAATTAAGCATACCACCTAAACTTTTACAGTTTAAGTTGTAATCTTTAGTTAAATGTAATAATCGAAAAGTTAAATATCAAAGGTGGGTTTGGTAATTCAATCGTTCAAACCAAAATTTTTAATTTCTATGGTAATAAAAAGCTTTTTTTATTAGGTTTGAATGGTTACTCTAAATAATTTATTACACACAATTTAGGAGAAGAGAAATGAAAAAGCTTTTTACGATTTTTTTCATTATTGCAGCCTTTACTTCATTATCGCTGGCTCAAATGCAGATAGGTCCAAAGGCCGGACTAAATTTGGCCAACTTAAGTGGTGATGATATAGAAGATACTGATTCAAAGACTGGTTTTGCCGGGGGTGTTTTTTTTATGTATAAATTCAGCGATATGTTTGCCATTCAGCCCGAAGCCTATTACTCAATGAAGGGGGCAACGGATAAATTTGATTATGAAGGCGGAACGATAGATGTAACTTATTCTTTCGATTACATTGAAGTCCCTTTATTATTGAAGCTGCTTATTCCGATTACAAATTCTTCAATCAATCCAGCAATTTTTGCTGGTCCATTCGTGGGATTTAATACTACTGCCAAAGCTAAAGCTGAAGCAGATGGTCAATCAGAAGAGCAAGATGTAGAAGATTTTAAATCAACAGAATTCGGTCTCGCCTTCGGTGGTGGGTTAGGTTTTCCAGTTGGCACGAATGAATTGGGATTTGATGTTAGGTATATTTTAGGCTTATCAACATTAGATGACTCTGAAGAAGAAGCTGATGTAAAAAACAGTGTCATAAATTTTAATGTTTATTTCGGATTCTCACTTAAATAGATAATGTCTTTCACTCCGCACCATCAACAGGTGCGGAGTTTTCTTTTTACCTCCTCCCCCTATCTTTAGCTTTTCTTAGAAGTTTTGTGGCCGATTATTAACCTTCTTACAGTGCTAACTTGTTTATTAGAAAGGAGTTTCTATAAGTTTGATCGGTACTTTTAATTAATTTATTACCCACAAACCGGAGGCAAATATGAAAAATGTTACTTTGCTTTACATTCTCTTCATTCTCTTCCTTTCAACCGGATCAACTTTTTCTCAAATTTATGTTAAGCTTGGTGCTGGTTATAATGTGGATTTCAATTCAGTTACCATTGGTATCAATACTATAATCTCTAACTCTGGAGTTTATAACTACGAAGCAGTTGTTGGGACCTTCGGTAAGGGAGTAAGTATTTCGGGAGCCTTAGGCTATAATTTTTCTTCATACCTGGCTGGTGAATTGGACCTGATTTATAAATTGCCAGTAGAGTTTGAAGAAACTTTGCAAGCCGTTTCCAGCTATACTGCAAAGAATACCATTACCGGTTCATTTTTTGGCTTTGCACCTAGTTTGGTTATAAACGTTCCGCTGAATAATGTGAAGCCTTTTATGAAGTTAGGTTTACTGGTAGCACTGCCAGCAACAGAATATGAAATTTCTGATAACGAGGGTAATAATGCTAAGGGTGTTTTTAAAGGAGGTGTTGATTTTGGTTTAACCGGCGCTGCGGGAATTCTTATTCCTATTAGTGACCAAATAAGTATAAACGCAGAAATTGATTTTGTTAGCTTTAATTGGAAGCCAGATGAAGTAGAAGTAACTGACCCAGATGGAAATACAGAAGTAATCAAACTTGAAGATAAATGGACTTCAGATGATGAGAATAGTAGCGGACCAAGATTCATTCCATTCAGTAATTTGGGTTTTAGTGCTGGTATTCAACTAGGTTTCTAATTTTATTAGAACTAGTGACATTTAGAAGGCTGTCTTAATAGGGCAGCCTTTTTTTGTAATGCACTAATTTATTTTTTGATTAGTCGTATTTATGTTTTTCTCCGGATAAAAACTTAGGGGGTTCAAATAAATTTAAAAGTGTAGTGCTATTAAGTTTTTTTACAACATTTTACAACTAAAAGTTGGAGTTTGTGATCCAGCTAATATGCTTGCAATTTTGTTGATCAATTTGAGAGGTTGAACTTGCGGAATTGATAGTAATTACTGTAGATTTGGCCAGCTTTTTAAATAATTTAATTTCTAACAATAAAGGATCTAAAATGAAAAAAATTCTTTCAGTTCTCTTGGTGGTTTTTCTGGTTGCAGGATTTATTAATGCTCAGGGCAAAATGGCTCTTGGGTTTAATGCTGGCATAGCGCTCCCTATGGGAGATTTTGCTGATGGCTACGATATGGGTTTTGGCGGTAATGCACTTTTTGCCTATCGCGTAAGCCCGAATGCTGACGTAACTCTTTCTGCAGGTTATTTAACCTGGAGTGGTAAAGAAGCTGATTATACTTTCAGCTCAATCCCTGTTATGGTTGGCGCCAAATATTTATTCGGTAAAGAAAAATTCAATCCCTATATAGCTGCAGAACTTGGAATGCATTTTACAAATTTTAATTATGAATTCATGGGCGTTGACTATTCATCATCCGACAGCTATTTTGGCTGGGGTGCTGGTGCTGGATTCTTATATCAAATTGGAAATAATATGAACCTTGATTTAAATGCAAGATATAATAGTATTGCTTCTGAAGGCGGTTCTTCCGATTATGTTAGTGTTATGGTTGGACTTTTATTCGGACTTAAATAGTCAATAAATTTTTTTTCTTAGCAAAAGCAGTGCCTCGGTGCTGCTTTTTTATTTTAAATCCGATAATAATTCAGACCTAACCCAAATTCTTTTTCACTATTTTTACGCTTAAAAATTCTAAGGATAGTATATGCAATTCGAACGCAGTGCTGGTATTCTTCTTCATCCGACATCTCTTCCCGGTAAATTCGGTATTGGTGATCTTGGCAATGAGGCTTACAAGTTTGTTGATTTCTTAAAAGAAGCCGGACAAACTTTGTGGCAAACTTTTCCACTTGGTCCTACAGGCTATGGTGATTCACCTTATCAATGTTTTTCTGCATTTGCTGGTAATCCATTGTTAATCAGTCCGGAAAAATTAAAAGAAGATGGATTTTTATCAGAAGAGAATTTAAAAAATCCTCCACAGTCTGATCCGAAAAAAATAGACTACGGACAGGCAATTGATTATAAAAAATCAATTCTTAAAAAAGCTTATATCAACTTTAAAAATAATTCAAATGGACTCGACAAAGATTTTAATAAATTTTGCGAAGCTCATAAAGAATGGCTGGTTGATTTTACTTTGTTTATGGCTTGTAAAGATCATCACGGTGGTGCAGTTTGGAGCAGTTGGGAGAAGGGGCTAATTCAAAGAGACAAAAAAGTTTTAGCTGAATGGGAGAAAAAACTAAGTGATGAAATACAATATCAAAAGTTTGTTCAGTTTAGTTTCTTCAGGCAATGGAAATCGCTGAAAGAATATGCAAATGAAAGAGGAATAAAGATTATCGGCGACATGCCCATCTTTATTGCTTATGACAGCTCCGATCTTTGGGCAAACAAAGAGCTTTTCACAGTTGATGCTGAAGGAAAGCTAACTTTTGTTGCCGGTGTTCCGCCGGATTATTTCAGCAAAACCGGTCAGCTTTGGGGAAATCCTCTTTATAAATGGGATGAAATGGAGAAGGATGATTTTCTCTGGTGGAGGAAAAGATTTTCAAGTCTATTTGAACTTGTCGATATTGTTAGAATAGATCACTTCCGTGGGTTTGAAGCTTATTGGAAAATTCCCGGTGGCGAAAAAACCGCTCAGAAAGGAAAATGGACTAAAGCACCGGGTGAAAAACTATTCAGCACTTTAAATAAATATTTAGGTGAGCTTCCAATTCTTGCAGAAGATCTTGGCGTTATAACTCCGCCGGTTGAAGCATTACGGGATCAGTTTGGATTTCCGGGAATGAAAGTTCTGCAGTTTGCTTTCGGCACTAAGATGGAAACCAAATTTTTGCCGCATAATTTTGTTCCGAATTGTGTTGTTTATACCGGTACACACGATAACGACACAACCCGTGCTTATTTCGAAAAAGAAAAATTAAATAAAGGTAAAAATGATATTTATGAACACACACAGGTTTATCTGAATTATTTCGGAGATGATATTTTATCTGAATTGATCCGGGTTGCTTATGCATCGGTAGCGAACATTGTCATTATTCCGTTGCAGGATATTCTGAAACTTAGCACCGAAGCCCGAATGAATTTCCCGAGCACAACCGGCGGTAATTGGGCGTGGAGATTTACCTGGGATCAAATCGATGAAAATCTTGCCAAACATTACTTCGGACTTACCCAACTTTATGAGCGTCCTCCCAAACCGAAGGAAATTGAAAAAATTGAAGTAGAGGAAGAATAATTACACTAATTCGGAGCTATGAGCTTTGAAACTTATTATTATTTTTTGTATCAAATAGTCACGAATTAAAATTTTTTAGATCACCCAAAAAACAGGAGACCTAATTTGAAACAGATATCAGCCTTTTTAGTTTTATTAGTATTTTTATTTACTTCGTGTAATAATGGCCAATCTTCATCCGGCAATCTTGACTGGAACAGTAATCTTGAAAAAGCTATCGAACAGGCGAAGAAAGAAAACAAAGCCGTGCTTGTTAACTTTACCGGCAGTGACTGGTGTATCTGGTGTAAGAGACTAAGTTCTGAAGTATTTCAGCAAAAAGATTTTGAAACTTATGCAAAGGATAATTTAGTTCTGGTTATGCTTGATTTCCCCAAGGACATTGAGCAAACTCAGGCAACAAAAGAATACAATAATAAGCTTGCACAAAAATATGGCATTCAGGGATTCCCAACCATTTTGTTAATTGACGGTCAAGGCAAGCTTGTCGCTCAGACCGGTTATCAACCGGGTGGTGCTGCTAAATATGTTGAACATATAAAATCTTATCTATAAAAATTTGAAAGGCGATCGGAAGGTCGCCTTTTTCTTTTCCCACTCAGGTAAAAAACAGAATTTTAAACTTAATAAGTCTGCATGAAGATGGGAATTCATGCATTCCTCACTGTTTTCCATGCGTATCGATCCAGCCCTGACTTTTAGTAATTCCTTAAAAATCAATGAGTTAAGAAATGAAACCTTTATTGGCATAATTGTTTGATATATAAGTCCAGATAATGAGAGGAACTGGGAAAATAAATAATCATTTACTAATCATTTTTAAGGAGTTCTGAAATGAAAAAACAAAGCAACCTTTCCCGCTACATTCTGGCATTCTTTGCATTAATGCATGTTAGCATTATTTGTTCGCTGCCAGGATGAAATGGTAGTAGACCCAAGTGATAATGAGCCAACTACGGATAAAGCTGCTTTAGAAAAAATTGTTGATGAGGATTCTTCGCTTACTTCTTTCGATTACAATTATGATGAAGAAGGCGTAATGGATTTCCTCGGAAAAGTAAATACTGCGATATATCCTTTCAAAGTTGGGCAGAAAATGAGACTGGTAAACAGAACCCTGAGCATTGATTTCCAGGATACTATTGCTTATGGAACTCTTACTAAAACATTTGAAGGATTATTACTTATTGCTGCATCATACGACTCCAATGCAACTGAGCCGGATACTGCTATTAAGAAATCATTCACTGCCATTGTAACACGCAATTTGATCTTCAAGAAAATTGACAATACGCCGTACCCAAGAAGAAATTGGATTCTCGCAGCAATTTCACTTCCCGAAGGTGGAACACAAAGTCCAAACATTGACATAACAAAAACAACAATATTTTTACCAAACGGTGACACGTTATCAATAGATTCTCCAAATAATTATTATCTCAGAAGAGGCTGGGGATGGTGGCATAATATACCTTTCCTTGGAAAAGGAGATTCCGTTACAATCAGAGTTGAACTATATAGTGCATTTGAAGAAGATGATTTCGTTTCTCTTACCTGGGGAGCCAACAGATGGATTAAGCACAGAGTTAAGAAATTATTCGACCTGGTTTCCTTAACACCGAATGGCAATGGCTGGGATAAAGTTTATGAGCAGACATTCGTTACACATCAGTGGCCAGGATTTTATCACGCAATTATTAATGCATTACCGAAGCGGGTAATATTAGACGATGCTACACCAGTTGAATCAGAATCCTGGGGCATACCATATTTTGTTCATCAATAATTTGATTAAGAGGAATTGAGCTTCCCTGCACACGTCCTCTCCACATCCCCCTCCTTTTTAACGCGGGAGGGGGAGATTTATTTAAGAGGGAAGATATTTTTATTGATTATAGAATTGATAATGAAGATTTACAAACATAATTTTTAACTGCAATGAAAAAACTTTTAACATATTTGATTATTTCAGCAAGTGTATTCATCCTGGTTAGCTGTGATAAGCCGGCACCAACTCAGCTTATTGACGATACAAATGATGAACTCGAAGTTGAACTGCTTAATAAAGATCTTGATAATCCGTATTATACCAGCGGTGCCGATACATCGGGAATTACACAGGATTTAACAGGCGTTACTAACCTCATTTCGGTAAGCGGGATTAAAATCACTACTGAAAACAGAACCAACGAATTCTCTCTTGCCCAGGCAATGTTTTTTGATAAATCAAAACCTATCAGATATTCAAATGGAAGACTGCTGGCATATCAAACTATTACTCCGGGAACAATTAAGTTTAATGGATTGGAAGCGCAGATAGATCCTTATAAAATCAGATATAGAGATGATGGAATTCCAAAGGTTACTCTGGTTGGGAATAAATATCTGCTTTATAATATATTTGGCGGTTTTCCCGATCCATTTTACTTTAATTATAATTCTAATGTGAGTTTTGAATTTGATCCCTTCTTGCCGGGGGAAAATATTTCATTTAATATTCCTACACCATCAGAAATAAACGGAAATGTAATTCTTGAAGGAAGTAAAAGTGAATAGAAATTTGAGAGCATTACTGCAATGGAATGCAATGAGGAGAAAGAAGAGTTGCAATTATAATTGGTTTTATACGGCCTGGACAGAAATTTTCAATTCCGGTTTACAGATTTAAAACACAGATGATGGGGAGGTAAAGATTCCCGGGCAGATTATTGAACGAACTTCCGCTCGATAATTTTGAGAAGATAGTTGTAACATTTGTCCGAAGCTATGAAGGCTATCATGATAACGGGAACAATGATCTTCTGGTTTCATCACAAAGTATTCACAGTATAGTTATAGATATTCCTTGAGAAAAATATTTTTAATTTTATTATCAGTGATGGCTTTGAACTTAAAAATATTACCGCAGAGTTCTTTCGGTTTAGCAGGATATTGGGGACTGCAGGAATCGGTTACGATCCCGTTCTATAACTACGAAAGTAATTCATCAAACTACTTTGGAATTAAGGATTGGGGAATATCTCTTCAGTATGGTGCCGAATTTTCCAGGCAGTAGTCAATTCCAGTCTTTATCTTCTTGCTCTGGCTAAAAAGCTTGGCAACCATTCTCTGTCAGCCAGATTCACACCGGGCTATCAGAAAGAATTTCTGTTTGCAACCGGTGAATCAATAATAATTAATGATACAACAACACAATCACTCGAAGCAAATTATAATTACAAAGAACTTTTTGGACTTGGTTATTCATACAAATTTGATGAACAGTTTAATGCAGGTTTAGCGGTACGTTTTTTCAGTCAAGATTTTAATCAAGAGATTATCAAACCGGTTTTTGGAGATACACTCTACCTTGTTCGCGAGACCATAGGTGAAAAAGTTAACCTGTGGAATGTTGATCTGGGATTTGATTATATCCTGAACAAAAATTTTCAATTCAGAGTTTCGTCAATTAATCTCATTAATATTAAGGATGACTTAACTATTGAGGAATTCCAGGGATTTGAAATGGATCAGAAGAGAGGTGCTCTTCTGATGGCAAGCTATATGCCCGCAGATTTTTTTAATTTTCATCTGTTGTACGAGACTTCAAACTCTTTCCAGGTAAGCGCTACCGGTTACACAAAAGGATTCACGTATGGCTTAACTGCATTTCACGATTACTACCAGGAACCATACATTGCCGGTGTTGTGCCTGCTGTTGGATACAGAACCGATCTTTTTGAAATTCTTCTCAGCGGTGTTAAATATTTTTCTGAGAGAAATACTAATGCAAGCTTCTCAAAGTTTTATGAAGAAGGAATTAACAACATAATTAATAACAGGTACAGCTTTGATAAAATTGTGCTCAGTATGGCGCTTAATATTAGCAGCACACCTGAGAAGCAAGTTGAGTTAATTGATGTTGAGATAGTCAGGGATATCTATCCAACATTTTATGACAAATATATTGAGCAGCCTTTTGCTTATGGAAGGGTTGTGAATATTTCTGATAAATCGGTTAGCGTAATTCCTTCAGTTGAGATAGAGGGGATAACTGATGACAAAATACAGTCGCCTCCGCAGATGGTTGCGCCCGGGGATACAGTGACGGTTCCTTTTTATCTCATCATTCCCGATAAATATGTTATTGAAAAAGCAACTCTATCTTATGCTGATTTTTATGTTACTGCCTCATCTACAGAGCCGGATGCTCAACTTCAGAAAGCTGCATTAATTAATAGTTTAAACAGCTGGGACGGGAATGTTGCCAACCTCAGGTATTTTATTATGAGGGATATTGATTTTTCTATGAACTATGCTAAGAGCGTTTTAAGCAATAATAAATCAGTCCTCGATACTATACCTTCTGCAATATCGGTTTTTTATAAATCGAAAATTTTATTCAATGATTTTGTAAAAAGTTTAGTTTATGCTTCAGACCCTAGAGCTACTGCTGAGTATGTTCAGTTCCCAAAACAAACTATTGAATTGAAAGGCGGAGATTGTGATGATTTAAGTGTTGCTTATTCTTCTCTTCTCGAAAGCGTAGGCATTCAAACTGCTTTAGTTGATTATAAAGAAGATGGTGAAATCAGGCACGTAAATATTTTGGTTAACACCCAGTTAGCTTCATCTCAGGCAAAATTTATTACTAATAATGATTCTAAATATTTTATCAGGAAAAATGAACAGGGGAAAGATGAAATCTGGATTCCTATTGAAACAACTTCACTAACTGACTTTGATGAAGCATGGAATGTTGGTGTTGAAAAGTTTAACCGCGAAGCAGTTAACAATTTAGGATTAGCTGCCGGTAAAGTTGAAATAATTGATGTTTATTAATCAGGAGAATTTAAAATGTTGAATGAAATGAAATTCCGCCTGTCTGCCGCCAAGGCAGGCTATGTAGGAAAAACCTTTTTGATTTTGCTTTTACTTGTTGCTTCAATTGCCGCACAGGACTTTAAAGCAACAAATGTTAAAGGAAGTGTAAAATATCAGTCAGGCACATCAGAAGTATGGGCCGAAGTCAAAGAAGGCACAAGCTTGACGTTTGGATGATTTTGTTTCTACAGGAGCAAAATCTTCCGTTCAGATTAAAGGAACTGGAAGCATTATTACTCTCGAAGAATTATCTGCCCTTTCTTTAGCGAGCATAAAAACAATGAGCACTGATGAATTACTTCTTGCACTTGCAATGGAGGATATGATTAATGCACCCAGGACAAACGGGAAAAATAAATCCAGCAGTACAGCCACGTATGGAGATAAAGAAGGACAGGGAAAAAACTTAGAAGCGAAAACAGATGATTTTGGTATAAAGAGGTTAAACGGCGCAATGCAGCTTGCTAAAAACGGATTGAAAGAATCATCCGTGGTGTTTGCTAAAGAAACTTATAGAAAATACCCTGACTCAAAACAGATCTCTTCTTACAGGATTTTCTTTGCAGATATTCTTTATGAAAAAGGATTATATGAAGAAGCACTTGGCGAATATATGGATATAGCAAAGCTTGATTTAAGTAAAGAAGAAAAATCGAAAGTCGAGTCGCAAACTCAAAGCATAAATAAAATACTGCTTAATAATTAATTTCAAAACCGGGCTCAATTTTTCAATTAGAACTGTAGTTGAGCCTGCTATCTCCACCCTTACCAATTAAGTCTGTCCTTATTAATTAACTCCGTAAACCGAATTTATTCTACTATCAATACTTAAAAAGTGATTTTTCTCAAAAAATCAGGAATAAAATTTTGTTCAGGGGTTGATATTACAGAAAAAAATAAGCAATTTTATTTTTGAAAACATAATTCCTAACTCAAAAAAAATGAGAGGCCGAATAATGAAAAAAATATTTACGTTACTTTGTCTTCTATCAGTCGTTCTTGTCTTCACAATTGAAAGCAAAGCTCAGTCTGGTAACTCAACAATTAATCCTTACCTTCAGGTAGTTTTGCTTGATGCTGCCAGCACTGAAATGATAGATGTTTATGCCACCCTGCGTGATCAATATTCTTTAGATGATTTGAAACAGCAGACTGCATTTCTTTCAAAGAAAGAAAGGCAGCAGGAAGTTGTAAGAATATTAAGAGAATACGCAAATGTAAAACAACAGGATGTTCGCAATTACCTTGAAAGTGCGAAGCAGCAAAATCTTGTAAGTAAAATTGATATTCTCTGGGCAGCAAACACGATAGTTTTCTCTGCTGTGCCGGAAGTAATTTATTATCTCGCAGAAAATTTTGATGAAATAGCAGAGATAAGATTTGATCCTGTATTTGATGAAAGCCTGTTAACTGATCCAACAGAAGATGTGCAGACATATTATCCGCCCAATCCAACTGATAATCCTCCTCCTCCACAGGCAGGCCTGATTTTAATTAATGCACCAGCAGTTTGGGCAGCTGGAGACAGCGGACAGGGAGTATTAGTTGGTAACCTTGACGATGGCTGTGATTGGGACCATCCAGATTTGATTCATAATATCTATAACAATCTTGGTGAAGACGCTGATAACGATGGACATACTTTGGAATGGAATGGTTCTGCCTGGGTTTTTGATCCCGGTGATGTTAACGGTATTGATAATGATGGCAACAGCTATATTGATGATTTTATTGGATGGGATTTTCAGAGTGGTGATAACAACGTTTATAACTCAAGTAGTTCTCACGGAACATCAACTTCGGGTATTGTTTGCGGAGATGGTACAAATGGAACACAAACAGGTGTTGCTCCAAAAGCAAAAATTTTACCATTACGACCTAATGGTGAATCTCAGTACTGGCTTGCCCAGCAATATGCTGTTGCTATGGGTGTAGATATTATTACAAGTTCTTTAAGTTATAAATGGTATTTCAATCCTCAGCCAAATTATCCAATGTTCAGGCAGATAAATGATTTTGAACTTGCTGCTGGGGTTGTTCATACAAATTCAACCAGCAATGATGGCAATACAACTGGCATCCCGTTTAACATATCTGCCCCTGGAAACACACCGACATCTTGGATTCATCCTGATCAAACATTGGTAGGCGGAGTGAGTTCAGTTATTGGAGTAGGAAATGTAGTTGCTCAAACCGATATAATTGCCAGCAGTTCACCTTGGGGTCCGTCGACCTGGGAGGATTTACAAATAAATCATCCAAGCTATCCTTATCCAATGCCTTTGGCTTACCAGGATTATCCATATGAAACTTTACCCGGTTCGATAGGTTTAATAAAGCCGGATGTCTCAGCTCCTGGAAATGGTACTACATCAACAATTAACGGAACGGGGTATGGTGGCTTTAGTGGTACTTCGGGTGCAACGCCACATGTTGGCGGAACCGCCGCATTACTTTTATCTGTAAATCCTAATCTCACGGTTTCGGAGGTGAGTATGATTCTTCAAACAACGGCTGTTGAAAAGGGTGACCCGGGAAAAGATAATAGATATGGTGCAGGAAGAATAGATGCTTATCAGGCTTACTTACTTGCTTTATCAATGATACCTGTTGAACTCTCATCCTTCACTGCAAGTGCAAATGAAAACTCTGTTACATTGAATTGGTCTACCGCTACCGAGACAAACAACTCCGGATTTTCTATTGAAAGAAAAACTCCTCTTGATGAAAGATGGAAAGAAGTTGGTTTTGTACCTGGATTTGGAACTACCACAGAAAGAAAAAGCTACTCTTTCACTGATGTGAATCTTTCGATGGGTTCTTACAGCTATAGACTGAAACAAATTGATTTTGACGGAACTATTGAATACAGCAATGAAGTTTTTGCAGAAGTGGGTGCACCAAAGAATTTTGCACTTCTGCAGAACTATCCGAACCCGTTCAATCCATCGACAACAATTGAGTTTTCAATTCCGCAGACAAGCAACGTTTCGATTCAAGTTTACAGCGTTATTGGAGAACTTGTTGCCAGTCTTGTTAACCAGACACTTGATGCCGGTTATCATCGTTTTAATTTTGATGCGAGCAATCTTGCCATCAGGTACTTATGTTTATCAATTGAAAGCAAGCGGACAAAATGGAACTTTTGTTGAAACGAAGAAAATGTTATTGATGAAGTAAAAAATTCATTTCAGTAGCACAGATTAATAATCTGTGCTACATATAATTTGAAGGCGATTCAGATGAGTCGCCTTTTTTTTTAGAGATGACATCTTTTATGGGTAAAACAGATACTAAGAAAGATGCATCTCTTTTTTATCCGCACTATAAAGTGACAATGAATAATTGTCTATATTTATACAACTAAATTTTATTTAATGAGGTTACCATGCGTCTGAAAATAATTGTTATTTCAATTCTCTTCTTATTGGTTGCTATCATTGCTTCTCAAAACACCATTACCACCGAACTTAAGTTCTTGTTTTGGTCTGTTCAGGCACCATTAATAGTTATGATTGTGGTGATTTTTATCCTGGGTTTAGTTATCGGGTTAATTTTCAGCAGCAATTATGAGAGAAAGAAAAAGAAGCAAGAATCAGGAATTCAGAAGAAAACGGCAGAAAAAAATAACATCTTCTAATAAGACTCCAATGAAATAGGGTGTAAATTAAAGTTGCTTTGGTAATTGGATAAATAAACGTATCTTTGAGTGTCCTTATTCGCCCTTTTTGGGCGATTTTTGTTTGTATGAATCAGAATTTTGAAAATATCCGTGAAATTGCTCAGCAAATCGCTGAACAGAACAATCTTTTTCTTATTGATTTGATCGTTCGTGGCTCAGAATCCAGCAGAGTGATAGAAGTCTTCATTGATGGTGAAATAAATATTTCCGCTGACGAATGTGCATTGGTCAGCAGGGAAATAAGCAAACAGATTGATGAGAAGGAGTTACTAAAATCCTATCGTCTGGATGTATCTTCACCGGGAGTGGACAGACCGTTAATCTATTTGAAGCAATATCCGAAACATTTAAATAGATTATTTGAAATTGAATTTAATGCATCCGGCTCTGTCATCTACATTCAAAGGAAAGCTGGTTTCAATTGAAGATGAAGTTCTGACTTTTCAATCAAACAAAGAAATAAAAATAAAATTTCCGGACATTATAAAAGCAAAAGTATTAGTAAGTTTTAATTAAAGGAGATCTACTTAAATGAATCGCGAAATAGTTGAATCTTTCGCCGATATAGTAAAAATGAAAGGCATTGATAAAGATGTGCTTGCAGGCATTCTTGAAGAGGTATTTACTCTTTTAGTAAGGAAGAAATACGGCGAAGAAGCACGATGCGATGTTGTTTTTAATACGGACCGCGGCGATATTGAAATGTATCTGGAAAGACAAATAGTTGATGAAGTAACTGACCCCGGTACGCAGATAAGCATTGAGGAAGTTAATCGAAAAGGAAACGAAGATCAACTTGAGGTTGGTGAAGACTACGTTGAAAAGATTCAACTTCTTTCACTTGGCAGAAGGTTAATAACGCTCGCAAAGCAACTCCTTAATCAAAAAATCAGGGAGCTGGAAAAAGATATTATATATAATGAGTATAAAGAACTTGTTGGTGAAATAGTTGTCGGTGATATTTATCAGATCAGGAAGAATGATGTTCTTATCAATCATAACAAAAATGAATTGATGCTTCCGCGCGATGAGCAGATCCCATATGAAAAATACAAGAAGGGTGAAACTATCAGAGCAATTGTTAAAGAGGTAAGGAAAACAGGAAGCGGTCCGCAGATAATAGTTTCCAGAGCAGATAATATGTTTTTAAGAAGATTATTTGAAATTGAAATACCTGAAATTTATGATGGAATTATTGAAATAAAAGCGATTGCACGCGAACCCGGTGAAAGAGCAAAAATAGCCGTTGAATCGCAGGATTCACGTATTGATGCGGTTGGTGCATGTGTCGGTATGAAAGGGGTAAGAATTCATGCGATAGTAAGAGAGTTGAGTAATGAAAATATAGACGTAGTGAATTTCACTGATGACCCGACATTATATATCCAGAGATCGCTGGCTCCGGCAAAAATTAAGCAGGTTGAAGTTGATGAAGAAGCTAAGAAAGCAACCGTATCTGCAGACTCTGATCAGGTATCATTAATTGTTGGAAGAAACGGTGTGAATATTCGTCTTGCAATGAAACTGACTGGTTTTGAAATAGATGTACTACGCGAAGAAAAAGCTTTTGAAGAATATGATGAAGATATTGAGCTTATAGATTTGAAGGAGGAACTTGGCGAGGAAGTTTATAATGTATTAATCAATAATCGCTATGATACGGCATTGGAAGTATTAACTGCCGGTGCTGAGAAACTTATGGAAATAGAAGGCTTTGATACGGAAAAAGCAAACGGAATAATTGAACTTCTTAAAGCTCAATTTGAAGAAGAGGAATAATAACACCCAACTACATTTATGGCTGATACTAAAGAAAAAAAGACCAGAATTTACAAGCTCGCTACCGAGTATAATCTTTCTGCTGATTCTCTTGTTGAGTTTCTGAATAGCAAAGGTTTTAAGGTAAAGAACCATATGTCTCTGCTTGAAGATGATATGATTGCAGCTATAAATGCGAATTATAAAAAAGAAATCGAAAAAGCTGAACATCATTATAAAAAATTAGCTGAGTTTCATAAGAAACGTGCTGAAAGAGCTATTAAGGATGCTAAGGAAGATGGCAAAGAGATTGAAGTGCAGGAAACCTTTCCGGCAGCAGAGTCTGTTGAACCCGAATCAATTTTAAAAGCAACCGAAAAGGCAGTTGAAGAAGTTGCTCATATAGAATCTGAAAAACAGGTTCAGCCGCTTCAGGGTGAGAAGGCATCAGAAAGCGTTGAATCAGTTTCAGAAACAAAAGATGATAAGGAAAAGGAAAGCAGAGTTCCAAAACCTAAAGGATTAAAAGTAATCGGCAGGATGGATCTTGATGAAAAGAAGAAGGCAGAGCCAACGAAAGTTGATGGAACCAAAGCGGAGGGTGAAAAGGAAGAGGCTGCTAAAAAGAAACGTAAGCCAAGAGTAAGAAAGAAAAAAGCCACAGGTGTTGTAGAAGAGACACCGGAAGCCAAAAAGAAGAAACGAGTCAGACGCTTTGAAGTGGATGAGCGGGAGGTAAAGGAAGCCATTAGAAAAACCCTGATGAGCATGGATGATGCATCTGCGCCGGGTCGTGCGAGTGCAAGGAAAAGAAAAAGAAGAGAGAGAGAAGCGCTGGAGGAGAAAAAACTCGAAGAGAAAACAATTGCCGGCAAGTTATTAAAAGTGAATGAGTATATATCCGTCAGCGAGCTGGCAAATCTTATGAATGTTCCTGTGAGCGATGTTATTACAAAGTGTATTGAGCTCGGTTTGATGGTTTCTATTAATCAGAGACTGGATGTTGAAACCATTACATTGGTCGCGGATGAATTTGAATTTGATATTGAGCTTCAGGAAGAATATACATCTGATGCTGTGGAGGATTCTGATGACGACCTCGAAGAATTACAATTCCGTCCGCCGGTTGTTACAATAATGGGTCACGTTGATCATGGAAAAACTTCTCTTCTCGATTATATAAGAAGAACTAATGTTGTCGCAGGTGAGTCCGGTGGAATTACTCAGCACATTGGTGCATACAAAGTTATCCTTGATAATGGACGCTCAATAACTTTTCTTGATACTCCCGGTCACGAAGCATTTACTGCAATGCGTGCTCGTGGTGCTCAACTAACAGATATTGTGGTGCTTGTTGTTGCAGCGGATGATGCAGTAATGCCTCAGACGATAGAAGCTATTAATCATGCACAGGCAGCAGGTGTTCCAATCGTTGTTGCGATTAATAAAATAGATAAACCGGGTGCTAATCCTGAAAGATTAAAGCAGCAGCTTGCAGACAGAAACATTCTTGTTGAAGAATGGGGTGGTAAATATCAATCCGTGGAAATTTCAGCAAAGCTTGGAACAAAAGTAGATCAGCTTTTGGAAAAGATTGTACTTGAAGCAGAAATTCTGGATCTTAAAGCTAATCCGGATAGATTGGCTCGTGGTGTTGTGGTTGAATCTGAACTTGATAAAGGAAAGGGAATAACCGGAACAATTTTAGTTCAGAAAGGCACTTTGAAAATTGGTGATCCATTTATAGCGGGAATATACCAGGGTAAAGTTCGTGCGATGTTTGATGAAAGAGGAAATAAAGTAGTTGAAGCTCCGCCAGCAACACCGGTGATGGTTCTTGGTTTTGAAGGTCCTCCGCAGGCAGGTGATTCCTTTGTTGTTGTGGAATCGGAAAGAGTTGCAAGAGATATTGGAATAAAGAGACAGCAATTAAAACGTGAACAGGATCAAAAGCAAATTCATCATCTTACACTTGATGAAGTTGCTAAACAGATTAGCATTGGTGGAGTTAAAGAACTTCCTTTAATTGTTAAAGGAGATGTTGACGGATCTGTAGAAGCCCTTGCTGATTCATTGTTAAAGCTATCAACTGAAGAAGTCAAAATTAACGTAATACATAAAGGAGTTGGAGGAATATCCGAAAGTGATGTTCTTCTTGCTGATGCTTCAAGAGCAATCATTATAGGATTTCATGTCAGACCAAATCTTAATGCAAGAAAGCTAGCTGAAAAACAGCTTGTTGATATTCGGCTTTACAGTGTAATTTATAATGCAATCAACGAAGTAAAATCTGCTTTAGAAGGATTGTTATCTCCGATTATTTCTGAAGAAGTAACAGCCACACTTGAAGTTAGAGACATATTCAAAGTACCAAAATTTGGAACAGTCGCAGGCTGCTATGTCCTTGAAGGAAAAATTGCACGAAGCAATAAAATTCGTTTGATCAGAGAGGGGATCGTAATTTACGAAGGTGATATAGGAACACTAAAGCGATTTAAAGATGATGTTCGCGAGGTTGATGCCGGTTATGAGTGTGGATTGAATATCGCAAATTATAACGATGTTAAAGTGAGTGATATAATTGAAGCTTATAAGTTAATTGAAACAAAGAAAACATTATCTTAAAAAATTTTCATTCTAATAATACAGCGCATAAATCATGTCTTCGCACAGAGTTGATAAAGTTGAACATTTAATTAAGGAACAAATAAGTTACATACTTCTGCACAAGCTGCACGGTGATGATCTTGGTTTTATTACTGTAACAGACGTTAAAGTAAGTGCTGATTTAAAGATTGCAAAAATTTACCTCTCGGTTCTTCAAAAGGAAAGAAGAGATTTTGTTCTTAATAAGATTAACCAGCGGCTTGGGCATATCAGAAGCGAACTTGCTCATAGGATAAGAATTAAATTTGTGCCCGAGCTGAAATTTTTTATTGATGACACACTCGATTACGTTGAAAAGATCGAAGGATTGATTAATGAAATTCACAAAAAGAATAATAACCAATCAAACGCTTAATCTTTCCGATGCGGATTTCTCAGAGGGTGAAATAATTCTGATTGATAAACCTTCCGGTCCTACTTCTTTCCAGGTTGTAAGCAAGATTAGAAAAATTACAGGTGTGAAGAAGGTCGGTCATTCAGGAACACTGGATCCTAAAGCGAGCGGTTTGATGATTGTTTGTACCGGAAAAAAAACTAAAGAGATGGATCGTTTTATAAATCTAAATAAAACATACTCAGGAATTATCAGATTAGGTTTAATGTCTCCTTCGATGGATACTGAAACTGAATGTACAGAACTTCCTTTGCCAAATGATCTGGATGAGAAAAAAATTCTTGAAGTGCGTGATAGCTTTTTAGGTGAAATTGAACAAATACCTCCGATGTATTCTGCATTAAGATTAACGGAAAAAAACTTTATAATCTTGCACGAAAAGGAAAAACGATTGAACGTCAACCCAGGAAAGTTTTCATAGAGAAATTTGAAATTGAAAAAATTGATCTGCCTGATATTCATTTCACAATCACTTGCTCGAAAGGAACTTTTATAAGAGTTATTGCCGATGACTTTGGAAAAAAACTAAATAGCGGCGGAATTTTATTGAATTAAGAAGGACTGAAATAGGTGAATTTCGCGTTGACGAAGCAATAAAAATTGATCAGTTATCTTCGCAAATTTTTAATGTATCCGCTTCCTGACGATGGATGGTTTTGTAATCAAATATGACTTCATAACTTTTATTTCGGAACTGATTAATATAAATTTACACCCTTTTGAAAAAGCTATTTAAGATGAAGATAATAAAGGATTTAACGGAAATTCAACGGGATGAAAAGAGCGTAATTACGCTCGGCACATTTGATGGGCTTCACCTCGGACACCAGCAGATTGTGGATACTGTTATTCAAAAATCCAGGCAATCTGGTGGAAGAAGTTTCCTGATTACATTTGATCCACATCCAAGGAAAATTATTCCCGGCAGAAATGATGTTAAAATTTTAAGCACTCTTGAAGAGAAAGAAATAATTTTAGCACAACTTGGTCTGGAAAATTTATTTGTAATCAATTTTACAACAGAATTTTCCAAACAGAGTCCGGAAGAGTTTGTTAAAAAATATCTTGTTGATGGCATCGGTTTGAAGGAAATTGTTATCGGTCACGATCATCATTTTGGAAAAGAAAGAGACGGAAACTTTGAGCTGCTGCAGAATTTGGGAAAGAAATTTAATTTTGCTGTTACACTGATTCCTGAATTTTCTGTTGAGGGTGAAACAGTAAGCAGTACAAAGATAAGGCATGCACTGCTTGCCGGTGATGTTCTTAAAGCAGGAAAGATGCTTGGCAGAAACTACACATTCAAAGGGAAGATTGTGAGAGGTGATGGCAGAGGAAGAAAACTTGGTTTCCCAACAGCTAATCTCTCAACCGGAAACGCAGATAAGCTGATCCCTGCAAAGGGAATTTATGCAGCTGAATGTATAGTTGAAAATGAAACGCATTTTGGTTTGTTAAGTCTCGGAAGCAGACCTACATTTCATATAGATGGAGATGTGATTCCCGAATTTTACATCTTTGATTTTGATAGGGATATATATGATAAAATTATGCAGGTGAATATGGTTCAAAAAATCAGAGATGAAGAAAAATTTAATTCGGTGGATGAGTTAATCATTCAAATGAAAAAAGACGAAGAGATAGGAAAAGTAATTTTAAGTAAACTAATTAATTAATCCCGGTTTATCCGCCTTTAAGTGAATAGCTTCTGGGATTATATCGAATAACTAATAATAAGGATTAAATAAAATGACAAAAGACGAAAAAGCTGAGATCATAAAAAAATACGGCGGAAACGAAAAAGACTCAGGCAAAACTGAAGTTCAGATCGCTCTTCTTACAAAGAGAATTAACGATCTGACCGAGCATTTCAATGCTCATGCTAAAGATCATCACTCAAGAAGAGGATTGATGATGATGGTTGGTAAAAGAAGAAGGCTCCTTGATTATCTAACGAAAAAAGATATCGAGAGATATAGAGCGATAATTAAAGAATTGAACATAAGAAAGTAAGGAAATTGAAATGATAGTTAAAAAAGAAGTCGAAATAGGTGGTAAAGTATTTTCGATTGAAACGGGAAGATATGCAAGACAGGCTAACGGTTCTGTTATGGTTCGCTACGGCGATACAATGGTTCTTGTTACTGCAGTTGCATCAACAGAAGTCAAAGAAGATCAGGATTTCTTTCCTCTGCAAGTTGAATACAGGGAAAAGACATCTGCTGCCGGAAAATTTCCTGGCGGATTTATAAAACGGGAAGGCAGACCTACTGAAAAAGAAATTCTCAGCTCGAGATTGATTGACCGGCCAATCAGACCTTTGTTCCCTGAAAATTTTATGAACGAAACACAGATCATAGCCTTTGTTCTGTCCTACGACGGTCAGAACGATGCAGATGTTCTCAGCGCAATTGGAGCTTCGGCTGCATTAGCAATTTCTGATATTCCCTTTGATGGACCGATCGCAGAAGTTCGTGTTGGAAGAATCAATGGGCAGTTAATTGTAAACCCAACTCATTCAGAAATCGAACAAAGTGATCTTGAACTAGTTGTTGCCGGAACCAGTGATTCAATTATTATGGTCGAAGGCGAATCTAAAGAGGTAAGTGAAGATGAACTTCTTAGTGCTCTAAGATTTGCACAGGCTGAAATTAAAAAGCTTGTTCAGCTTCAAAATGATCTCAGAAGTGAAGCCGGAAAACATAAGTGGGATATCAAAACAAAAGCAGTTGATTTAGAACTTAAAAAAGAAGTACTCGAACTAGCTGGCGAAAAATTTAGAGATATTGTACACTCAGTTCTTACAAAAGAAGAAAGAGCGGCAAAAAATATACAACTTCAGGAAGAAGTTGTATCAGCGCTTGCAGAAAGATTTCCAGAGCAGGAAAAAGTTATTGCTTCAATTCTGCATGATCTTGAAAAAGAATTAATGAGGGAAAGAATTCTTACAGAAGGAATTCGCCTAGATGGAAGAAACACTACTCAAGTTAGACCAATTACTATTGAACTGGGAGTTTTGCCAAGAACCCATGGCTCGGCTTTATTCACCAGAGGTGAAACTCAAAGCTTAACTACTGTTACTCTCGGAACAAAAAACGATGAGCAGATTATTGATGGTCTACGCGAGGAGTACACAAAAAGATTTATGCTTCACTATAACTTTCCACCCTTTAGTGTTGGGGAAGTTGGAAGAATGTCAGGTGTTGGCAGAAGAGAAATCGGGCACGGCAACCTTGCTGAAAGAGCTTTAAAGATGGTCTTCCCCGGTGAAGAAATATTTCCTTATACCGTACGAGTTATTTCTGATATACTTGAATCTAATGGTTCATCTTCAATGGCGACTGTTTGTGCAGGTTCTCTCGCGATGATGGATGCAGGAATTGGAATCAGTAAAAGCGTAGCTGGTATTGCAATGGGATTGGTGAAAGAAGGTGAGAGGTTTGCCATTCTTTCCGATATACTTGGCAACGAAGATCATCTTGGTGATATGGATTTCAAAGTGGCCGGCACTGCTGATGGAATAACTGCTTTCCAGATGGACATTAAAATTCAGGGAATCTCTTTTGAGATAATGGAAAAAGCATTGCAGCAGGCACGTGAAGGCAGACTTCATATACTTGGAATTATGGATCAGTCATTAGGTAAACCGCGTGAACAGCTTTCTGAATTTGCACCAAGATTAATTTCTATGAAAGTAGAACAGGATCAGATCGGATTGGTAATTGGTCCGGGCGGAAAAACAATTCAAGGTATGCAGCGCCTCTTCGGTGTTGAGATTAATATTGAGGAAGATGGAACTGTTAATATTGCCTCACCGAATAAAGAGAATGCGGTAAAGTGTAAAGAATATATCAAGAAGATGACTGCTACTCCTGAAATCGGAGAAGTGTATGAAGGCGTAATTACCAAGTTAATGGATTTTGGTGCGTTTGTTGAGATTATCCCGGGAAAGGAAGGACTCCTTCATATTTCCCAGATAGACAATAAAAGAGTTGAGAAAGTAAGCGATTACTTCAAAGTTGGAGATAAAGTAACTGTTAAGCTTATTAAGATTGAAAACGGTAAACTTTCTCTCAGCAGGAAAGAATTATTAAAATAAGAAGGCAGCAAACAGGAAAAACATCCTGAGAGTTAGACTGTCTCTAAATATTATTCATTAAAAGAATTTTTCGTAATTAATTTTAGTCGAAAAGCTCATTATGCAAATTGAAATATTTTTCTTCAATCTGATTTTGCTATTGCTCGGTTTTATGTTTTGGGCAGAGCCAAGAAATCCGCAGAAGGGCTTTTTGTTTTTTAAAAGATTTTCAATGAAATATTTTATTTCATTAAGTGAGTTTGTACCAAATGGTAAAAGAAATTATAATCAACTCCACTTCCTCGCAAACACGTGTTGCCATTACGGAAGATGGAAACTTAGCCGACTTTTTTGTAGACTATCCTGAAAACCGCCGAATGGTGGGGGACATATATCTAGGAAGAATTGCAAGAGTTCTTCCTGGAATTCGTGCTGCATTCATCGACATTGGAATGAAGCACGATGCATTTCTTCATTTTTCAGATATTGGTGAACGCACGCAGCAGCTCCAGGATATGCTTGGTGATGAAGATACCGATGTTGACGAAGATGAAGAAGTTAATGGAAGTACTTCCACTCCAACCAAAACTGAATCGAAGAGAACCGAACCACAAATTCCAACCCTGAAAAAAGGTCAGGAAATTCTCATCCAGATTATTAAAGAACCCGTAAGCAATAAAGGTGTGCGTGTAACTTCATCAGTTTCTCTTCCGGGCAGATTCTGTGTGCTTCTTCCTTATGATAACAAAGTTGGCATTTCAAAAAAGATATACGACTTCAAAGAGCGTAAAAGACTTCGGCACATTGCAAGACAAATCGTTCCCGAGAATTACGGATTAATAATTAGAACCGTTGCACAGAAACAGGATGAGGAGATTTTAAAGGATGATTTGAAGAATCTTATGAAAACCTGGGAACGGATTGAAAAAGAAGCTAAATCCCAAAATCCTCCTTCTCTTGTTTATCAGGATTTGAATACTACAGTAAGTGTTATCCGCGATCTTTTTAATTCCGACATTTCAAAAATATTTGTTGATTCAAAAAAGCTTCACAAGGAAATAAAAAATTATCTTGAATTTGTTCAACCAGCAATTGCTGAAAAAGTTGAGCTTTACAAATCCACATACGGCATATTCAACACATTTTAAAGTTGACGAGCAGATTAAAACTTTGATGGGAAGAAAAGTCTCTCTTCCCAGTGGGGGTTATCTGATCATTGAACATACTGAAGCTATGGTTGTGATTGATGTGAATAGCGGAAAATATGCAAAGAGCAAAGATCAGGAATCGAATTCACTGAAAACTGATCTTGAAGCATCCCGGGAAATAGCACGGCAATTACGACTTCGTGATATCGGCGGAATTATTGTGATAGATTTTATTGATCTGGAAGATGATAAGAACCGGAAAAAAGTTTATGATGAATTGAAGAAAGAATTCAGAAAAGACAGAGCTAAGGTATCTGTGCTTCCTATGTCTGATTTTGGCTTGATTCAAATTACAAGGCAGCGAATTAGGCAAAACATTGTTCAGGCAATAAAAGAAGTTTGTCCCGAATGTCACGGCACAGGTTTGCTGACAAAAAGTTCACATCTTGTTTACGATCTAGAAAGCTGGTTGAAAAAATTCAGAAGAAAATCCCGTGAGAGAAGTATCATTATAAAATCTCATCCTTCAACCATTGCAAAAATCAGAGAAGGAAAGATTAAGTCTTTATTCAAGCTTCAACTTAAGTATCTTGTAAAAATTACTTTAAGGGAAGACGCAAGCTTGTCAGCTGATACTTTTGAATTTTATTCAGCTAAAACAGGGCATGATTTAACCCAAGAATTTGATTAGTTTTAATTATCTAATAATCTGAAATTGGAGCAACACCATGAAATTTTTTATAGATACAGCCAACATTGACGAAATTAAAGAAGCGGCTGCTCTTGGTATTCTTGACGGCGTAACAACAAATCCTTCTCTTGTTTCTAAAGAAGGAAAAGATTTTAGAAAACTTCTTGATGAAATCCTTAAAATTGTTGACGGACCTGTAAGTGCTGAAGTTATATCCACAGATTACGATGGAATTGTTAAAGAAGGAAGAGATCTTGCATCAATTCATAAGAATATTGTTGTGAAAATTCCTCTAATAAAAGAAGGATTGAAAGCTTGTAAAACACTCACAAGTGAAGGAATTAAAGTAAACGTTACTCTCTGCTTTTCGCCAAATCAGGCAATCTTGGCTGCCAAAGCAGGTGCAACTTATATTAGTCCTTTTGTTGGAAGACTTGATGACATAAGCACAAGCGGAATGGATTTGATTTCGCAGATAGTTCAGATTTACAGAAATTATAATTATAAAACTCAGGTTCTGGTTGCCAGCGTAAGACATCCGCTGCACGTTGTAGAATCTGCGTTAATCGGTGCTGATGTTTGTACGATTCCATTCGATGTTATTAAAAAGATGTTCAATCATCCTCTGACAGATATCGGGCTGGAAAAATTTCTTAGCGATTGGAAAAAACTTAAAAAGTAAACTAAAGATTCTTACAATAACTATTTCAATGGGGCGACTAAATGAAAAAAACTACATTCAATGGCATTCATAAAAAACTTGGAGCAAAACTGGTTGAGTTTGCTGGATATGAAATGCCTATACAATATTCTTCTATAATTGCTGAGCATAAAGCTGTTCGTAATTCAGTTGGTGTGTTCGATGTTTCTCATATGGGCGAAGTATTTGTTACGGGAGATAAAGCGCTCGATTTTGTTCAGCATATAACAATAAACGATGCATCAAAACTTTTTCCGGGAAGAGTTCAGTATTCTGCAATGTGCTATCCTGATGGCGGAATAGTTGATGATCTTCTCGTTTACAAAATATCTGATAACGAATTTTTACTTGTTATAAATGCTTCTAATATTGAAAAAGATTTTAACTGGATGAAAGAGAACAACAAGTTTGGCGTGACATTAAATAACCGCAGCGATGATTATTCTTTGCTCGCTGTCCAGGGACCAAACTCAGGTGAAGTTTTAAAGAAATTGGTTCCAAATATGCCCGAGCTTGAATACTACCATTTTACCAAAGGAAAAGTTGCTGGAATAGATATGATAATTTCCCGAACAGGATACACAGGCGAACTCGGTTACGAATTGTATTTCACAGGTGACGTATCTCAAGCTGAAAAAGTTTGGGAAGAAATATTCAAAGCAGGAAAAGAATTTGATATTCAACCTGTTGGACTTGCTGCACGTGATTCGCTTCGACTTGAAATGGGATATTGTCTTATATGGAAATGATATTGATCAAACAACAAATCCAATAGAAGCCGCGCTTGGATGGATTACAAAAACTGATAAAGGCAATTTCATAGGCAAGGATGCAATCTTAAAAATGAAACAAGAAGGACCCGGCAGAAAACTTGTTGCAATGATTTCAGATGAAAAAACTTTTCCAAGGCACGGTTATGAGATAACCTCAGAAGGAAGAAAAGTTGGTAACATTACAAGCGGCACAGTTAGTCCTGTTCTGGAAAAACCTATTGCACTTGGATATGTTGATAAACCGTTCAACTCACCGGGCAGCAATGTGGCATTCAAAATAAGAGACAAAGAATTTCCTGCAGAAGTTACTAAGCTTCCATTTGTTAAAAAGTAAAAAATAAAATGAAACTCGACGTTCTATTTTCACCCGTTCAAGCAGATGAACTTTTCTTTACAGGCAAAACTACTGTTGTAATTGATGTTTTACGTGCTTCGTGCACGGTAATTACTGCACTTACAAATGGTGCTAAGGAAGTAGTTCCTGTCGGCACAGTTGAATTCGCTGTAAAAGTTTCCGGCGGGATTTTTGGCGGACAGACTCTTCTTGGTGGAGAGCGTAACACTAAAAAAATCGAAGGATTTGCTCTAGGGAATTCACCATCGGAGTATACAAAAGAAATCGTTTCCGGTAAATCGATAGTTTTTTATTCTACTAATGGCTCCCGTGCGATTGTCAAAGCAAAGTATTCTGCTAATCTTTTTATTTGTTCTTTTAATAATTTGAAGGCACTCGCTAAACATCTTAAAAAATTGAATGAGGATGTTATTATACTTTGTTCAGGCAATAATAATTTTTTCAGTCTTGAAGATTCTGTCTGTGCAGGCATGCTCATTAGTGAGTTGATTGCGGGAGCTAAAAAAACTGAACTGACTGATGCTTCAACAAGCGCTTTAGCTTTATTTAAATCTTTCGGAAAAGATATTTTTAAGATGTTATGTAAGACAGATCACGGTCAGCTTCTTATTAATAATGATTTCAAAGAAGATTTGAAGGCTTGTGCTGAACTCGACAGCACGGAAGTGATTCCTTATTTTACAGAGAATGTATTAAAAGTATTAAAGTAAATAACTTTAAGAATGGCTGTTAAAAAAAGAAATCTAAACGGCAAAAAGAATAATTCCAATAAGAATTATTTCAGCTTCTCATCTGAAAAGAAGAAAAGAATTGCCGGTATTTTTCTTACACTCTTCTCGGTTTTCCTTTTACTATGTATTGTTTCTTACAGCAGGAAAGATGAAGTCCTTCTTGAAAACTCTGTTTTCTCCGGAGTTAATTCTCACAACTGGCTTGGTATTATCGGGGCGCATTTTTCTTATTTCTTTATTAAATCAACAATTGGTTATTTCTCACTTGTATTTCCCGCAATTTTGTTTTTGTGGGGAATTTCTTTTTTCAAAAACTTTACCTTTAAAACTCTTATTCACACAACAAACTTTTTGTTAATCATTGGACTTACTTTTGCATCTTTTTTCGGAGTGCTTAAAGCTGGTCTGGATTTTCTACCCGGCACGAAAGAGCTCAGAGGAAATGTTGGTGAATATCTTGGCAGTTGGTTGGGCGGTCTTCTTGGAACTGCTGGGAGTATTCTGTTTCTTCTTTTTGTCTCTGCCACAGTTCTGATTTTAGCTTTCGATGTTAAAATTGAAAACATATTTCACTTTATAAAGAATATGTTTGCTTCCGATGCTGAGAGTAAAATTAAGATTGTGAAGAAGGAAGAAGAAGATGCTTCAAATCTTGAAAAGATCAAGAAACTTGGCAAAGAAAAGAAAAAACCGGTTGTTGTAGATGAGGATGATCTAACTGCTGAAGAATTAATGGAAGAAGAAGCTGAATCACAAACTCAGATCCAGATCATCAGGAAAGCTGACACAGAAATGATGAAAGATGATGAAATATCCGTCAGTGATAGAAAAAAAGTTGATCTGGAAAAAACAGGTGAGCTGCCTGCTGAAAAATTTATTGATGATGAAGAAAAAAAACTTCCAGATCCCTGGGAAGAAAATTTGGATTATGAACTTCCCGGACTTGATTTGCTTCAACCCTCTGCTGCAGAAGATATTAAAGTAGCTGAAGAGGAATTAACCAGGAATGCAGAACTTCTTAAGGATAAACTAAAACTTTTTGATATTGAAATTCAGAATATATCTGTTACTCCTGGTCCTGTTGTAACTCTTTATGAAATTGTTCCCGCACCGGGAGTTAAGATCAGTAAAATTGTTGGACTGGAAAATGACATTGCCTTGGCTCTTTCAGCAAGAGGCATTAGAATTATTGCGCCAATTCCCGGCAAAGGTGCTATTGGTGTTGAGATACCAAATGCGGAAGCTGCTATTGTAAATGCACGTGCAGTGCTTGGTAAAGTACGGGATTCGAAAATGCAGTTGCCATTATCGCTTGGCAAAACCATTAGCGGCGATGTTTACCTGACAGATCTATCTCTAATGCCCCACCTTTTGATTGCTGGCTCAACAGGTTCGGGAAAAAGTGTTGGCATAAATATGATAATCAGCAGTCTGCTCTATTCAAAAATTCCCGCAGATGTAAAGTTCCTTCTCGTTGATCCAAAAAAGATCGAGCTTTCTTTTTATAATAAATTAAGAAGACACTACCTTGCTGTTTCACCAGATATTGATGAGGAAATTATCACCGTGCCGCAGAACGCTGTGCTCATGCTCAAGTCAGTTGAGATTGAAATGGAAAGAAGATACGATCGACTTGCAAAGGCTGGGGTAAGAAATATTGTTGATTACAACAAGAAAGTTGATACTCCTAAAACCAAACCGCACGATACCGAATCAATCAAGCATCATCATCTGCCATATCTCATTGTTATCATTGACGAGCTTGCCGATTTGATGATAACCGCCGGAAGAGATGTTGAGGAACCAATAACAAGGTTGGCTCAGCTTGCACGTGCAGTTGGAATTCATTTGGTGCTTGCAACCCAAAGACCTTCCGTGAACGTTATTACTGGACTGATAAAAGCAAACTTCAGTTCTAGAATAGCTTACCAGGTTGCTACAAAAATTGACTCACGTACAATTCTTGATATGAACGGTGCTGAACAATTGCTTGGAAGAGGTGATATGCTGTTTCTTCCAACAGGTTCTCCAAAGCCAATCAGAATGCAGAATGCATTTATTTCTACTGATGAAGTTGAAAGCATAACAAACTATATTTATTCTCAGCCGGCTTATTCAAAGCCATATTACTTGCCTTCTATATATGACAAGAAAAAAAGTTCCTCGTCTGGGTTCTCTGCTGATCTTGACCCGATGTTCGAGGAAGCAGCAAAGGTAATTGTTCGCCATCAACAGGGCTCCGTTTCCCTTTTGCAGAGAAAATTAAAATTAGGATATTCACGTGCCGCAAGAATTGTTGATCAGCTTGAAGATGCAGGAATAGTCGGACCGAATGACGGAAGCAAGGCAAGGCAGGTTTTAGTTGAAAATGAAGAGCAGCTTGAAACTGTTTTGAGATCACTTTAATAAAGGAAAGATTATGATAACCAGAATAATATTAGACATCAATTTTTATTCTTAACATTTATTAACTCCGGTATTGCTCAGGAAAATGCAAACGCAGTTTTAAAGAACATTCAGGATAAGTTTAATTCAATTACTGATCTATCAGCACAGATAATTCAATCTGTAAATGGTAATGTTAATCTTAAGGGTAAAGTATTTTATAAGAAAGAGAACCGTTTGAGATTCGAATTTGACAATATGCTGATTATTTCAGATGGTGAAACATCATGGAACTACAACAAGAAACAAGACAAAGTAATAATCACTGACTATGATAGTGAGGGGAACAAAATCCTATCAATTCGTCAAATCATTTTTGAATATCCTGAAGACTGTGCACTTAACACTTCTGAATCCGAAGGTAAAAAAGTTCTTGAGTTAATTCCGCAAGATGATACTATCAGTTTTAGCTCCGTTAAACTTTTTATTAATTCTGAAAATCTTATAACTAAAGTATTGGTTGACGATCCTGCGACAGGAATAATTCAGATTGATCTTATCAAATTATCAATTAAATAAAAACTTACCTGACAGTTATTTCTCATTTACCCCACCCGAAGGAAGCCAGGTTCTTGATCTCAGATAATGTAAAAAAAATACCTGCGCTGAGAGGAATTATCAACTTATTAATCTCGGTTGGGCTTGCTGTACTATTCCTGTACCTTGCCTTCTCAGATGTCAACTTCGGCGAAGTGATGGAATTAGTTTCACATGCATCAATAATCTGGGTGATAATATTTGCTTTGTCAATTATGCTTGGGCACTATGTCAGAACACTTCGCTGGAAGTTCATTTTGCATTCAGTAAAACCAGATACTAAAATGTGGAATCTTTTTGGTGCTTTAATGATTGGATATGGAGTTAACTGTGTTACTCCTAAACTTGGCGAAGTTACACGTGCAATTATGATTGGCAGGTATGAGAATCTTTCGCGATCATCTATGTTTGGTACGGTCATAGTTGAAAGAGTTATTGATATTATTTCTTTAGGTGCGGCAGTATTGATATCTGCATTCATTTGGAGTGCTAGCCTTTATGAAACATTTCCCTGGCTGGAAGCAGCACTATATATTTCTGCAATAATCTTAGCTTTGGTCTTAGTGATAATATACTTATCTATAAAATTTAAGGAAAAATTTTACGGTTATTTGTTAAAGTTAATCGGGAAATTTTCTGAAAAGCTTGCAGAACGGCTTGGTTACATTTTCGAGATGTTAATACAGGGATTTACAAGTCTCAAAGGAACGAAAAATTATGCACTTACTTTTATCACTTCAGTAATACTTCTGATTATTTATGCCTTCGGTTCATATATTGGATTTTTTATGCTGGATATGCAGTCTGGAAGCAATGTAACCTTTGCAATGGGCTGGATATTAATGAGTATCAGTGCAATAGGCACAATAATTCCAACTCCTGGTGCAACAGGTTCATACCATGCACTTGCAATAAGCACCCTTGTTCTGTTGTTTGGATTTGGAGAAACAATTAGTGCGGCCTATGCATTTCTTACACATATCATCTCTTATTTTTTATTTATTATAACTGCAATTGTAATGTATTTCGTTCTTAATAAACAACACATCAGCCTGCTAAACATCTTTAAAACAAATTCTGAGGAGTTATGAAAAAAATAGTATTATTCTTTTTAATGATAATAATTTCTGATTTCTCTTTAGCACAAATTGAATTGAAGGGAACAATGGGAATTAATTTTTTAACCTTTCCTTCCGTTCAGGATTATATAAATGAAAATTATGCTCCTTCAGGTGGAGAGCTAAACACATTCAGCTCTGCTGTTATCTTTACCGGCGAAGTTGGAACTTTCCTGAGCAACTCTTTTGAACTAAGCATTGAAGTTCCATACCAGATTTATTCTTACACTGAAAATGTTGGTCTCGGACAATATGAACTTGCCTACAATTCCGTATTGCCTTCAGTGATGGCATACTATGTACTTTTAGGAAGTGGTTACAATATTAAATTTGGTGGCGGTGCAGGCGTACGATTCGTCAGTGTGACAGAAAGTAAAAAATGGCAGGGAACAGAAGATAATTTCAGTTCAATTGGTTTCGGAGGTCTCTTGCGTGCTGAGGCAAATACTGCATTGGCTGAAAATGTCTACGCAAATCTTGGTTTAGATCTGAGGTATGATATTAATGGTGAACCTGAAAATAGTAATGGCAATACACTCGTAAATAATGTTAAAGGTGAAAATGTAAACTTCGATACATTTTCTCTTGGAGTAAAGCTTGGCATTTCATACTTATTTGGAGTAAGTAATTGAATTTACTTGATGCAATTCTGCTTGGAATTATTCAAGGCTTATCGGAGTTTCTACCAATCAGCAGCACCGGTCACTTAACGCTTGCTGGTAAGTTGTTGAATCTTATTTCGGAAGAACATCCCGAGCATTGGACTGCGTTCATTGCAGTAATTCAGCTTGGGACTTTGCTTGCTGTACTCGTTTACTTCTGGAAAGACCTGATTGCGATTATTAAAGATTTTGTTCAATGATAATCTGGTAAAACCTGTTAAGTATTCTCAACAAAAAATAAATTCAAAACTCGGATGGCTGATAATTATCGGAACTATTCCGGTTGTTATAATTGGTTTAGCATTCAAAGATGCAATTGAAGGTGCATTAACAAAAAATCTATATGTCATCGCAGCAAGCCTAATTATCCTGGCGCTGATTCTAGCTTTAGCAGAAAAAATTGCCAGGTTCAGAAAAGATTTAGAAAATATTACAATCTTTGATTCAATAATTATAGGAACAGCACAGGCGCTGTCGCTTATTCCAGGTTCATCAAGATCAGGGACAACAATTACTGCAGGATTATTTGTCGGATTAAATCGTGAAGCCGCAGCAAGATTTTCTTTTTTACTGAGTGTTCCGGCAGTGCTTGCAAGCGGAGCTTTACAGTTGTATGAAGCTCGTGAAGTTTATTGATCAAACTATGGCGGTTAACATAATTGTTGCAACTATTGTATCAGGAATAAGTGGTTATCTTGCTATTGATTTTCTTTTAAAATATTTAAAGAAGAATACAACATTCCTTTTTGTCTATTACAGAATAGCTTTGGGAGTTTTTATTTTAATCTTATTATTAAACAACATCATTAAACCATAATGGAGAAAAAACAATGAAACATATCATGATCGGTCTTATAACAATGTTTACTGTCTGGGCTTGCAACGGGCAGGACACTAACAAGGTTGAGTCAAAGGAACAGCCGATTAAGACAGAACAAATCAAACCTGAAAAATTTAAACTAGAAGGAAACGAAATGGCAGTTGCAGTAATAAACACAAACATGGGTAAAATTGAAATTGAATTGTTTGCTGATAAAACACCGAAAACAGTCGAAAACTTTGTTGAACATGCAAACCAAGGTTATTACAACGGAATAATTTTTCATCGAGTTATCGCAAACTTTATGATTCAAGGCGGCGATCCTACTGGGACAGGTAGAGGGGGCGAAAGCATCTGGGGCGAACCATTTGCAGACGAAATAGTTCCTTCGCTGAAACACGACGTTCCGGGAATTTTGTCAATGGCTAATGCCGGACCAAATACAAACGGAAGCCAGTTTTTCATTACACTTGTTGCAACACCATGGTTAGATGGTAAACATACAGTATTTGGAAAGGTTATCGCAGGAATGGATGTTGTCAGTGCAATTGGTAAAGTTCAGACCAGCAAACCTGGAGACAAACCTCTCAAAGATGTTGTGATGGAATCTGTTACAATAGAAAAAAGAGAAAAAAAATAATTTACATGTAGCCGCATCATTTATGATGCGGTTTTTTTATTTAAATGAAAATGAAACAACCTGAAGGTAAACCTGAAGGCAGGCAAGAATTTTTTTCATCCCGTTGGGCATTAATAATTGCAACATTAGGAATCGCCGTTGGTACCGGAAACATATGGAGATTTTCACGAGTAGTTGCACAAAACGGCGGCGGTTCTTTTCTTATTCCGTGGGTAATATTTCTATTAATCTGGTCGGTTCCATTAATCATTGCTGAATTTGCAATAGGCAAATCGACTCGGATGGGACCTGTTGGTGCATTTACAAAAGTTGCTGGAAAAAATTATGCATGGATGGGTGCATGGGTGGTCTTTGTATCAACAGCAATAATGTTCTATTACTCGGTAGTTACCGGCTGGTGCATCAGATATTTTTTCTCCGCAGCGTCAGGAAATTTATTCAACACTTCTGAGCATTTAACTTACTGGAATGAATTTTCTACAAGCTATCAACCGCTACTTTTCCATTTTATTGCAATTCTGTTTGCAGCACTCGTCATACTCAAGGGTGTTACTAAAGGAATTGAGAAAATAACCAAGTTGATGGTTCCATCATTGCTTGTAATACTATTGATTCTTTTCATTCGGGCTATCACTCTTCCAAATGCAATTGAAGGGATAAAATATTTCTTCACACCTGATATCAATGTAATACTTGATTATAAAGTCTGGCTTAATGCGCTTACCCAAAACGCCTGGGATACTGGTGCAGGTTGGGGATTGATATTAGCTTATGCAATCTATATGAAAAAGAAAGAGGATATTTCACTTAATGCTGCACTCATTGGGTTTGGAAATAACAGTGTATCATTACTTGCAGGAATCACAATCTTCTCGACTGTATTTGCACTTAGCTCTGCTGATGCGATGCAGCAGATATCGCAGTCAGGTCCGGCAAATACCGGCTTAACATTTATTTATCTGCCGTTATTGTTCACCAAACTTTCTGAGAGCAATTTAATTAACACTCTCTTTGCTTCCGGCTTTTTCCTCGCATTGTTTTTCGCAGCATTCACTTCGTTGATATCGATGGTGGAGCTGGCAACAAGAACGATGATTGATTTTGGATTCAACAGAACACGTGCAATTATTATTATTGCAATTCTTGGATTCACTCTTGGAATTCCTTCAGCGCTTGATTTAAAATTTCTTGTCAACCAGGATTGGGTTTGGGGAGTTGGATTAATTTTGAGCGGTGCATTTATTTCATTTTCAATTATTAGATATGGTGTTGATAAATTCCGCACTGAAGTAATTAATGGATATGGCAGTGATGTGAAGATTGGTAAGTGGTATAATTTTGCAATCGGGATTCTAGTCCCGATACAGGTCATTGTTTTGATTAGCTGGTGGCTTATTTCATCAATTGGCTGGGATACAGAATGGTGGAATCCATTTCACGCAGAAAATTTCGGAACGGTAATATTTCAATGGACAATAGTTTTGTCAATCTTCATCTTGATCAATAAAATTATTGTGAGGAAAGTTTTGGAGAAAAATTCATTGGGAAGTGTTTAAGATGAAAATGGTTACTATAATAACAGCTTTAATCGTCATAGGAATTGTTTGGGGCGGATTATTATTCTTTCTAGGAAAAGCATTTAAACACGAAAAAATAAAACAGGGAAATGGCAAAGAGTAAAGCACCCTCAATACTTGAAGCAGTAGCCGAAATAAAGAAACGAAAGTTTAAACCCGTTTATTATTTTTTTGGTGAGGACTCTTATAATCTTTCATTCACACTTCATACTCTTGAAGAAGCTTTTAAACCATTGCTTATCTCTGAATTTGATAAAGAAACAATTTACTCGGAAGACAGATCAATCAGTGATATCCTCGGACTTGCGACTTCATTTCCTTTTGGTTCTGAGAAAAAATTAATTATCGTTAGGGAAGCAGAAAAGATCAAGGATAAAAAACCTTTGAAAGAATACGCTGCTTCTCCTGCTGAATTTACTGTGCTAGCTTTTTTCCATAATGGTTCAATTACAAATCTGGCTACCGAGCCTTTCAAAACTCTTATTGAAAACAATTTTCTGTTTGAAGCGAAGGAGCTGAAAGGAAAAAACCTGATCGACTGGCTGATCAGCTTAGCGGAAGAAAAAGGGAAAAAACTTTCTGACGAAAACGCCCAGGTCTTGGTTGATATTGTCGGTGAGAACAGAAATATGCTTGAAGACCAGCTTGAAAAAATTTGTGTGTTTCTGAATAAGGAAAAAGAAATAACAATCGAAAGCATTCAGCAGGTTTCATCTGAACTGAAACAGTTTAATATTTTTGATTTGCAGAACGCGATTGGATTAAAAGACAAATCGAAATCTCTTACGGTTGCTTATAATCTTCTTGATAACGGAGCCGAACCAACTTTTATAATTACAATGCTGACGAGATACTTTACGGGTCTTGCAAAAATCACTGAACTGCAGACTAAGAATACTCCCGTGCAGGAAGCTGCGAGAATTGTTGGAACTCATCATTTCTATTATCCAAACTATGTTAAAGCGAGAAAACTGTTCTCCGATGAAAAGCTTGTTGAAGTTTTCCGATCTTTGCTGAAAGCTGATGTGTCTGTAAAAACTACTACTGCGGATGATAAGACAATTATTACACTCCTAATCGCTGAAATTCTTCAATAATTAAAGGCTCATCTTTCGATAAACATCCTTTTTGGTTAATTTGACAGTGTATAATTTGAAACAAATTTCAACTAACACAGGTATAAAAGCAGCTTAATGGATATAAAGCTCCGTGAACTTTCGGATGAAGAGCTGATTCTTGAGTTCCAGAAGAACAACACGGAAGACGCTTTTAACATACTTGTCCAGAGATATAAAAATCCGTTAACGAATTTTGTGTTCAGATTTTTAGGTGATTATGCAAACTGTGCAGATGTTGTTCAGGAAACGATGATTAAAGTTTACAGGTATAAAGATACATACAGTTCAGTGGCAAAATTTTCTACTTGGGTCTACACAATTGCAGGTAACCTGGCAAGAACAGAATACAGACGACAGCGAAGAAGAAATTTGTTTTCAATTAATGATTATGGAGAAGATCATTCAACTTACGATCTGCCCGATGAAAGCTCCAGACCGGATGTGATTACTGACAGCGGTATTAAAGATGAAATAATTCAAAAAGCACTTGGCAAAGTAAAAGAGACTTATCGGGAAGCAGTGATATTAAGAGATATTCAGGGATTGAGTTATGAGGAGATTGCTGAAATACTTGGAGTGAATGAAGGAACAGTTAAATCAAGAATAAACAGAGGAAGAGCACAATTACAGGAATTGCTGAAAGGCATTTATAAAGAGTTAGGTGAAAAATGGAAAACGATGGAAAGAAATATGAAGATGTGATCAAAGCATTAAAAGGCTTAAAGGAAGTAAAAGCTCCCGCTAACTTTGAATCTGATCTTAAGCGAAGAATTAATCAGAGAAATTTTCTAAAGAAGAAAAGAAAAGTTTCTGGGAAAATATTTTTGTGCCATCAAGGTTAATTCCTTCGCTTGGTTTAGTGGCTGTTGCTGTGGTAGTATTTTTTGTTATGGATACAAATTCAGAAGAAATGGATAATCCTTTCCTTATTGAACCAAGAGTGCGCGAAGATGTTTTTGCTGTTGCTGATTACGAAGAGTTAGAAAAGAAGCAGGATGAATTATCAAAACAAAAATCTTTAAAGAAAGAAGAACCTACTGTCGAACAGAGAAAAACTGAGAGTCAATTAAAATCTTCAGAAGATAAAATGATTTCGGGCAGAGAAAAGGCAGGGGAAATTGAAGGATTAACGGATGAAAAAGATTTGGCAAAAGATCAGAGTATTGTAGCAGACAATTTAGCTGAAGTGGAATCATCACTAACAGTGGTTACTGAAACTCCTCAACCAACAGTTCCTGCAGAAGTAAATGCTGGGATGGTAACCGGACAGGCAATCACTAAAGAAGAACTAAATTTCAGGCAGGTTCAATTGTCCACAGAAGAGCAAAAAGTAGTCAATGAATTGAAGAATCAGGTTCAATCTTTAGAAAAGGCTAACAAAACTCAGAAATAGCGTAGGTTTCAATGGCTAATCTCTTCCAAAATTCTTGACTAAAACTTTCTTTTTATTTCCTTATAATCTTTCTATATTTAGCCCTCAAATTTGAAGAAAATGTTAAAAAATTAAGGATTTTAAGATGAAAAAAGGCATTCATCCGGAATATAGAGCAGTAGTTTTTCAGGATACATCGTGTGATTTTGCTATTCTTACCAGATCAACGATTAAATCATCTGATAGCATAAAATGGACTGATGGAAGTACTTATCCACTTGTGAAGCTGGAAATATCAAGTGGTTCTCATCCGTTCTTTACAGGAAAGCAGAAGTTGCTTGATACAGCAGGCCGTGTTGAGAAATTTCAGAAGAAATATTCGGTTAAAAATACAAGCAAGAGTTAATTCAGTGATTACGTTTTTCAATAAAGCCAGTATATCTGGCTTTTTTTATTTGTGAATACTTTGGAATTATTTACGTTTACTTTGTGTTGAATTAATAACTTTAAGAAAATGAATAAACGAATTAAAATATTTGTCATAGGTGTGGTCATTCTGGTTTTACTTTTGGTAATCTTCCTGCCTAAAATTACTTCATCTGACAAGGGCAGTCCAACTACACCAGTCGGCAGAATGGAAATGCAAATTCCGGTCACTGTCCACATAGTAAAATATGAAAAGCTAAGCGATGTGGTTTATACAACCGGGAGTATACTTGCAAATGAAGAAGTAGAATTAAGAAGTGAAATTTCAGGCAAGATCGTACAGATTTTATTTACAGAAGGCGCTTATGTGAACAAAGGCGATCTGCTTGTTAAGATTAACGATGCTGACTTGCAGGCTCAGTTAAGGAAAGCAGCATCAAAAGTTAAATTGATTGAAGACAGAGAAACCAGGCAAAGACAGCTAGCACAGAATCAGATGATTAGCAAAGAAGATTATGAAAGCACTCTGAACGATGTGGAGGCGAGCAAAGCAGAATATGATCTGATAAAAGCACAGATTGACAAAACTGAAATCAGAGCACCTTTCAATGGTGTCATTGGATTACGTGAAGTTAGTGAAGGAAGCTTCGTTACAACTTCAAATATTATTGCACGCCTTCAGAGCTTATCCAATCTCAAAGTTGATTTTGCAATTCCGCAGAAGTATGCAGCACAGGTAAAAATCGGTGATGAGCTTGACTTTAAATTAAGTGGAAGCGACTTTCAGTATAAAGCAAGAATCTATGCAATCGAACCAAAGATTGATCCATCAACCAGAACACTCAAACTTCGTGCAATATGCACGGCTAATTATAAGGGTTTATTTCCTGGCGCATTTGCCAATGTTGAGCTTAATCTTAAACAAACAGATGAAGCAATACTTATCCCAACGGTAGCTATTGTTCCTGAACTGAAAGGACAATTGGTTTATGTTTTTAAAAGCGGAGTTGCAAATCCCCAGAAAGTAGAAATTGGTTTGCGCGAGGAAAAAAAAGTACAGATTCTTTCTGGATCTGGCGGAAGGCGATACCAGTTATCACTTCCGGAATTCTTCAGATAAGACCCGGCGCAAAAGTTAAAATAACAGAGATTAAATAAGAATAACTTCTTACTTATGAGTTTATCTTCAACAAGCATTCGAAGACCGGTACTGGCAATAGTAATGTCTATTGTCATTCTTGTGTTCGGTGTTATTGGTTATACTTATCTCGGTGTCAGAGAATTTCCTTCCGTCGATCCTCCTGTTATTACTGTATCAACCAGCTATATCGGTGCAAATGCCGATGTAATTGAAAGCCAGATAACAGAACCGCTTGAAGAATCAATAAACGGAATTGCAGGAATAAAAAGCTTAACTTCGGTAAGCAGGGATGGAAGAAGTACGATCACAGTTGAATTTGATATTGATGTAGATCTCGAAGCAGCAACAAATGATGTAAGAGACCGTGTATCCCGTTCACTCAGTTTTTTACCTCCGGACATAGATATTCCGATCGTATCCAAAGCAGATGCTGATGCGATTCCCATTGTGTTTTTAGGAATTCAAAGTAATACCAGGAATCTGCTTGAGCTAACCGAAATGGCAAATAATGTTTTTAAAGAAAGGCTGCAAACCATTCCCGGAGTAAGCAGTGTTCAAATTTGGGGTGAAAAAAAATATTCAATGCGTCTTTGGCTCGATCCGGCAAAACTTGCCGCATTTGGTCTTTCGGCAGTTGATGTTCGTAGTGCTTTAAATCGCGAAAATATTGAACTGCCATCAGGTAGAATCGAAGGAGATAACACTGAGCTTTCAATACGAACAGTTGGAAGATTAACTACAGAAAATGAATTCAATGATCTCATAATTAAAGAAGATGCTGGTGGAATAGTAAGATTAAGAGATCTTGGTTATGCTGAGCTTGGAGCAGAGAATGAAAGATCAATTCTTAAATGGAATGGAATCCCGATGGTAGGTGTTGTTCTTATTGCCCAGGCAGGTGCAAATAATATTGCCATCACTGATGAATTCTACAAACGCCTCGAAATTCTGAAAAAAACTTTACCTGCAGATATTACTACGTTAATTGGTTTTGATGTTACCACCTTTATTAAAGAATCAATAACAGAAGTCGAACAGACTATTATAGTTGCCTTTGCACTTGTTGTGCTGATTATATTTTTATTTCTGCGTGACTGGCGCACGACAATTATTCCGGTAATAGCAATCCCGATTTCTCTCATCGGTGCATTTTTTATAATGTATATCGCTGACTTTTCAATAAATGTTCTTACTCTGCTCGGAATTGTGCTTGCGATTGGAATTGTAGTGGATGATGCAATAATCGTTATCGAAAACATTTATGTGAAGATTGAAAACAAAATGGAACCCATGGAAGCAGCGAAAAGAGGAGCATCAGAAATCTTTTTTGCTGTGGTTTCAACTACAGTTGCACTTGCTTCGGTATTTATGCCGGTTATTTTCTTGCAAGGATTATCCGGAAGACTGTTCAGAGAATTTGGGATTGTAATTGCAGGAAGTGTAATCATCTCTGCTTTCGTAGCTCTTACAATGACTCCAATGTTAAGTTCAAGAATTTTAAAACGAAGAGAAAAACACAATTGGTTTTACAATTTAACTGAACCATTTTTTGTAAAAATGAACGCTGTTTACAAACGTCAGCTCACTTATTTTATGCAGCACAGGTGGGTTACATTTCCGGGAATTGCAGTCACGGTTTTATTAATCTGGGTTTTGTTCAGCAATATTCCTTCTGAGTTAGCACCTTTGGAAGACAGAAGCAGAATCACAATAAATGCAACAGCTCCGGAGGGTGCTACGTTTGAGTATATGGATCATTATATGGATCAACTAATTCAGGTTCTTCAGAGACAGTATTCCTGAAGCTGAAGGAATTTTTTCAGTTACCTCACCAGGATTTGGTGCATCAAGTTCTGTTAATTCAGGATTTGCCGGTGCCATTTTAGTTGAGCCTGATTTGCGGCAAAGATCACAAATGCAAATTGCTGATGATGTCACTCCTGTAGTAGGACAATTCTCTGGTGCCAGAACTTTTGTAACTCAACAGCAGACAATCGGCGGAGGAAGACGCGGAGGTTTGCCGGTGCAGTTTGTAATTCAAGCTCCGAACTTTGAAAAACTTGAAGAGTTCCTTCCGAAGTTTTTAGATGAGACAAGAAATTATCCGATCTTCACTGTCTTTGATGTTAATTTGAAATTCAATAAACCGGAATTAAAATTAAGTATTGACAGGCAGAAGGCACTTACGCTTGGAGTTTCTACTGCTGATATTGCTCAGACAATCCAGGCTGCATTTAGCGGACAAAGGTTTGGTTTCTTTATAAAAGATGGAAAACAATATCAGGTGATCGGTCAGTTTGCAAGAGAGAACAGAGATGCGCCTATTGATTTGAAATCAACTTATGTAAAAAACAACAGAGGTGAGTTAATTCAGCTTGATAACGTTGTTTATACTGAAGAACAAAGCGCACCGCCTCAGCTTTATAGATTCAACCGGTATGTGTCGGCAACAGTTTCTGCTGGATTGGCACCGGGAAGAACTTTAGGTGAAGGAATTGATGCGATGTACGAAATAGCTGATAAAGTTCTTGATGAATCATTTGCAACTGCACTTGACGGTCCATCAAAAGATTTTCAGGAAAGTTCATCGAGTTTATTGTTTGCATTTATACTTGCACTTGGATTGATTTATCTTGTGCTTGCTGCTCAGTTTGAAAGTTTCAGAGATCCGTTTATTATTTTGTTTACAGTTCCGCTGGCATTGGCAGGTGCATTGATTTCGATTTGGTATTTTGATCAGACATTGAACATCTTCAGTCAGATTGGAATAATTATGCTGATTGGATTGGTAACGAAAAACGGAATTCTGATTGTTGAATTTGCAAACCAGAGAAAAGCTGCAGGACTCGAAAAAACAGAAGCTGTTATCAGCGCCGCAATTTCCCGTTTAAGACCAATACTGATGACAAGTCTTTCAACTGTGCTCGGAATACTTCCGATTGCATTGGCGCTTGGTGCTGGTTCTGAAAGCCGTGTTTCGATGGGTATTGCAGTAATCGGCGGACTTATCTTTTCAACTTTCCTTACACTCTTTGTGGTTCCTGCAATGTATGCCTACCTTTCAAGGAAGACTGCTACTGTCAGCAATGTGACTGAAACAGAATTTTCACCGGTTCAGGTTCAGGAATCTTAACGCAAAAAGTGTTAAATTTCAAAAAAATAAAAAGAAGTTTATATGCAAATCTGCATTTTTGAAGACGAACAACATCTCAATTTCGAACCGCTTATCTATTCAAGACCTGTTTTTGATTTAGTCTGTGGAATGACTACACTAAAAGAGAAAATTATCCGTGCGTTTCCTAAAGAGAAGATCGTGCTTAAATGCAGAAATTATCTTCAGACTTTTGTAAAAGCAGAAAATCCAAAGTGCAAGGTAAACCAATTCGATAATGACGATTATCTTTTTATTAATGGAAGAATCCTCGCTCCTTCAAACCTTAAAAATATTTTAAAGGTGAATCCAAATGAAGAAAAAGTTTTCCTTTCAAAGGGGATAGTTGTTGCAGCGAAAGTTTCAGGAAAGAGGATTAAAGATTTATCGTTAGACAAAGTTGAAGTCATCGACACAGAAATTTTTAATTATCTGCCATCGGAAGAAATTGAAATTGCTTGTGCAAGCTATTTATGGGATCTTGTTTATCTGAACGGAAAAGAAATTCACAATGACTTTAAGATTTATACAAAGAATAAATCTTCTGCAAAAAATAAAAAGTATATTGGAGTAAACTTTATAAACAAGAAAAATATATTTATCGGCAAAGATGTCGATTTAAAACCTGGCGTAGTGCTCGATGCATCCACCGGACCGATATTCATTGAGAAAAACGTAACAATATTTCCGAATGCAGTTATTCAGGGACCGTTTTACATTGGTGAATCATCTAAAATAAAAAGCTGTGCAACTATTTATCCGAACGTTAGTATTGGGAAGGTAAGCAAAGTTGGCGGTGAAGTTGAAGACACAATAATTCATCCCTACACAAATAAGCAGCATTCTGGATTTCTTGGGCATTCATATCTCGGAAGCTGGATTAATATAGGTGCTGATACAAATAACAGTGACCTTCAAAATAATTACGGCTCAATTAAAGTTCAGGTAAACGGAAGACATATTGATTCGGGAAAACAGTTTGTTGGCTTGATGATGGGAGATCATTCGAAGACCGCAATAAACACAATGTTTAACACAGGAACTGTTGTCGGATTTTCAAGCAATGTTTACGGTGCGGGTTTTCCTCCGAAATATATCCCTTCCTTCGGCTGGGGAGGAAGTGAATCAATGAAAGAGTATAAACTTGCTAAGGCACTTGAAACAGCAAGAACAGTGTTTGCACGAAGAGACAAAGATTTCAAAAAAGAAGACGAAGAGATGTTTGAAACTATATTCAATCTAACAAAAGAAGATAGAAGTAAAAGAGGTTATTAGTGGATCAGGAAACGAATAATGCGGATGTAAAAATAGAATCGCACAGTATAGTTGATTTGTATCAGGGCGTTCGCGGTCTCTCAATTAAAATTCTTAACAGGATTGACAGAACCGATGCTTACCTTGAAAGAATGCTGGATAACGAGATGAAGAGCACGGAAATGAGCGGACCGGATAAGGCCCTGCTGTACGAAATTGTCCACGGAGTTGTAAGATGGCAGGGCAGACTCGATTGGATATTAAATGGTTTTTACAAGGGGACTTTCTCAAAAGCTATTCCTAACTTGAAAAATGCTCTTCGTGTTGCACTTTATCAGGTTCTTTTTTTAGACAGAGTGCCAGACTACGCCGCTGTGAATGAGGTTGTTGAGTTTGTTAAAAAGCTTCAGGGGCAGAAACCTGCGGATTTAGTAAATGCTGTTCTGAGAAATATTATCCGCAGCAAAAATGCAATCCGCTATCCTGATCCTGCAGAAGATTTGCTTGGTTATCTTACTGCTTATTATTCACATCCGTCCTGGATGATTAAAAGATATCTCGTAAGATTTGGAAGAGAAGACACTGAAAAGCTTCTTGCTGTCAATAACGAAAAACCATATCTGACTCTCAGAATCAACGCACTAAAAACTAAACCTGATGAATTTAAACATCTTCTTGAAAGTGTTGGTTTGAAATATCGTCAAGGTGCTTATCTTCCCGAATTTTTTAAGCTGCAGAATCTCACAAATATTACTGCGTGGGAGTATTACACTAAAGGATATTTCAACATTCAGGATGAAAGTGCAGGACTTGCCTGCAGACTGCTTGATGTTCAGGAAGGACATCGCGTGCTCGATATGTGTGCAGCACCCGGTGGCAAGACAGCCTACATTGCCGCACTCATGCATTCAAGAGGAGAAGTTGTAGCAGTTGATCGTTATGAAAGTCGTCTTAAGCTGCTGCAGAAAAATATGACCAGACTTAGTGTTGATTGTGTAAGAATAGTGGAAGCTGATGCTCTTGAGTATAAGAGTTTACCATTTGACAGAGTACTCGTTGATGCACCTTGTTCAGGAACAGGAACGCTATCCAAAAAGCCTGATATAAAGTGGAAAAAAGATTTATTTGATATCCGTAATTTGAATGTCGTCCAGCTTAAACTGATTAACTAAGGCAGCATCATTGGTTAAGGTAGGAGGAGTTATTGTTTACAGCACTTGCTCAATTGAGCCGGAAGAAAATTTTGAAATAGTAAAAAAGTTTATAGATGAAAATCCTAATTTCAGATTTGAAAATGCAAAAGAAAAGTTTCCCGATGAACTGATAGATGAAAACGGATGTATTCAAACTTTGCCGCATATTCACAAGACAGATGGAGCTTTTGCGGCAAGACTTGTGAGGGTTTCTTAAATATTCTTCCTTTTTGAAAAAACTTAAAAATATATTTTAAATGCTTGATAGGTTCGCTGAACAATTAAGAAAAGCGAGGCTGAAAAAAGGAGTATCACTCCAGCAAATGGCAGCCAGAACGCGTATTGATTTTAAATTTCTAGAAGCCATAGATAATGGCAATTTTAGTTTTCTGCCGGAGCTGTATGTAAAAGCCTTTATCAAACAATATGCAAAGTCTGTTGACCTTGATGAACAGGAAACCATAAAAAAGTTTGAGGCAGCAAGAGCAGGAAAAGTTATTGAAGATGATGAACCAAAATCCCTTCTTGAGCAAAAGATTGAAATAAGCATAACCCGGCCGGTGTCAGAAAAAGGAAAATCAACACCTATCTTTGATGGAAGTGCTCTTGCCTCAAAAACGCCTGGTAAATCTGACGAGAAGAAAAAGAAACTCAGAGTTTTAATTTATGCAGCAGGGATTATTCTGGCAGGTGTTATAGTTTTTGTTGCTTTAATGAATAGAAGCTCGACTATTGTTGTAGAGGAATTACCATACGAAAAAGTTTTGGAAGAAACCAAAGACCGTTATCAGGTTAAAGAAGAAATTGAAGACTCAATTCCAGTTGCATTTAATCCCGATAGCCTTACTTTACAATTTGCCAATGCTGATTCTCTTGATTCAGCTTGGGTAATGGTTATCTATGATGATCTAAAGAAAGAAGATTTTCTTCTTTATCCGAAAAACACAAAAACAATTCAAGCAGCGGATAATTTCAAATTTACTCTTGGGAACTCAGGAGTTATTCTCTTAAGATTAGATAATCAGCTTCTTAACTTTGATGGCAAAAAAGGATCTGTGAGACATTACGAGATAACCAGGAACGGAATTCAAAGACTAAATTCTCCCCCGATAGTAAAGATAAAGTAAAATGTCGTCACTTATTGAAAAAAAAATTGAAGTCTTAAGAGAACAAATCAGGGAAAACGATCACAGGTACTATGTTCTTGCACAGCCAACCATTAGTGATGAAAAGTATGATAAGCTCCTAAAAGAATTAGAAGCACTTGAAAAAGAACACCCCGAATTACTAACTCCTGACTCACCAACGCAAAGAGTAGGAAGCGATCTTACAAAAGAATTCAAATCTGTTGAACATAAAATTCCTATGCTCAGTCTTTCTAATACATATTCCGAAGATGAATTATTTGATTTTGACAGAAGAGTAAAAGATGGATTGGATGACAATGATAAGGTCGAATACCTCGTTGAACTTAAAATTGATGGCGCTTCTGTAAGTATTAATTATGTAAATGGCTTTTTGAAGACAGCAGCTACCCGTGGTGATGGAACCATCGGAGAAGAGATAACTAATAATGTTCGAACGATAAAGTCTATTCCTCTAAAAATCAAAAAGGATAATTCAATTCCGTTTAAGCTTAATGACTTTGAAGTTCGTGGCGAAATTTTTATGAATATTGCCGATTTTGAAAAGCTGAACGAGGAACGAGAAAAAAGCGGTGAAAAAATATTTGCTAATCCGAGAAACTCGACAGCGGGAACATTAAAATTACAGGATCCAAGAATTGTTGCCAGAAGACCACTCAATACTTTTACATACAGTCTGATAAGTCCTGAGGATGAGCTGAAGTCTCAGGAAGAAAATCTTATTATTCTCCGGAAGTTAGGATTTAAAGTAAATGAGCATTACAAAAAATGCAGCAGCATGGAAGAGGTTATTCAAGTTTGTAAGAAGTTTGAAATACTTCGTGATAAGCTGAAGTACGAAATAGATGGTGCAGTTATTAAAGTAAATTCAATCAGGCAGCAGAGCAAGCTTGGAAGTATTGCAAAAGCACCGCGATGGGCCGTAGCATTTAAGTTTAAATCCAAACAAACTTCTACAATTGTGAAAGCCATCACCTGGCAGGTTGGAAGAACTGGTGCAATAACACCAGTCGCCGAACTTGAACCAAAGTTACTCGCAGGTTCAACTATAAGCAGAGCAACGCTTCATAATTTTGATGAGATAGAAAGAAAAGATATTCGGGTTGGCGACAAGGTAATTATAGAAAAAGGTGGAGACGTAATTCCTAAAGTTGTTGAGGTTGTGTTGAATGAAAGACCAACAGGCAGTAAAAAAACAAAGCCGCCTGAAAAATGCCCAGCTTGCGGATCTAAATTATTCAAACCGGAAGGTGAAGTTGCCTACTACTGTGAAAACACTGAATGTCCAGACCAGATAAAAGGGAGGCTAGAACATTTTGCTTCGCGTGGGGCAATGGATATTGAAGGACTCGGAGAATCGCTGATTGATTTATTCGTTGAAAAAGGGTTTTTAAAAACTTATAGTGACATATACAAGCTTGAAAATTTTAAGGATGATTTGGTTGCTATTGAAAGGCTGGGAGAAAAAAGCATATCCAATCTTCTGCATTCAATTGAGAGAAGCAAGGAGAAACCATTTGATAAAGTCTTATTTGCCCTCGGAATCCGTTATGTTGGTTCAGGTGCGGCCAAAAAGCTTGCCGCTCATTTCAAATCACTGGATTCTTTAATGTTGGCCACAGAAGAAAAGATAACAGAGGTTTATGAAATAGGTGAAAGTATAAGTAAAAGTGTTAAAAAATTCTTCAGCGATAATCATAACAAAAAAATTATTGAAGAATTGAAAAAGGCCGGCTTAAAGTTTAGTTTTGTTGATGACAATGCTGTTTTTGTAGGCGATAACTTTTTTAGGGGCAAGACCTTTGTACTTACAGGTACTTTAAACTCATTTACAAGGGAGGAAGCAGAAGAAAAAATCACTAGCTTTGGCGGCAGTGTTACTTCCAGTGTGAGTAAAAAAACCGATTATGTTTTGGCTGGAGAAAAAGCAGGTTCAAAATTAGATAAAGCAAAAACTCTGGGTATAAAAATTTTAGATGAAATTGAGTTTCAAAAGAAAATCAGTGAAGCGGAACTGAAATGATTACAACTTTAAAAGAACGGGCTGCAAGGTTTATCGTTAAGAGAAGAGTTCCGGGTAGGGAATTCAGTCAGAGAAATTTTGCTTCTATATTTGCCAAGACCTATTCTTTTCTCATTCTGATGCCAGCTAAAGAAAGCGATTTCAGGTTTGTTTTTCCGATTCTAGAGTATTTAAGAGATCAGAGAAAAAATATTGTTGTTATGACTTATGATTTCAGAGTCAGCCTTCTTCAGCCTTATTTTAAAACAAACGCAATCGAACACGGACTAAAAGATGAAACCCAGCTAAAGCTGCCATCTAAAAAATTGCTTGACAAACTATCCAGCATGCGTTTTGATGTTATAATTGATACCAACCGGGATGAGGTTCTTTATTACAGTTATATCGCAAAGTCGCTTAATTCACATGTAAAAATAGGTTTTGTTCGTTCTGACTCTGATAAGTATTTTAACTTTCAAATTATCAACAAGCAAAATGATCCGGAAACTTCTTACAAAAATCTATTAGATTGTTTAAAAATGTTTCAAGGACTTTAAAATGAATTTCGAAGTAAAAAAAGAAAACAATATCACCATCTTCAAATTGAACGAAGCCCGGCTTGATACTAACATCTCCGGGTTGCTGAAAGGTGAATTTACAATGCTTCTAAAAGTTGAAGGAGCAAAAAAGTTTATACTTGATTTGTCAGCTGTTGAAAGCTGTGACAGCTCCGGTTTAAGTGCAATTCTTGTTGCTAACAGGATACTGAATACTACAGGTGGGCAAATGCGGATAGCTTCACCCTCCGAGAAAGTTTATGCATTGATAAAAATAACACAATTGGACAGGGTTCTTCCGGTTTGCCAAACCGTTGAGGAGGCATTTAATGATTTGAAAAAGCTTGATTAGTGATAATTCAAATCTATTATTTCTTATCCTTACACAATTCGCTGACATAGTCATAAGCTTCGAGATAACCCATCTCTAAAGCTTTCTTCAAGTCTGCGCAGCCACCCACCTTGTCATTAATCTTGTGCTTAAGAAGTCCCCTCTCAAAATATGACAACTCATCCTTGGGATCTTTTTCAATTGCCAGAGAAAAATATTTTATTGCTTCATCAACTTTTTCTATTTGTTTAAAGCAAGTAGCAAGATCGAAGTAAGCTTCCGCATAGTTGTTTTCTGCACTAATGTAGCTTTTGAAATTTAGAATTGCATTATCAATATCCCGCATATAGAAGTAGGCTAAAGCGCGATAATAGAATGCATTCGGATCTTTCATTTTTAAATTGATGGATTCTGTAAAGTCACTGATTGCACTTTCATAGTTTTTTAATTTCAGCTTTGTTAATCCTCTGCAATAAAATCCAATAAAATCTTGTGGGTTTAGTTCTGTTGCAAGACTAAACTCTTCTAAAGCTACTTTATAATCGAGACTCAAAAAATTCTGCACGCCGTTTCGTATTGAATGCTGCACTTTAAAATTATTCATATCTATATGGGTTGCAAATCTCGAAATTTCAAACTTGATATCTTTGGAAGGAAATAGCGGCTTTACTTTAGGTACAATTTCATTTGGTCTTTTTTCTGCCTTTTCTTCCTTTTCTTTCCTCTCTTCCTCCTCAGCTTGCTCTTTGGCCTTTTTCTCAAGCATCTTTTCCAGTTCGACTCTTTCCTTTAAGGTCAGCTTAGATTCAAACTCTTTATTTCCTTTCTTAACGATAACAACAATGATGGTTGCTATTATTAAAACTAGTGCCACTATTCCTAGTATGTACAGCATTTCAATTCACTTGTTTTGATGAATAGTTATAAGCAAAAAAAGTATTCTAAAAGAATCCATGACAAATGTAGATAAAAATTCATATTTTTTCATTAGCAAATCGTTATTTATTTGCTGATTGAAAAGAAGAATTTTATGATTTGTGAGAATATTTTACGTTTTAATCGGCTTATAATGATTAAAAGTATCTTAAATTTAATAAATGTGTTCAGGGAGGCAGTTATCTTCTTGTTAAAGATAAGTATCCGGGGTAATTGATTTTTTATAGCTTTAGACCTACACAACCAAAACGAGTAATTATTATCAAAATGCTGAAGAGCAATTCCCTTAAAGAAATAAAACTCATCGTTACAGATATTGACGGAACGCTTTTAAACGACAATGGTGAGTTAGGTATTGAAAGCAAAAAGCTATTAAAAGAACTGATGAAGGAAAACGTAATCATTTCTTTGGCAACAGGAAGGCTGCATTCTGCAACAGCAGACATAGCAAAAGAACTTTCGCTGAACGGATTTGTTATATCACTTGATGGAGCTCTGATAAAAAACTATGTTAATGATAAAACCCTATTTGAATCTTTTTTGAAAATAAGCCAGGTAAAAAAAGCTATTGCAATTTCTGAAAATTTGCTAATTAACTTTGTGCTGTGTCATACCTCTGCTATTTATTACACAGAGTATAACTCAGTTATTCCTTCCCTGCTAAGTAAATATGGTGCTTTTTATACTCGAGTAGATTCTTACAAGGATTATATATCCGGCACACTGGAAATTGTATGTTCAAGCGATATTAAAAATTCTATTAAACAAATGGAAGAGAAATTCAACTTTCCATATTCATTTGGGTGTGATACATCGTATTTTCGCAGTAAGAAAAACGAAAACATTTACTATCTTGAAATAAGAAAAGCTGGAAGTTCAAAAGGCAAAGCACTGGTAAGACTATTAAAACATCTTTCAATAAAACCCCTGCAGGCAGCAGTTATTGGTGATTGGTATAATGATATTACAATGTTTCAAACTAAAGCCATAAAGGTTGCAGTGGCAAATGCAATACCAGAATTGCTTAATACTGCTGATATCATTACAACCAAGTCTAACAGGGAAGATGGCACTGCTGAGTTTTTCGAGATGGTTTTAAAATCAAAGAGGGATTAAAATGGATAAAACTGAAAATAAAAAACCAGGCAATGGAATATTTACAAAACTGGTAATGGGTTTTGTAACAATCATTCTGATAGTTTTTATGTTTCCCAGAGGTGAATCAATTGAGTTTGAAGTTTCAGAAGGATCCATCTGGCTGTATGATGATTTGATTGCTCCATTCAGTTTTCCAATAAAGAAAAGCGAAGAGCTATATCGGGCTGAGATTGAATCGGCAAAAAAAAGTGTATTCCCAGTGTTTCTCGATGAAAGTGTCAATAAACAAAAGAGTATCGAATCATTAACAAATTATAATTCCTATTTGATTAAAGTTTTGGATGAAAGTATCGAAAGCGAGTCAACCCCAATTCTTAATCCTACATTTCTAAGCACTCCATCTTTTTTAAGTTTACAGAATCTGCGTATTCGTGAAAGAAATCTTATCAAGTCAGGTCCGCCGCTAAAAAACTTTTTTGGTGCTTCTGCTGCTGCACTTAACACAGTTTATACAAGAGGTGTGCTTAGCATAGACTCTGGTTCTCAGCTCAGAGACAGTATTGCTTTAAGGAAAGGTAATTTTGATTCCATAGAACCAATCAGCAAGAATCTTTTTTTAGATCAGGCAAAAAATGAAATAGTTGAAAGAATAGACAGATCAGAATTCTCTGAAGATATTAAAGCAGCACTTGTTGAATATACAACTCATTTTTTATTACCGACGGTTGTCTATAGCAGTGACCTAACAGAAGAAGAAACAACACAGGCGCAAAACAATGTTTCAAGATACACCGGGATCGTTAACGAAAATGAACGAATAATTGCTAAACACGATCGGGTATCTAAAGAAATACGACTAAAGATAGAGTCATACAAAGAATCCAAGGGAGAACTTATCGGAAGAGGAGCGCTGATACTGCAATCGGTTGGAAAGTTTTTTCATATTGGATTGATTTTATCTCTGCTTGTTACTTATCTTTTTCTTTTCCGGAAGAGAATATTTTATAATAACCAAAAACTGCTGATGTTCGTTATTATAATTCTGTTTGTTTGTTTCGTAACATTTTTAATTAACCAGGTTAGAATCCAGGCACCGCTTCAATATCTTATTTTTATTCCAGCCGCGTCAATGATCCTGACCATAATGTTTGATTCAAGAATCGGTTTTTATTCTACTGTAATAATGACTCTTATTACCGGAGCTCTCAGAGGCAACGATTACACTTTTATGGCAATGAATTTAATTGCAGGCGGTATTGCTGTCTACTCGGTTCGCGATATTAAAAACCGTTCGCAAATATTCAGATCATTTCTCTTCATCTTGCTTGGTTATATCCTTTCGATCTTTGCTTTTGGTTTGGAAAGATTCGCTCCATGGGACAACCTGCTGATTGAATCGGCTTTTGCCACTACAAATGCTCTTATTAGTCCTGTTCTTACGTATGGATTGTTAATTTTCTTTGAAAGGTTTTTTAAGATAACAACTGATTTAACATTACTTGAACTATCTAACTTCGACAGACCGTTGTTAAGAGAACTTGCAAGAAAAGCTCCGGGAACTTTTAATCATTCAATGACGATGGGAACAATGGCAGAGGCTGCGGCAGAAAAAATCGGAGCCAACCATTTGCTTGCAAGAATTGGTGCGTATTATCACGATGTTGGAAAAACAATTTCGCCGCAGAATTTTGTTGAGAACCAGCTTAATAATCAAAACGTGCACGAAAATTTAACACCCGAGGAAAGTGTAAGCATGATTGTGCAGCACGTCAATGAAGGTATCGCGCTTGCAAAAGAACACAGCCTGCCGCAGGAGATTATTGATTTCATTCCAATGCATCACGGCAAAATGGTAATGAGCTATTTTTATGAAAGAGCAAAAAAGATTTATAGCGAAGAAAAAATTAATATTGATGATTTCAGGTACCCGGGACCAAAACCAAACACGAAGGAAACAGCAATAGTCATGCTCGCTGATGGATGTGAATCAGCAGTAAGGTCAATAGAAAATCCTGACCCGGTTAAGGTGGAAAATATTATTGACAGCATTTTTAAAACCCGGAGTGATGACAAGCAGCTGGATGAATCGCCGGTTACTTACAGAGATATAAAAATTATGAAAGAAGAATTCCTCAACATACTTCTTGGTCAGCATCACAAAAGGATAAAATACCCCAAACAGGAAGAAGCAGAAAAAGGAATTCAGGCTGAAAAGAACTAATGGAAATTTTTATCAGGGAATACCTCGCAATGCTGAAGCTGGAAAGAAATCTTTCTGATAATACACTAGCCTCATACAAAAATGATTTATCATCACTTCTTAACTTTTTGAAGGATTCAGAAGTTGATGATCCTTCACTGATAAAATCAAAACTGCTCAATGAATTTTTCGGATTGCTTACAAAGCTTGGGTTAAGTAGCAGATCATCGGCAAGATACTATTCTTCATTAAAGGGATTCTTCGGTTATCTTTTCTCAAGCGGCTACATTGAAATAAATCCGATGGAGAAAGTATCCGCTCCGAAAGTAAGCAAAGGCTTGCCGAATGTTCTGAATATAAATGAAATTGAGAACATTCTCTCACAGCCTGATACAAGTAAAAAGCTTGGACTAAGAGATAAAGCAATGCTGGAAACTTTTTATGCCTGCGGACTTCGTGTTTCCGAATTGATCAATCTTAAAATATCAGATTTATTTTTGAGTGAAGAAATGATAAGAGTTTTTGGCAAAGGATCGAAGGAAAGGTTTGTGCCTATTGGATCTTCAGCAATAAAATGGATTGACGAGTATCTTAAAAACAGCAGACCATTACTTGAGAAGAGAGCAAAAAGCCAGCACGTTTTATTTCTGAATAACCGGGGAACAAAGCTGTCACGAATGGGTATCTGGAAAATTGTTAACAACTACGCTAAGCTCGCCGGAATAAAAAAGGAAGTTCATCCACATACGTTCAGACATTCATTTGCAACGCATCTTCTGGAAGGCGGTGCTGACCTTCGTGCTGTGCAGGAAATGCTCGGTCACGTTGATATTTCAACAACACAGATTTATACTCACATTGACAGAGATTATATTAAACAAGTTCACAGAGATTTTCATCCAAGAGGGTGAGTTTATTATTTTTAACAACTGACACATTTAATCCTAAAAAATTTTAGATGCTGTTTTCATTACACAACAGTAAAAAATTCTTCTTACTCTGGAAATAATTTCTTCATTTTTTTTTTTTTTTTTTTGAGTTGATTTTTTGGTGAATTCGCAGTTACGTTTTAAGCACAATTTTTGTTACTTTAAAATTAGCGACCCTCCCCTGCTGCGGCTTGGCACATTTGCCAGGACGGGCTTACAAAGCTTAAATTATGACTAAATAACTATTAGTTTTTTAGGAGTTGAGAATGAAAAGCATTTGTGCGGTTTTGTTAAAAATTAGTTTTTTGTTGATTGTTATATCCAGTTGCAAAGAAGAACCGCCAGTTGTGCCTCCTCCACCACCCCCTCCACCTGTTTATAAAGATACTTTAACACTTACCGTTGAATACGTTACTCACAGAAGCATTATTGTAAATTCTAAAACCACAACTAATAATCGAAACTCCACTGTGGAGCTTTACAGACAATTTAATAATGCGGATACACTTGTAGCAGAATATACAATAACAACGAATGATACAAGCATTATTGATGATAACAATGGTAATGGCTTACAACTTAATACAAACTACATATATTATGCTGTACAGGCTTGACTCATTGGGAGAAAGAAAAGACAGCAGCAACATAATAACCGCAACAACACTCGCAGCAACAAATTTTAATTACACTTGGCAGGAATTTGATTTAGGTGATCCTGGGAGTGTGCTTTATGATGTTTGGGGCACGAATGAGAATAACGTTTATAGTTGCGGAGTTATTATAGACGGCGATACTGTTTATGGAGTTATGCATTGGGATGGAGTGGAATGGGAGCCAGTAAAAGGAAATGGAGGATTAGAAGCAATTTTCGGCTTCACAAATAATGATATTTGGACAGTGGGCGGCAGTATCTTTCATTTTGATGGAATGAATTGGGTCGAAATAATGTTCAATGATCAGATATTGGTTGATAATTTACCATACTATTCAGTCTGGGGAACAAACAGCAGCAATGTTTATTTCGGGAGCGGGCGAGGAAAAATCATACACTGGAATGGAAGCAAAGCACAAATCGTTTATAGTAATCCCGATCAAGTATTTGTTAAAGATTTAGATGGCTATGCATCTGATTTTATTATTGGTGTTGGTACCGGTATGGTTCCACCATTACTTGCGGTTAAGTATAATGGAGTTAGCTGGACAGATCTTCCAATAAGCAGTGACTGGTCATTAAACGCAGTAAGCATAGCAACGAGAAAACAAATCTATTTTGGAGGTGATGGTGTATTTGAGATGATAGGAAATAACTTTTCGCGGGTACAAAGTTTTGGTTATTACATCTGGGATGTCAAATACAACCGGCAGACAGGTATTACAGTAGCAGGAGGCGCATTTGATGGCGTATACATCTATAACGGTTTGGGATGGAGGAATTACAGAGGTCAAATATCATCGGATAACACTAAATATTCAGGAATTTATTTGGTTAACAATAAAATATTTTGTGTTGGTAGTACTACTAGTGAAGCCAAAATAATAATAGGGAGTAATTGATTAATTAATATATTTGAGAGGAGGTGAAGAATATGATTAAAACTCTATCAGTTAAATAAGAGAGTAACGGTGCTGGAACACCGTTACCCATAGAACAAACAAATTGGTGTTCAATGTATTCACAAAAGTGAAATACGCTTTTTTGTTTGCAGAGTCAAATTAAAAACTTTTTTTAATAAATCTAAGGGAGAAAAAAGGAAGTTCATCCACATACGTTCAGACATTCGTTTGCAACACATCTTCTGGAAGGCGGTGCTGACCTTCGTGCTGTGGAGGAAATGCTCGGTCACGTTGATATTTCAACAACACAGATTTATACTCACATTGACAGAGATTATATTAAACAAGTTCACAGAGATTTTCACCCGAGAGGATGAATTTATAATCATTATTTTTATGAAGCTTAAAATTGAAACCAAAATCCGGATGACATCTTCATCTTAAAATATTATTCAGTAATATTCTTTATTCTATTGATTTTGCCATTGTAATACTTCTGGTAAAAATGAAAAGCAATCCGGGACGAATGGAAGTAATGATTCTTTATCAACAGACTGATGAAAACAGTTTTCTATTCTTGACAGAATGGTTTGATAAAGTCGGAGTTTACAGCTACGATCTTTCTGAAAAAAAATATTCGCCTGTATGGTGGCATCCAAGAGAAAATGTAGTGATGCTTATTTACAGGTCCGGAAATCATCCTGCTTATTTTTTAACTTCAGAGAAGATGGGCGTGAAAGCTAATTTTCCCTTTTTCAACAGGCTTAAGCTTTTCATTATCTCGCACGATTTATCAGAAACAAAGCAGATAGACAACATCGGCAGCGGACTTCAATTCACTGCCCGCTGGAATGATGATGAGAACCTGGAAGTTATTTACACTGCTGTAGATAAAACCATTGCATCCTATATTAATCAATATACAAAGGTGTATGATCATTACGGGAAATTAGTTGACAGCGAAGTCAAAACATTTGATATCGAGAAAAGCGGTTTCCCTCAGTTGATACCTCCTCGAAATTCTACTATCTCTCCTTCAGGTAAATATGGAGTTTCATTTAAAAGTGATTCCGTGTTTCTTAAAACAGCAGGTAGCGATACTTTTGAGTTTATCGCAGTTATGAAACACAATCTGAATAAACTTAAATGGAGTGATGATGAAAAATATCTTTTTATTTCAACTCTGGATTTGAATGATGAGACAATAAAAACCAGAAATCCTGAAACTTCGGAATTATTTATTTATTCGCTGGCAGCAGATTCACTTATTGAAAAGTTTGGTGGAGAGGGTCTAAAGAACTTTTTTACTTTGAATGACTTATTAATTTTTGATGATGGTTTTAATAGTAATGCCTTAATAAATATCTACGACTTGAAACAGGGGAAAGTTGTCGATATTATTAAACCAAGACAAGGAAGCGGTTTGCTAACCCTGCCATTTCTTCCAACCAGATAATTATGATTTAATCTTCAAAGATTTTTTAAATCTTTTCGTAATCGGGAAAATGAAAATTAGTATTTTTCTTATCCAATCGGGGTATTGCTGATCAAGCTTGGCATCGAATTTCCAGTTGGCCATTTCAATTCTTGCTTTCATAACTTCGGGGTGAGAGCCTTCAAACTTCTTAAGATTACCAAGGTCATCTAACTTAAAAGATGAAGCGGATACTTGTGTCATTTCCTCATCGGTGTAGTAAAGCTTATGGAAGTCAATTCTTTTCTGAGTCATTGTATCAGGTGGTTTCACCCAGCCGTAATGATAAATTTCAGCATTTATGTCAACCGGTGTAATCGCGGAGCCGTCCTTGTGCTTAAAGTTCATGGCATCACCCCACGAGACAATATCTCTTTTGAGTTTAATAACCCTTGTTTCTTTGATATACCAATTCCTGTAGTTATCCTGAAAATAATCGTAACTGCCGTAAAAATGCTTATACCTGAATCGTAATCCCTCAACAGGATCGTTGTTTAAATAATTTCGCATCGCATTCATCACAGTGTCAAAATATTTTTCGTGTAGAATTTCATCTGCCTGGATATAAACTCCCCAGTCTCCTGTGCATTCCTTTAGTGCTGCATTTGTTTCAACAGATAATAACTTTCCTCCTTCACGCAAAGTCATATCCCAGGTTCTTTGGATGATTTTTATCTTATCACTCTCAATTGATTTTACTGCATTGTAAGTTTTATCTTCTGAATCACCGACATTTACAATCAGCTCATCACATAGGGGAAGTATACTTAGAATAGCCTCGCGGAAAGGATAAAAATACTTAATGCCGTTTCTTATGATTGTGAAACCGCTTACTCTCATCACTCGTTAAGTTTAAACTGCATATAATAGAGTTTATGGTAAAGACCATTATTACTCAAGAGTTCCTCATGGGCGCCTTCCTCCACAATTTCACCGTCGCTGATTACAATTATTTTATTGGCTCTTTGAATAGTAGATAATCTATGAGCAATAACGATTGAGGTTCTTCCTTTCATTAATCTTTCGATAGCTTGTTGAACAAGCATTTCAGATTCTGTATCAAGCGATGATGTTGCTTCATCCAAAATTAAAATCGGAGGATTTTTTAACAATGCTCGTGCAATAGAGAGTCGCTGTCTTTCACCTCCGGAAAGTTTTGTACCGCGATCACCAATGACCGTTTCGTAACCATCTTTCAGTCCCTGAATGAAATTATGTGCGTTTGCAGCTTTTGCAGCTTCGATTATTTTATCAGGAGGAACATCCTGCAATCCGTAGGCAATATTATTTCTTACGGTGTCGTTGAATAAAATTGTTTCCTGAGTAACGACACCGATAAAAGAGCGGAGTGATTTCATTGTGATATTTCTGATATCGATATCATCAATAAGTATTGAGCCGTCTGTGACATCATAAAAGCGAGGGATAAGATCTACAAGGCTTGATTTTCCGGCTCCGCTTGGACCTACTATAGCGAGCACTTCACCTTTATTTATTTCAAGATTAATGTTATTGAGTATTAAATCACTCTTTTCATATTTGAAACTTACATTCTGAAATTGAATTCCTTTATTAAAAGATTTTAACTCAATAGCATTTGGTGCGTCTATTATTTTCGGAGTTGTATCAAGAATTGAAAAAACTCTTTCTGATGCAGCAATACCTTCCTGAATGCTGTTAAATACCTGTCCGAACAATTTTATTGAAGGCATCATTTGAAAGAAAATTCCAAGAAAGACAAAAAAGGCTCCGGGAGTCATATCGCTCTTTCCTAAAACAATCTGAGTTCCAATGAAATAAAGTATGATTGATATTGTTATAACGCCCAGGGTTTCAGTAATTGGAGAGGCAAGGGCTCTTCTTCTGATTAAACTGGTCAGGAGATGGAAATATTTTTTTTCTTCTTCACGAAATCTTTCTATCTCGTAGTTTTCCATCCCGAAAGCTTTTACAATTCTCATTGCACCGAAAGTCTCATCCAGAATCGAAGTTATATCCGCAATTCTTTCCTGCGATCTTATGCTTCGCTTTTTAAGTGAGTCGCCAATTTTTGCAAGTATGAATCCCGTAACAGGCAGTAATGCAAAAACCAGCAATGTAAGCTTCCAATTAAATATAAAAAGTACGGCAGAAAAAATTATAATTAATGGCGGGTCTCTGAAAATACTATTTATTACAGCTATCATCGAGTCTTTAATTATTTGTACATCATTAATTATCCTCGATATCAAAATTCCTTTTTTCTCTTCTGTGAAATAACCAAGCGATAGTTTGTGAAAGTGAGTATAAAGCTGGAGACGGATATCCTTTATTATTCCCTGCTCAACAAACGACATAAACCATGTTTGAAGATATGAGAAAAGATTTTTAAAAAGGAATACGATAACTATCAGGATACATAAAAAAGTAACAAGTTGAAGTTTTGAATAAGATTCGAACAAACTCATTAAGCTGATACGAAAGCCACTCCTTGAGATTCAGAATGCTGAAGCTTACTTCAGTGGCTAGTTTTTCTGGTGACTGATTAAATAAAAGATCTATAAACGGCATAACAAGGCCGATTGACGCCAGGCTGAAAATAACAAATAAGAGCATAAAGAAATTTGCTGCAGCCAGAGGTTTAATGTAAGGTTTTAGGTATTTAAAGAATCGCCAGAAAACTTTCATTTGATACAACTAATAAAAATCTTATGTTAAAAGATAGTTACTAAAATTGAATTATTTAATCTTATTCATGTAGTATAGTTAATATATTATGATTTAGATTATGGCAGCATTAAATTTAAACCATAAATGGGCAAAATATCCGGCATCATTAATAATTAAAACACTGTCATTTCAATTGCAATTCAGGGACAACTATTGAACGAAAATCAGGAAACTAAAGACTATAAGATTCTTGACTGGATAATACTTTCTTTATTCGTCATATTCATATTAAGTCTAAGCAATTCCATATTTGTAAATCAGATCGGTTATTTCGGTGCACTTCTATTTATACTTATAAAAGCATTTCTTACAAGAAAAAATCCATTCAGCAGAACCGGGCTTGAGCTTGCATTAGCTCTTTATATGCTCGCTGAAATTTTATCACTTATTTTTTCCGATTACCAGGCACAGGCTTTTCATTTCTTTACTAAGAGAGCGCTGCTTATTCCTGTTATTTACACGACTATAGTAGTGACAACGAACTTGAAACGTGGTAAAAACTTTTTCACGCTCTTTGTCGTTGGCTCTTTAATAACCGGCATAATTTATTTGATTGCATCAGTTCAATTTTATTTGAGTAACCAATATAATATTATTCAGTCCGGACCATCGTTATTTCAGCATCCCATTACCGCAAGTGAAATCATCAGCTTTGTAGTATTATTTCTCTTTGCTTTCATCATAAATGAAAAAACTGATTGGAAAACAAAACTTTTGTTGTATTCGGGGTTTGCAATTTCTCTTTTGACATTAATTGCAACGTACAAACGTACAGGATGGATGGGAGTTGCAGCTGGAATAGTTCTTATTCTTATCATCACAAGAAAATGGAAGATACTGATACCGGTTTTTATACTAGGGATAGTTTTGTTTTTAGTGGATAAGAATATCAGCCAGGTTAACGTATATAATTTTGAAGGCTCGAGTGCAGAGAAACTTTATTCCTTCAATACTGATGGAAGAGCCACAACTGTTTCGGAAATGGATAGTCTTTTTGTTATATGTGATTATGAGAATGGAGTATTATTTTATAAAGATTCTGTTTTAGTTGAGAAGATTGAAACTCCAGCCCCCGCAGTTTATTTCAAAAAATTAAGGACAATTATTTTTTAGCATATCTCATTGATACGCGCATTATTATATATAAAAGAGACGGTGAAGGTTTAAAGCAGAAGAGTGAAATATTACCACCGGGCGAAACGAAAGATTTTGATTTACTGGGAGAGTCTCTTTATACTCTTGATCAAGACAGCGGAATGACTTTCTATGAATCTGTTATACATGAATCGAAGCCAATTCGTTTTCCTGAATTGACTAATTACAAATGGATGTTTATTGACTCATCTAACTTTTTCTTTGTAGCGAAAAATCAGGTATATCAGTGTTTTCAAATGAAAGATTTCTGCCCGGTAATTTGATAACAAAAAGCGATGTCGGCGGTATTAATCGGGCTTATTTCTTCAATGGAAATATAGTTGTTAGCGGTAATCAAGACGGACTGAGGATGTATTGCTCTGGAGAATAATGAAATTGTTCTAAAGGATCAATTAACTCAATTAAAACAAGTTCACAGGATCAGCAGTGATAATGAAATATTAGCGGTTCTCAGCAGTGACGGAAATATTTATAAATATAAATTCAATGATAGCTATAAACTTGAGCTTCTTGCTCAGGAAAGACTTTCGCCAAATCCAACCAATTTTGAGTTCTCCGATGGAAAACTTTATTGCACTTATGTTAATCGTGGCAGACTTCTCAGTTTCTTTGATCCATATCTTCCGCAGAACTTTACACGACTTGCACTATGGCGCGGCGGCTGGGAGATTTTTAAAGATTATCCATTATTCGGTGTTGGTGACATCGGTATTGAAAAATATTATGTTAAATACAAACGACCCTTCGACAAAGAAATTCACGGGCATCTGCATAATAATTATTTCCATTTTCTTGCAACGCTTGGATTATTCGGCTTTTTAGCACTTAGCTATCTGTTTGTGATGATAATTATAAAGATTGTCAGAATATATAAGTCCACAAAAGGAATTCCATTCATTGCATCATATTCACTAGGGGCACTTGCTGCTTTTGTGAGCATTCTGATTTCCGGGCTTTCAGAATTGAATTTCTGGGATCAAGAGATTGCGACACTTATTTATTTTACTGTAGGGTTGAACATTGCACTTTATCTCCGGCACAAAGAAGAAGCAGAAAGAATAAACTAACAAGGCTTTATTATTTTTGGTTATCAGTAATGCTAATCATTTTATAATTGTTACCCTGAACTTGATTCATGGTCTCATCAGAATTAATCACTAAGATGCTGAAACAAGTTCAGCAAAAAGAATTATTAATTAAATAAAAATGTATCCAATGCAAAACAACGATAAAAAAGAAATAGTAAAAAGTATTAAGAAATTGTCATCGCCATTCAATGCAAGGTGCAAAGAGCTGGCAATAATACTGGCGGCAGGACATGGTAAAAGAATAAAATCCCAGCGCTCAAAAATGCTGCATACCATCTGGGGAATTCCGACTGTAGAACGTGTTCATAATGCCTGCGCAAATGCAGTAAAAGGAATTAATTCTGTTGTGGTTGTTGGAATAAAAGCACTTGATGTTTTGACTGTTCTCGGCAAAAGAACAAACACAGCTTATGCATACCAGGAGGAGCAGCACGGTACCGGTCACGCTGTGCAGGTTGCACTTAAGAATATTAAAAGTTTTCCTGGTGATGGAATTATCTACGTTCTTCCCGGCGATATGGGATTGATAGATGCGGAAACACTGAAAAGTTTCAGAAAAAGTTTTGTTGATTCGAAAGCTGATATGATCGTACTAACGGGAATATTTAAGGGTGATCCGAAAGAGAATAATTATGGCAGAATACTTCGTGTTAAAGAATTTGATACGAGAGGAACGCGATCTTTGGGTGATAAAGGAAAAGTAATTGAAATTTTAGAGCACAAAGATATTCTTGCTCTTCCGGCTGATGAACCTTATGAAGCCAGTTACAAAGGAAGTGAATACTCATTTACAAAGGAAGAACTGATCAACAACAACGAATACAACTCCGGTGTTTTTGCTTTCCGTTATGATAGATTAAAAGAACTTATAAGTAAATTGAAAAGCGAAAACGTTCAGAAGGAAATTTATCTCACGGATCTCATTTCATTATTCAATGAAAAGAATTACTCGGTTGCAGCTTCAAGTCCTGAGAAAGATTACGTTGTGATGGGCTTCAACAATAAGTCAGTATTGAAAGAAATGGAAGCGATAGCGCGGAAAAATGTTTATGAGAAGCTGAAAGACATAATTGAAATTGAGGATCCTGATGATTTCTTCATCCACGAAAAAGTTGTTGACAATATTCTGAAAGCAGATAAAAAATATACAGCACTCGATGTCATCATCGGCAAAGGTGTTCATATCGGGAAGAATGTAAATCTGAATTTCAATCTTCAGCTTGGGAAAAATGTTTTTGTTGACGGCAAAGTTTTGTTCGGGAAGAATGTTTCCGTAAGCCAGAATGTTCATCTTTCCTGTTACCCGGGACAAACTCTTAAAATCGGTAACGATGTACAAATTCTCTGGGGAGATATTATCAAAGGCAACATTGTTATTGGTGATGGTTCATGTATTGAATCCAGTGTTAATATGACCGGCAGCGATGACTTTCCTCTGCGGATTGGAAAAAATGTTTTGATAAAAGGAACCTCTTACATTTTCGGCTCAAAGATAGCAGACAACCTTTTTATCGAGCACAGCATACTTGTAAAAAAGAAAGTCCGTGCAGTAAAAGATAAAAAAGGGAAGATACAGCCAGTCAGATATTTTGTGCCGGAGAGTGAGGGGGAAGAGTCATTAAATAATTTTTAATTACTTATAGACGTTGCGATGAAGAGTATAATAATTTACGCCGTTTATTTGATGACAATTTTAAACTTGAATCAATTGCACTCACAAGTTACCTCACTTTGGAACTCTGACACTTCTTTTTGTTTCTATACTTCTGACTCAAATGCTGAAAATTTAATTGCAACAAAAGTTATTTTTGATAGCGAACTAACCAAAGAAGAAATTCTCGACTCAGTCGCCTCTTACCTTTCAAACACATACTTTATTCCTAGGCATAAGTATTATGAAGGGAAGCAAAATATTAGTATTACAATAATGGATATAACTACAATTGATTTACCTAACAAAAAACACTCAATTGCCACTGTGGATATTGATGATCCGGATAAAATTTGTATGGGAACTTATTTTCAAGGTTCAGCTGGAGGAAGAATCACTTTTCTTATGCTTGTTGCTAATTTTATGCAGCCACAACTTAAATATCCTTTACTTGACGGTCTTATAATACTTTATAATAACACCGAATTAAAAGTGATGGACCATATTAATTTAGAGGGATTAATATCTGAAAGAGAAATTGATAATTTGGTGAGACAAGCAGTTAAGTATTAAAAACTAAAAAAGCTCTTCAACGAAGAGCTTTTCTTTTTAAAAAATATTTTTCCGTGAACTATTTTGCTGCAGGTTTAGCAGTCTGTAATTTGTTCAGATGTCGTGTTATCAGCGCTTTTTTTCTTGAAGCAGTATTCTGTTTAATTAACCCTTTTGTGGTTCCTTTATCAAGTATACTAACAGCTTCCTTGTAAAGTTTTTCAGCCTCTTCTTTAGTAGTCGTAGCCAACATTTTTTTAACGCTGGATTTTATCCGTGTTGCACCCTGCTGGTTAATTACTCTTTTTCTATCGTTAGTTCTTATTCTTTTCTTTGCCGATTTATGAGTTGCCATTAAGTGTAAATCCTTCTTTTTTAACTATTAATAACTTCTTTTGTTCAATTTTTGAGTGCCAAATATAGGCTATATGGGGTTTGAAATCAACCTTTGCTAGGGTAACTTTTGCAGGCAAAATCTATTAATTTCAGCCCTGAACTGACCGAAGGTCATCCTGAATTTATTTCAGGATCTGATTCTGTTTCAGGGTCTTTTCCATAACAGTCAGAATATTAAGATCCCGAAACAAGTTCGGGATGACGGACGATGCTCAAAATCAACGAAATATATCATTCAATCCAGGGAGAAAGCACAAGTGCCGGAAGACCTTGTGTTTTCGTCCGGCTGACTTACTGCAATCTCCGCTGCACTTATTGCGATACGGAATACGCATTTTACGAAGGCAAAGAGATGACAGTTCAGCAGGTAATTGATGAAGTTGAAAAATATAATTGCAAGCTTGTTGAAATAACCGGCGGTGAACCTCTTGTTCAAATGGATGAATGTCTTGACTTAATGAAAACGCTTTGCGAACTTGGATACGAAGTAATGATTGAAACAGGAGGAAGTCTTTCGATAAAAGATATTGATCATCGTGTGAAAATTATTATGGATTTGAAATGTCCTTCAAGTGGAATGGAAAAGAAAAATCTTTATGAAAATTTAAAATATCTCAAACTAACCGATGAACTTAAATTTGTAATCGGAAATCGTGAAGATTATGAGTGGTCACTTGAAAAGATAAGGCACTACAACCTTCGCGGAAAATGTATTATTCTTTTTTCGGTTGTCTTTGGTGAACTTGAACCTGTTCAACTAATCAATTGGATTTTAGAAGATAAACTTGATGTAAGATTTCAGCTTCAGATGCATAAATACATCTGGCATCCTCAAACAAAGGGAGTATAATGAAAATAGCAAAAGAATTCAGATGGGAAATGGGGCACAGGCTTCCTGAGCATTTCGGGCAATGTAAAAACATTCACGGACATTCGTACAAAATGCTGGTTGAGTTTGATGGTGAACTTGATAAGCAGGGAATGATAATTGATTATTACGATGTTGAGAAGATCATTAATCCAATTATTGAAAAACTCGATCACGCTTTTATGGTAAATAAAGATGATAAAGTTGTGATTGAGTTTTTAGAAAAGATGAATTCAAAAAAAGTTGTTGTGGATTTTCAATCGACTGCGGAGAACATATGTCTTTACCTGCTTAATGAAATTGAGAAAGCATCATTGCCGGAAAATGTAAATGAAATAAAAGTTCGAGTGTATGAAACATCTCACGATTATGCAGAAGAAACACTAAAATTGAAATGAGAAAGTCACCAAAGCCGAACTTTGCAAGAGGCGGGAGTGAAAGCAGGCAAGATAAGTTTAGATCATTCAACAAGGCATTAAAAACTTCTAAACCATCTAAAGATTTTTCCCGCTTCAAACTATTTATTGAATATGAAGGCACTCGCTATTCAGGCTGGCAAAGACAAGAGAACGCAAAAACAATTCAGGGGACAATAGTTAAAGCTGCTAATGAAATTTTTGGAAATGACTTCGTGGATTTGCAAGGTTCGGGAAGAACTGATAGTGGCGTTCACGCACTATGCCAGGTTGCGCATCTTGATGCAAAGACTGTTCTCGCTCCCGAAATAATCAGAATGAAACTTAATGATCTCCTTCCACACGATATCAATATTCTAGAGGTTGAAAAAGCTTCACAAAACTTTCACGCCAGACACGATGCTAAAACCCGCAGCTATCTTTACCAGATCTCAAAACGAAGAACCGCTTTTGGGAAAAATTATGTCTGGTGGATTAAGGACAAGCTTGATTTTAAGAAGATGGAATCAGCATCAAAACTATTTATTGGTATGCACGACTTCTCTTCTTTCTCTGATGATGACCCCGAAGAAAAATCCACTAAAGTTTTAATTGATGATATTCAAATTGAAAGAAGAAGGTGATTTAATTCTGATAAGAATAGTTGGCTCACACTTCATCTGGAAAATGGTTCGAAGAATTGTAGGGGTTTTAGTTGAAGTTGGAAGAGGAAGAAAAACAGAAAAAGATATTTTGAATTATCTGAATGTTAAATCAAATGAAGTCGCAAAGTTTACAGCACCGCCATCAGGATTGTTTTTAGAAAAGGTTTTGTATGAGGGAGAAAAATTATCTGATGATCTTAATCCTGCTATAAAAATCTGAAATCATTATTTGACCATCTTTTCAAGTCTTAAGATTTCATCTCTCAGGGAAGCAGCCTTTTCAAATTCCAGATCTTTTGCTGCGTTACGCATCTGTTCTCTCAACTGTTCAATCAAATCTTCTTTCTGTTCTTTGTTCATATACTTCAATATAGGTTCTGCAACTTTTGCAAATCCGTAATCTTCTTTGTCATCCTTTTTACGAACTTCTGCCAGTGAAGTCGAAGCAAGTATTTCCTCCACACTTTTATAGATTGTTGCAGGAATGATATTGTGCTCTTCGTTATATTTTTTCTGAAGTTTTCTTCTTCTGTTAGTCTCGCTTATTGTTTTCTGCATTGATTGGGTAATCACATCACCGTACATAATTACTCTGCCGTTAACATTACGCGCTGTTCTTCCGGCAACCTGCATTAGGGATCTCGCACTTCTTAGGAATCCTTCTTTATCTGCATCGATAATAGCAACGAGCGAAACTTCAGGAAGGTCAAGTCCTTCTCGTAAAAGGTTTACTCCAACTAAAACATCAAATTCACCTAATCGTAAATCGCGAAGTATTTCTACTCGTTCCAGCGAATCAATATCGCTGTGAATATAACGAACCTGAATTTTAATTTTATCGAGATAGTCGGCAAGATCTTCAGCCATCTTCTTGGTTAAAGTTGTAACAAGTATTCTTTCTTTTCTGTTAACTCTTGTTCTTATCTCATTAATCAGATCATCAATTTGTCCTTTAATTGGTCTCACTTCAATTTCAGGATCAAGCAAACCTGTTGGACGAATTATTTGTTCAACTATTACACCGCCGCTCATTTCAAGTTCGTAATCACCTGGAGTTGCACTGAGAAATATTACCTGGTCGAGCATTTCCATAAATTCCTCATACATCATCGGTCTGTTGTCTAGTGCAGAAGGGAGACGAAAACCATATTCAACCAATGTACCTTTTCTGCTGCGGTCACCGTTATACATTCCTCTTATCTGTGGGAGAGTAACATGCGATTCATCAATAACTAAAAGAAAATCATCAGGGAAATAATCGAATAAATTGAATGGACGTGAACCTGGCGCTCTTCCATCCATATGCCTTGAGTAGTTTTCAATACCGGAACAGTAACCAATTTCTTTCATCATTTCGATGTCGAACTTTGTTCTCTGCTCAAGTCGTTGTGCTTCAAGATACTTTTCATCCTTTCGAAATACTTCCAACCTTTCGGCAAGCTCAAGCTCAATATTATGAATTGCTTTTTGCATCTTCTCCCGATCGGTGACAAAATATTTTGCCGGATAAATTGGTGCGGATTCAACTTCTCTTAAAACATTTCCAGTCAACGAATCAATGATAGAGATTTTCTCGACATCGTTATCCCAAAGTTCAACACGTATAGCTTCTTCATTTTCATAAGCAGGAATTATTTCTATTACATCTCCTCTAGCGCGGAAAGTTCCTCTGCCAAATTCAGAATCGTTTCTTACAAAATGAATATCAATAAGTTCACGCAGAAATTTCTTCCGGTCAAGCTTTTCACCTTTCTTTACAAAAATGATTTGACGAGCATATTCATCCGGCGCACCAATTCCATAAATACAGCTAACACTTGCGACTACAATAACATCTCTTCTGCCCTTCAATTAGTGAAGTTGTTGCTCTTAAACGAAGACGGTCTATTTCTTCATTTATTGAGAAATCTTTTTCGATATAAAGATCGCTCTTAACAACATAAGCCTCAGGCTGATAGTAATCGTAATAACTTATAAAAAATTCTACAGCATTGTCAGGAAAGAAAGACTTGAATTCCGAGTAGAGCTGTGCAGCAAGTGTTTTATTGTGGGAAATTATGAGTGTGGGCTTGTTTAATTGCTCTATTACATTTGAGATGGTAAATGTTTTTCCGCTGCCGGTTACTCCAAGAAGAGTTTGAAATTTATCTCCGCCATTAATTCTTTCAACTAACTGTTTAATTGCCTCTGGCTGATCTCCGGCTGGTTTGTAATTTGAAACAAGCGTGAACTTATTCATAAATTAATCGAGCAGGACCTCGTGCGTGCAAAAACCACTTTGATTAACATGTCCTTTTAAGATAACTGTCTCTGCTTCTCCTATACCTTGGGGCAAACTTGCAGAACCAAAAGCCTGGAGTTTTTTCCCATGTTTATCAGTAACGATAAAGGAGAAACTGCCGCCTTGCTGGTTGATGCTTTGCTCGGGCAGTAATTGAACTCTTATTTCTTTTACTGCATTATTGTTTGGATCAAAATCAGAAAAGGAACCCAAATCACTCCCTTTAACGAAGTAGAATTTATAAACTAAAAATATTGCTACGATAATTAATATTGGCAGGATAAGCTTTTGTAATGTTTTCATATCTCTTTTTTTATTTGATTAAATTGCAAACAAATTTAAAGAAATTACACTCAACTATTCAATGCAATTGAGGATTGAAATGAACGATAAAAAAATGTGGATAATAATTTCTGCGGTTTCGGGTTTTACCGCTGTGGCAATTGGTGCATTTGGTGCTCACGGATTACGGGAAAAACTTATCTGCTGAAATGCTTGAAGTTTATAAGACAGGTGTCTTGTATCAGTTCTTTCATACGATAGTTCTTTTAATCCTTTCTTTGAATAATTTTATCAAAGGCAAGATTGCCTCAATATTTTTTCTGGCCGGGATAATTCTTTTCTCTTTTTCACTCTATCTTTACTCGACTTCAGGCGTACGTTTTTTTGCAATGATAACTCCGGTTGGCGGAGTGTGTTTTCTGATCGGCTGGCTCTGGCTAATTGTTGAAGTGATAAGAAGAAAAGAAAAAATCTAAAACTTATTTGATTGCTCTTAATTTAAAATAAACTTCTTCAGGTGAAAATATACCTGCGAAGAATCTCTCATAAATCATCGGTTCAAGGTTCACAAAAAAATCCATCCACTTTAATAAAGCAAAGTGTGAAGTAATGAATTTCTTTTCCAGAACTTCAAATTGTGCTTTTCCTTCATAATTAGTTCGGTGGTTTAGCTTCCATTTTTCATAAAACTTTAACTTACGGTTTCCGATAAATTCGTAATTGTCGAATGTTCGGATAGAGAATGGAATTTTATGATCGGGCTCCCCGAAATATTTTGTGTTCAGGAAGAATGGAGCATAAACTATCAAAATACCATTAGGCTTTAGAATACGATATAACTCTGATATTGTGTTATGAAAGCTATTCAGGTGTTCAAGTACGTGTGAGGCATAGATTTCATCAAAATAATTCTCTTCGAAAGGATAGGGAAATGAATTTATGTCATGGATCATATTTCCACCATAATCAACAATATCGAGATTGATATAGCCTTTTTATATCCTTACCGCAACCGAGATTTAGTTTGTTCATTTTGATTTGTTCAAGTTCTTCAATTTATTTAAGGTAAATTTAACGATGGACAGTGATAATAAGGAATAAAAAAGCCCGATCTGAAAAGACCGGGCTGGGTTGAAAAGATTTAATAATTTTAATTAACCATAACTGCGGGATTATTTCTCTCACTAAGAGCAACTTCCTGAACTTTGACTCTGGCAACACCTTTTTCCAGTATTCCCAGTTCAATAGCTGCACCTTTTGAAAGATCCAGTTCTCTACCTTCTATGTATGGACCCCTATCATTAATCCGCACAATCACTGATTTACCATTTTTAGGGTTTGTGATCTTTAGAAGTGTTCCGAAGCTTAAGGATTTATGAGCTGCGGTCAACGCCATTTGATCATAAACCTCGCCGTTTGCAGTGAATTTACCGTGAAATCTGGGGCCATACCAGGATGCCTTCAAAGTTCCACGATCAATTAGCTTAACAGCTGAAGTATTAACGGTGTTTTCTTTTACCGTCACAGGAACGAATTCTTCTATTAAAATTCGCTCATTTTCTACATTTTTCTCTCCTTTTAACACAGTAAAACCAACCAATGCACCAACAGCTAATGTAAAAAACACTATTATTAATGACTTCAAACAATAACCTCTTTAATAGTTTAACATGTATTGACGCAACAAACTTAAGTTGGCGTCGCCAGTATTCCAATGGAAGATTTAGTCAATGTTACTACAACAGCAATTGGTAAAACTATCGACTTTAATGGTGTATTGGTCGATTTATTAAAAACGACAGCGACAAAAAGTGCTAATGCCGTCGATTTTAGCACTTTACAATTTAATCCTAGTCTATGATAAGGTTAGAAATTATTACTGCTTCAAATTTGAAATTGACTTTCAGAGATTTCCAATAGCTAAACTTGCCAGATGTGCATCTACTCTTCCAGCTGTCATGTTTTTCATTGATTCAGAAGATATAAAGTACCAGGTAGATAAGGTGAGATTTTTCCGTTTTTCTGGCTGGAATTCAATATAAAGTGAAGAATCACTTATCCTTAAAGTAAATACTCTGCTTCTGGCTTAAGTCTTTTTTCACTTTCCTTTTAATAAGCTCCTTGTCCCAGATTTTCTAAAGTTAACCTCACGTCCTCTGAAATGAGCTATTTACAGCTGCTTGTCTCTATAAATTGCAGACAAATTCCGTAAGTCATAATTAACATGAATTAACAAGTAACGAAGCTTTCAATTTAAAATTATTGATCATCGTCTCAAATCAATTTCTAAAAACAGAGAAGGAAATTATTATTAGTGGAATAGACAGCCAACAAATACCCTTATTGAAGATGAAATCTAAATGCTTTCAATGTTTTTTTTGATTCTGATTGATGGAATAGTTTTTGCCCAATTCAGTAACTAGTTAGAGTTTCAAGAAATTAATTTTTAAAG
>CAVOPS010000006.1:0-76584 GCA_963698155.1 uncultured Ignavibacteriaceae bacterium | reverse complement strand
TGAATATGGAAATATTGAAGAAACTTTTTCTACCGATGCGATGAAAGTTATATCGATTGGATATTGACGGTACGAAATAGTAATATCTTTTAAAGACTGTCATTGACGATTCCATACAGCGGTTAAGCTGTTTATAAATATTTCTCAATTCCTTTTAATCGTACTGCTTATTCCGAGCGGACATTTTGATGAAGTAATTCAATTTTACTTTGAAAATATCCGGTCGTATTCTTGAGTCATCTATAAATGCAATTCGGATTCTTTTATATGGCTCTGAAAACTTCTGATAATTTTTCCAGGCTTCTTTGTTCTTTTTGATTTCGTATAGAATGTCCTTCGGAAAAATAAATTCCTCATTTTCAAAATCGCCTATTGCTTTACGGACGGAATCGATTACTTTTTTTTGCTTAAGCAGTTTTTTCAATCTTTCTTTGTTTAGCTGAGAGTAACTGCTTTTGGGATTTCTCGGGGTAAATCTTTGAACGTGACTATCATTGTCAGTCTTTTTAACTATGCTGTCGATCCAGCCAAAGCATAATGCTTCTTCAACTGCTTCATCATAAGGTAATCTCAGTTTACCAGAAGCTTTATTATAAAATATCAGCCAAATTTCTTTTTCTGTTTTGTAATTCTTTCTCAACCAACTACGCCATTCGCTTCGCGTTTTGATGAAAAGTGTTTTTGTTATTTCCATACAGAAGAGTAAACTAATTTTTGGCAAATTTTAAAGGTTAAAACATATACTTAATAAGAAAGTTCAGTTTTTTTCTTCTCCAACTCCTCCCATCTTACATACAGCTTTTTTACATTCTCTTTTGCTAATTCTAACTTTTGATTCAATTCATTAGTCTGTGCAGCATACTTTTCATAAAAGGCAGGGGAGGAGAATATTGTTTCGATTTGTTCAACTTCTGCTTCAGCAAGCATTATTTTTTCTTCAATTTTTTCTAGTTCCAATGCATCTTTAAAACTAAGTTTTTTGGATTTTGGTTTTACTCTTGAATCTACTTTTTCTGCTTTTGGTTTTGATTGGTCAATATCTTTATCCCGATTCTTTTTCTTTTCGATATAAAAATCGTAATTACCTTCGCTGTAATAAATTTCACCATTGCCTTCCAAAGCTAAAATTCCATCGCACACACGATTAAGAAAATATCTGTCGTGGCTCACAATCATCACGCATCCTTCAAATGATAAAAGGGCTTCTTCCAGTATTCGTAATGTTGGCAGATCAAGATCATTTGTTGGTTCATCGAGCATTAAGAAATTACCACCGTTACACAAAATCTTTGCAAGTGTTAACCTGCTTTTTTCTCCACCGGATAATCTTCCAACAAGTGTATTAATTCTATCATCACTAAAAAGAAACCTTCTAAGATAAGTCCAGATACTAAGCTGCTGCTTTCCAAACTTAACTGTTTCACTTCCTTCACCGATTGCTCTGATAACAGTATCTTCTTCGTTCAATAGTATTCTTGCCTGATCAACATAATTAAATTGTGTCGTTTCACCAATTTCAATAATTCCGGAAGTAGGAGAGACTGATCCAAGAATAATTTTTAACAGAGTAGTTTTACCAACACCATTTTGTCCAACAACACCAATTTTTCTTCCCGGTTCAAAAATGAAATTAAAATTTTGAAACAATAATTTTTCACCGAGTTTAATTCCAACATTTTTAAACTCTAAAACTTTTTTCCCAAGTCTTTCTGCAGGTGGAATAATTAAATCAACATCAAGTTCAACTTCATAATCATTTTGAGCGGCCACCTCGTTATAATTATCAATTCTACTTTTAGCTTTTGTTCTGCGAGCTTTAGGTCCGCGTTTTATCCAGTCAAGTTCACGCCTAAGAAACATCTGGCGTTTACGCTCTTCAACTTCTTTAATTGCACGTCGTTCTGCTTTATTAACCAAGTACCCGGTATAATTTCCCTGATGAAAATAAAATGTTCCTGATGATAATTCCACTATTCGGTTTGCAATTCTATCCAGGAAATAACGATCGTGAGTTACGAAGATGCAAGTTCCATTATACGATGAAAGAAAATTCTCAAGCCATTCAATCGATTTTGTATCAAGATGGTTTGTAGGTTCATCCAGTATAAGTAAATCAGGTTTTGATATTAAAGCTCTGCAAAGTGCAACCCGTCTTTTTTCACCACCGGAAAGTGAAAGAATCTCTCTTTCGCCATTTGGAGCATCCAGTGAATCGATAAGAATATTAATCCTTTTATCCAGATTCCAGGAATCAAGTCGTAATATTTTTTCTTCAAGATTATGTTTTTTGGGTGAATCGAATGGAGTATGTTCGTACTGTTTTATAAGATTCAATTCAGATTGGGCACCTTCAAGAATATTATCGTAAACATTTTTTGTCTCATCGATGGTAAATTCCTGAGATAGAAAACCGATCACGAGATCTTTTTTCTTTGCAACCTTACCGGAATCCTGGGGCATCAAACCTGAAATAATTTTTAGAAAAGTAGATTTTCCCGCACCGTTTTTTCCTACTAAACCAATACGATCACCTTCGTGAACAGTCAGCGAAGCTTTATCAAGTATAACTTGCTCACCAAAATGTACCTCAAGCTCAAGTGCTGATAAAATAACAGGAGTAATGTTTACAGACATAAAAACTATGATTAGTATTTATTATTAAAATGATGAGCAAATATACACCACAATCATAATAATGTTGTTTGAATTACAAGGTATCCTTTTATTACCTAATTGTATGATTAGAATTTCATAATTATTTCAAGATGTTAAAATGAAAATAAAAATCATATCTATACTCAATAATAATTTGAAGTAAAAATGGTTATCCTTAGTTTCTTTTATCATTCCCGTCAATTCCTTATTATTGAGAAAAATTATATCGATATTTATTTAAAAACTAATCTGGAACAGAATGAAAAAAAGCAGAATGGAAGCATTTAGTGATGGCGTCTTTGCAATAATAATAACTATTATGGTGTTAGAATTGAAAGTACCGCACGGAGCAGACTTGAATTCATTGATCCCATTGATACCGGTTTTTTTAAGTTATGTCCTGAGTTTTATTTTTATCGCCATCTACTGGAATAACCATCATCATCTTTGCCAGGCAATAGAAAAAGTTAATGGAACAATTCTCTGGGCAAATATCCATCTCCTGTTCTGGCTTTCTTTAATTCCCTTTGTAACGGGCTGGATGGGTGAAAATAATTTCGCATCGCTGCCGGTGGCTTTATATGGTGTTGTTTTGCTTTTAGATGCAATAGCATATTTCATTCTTACGCTTGCACTAAAAGCTCATCACGAGGAAGATTCAAAACTTGTAAAAGCTCTTGGAAATGATTTTAAAGGAAAAATTTCACTGGTAATTTATACAATTGCCATTCCGCTTGCATTTGTTAATTCGTTGAGTGCTGCCTTGCTATATATTGTTGTTGCTCTAATTTGGCTTATTCCAGATAAAAGATTTGAAAGAATAATTAGTTAGATACTTGTTCGGTTTCTTGAATTAGTTAATTTTCTTTCAGCAGTCAAATGTTTAACTTGCCTCAAATTTTATTATTGAAATTTATTGTTATAAATGGAATACAAAAACAGCATAATTGAGCAGATAGGCAATACGCCGCTTATAAAGCTCAACAAAATAAACAAAGGATTAAAGCCTCATATATTTGCTAAGCTGGAATCGGCCAACCCGGGTGAGACTAATAAAAATTCAGCACCATAATTGTCTTTAATATATACTGGATCTAACTAAAAATAGCATTCATTTTTCTCTAAATTAGAGGAGTAAATTTTTTCATTATGGATTTTGGATGAAATTTAGATATACCTTGTTTCTTCTAGTTCTTTTCTTATCTGCTAAACTTTTCAGTCAAACCGATTCCATCGAGGTATATCTTATCGATGTGTACTGCACCAGAGAAATTCCTTATATCTTCAAACTCTCTTTTTACACAAGCGATGTCTGCAAATCAAAAGTCATTTTAGAAGATAAATATGAATTTGGCGTTTCATACGAACCGACTGATCTTCACAAGACTGAAATAGCTTTAAGCAATCTTTCCTTCAATGACAACATAGTAAATTTTGTAATCATAACTGAAACTGATGCGGGTGTTATAAATAAAAGTGAAGTTTTTGATTTCGATCTGCCATTTGAACCGCAAATAAAGGCAGGTTCAGATTGGATTACGTTGTGTTTATTTGGATCTTCAATATTTCTTATTCCATATCCAAGCTATGTTGCCGAGTCTCAACAAAGTTACTTTAGCTTAACAAAAGAAATCCCTGTAATATCATTTCGTTCAAAAAGCCTTAACTACCCGGCAGGATATTTATCTATTGAATACAGCTACATCTTTAATGCAGAAGATCCAGGTTATCTGCGTGCAGGTTATAAAAGAATTTTTGAGATACCTGGTATGGAGTATATTTCACCGGGGATATCTTTATACTCAAATTTCGATACAAACCTGGGGCTAAGTCCTGAGTTTTCAATTGGTTTATTTACGATAAAAGATACTTTTACTATGTATGTTCGTTGCAGAAGCAATTTTACATTTCATTCTTCAGGCACGAATTTCCAGGAAATTTACATCGGGTTCTACTCCGGGCTTTTCTCGTTTTATCTAGATTAAAAGATATTCCAGCAGGAATTATTTAACCCGCTTTTTTGTTATAGTTAATTATTCCCGGAATTATTAATTATAAATCATTGAAAAAGTTTTTTTACATATCACTCATTCTTTTTACCAGCCTTTCTTTTGCACAAACAGGGAAGCTGAAAGGAAAAGTCACAGATGGTTCATCAACTATACCATCTGTTAATATTATTATTCTCAATACGAATTTTGGAACAGCAAGTAAGCTTAACGGAACGTATGAGATTGCTGGTATTCCTGCGGGCAGTTATGAAGTAAGGTTTAGTGCGATTGGTTTTGATTCGAAAACATTTGATGTTGAGATCGAAGTAAACAAGATTACCGAACTGAATGTTGAACTGCAGACCAAAGCTATAGAGCTGCAAAGCGTTGAAGTAACTGATTTCCAGGTTCAGGATCAAAGGGATACGAGAACTAGTTTAATTGACTTAAATCCTCGAGATGCAAAAACACTTCCCGGTGCTGCGGAGGATGTTTTCCGAACTCTTCAATCTTTGCCTGGAGTATTAGCTCCAAATGATTTTTCTTCTCAATTGGTTGTAAGAGGCAGCGGACCAGATCAGAATCTTATTATTCTCGATGATGTTGAAGTTTTTAATCCATACAGACTTTACGGTGTCGTTAGTATGTTCAATCCAGATGCTGTTGATAATGTAAACCTTATCTCAGGCGGTTTCCCGGCGAAGTACGGTGACAGGCTTTCAGCAGTTTTGGATGTAACTAACAAGGAAGGAACAACAACCAAATCACTCAGCGGCAATGTAAACATCTCGATAGTTGATGCAAATATTGTTCTGGAAGGAAAGAATCCTTTTAATCTAAGAGGCAGCTGGTTGTTCAACACACGAAGAACTTACTACGATCTCATCATCGAACCATTTGTAAAGAATGCCGGACTTGTTGATGACAATACAACCTTCCCAAATTTTTATGATATTCAGGGAAAGATTGTGATTGGTCCGTACAACGGACATAAGTTTTTATTCAACGGAATTCTATCAAGAGATGCAGTAAATGTTGTCAGCGGTGAGGAGAGAGAAACTCCAGACAGCGTTGGTGTATTCAACGTTACAAATAATGATTTGTTATCTGCTGCCTGGCATTTTGCACCCAATCAAAATACACTAAACAAAGTTGTTTTATCATTTTATAGAAACAACGGCACAACAGATTTTGATTCACAAATACTTGATCCTTCACTTAACCGCGGTAATTTTGAAAATACTATCCCTGATACTTTGGCACCGTACCTACTCCGATTTTCTTTTGGGGGCGATTTTATTTACGAAAAATATTCTATAGACGATAAGTTCACTTATATTCTTAAAGATCATATCATCGAAGCGGGTGCTGGTGTTGATTTTATGCAGACTACAATTGATTTTACATTTGATCTTGATGAACAATTACAGGCAGTCATAAATTCAAATCCCCAGTTCAGATCTGCACTGGACGATATCAAAGACGTTCAGAATTTTAATCGTTACCGTGCTTATCTTCAGGATAACTTTCGAATAACAGAACAATTTACCTTTCAGCCGAGCCTGAGAATGGATTATTACAACATTCTTGAAAAAGCCTATCTCGCTCCACGTCTTTCAATGTCTTATGCATTTGATGAACTTACCACGCTCCGTGCAGTTTGGGGATTATATTATCAGTCACCCGGCTATGAAAAATTACGTGACCAGGGAATTCTTTATGATCTATCAGACAAATACACTGAAAGTCTTGTTGCAGAAAAAGCTATTCACTATGTACTGGGAATTGAAAGATGGTTATCGGGTGAATGGAGTGCAAGGGTTGAAGGGTATTATAAAGATTTTGATAATTTATACAGACCTCAACAATTACAGGGCGGTAGATTTTATACTGAACCGATTCCCGGCAAAGATCCGAAATATGCATCAGGCTGGACATTGCCTGCAACATTCAGCGGAGATTCTACAACTCAGATTCCTGTTAACGCTGCTTATGGTGAAGCATACGGATTTGAGTTTTTCCTTTCGAAGAGAAACACTTTTTATGAAAGCAGATTTTCAGGCTGGGTATCTTATGCTCTTGCTTATGCAAACCGGTATGAAGATGGAATAAAATATCCTTTCAACTTTGACCAGAGGCACACAGTAAATATTGTTCTAAACTATCAGCTTAATAGCTGGCTTGAGTTTGGAGTCAGATGGCAATACGGTTCAGGCTTTCCGATAAGTCAACCAGCAGGTGTAAAACCAAGAATTATTCTGACTGATCAGGATCTTGATGGAACTCCCGAAACACCTGTAATAGCTACCAGAGAACTCAGCAACAGTGGCGATAATCCTGTAATCTTTGATGTTGATTTTGATGATAGAAAACTGAACTCGCGAAAACCAATTTACCACCGTCTAGACTTCCGGGTAAATGCTTTTGCTGACTGGTGGGATCTGGATTGGACAATTTATCTTGATGTCATTAATCTCTACAATCGTTCAAACGTAATTGGCTACGATTATTATGTCGAAGACAATCTTACCCTTGGCAGGGAAACCACAACTATGCTTCCAATAATTCCTACACTCGGTTTTAGTGTAAGGTTTTAATTCTTATCCTTCTTCAATAAAAAAATCAAAATAATTCTCTCATTCATCCTCAATAAAAAAATCCATCTGGCCCTAGTTACTGGTTTTCATACTGCTTTCAAAGTAAAGAGCCTAATTCCGCTTATAAAACCACCATCTGATTTTAACCTTCTGTATTGCAGGGATTTACTACTTTGTGTTAATAATTTATTTGCTATTTTTGATTAAAAAATTTTAGAGGGAAAAATGAAAAAACCATTTATAACTCTGCCTGCACATTTTGATGGTAATGCAATCATACTTGACGCACCTTATGAACTGCAACCTCAGGATAAATTATTGGTCACTATTCTAAAGTCTGAATCCAAATCAGATGAAAGAAACGAATGGACTAATTCATCTTCAATTCAATTGAATAAAGCCTATTCTAAAGATGAACCTGAATATTCGATGTCATTAATTAAAGAACCCAATCCGGAATTCCATAAATGAAAGAGGGAGATGTTGTTCTTACCGCGTTGCCTCAGGCTGATGGTAAAATAAAATTAAGACCGGTCTTACTTCTTCGCCAGTTACCTCCACCATATAATGATTTTCTAGTTTGTGGAATCAGCACGCAGCTTCATCAAATGATTAAAGATTTCGATGAGCTTATATCTACACGTGATGATGATTTCAAAATCAGCGGGCTTATCCAGGAGTCAATTTTTCGTTTAAATTTTCTTGCTGTCATATCGTTAAATCTAATTGCAGGAACAATTGGCAGGATTTCGGAAAAACGTCATCAAAAGATATTGCAAAGGTTAAGTGATTATCTTCTGAAAAAATGATTATGTTGTTTTTATGATCTGCTTAAATTAAATATATAAGAAGCTTAAGTTTTTGAGTATTGGATTTACATAATTCTTTTTTCCTGTTTTTTTAATGGAAACTTTTTGTTCTTATCTTTCTTCAAGAAAAAAATCAAAAATAATTCTCACAAAATTTCACTTTCAATGAAAAAATCCATTTTACTCTGGCTGATAGCTTTTGTGATTGACTGTTATTACGGCTGTTTATCAAAGGATTGACCAGTTACCCGACTATATCCTGTAACTGATGAAGGTATTCATTATCTGGTAAAATAATTGAATATAAACTTGATAGAACACACGGTGGTGATGGTGATCACCCGATTGAAATTAGTGTTGATGATGAAAAAATCTGTGGCGAACTTTTATGGAAAAGATACAAGACTGATGATGAATGGACTTCAATTGAAATGGTAAGCAGGATAAAAAATTAGTTGCTTCACTTCCTCATCAACCGCCTGCAGGTAAACTGGTTTATCATATTATCCTTCAGAAAGAAGAAGAGGTTGTCAGTACTTCCTGAAAAGGGAGAAGTTATAATTCGGTTCAAAGGAGATGTCCCGATTTCATTTTCTGATTCCTCATATCATTTTTATTTTTGGTGCGATGCTGCTTTCAACAAGAACAGGATTTAGAGTATTTTAATGAAGGAAAAAAGTTTAAACCTTTAACCATTCTCACTTTTATTTTTGTAATTATCGGCGGATTCATTTTAGGACCCATTATTCAGTACTACGCATTCGGTGCATTCTGGACAGGCTTTCCATTTGGACATGATTTAACTGATAATAAAATACTTGTCGGCTTTATAGGCTGGCTACTTGCACTAATTGCTCTTTACAAATTCAAAAATCCAAATCGATGGATAATATTTGCATCAATACTGATGTTTATAATATTTTTAATACCTCACAGTCTTCTCGGTTCAGAGCTGGACTATAATGAGCTTGATAACAAAACGAAAACTGAAATACAATCAATGCGTTAGAATAATTGGCAAACGAAACTCAAATATTAACCGTATCCGAACTCACAAAAGAAATCCGTAAGACTCTTGAGGAAACTTTTGAGCAGGTTTCTGTAATCGGAGAAATATCAAACTTCAAGTCTCACATTTCAGGACATTGGTATTTCAGTCTCAAGGATTCTGATGCAGTGATCAACTGCACAATGTGGAAAGGTTTCAACCAATATGTTTTCTTCACTCCACAGGATGGAATGAAGATTATAGTAAATGGAAAGCTGACCGTTTATCCTCCAAGAGGAAGTTATCAGCTTGATATCCGTTCTATGAAACCTGCAGGACTTGGTGAACTTCAGGAAGCATTTGAAAAGCTAAAAAAGAAACTCGAGGCAGAAGGTTTGTTTGATGAAAAATTCAAGAAACCAATTCCAACATTTCCAAAGAAGATTGGAATAGTTACTGCAATAGATGGTGCTGCTTTCAAAGATTTGATAAGTGTTGCAAAAAGAAGATTCCCACTGGTTGAAATTGTAATCGCACCGGCACGAGTTCAGGGAAGCGGTGCGGCGGAATCTATAGTTAATAGTATCAAACTTTTGAACGAATATCCTGGAATTGATGTTATTATTGTTGCTCGGGGTGGCGGCTCTATTGAAGATCTCTGGGCTTTTAACGAAGAAATTGTTGCAAGGGCAATTTTCGAATCTAAAGTTCCTATAATTTCGGGAGTGGGACACGAAGTTGATTTTACAATTGCAGATTATGTTGCAGACCTTCGCGCACCAACACCATCTGTTGCGATGGAGATTGCCACACCAGATATTATCGAAATTGAAAATTTTATTAATGAATTTTTATTGAAGTCATCATCAAATATTGAAGATATCATCGAAACAAAAATTCTAGATGTGAGTTCACTTAACAGGTCTTATGGTTTCAGACTTCCGATGGAGATATTGAACCGTAATTCCCAGCAAGTTGATACCAGTATTGGCAGAATTCTTCAAAGCATCGAAAAATATTCAATGATTTATGACAATAAAATTTCACTTCTCTCGAAATCTCTTGAATCATATGATATTCAGAGGGTTTTGAAGAGGGGCTTTGTTTTAGTAAAACAGAATTCTAAATTTGTTACCAGAGCTTCGAATTTTAATAAAGAGAAAAAAGCACAACTAAAGTTTTATGATGGGGAAATAACAACCCAATAGCTTAATTTTATGTCAAAGAAAAAAACTAAAAGCAATTTTGAGCAGGATTTATCCCGGCTTGAAGAAATAAGCCGTATCCTTGAAGAAGATAGTGTTGAGCTTGAGGAAGCTATTTCACTTTTTGAGGAAGGCGTGAAGCTTTCCAAATCCTGTATGAAGACTTTGAAAGAAGCTGAGTTAAAAATTACCGAGTTAAAAAGCGAGCTTGGAAAAATTTCACAAGTTGATGAAGATTAACTTGGATATAATAGGGAGGATTATTTTATTAAATGAGCGATGAACAAAAATACCCCATTCTTTCCAAAGTAAATTACCCATCAGATATTCGTCAGCTATCACTTCCGCAATTAAAGCAATTGTGCACTGATATCCGGGAGTATATGGTTGATACGATTTCAGAAATCGGTGGGCACTTTGGTGGTGGACTTGGAACAGTCGAACTTACTGTTGCCATCCATAAAGTTTTTAACACACCTCACGACCTTGTTGTTTGGGATACAGGTCATCAGGCATATCCGCATAAAATTCTTACCGGAAGAAAAGAAGCTCTTAACAGAATACGACAGTATGGGGGAATAAGCGGATTCCTTAAGCGTTCTGAAAGTGAATACGATGCTTTCGGTGCAGGACATGCTTCAACTTCTATTTCTGCTGCACTTGGAATGGCAAATGCAAAAGGTATCACTAAAGTTGATAAGAAAGTTGTGGCAGTCATTGGTGATGGCGCAATGACTGGTGGAATGGCGTATGAGGCAATGAACAACTCAGGTGTATTGAAAACTGACCTCATCGTTGTGTTGAATGATAACAATATGTCTATTGCTCCAAACGTCTGGCAGATTTCAAATTATTTTACCGAGATGATCTCACATCCTGATTACAATAAATTTAAAGGGCAAATCTGGGATCTCACAGGTAAGCTGGATCAATTTGGCGATAGGATGAGAAAAATTGCTGTTAGACTTGAGCACGGTATTAAATCTGTCATCACTCCCGGAATGCTTTTCGAAGCGCTGGGATTCAGATACTTTGGTCCTATTAATGGGCATAATTTGCATCAGACTATCAAGATTTTTGAACATGTTAAAGATCTTAAAGGACCAATTCTAATTCATGCAATCACTCAAAAAGGAAAAGGATATAAACCAGCAGAAGGTCATGTTCAAAGACTTCATGCTTCAACTCCTTTCGACAAATTAACAGGACAGGCACATAAAAAATCAGGCGAAGCTGTAGCCTACACAAAAATTTTTGGTAACGCACTGGTAGAAATTATTGAGAAGAATCCGAAAGTCGTTGGAATCACTGCTGCAATGCCCGATGGAACCGGACTCGATATTCTTAAAGAAAAAATTCCACAGAATTATTATGACGTTGGTATAGCTGAAGAACATGCTGTAACCTTTGCAGCCGGTCTTGCTACTCAAGGGATAATTCCCGTATTGGCAATTTATTCAACATTCCTTCAAAGAGCATTTGATCAGATAATACATGACGTTGCTCTTCAGAAATTACATGTTGTTTTTATATTAGACAGAGCCGGATTAGTCGGAGCTGATGGTCCAACTCATCACGGAACTTTTGATCTTGCTTACTTAAGAATTATTCCGGGAATGGTGATTATGGCTCCGAAAGATGAAGCAGAATTGCGTAATATGGTTTATAATGCAGTTGAACATTGTGATGGTCCGGTTGCAGTAAGATATCCAAGAGGTTCAGCACTCGGGGTTAAGCTTGAACCCGGTTTTAGCAAGATTGAAATTGGTAAAGCCGAGAAGTTAACTGATGGAGAAGATCTAGCAATACTTGCAATTGGCTCAATGGTGAATTATGCAGAAAAAGCTGTTGCAACTTTGAAAGAAAGCGGTATCAGCAGTGAACTGATTAATATGCGTTTCATTAAACCACTCGATACTCAGCTACTTGACGAAATTGCTTTGAGGCATGAAAAAATAGTAACGATTGAAGAAAATAATTTACCCGGTGGTTTTGGTTCCGCAGTTCTTGAATACCTAAATGAAAAAAATTATAAGAATGATATCTTGCGTATTGGCATCCCTGATGCGTTCATTAGATCATGGAACACAAGCCGAGCTTCACAAGCAAATATCAATTGATCCTCAGGGAATAGTATCGCAGATAAATTCATTTTTAAAAAACACTAAACCAACTGAGAAAGTTAATTACTGATGGAGAAGACACGAATAGCAGTAATTGGTCTCGGAAGTGTTGCTCAGCTTGTTCATCTTCCGAATCTGTTAAAAATTAAAAACGCAGAGATAACTGCCGTTGTTGAAGTTAATAAAAACAGATTACATTCTGTTGCCGATAAGTATGATGTGAAAAAACGATTTACTGACTATAAAGAATTATTGAATAATAATGATGCTGATGCAGTTATAATTGCTACCCCAACTCATCTTCACAAGCAGATGGCTATCGATTGCTTAAATGCCGGTAAGGATGTTCTTGTTGAAAAACCACTTGCCCGGAACAGCAGCGAAGGTATTGAGGTTATTGAATGTGCTAAAAAGAATAATAAAAAATTAATGGTCGGAATGAACCTGCGGTACAGGCCGGATAGTATGTTAATAAGAAGCTTGATTGATGCCGGAGAGATAGGAAAACCATTTTACATTAAATGCGGATGGATAAGGAAACAGAGCAGTTCCGAAAAATGGTTTAACAAAAGAGAAGAGGCTGGCGGCGGTGTAATTCTTGACCTTGGAATTAACCTTGTTGATCTCGCACTCTGGCTTGCCGATTATCCAAAAGCAATTTCAATTTCAACAAAAAACTATTTTCACAACTCAAGAAATTTAGAAGACACTTCACTCAGTTTTATTCGATGTGAAAATCTTACAATAAGCCTTGAAGCAAGCTGGAGTATGGCTGAAGAGAAAGACATATTTTATACAAATGTTTATGGAACAAAAGGAAGCATTGGCGTAAATCCTTTTAAGCTGATTAAAGTATTGGCAGATGAACATATGGATCTCGGCTCAACATTTGTAGAATCACCAGCTGAAGCATTTAAAAAATCATATTTGAATGAACTCAAAAGCTTTATAGGTGCAATCAAGGGTCTTAACCCGGTTTTTTCATCCGGTGAGGAAGCATTACAGCTTCTTCAAATAGCTGAAACAATGTATAAATCAGCAGAAAAAGATCAAGAAATAAAAATCATTTAGTTAAATGAAAAAAATTCTACTGGTTGATGACGAAGTAGATATACTCGAATTCCTGAAATACAACCTTGAGCAGGATAATTTTGAGGTTCTGGTAAGTTCAAACGGCAAAGATGCTCTGAAAAAAATTGCGCAGAATCCCGATCTAATAGTTTTAGATATAATGATGCCAGAGATGGATGGATTTGAAGTCTATGAACAAATCAAGAAGAACAAAGAATACCAGGAAATTCCTATTATCTTTTTAACTGCTAAATCCGGTGAAACAGATGAAATTAAAGGACTCGACCTTGGTGCGAGCGACTACATTCAGAAACCAATTTCTCCCAAAAAGTTAATTGCAAGAATAAAATCTAACCTGAGAAAAACCCCTGCGATAGAAAAAAAATCCAAAGGATCAGAAAATCTTAAAATCGGTCCACTGGAAATTGATGTTGAAAAATTTTCAGTAAAGATTGATACCAGACAGAAATTTTTTCCGCGTAAGGAATTCCAGTTGCTTTATTATCTTGCCAATAATCCCGGTAAGGTTATAAACAGGGAAACACTGTTGAAAGAAATTTGGGGCAATGATGTATACGTTATTGATCGGACGATCGATGTTCATATTCGGAAGATCAGGGAAAAACTCGGCAAACATTCAGAAATAATTGAGACTATAAAAGGTGTTGGATACAGATTCAAACACAACGAATAAGTTCTTCTCCTATCTGGCATCATCTCTTGTCTACTATAGAGAATTCCTTTTTTTTAATATTTTATTTATTCTGATAATACTTTTACTCACACAGGATTTCTCACTGCTTCCTTCATTGATTATATCCATACTCATCATTGATTTATCAGCATTATATCTTATTGGCAGAAGACGGCATAAAGAGCTGGATGAAATTAAAACGATCATAAATAATATCCGGAAGAATAAATACAACAGCGAAGAAGAAATACAGCTTGGCTCAAATCTGCTTGCTCTGCAGAAGGCGATCAAGAAGATGTTCAAGAAGGAAAAAAGTGATATTGAGTATCTGCAACGCCTGCAAAAAATGCGCTCACAATTTCTTGCAAATGTTTCTCATGAATTAAGGACTCCGATCTTTGCAATTCAGGGTTACATAGAAACATTATTGAACGGTGCTATAAATGATAAAAATGTGAATATACATTTTCTGGAAAAGGCAAATCAGAACACGATTTCTCTAAGCAATTTATTGAATGACCTTATTGATATTTCTATGATCGAATCCGGTGAAATGCGGATGAGTTACCGATACTTCAAAATTAATGATTTAATTAACCAGGTCATCCAGGAAAATAAAAAAGTAGCCGAAGATAAAAATCTTGAATTGAACTACATCCCTGCCAGAGATGATTTAGAAGTTTTTGGCGATAAAGATAAACTGAGACAGGTTCTGGTCAACTTAATTCTTAATTCAATTAAGTATACTGAAAAAGGAAAAATTGAAGTTCTGGTTGGGGAGGAAAACAAGCACGCTAAAATTATTGTCAGAGATACGGGCATCGGTATTCCTGAAAATTACCTCGACAGAATTTTTGAAAGATTCTTCAGGATTGATAAAGCTCGTTCAAGGTCACAAGGGGGCACTGGATTGGGATTAGCAATCGTCAAGCACATTATTGAAGCCCATAACTCAAAAGTGGAAGTCTCAAGTAAAGTTGGTGAGGGAAGTGAGTTTTCATTTTTGTTGAAAAAATGACAATAATCCCAAATTATTTGCAACTGGGGATTGACATAGAAGCCTTCTTTGTATAGATTTGTGCCTCAAAAATTTAAAGGTTAAAAGCTAATAATGTTTGCAATTATAAATGTTCTGGGTGACCAGATTAAGGTTCTGGAAAATAACAAGTATTATGTCCCCAGATTAAAGGAAAAAGTCGATTCTGAGGTTACTTTTAATTCTGTTCTGATGGTTGGTGATGCTAAAAATGTTAAAATTGGTACCCCTGAAGTAAAGGGAGCTAAAGTAACTGCTAAGGTTCTTGAGCATTTAAAAGATGATAAAGTTATCGTATTCAAGAAGAAAATCAGAAAAGGATACAAGAAAAAAGGCGGTCACAGTCAGCAGTACACAAAAATTGAAGTTTTAAAGATTTCGTAGAACAACTTAAAGTTTATTAAAAAGGAATTAAGTTATGGCACATAAAAAAGGACAAGGCTCAACAAGAAACGGAAGAGATAGCAATCCGCAGTATCTTGGTGTAAAGAGATTTGGCGGCGAAAAAGTTATTGCCGGAAATATTATTGTCAGGCAGCGCGGAACCAAATTTCATCCCGGAGTTAATGTTAAAAAAGGAAATGATGACACTTTATTTGCTATTGCAGATGGTGTAGTAAAGTTTGAAGTAAAAAGAAATAACAGAAAGTATGTTAGTGTTTACGCTGCTTAGTTGAATAGTTAATTAAGATAGAAAACCCTCCGATGTTGGAGGGTTTTTCATTTTAAAGATTTTCTCTACCTAAGAAGAGAATTCAAATGAGTTACTTAATTAAAATTAATTTTTTTACATTTGAATATCCTTTGCTTGTTATCATACTGACGAAATATATACCCGAAGGGAGTGTTAAATTTTCTAAAGTTGTGTGGTATAAACCCGTATCTTTTTCCTCATTTACCAACTCTAAAATCTTTTCGCCTTTTATGTCATATAGTGAAATGTTAATTAAGCTTTTCAAGGGAGTTTGATAATTAATTATTGTTGAAGCATTAAAGGGGTTAGGATAGTTTTGAAATAATTGAAATGTTGTGATGGTTAAATCTGTATTAATTTCTATTATCTCTGAATACTCGAAACTACCATCAATGTTAATCTGTTTTAATCTGTAAAACTGAGTGCCCGAAATGATTTCATCATCAATAAATGAATAATAATTTGATTCTGTGGTTGTTCCGTTGCCTTCGACAAAACCAATGTTAAACCAAACTTTTTTATCTAAAGACTTTTCAATTTCGAATCCTCTATTATTTAATTCAGATGCTGTCTGCCAATTTAAAATTATTTTATTGTTTTCGATTCTACCTTCGAATGAAATTAGTTCTACCGGAACAGAAGTTGTGTCAAAATACTTTAACACTAAGCCTAATGACCCTACAGCGTAACCGAGATAATTAAGTGGTGCAGAGAATCTTATAAAGGTTGATGGTACATCGTTAGATACGTCATTAAACGTATTACCCCCGTCATGAGTTTCATAAACGTATCCTCCAAAGCCGTGAACAAGCCAATGATATTTATTCGGGAAGAACCCAAAAGTTCTTGGACTATTTATTCCAGTAACTAATGACCAGTTTAAACCACCATTAGTTGTTCTATTCAAGCCTTTAAAACAGATCAATAACCCATCCTGTATCTATGTCGGCAAAATAAATATCAGAAGAATGCCAATAATTTAAATTTGTTTGTATAATCCAGTTTCCTCCTCCATCTGTAGTTTTATAAGGCCTTGCATTTACATTTGCTGTCCATCCATAAAGAGAATCAACAAAATGAATACTTTGAAATACAACATTAGCTCCAGCCTCCAACTGAGCAAACCAGTTTTCTCCTGCATCTGTGGTTTTAAGTATTCCTCCTCTTGTTGTTACTGCCCAGCCGGTTGTTGGGTTTATAAAGTATATCCTGTTTATCAAGCCAATTGTATCTGTAAGCCCGGTTCTATTTACTACATACCAGCTATCTCCTGCATCCGTTGTCTTTACTATCCGGCAAGGGGCGCTGCCTGCAAAGCCGGTTACACTGTCTGTAAAGGTTACACATCTTAATGTAGAGGTAAATACATTCCTGGGAAAGTTTGGCAGTCCAAACCAGTTATATCCTCCGTCTGTGGTTTTATAAACAGGTCCGCCAATGTATCTTCCGTCTGCTGCATATCCGGTTAGTTCATCTGTAAAGTAAACATCAACAAAGTCTGCATTAAGAAATAATCCGCCCCAGTTGTCATATCCGTTTGTGGTTTTGTTTATCATTAAGTTGCTTCCAACTGAGTAACCAACTCCATTTGGTAATAGTTCAAGCTCCCATTCGCTTAAGTTTCCTATAGGCGGGTTAAACCAGTTTTGCTCCCCGGTTTGTTGTCTTCCTTATTCCCCAGCTTTCTCCCTGGTATGTGCCTATTGTGTAACCAGTATCAGCATCAATAAATTTTATGCTGTTCAGTTCATTGTGCTGCAATGCGGCATTCTGTACCCAGCTTAATCCGCCGTCACTGCTGTAAACAGTCTTTCCCAAATATCCTGCTGCTGCTATGTGTAAGCTGTCAATAATATCTATTGCATATAAATCGCTTGCATCGCCTGCCTGCGCCTGTGTCCAGTTATTTCCTCCATCTGTTGTTCTTAAAACTTTTCCTCCGCCGCAGGCAATCATTCCATATTGTTCATCTAAAAACTCTATTGCCCAGTAATGTGCATTTAATCCTGCATTAACCGGCTGCCAGGTTTATCCAGTATCTGTTGTTTTTAGTAATGTTTGATTTAGTCCGCAAACAAAACCCAGGGTATCATTCAGCATTTGTACTCCCCATAGATCAATCTGTTCCCTACCCCGCTTACTACTTGTGAAAAGTTTTCTCCTCCATCACTTGAGCGAAGAATGAGTCCATCATAACCTGTTGCTAGTACTACTTGTCCATCAAAAGAATGAACCTTAAGAAGAAGTGTTGTTGTATTTGTTTCTGAGGTTGTCCAATCTTCACCTGCATTAGTTGTTTTTATAACTGCGCCTAAATCACCTACTATCCAGCCGGTATCAGCATTACTAAAATTAACCCCTAGGTATGTTACTCTTGGTATGCCGGGACTTAGCTCAGTCCATACTCCGGTGCTTTGCAAAGGAAATAATCTTCGTTTTTCTTCATTTAAGTTTTTACCAGTGTAATATTGTTCATAACTCTGGTAGCCTTCTTGCAGTTCTATTCCTCGTCTGTACTGGATTGGTTTTTCTGTCGTAGTATCAGTCCCGACAAAGTTTAAAGTTTGTGGTTCTAATTGTTGGGCATAGTTCAAAGAAGGAAATAATAGTAAAGCAAGCAGAATGGATTGGAGAAAATTAACTTTCAGGGATTTTTTGCTACGCATATAAATACCCTTAATTATTTTTGTTTTAAATTTAAGAAACTAAAAATGAGAAAGGTGATATATAAGTATTAATAAAATGAAAAAGGGATGGTAAATAAAAAACCCTCCGATGTTGGAGGGTTTTTCATGTTAAATTAATTTATTATAAACAATTAACTAGAAGCCCAATCTTTCCATATCAGCCACTAAACTTTTTACAGCAGTAACTGAATTGTCAAGTAGTGCTTTTTCTTCAGCGATAAGATCGAACTCAACAATTTTTTCTACGCCGGCAGCACCAAGAACTGCAGGTACACCAACATAATATCCTTTTACTCCAAACTCACCGTTAAGATATGCGCAAACAGGTAACATACGTTTTTCATCATAAACAATAGCTTCAACCATTGCAATGGAAGCAGAAGCAGGTGAATAAAATGCTGAACCGGTTTTGAGGAGTTTTACAACTTCTCCGCCAGCCATTTTTGTTCTTTCAACCATAGCATTCATAACCTCAGCAGCTTTTGCTTTGTCTTTATATTTTTTCTCTAACAATTCCATTACAGGAATTCCATTTACGTTTGCATATCTGACAATTGGAACCATTGTATCGCCATGACCGCCGAGAACCATAGCATTTACGTCTTTAACAGAAACACCGAGTTCCCATGCTATGAATGTTGCAAATCTTGATGAGTCAAGAACTCCAGCCTGTCCCATTACTTTTCCGGCAGGAAATCCTGTGATCTTCTTAAATAAAGTAACCATAGCATCAAGAGGATTTGAAATAATAATTGCAATGGAGTTTGCAGCATGCTGCTTAACATTTTCAGCAACTGTTTGCATAATTTTTGCATTTGTGGTAAGAAGATCATCTCTGCTCATTCCCGGCTTTCGCGGTAAACCAGCAGTAACAATCACAATATCGGAACCATTAATATCTTTGTAATTGTTAGTCCCTTTTATTGATATATCGAATCCGTCTATCCTGGATGCTTCGACTATATCCAAAGTTTTTCCCTGGGGCATATCCTCGACAATATCAAATAAAACTACATCGCCGAGTTGTCTTAATGCGATAAGTTGAGCCAAAACACCACCGATTTGGCCGCCGCCTATAATTGAAATTTTTTTTCTGCTCATTGTAGCTCCCTCTAATTAATGAATGATGAATTAAACAACTTTAAAATAAATAAAAAATATCAGAGGTGATAATTACTACGATAGGTTGTAACAATTAAAACGATACTGCGGTTTACTACAGATTGAGAATGAGGATAGTTTCCAATCCGGAGGGTGTAACGTTATACTTTACTTCATTCATATAAACTTTCATAAGGAAAACGCCGCGTCCGGAGTCTTTTAGAAGGTTTTCGGGATGAGTTGGATCGGGAAGTGTTGTTGGGTCAAATCCTTTTCCTTCATCTTTAATTTTAATAATCAGCTTTGAATCTTCAATTTGTGCGTGTATCCTTACGAATTTTGATACATCACATTTATTGGCGTGGATAATTGCGTTCGTTGTTGCTTCAGTAACTGCAAGCAATAAAACCGATAACTGCTCATCAGATAAGCCGAGATCTTTCGCAAAATAATTTACGAACTCCTCAACTGTGATAAGGTTGTTCGGATCACTTTCGATTTCTATTTGGTAAAATGGTTCAGGCAAAAATATTATTTAACTATTTTAAGTTGGATGAAAATTTACCTCGATTAGCTAAAAATTCCAATTCATGGCTAAAATAAAATTTAATCTTTCCCTATCTACATTGTTGTTATCGGAAATAAACTCGTACCAAGTATTCAGCTTTACGAATAACATTTTAGATCCGATCAATATTTCAAAAAGAGGGCCAATGCTCAGAAAATCTGAATCGGGAACGCGTTCGGTCTCGTCGTATCTGAATGTACTGAGTGAAAAATATCTTAATCCCAACGCAAAAAAGGAATAATCCGAGACAATTCCGAACTTTGGATCTGCAAATATTTCCTGCAAATACCTCAAAGGTTGTTCTGCAAAATTATCCCAATCCAGTTCACCCTGGCTTGTTAGCTTAAGATAAGCATTTATAATGAAGGAAAAGTTTTTAGTTATCCGGTAATTTGTGGAATCTGTTGCGGTAAATTGCCGGAAAGAAATGCTTCTAAGGCTGGAGGAAGCATCTTGAAAATCGTAAACGGTATAATTTGCAGACACTTCAAAATTATTTAATGATGAAAATCGTGCGCCGCTGTAATAGCCTCCGGCAGATAACCTCAATACTTTGTTCTCATTATTATTCGCACTTCGGCTTGAAAAAATATAAACGAGATGACTTAATGTTCCTTCGAGGTTAGTAAACATTTGAAAGAATGGTGAAATATATCTTGTATATTTTAATCTTCCGATAGTCAGAAGTTCATCGCGGTCGTCGTCATTTTGTTCGCTTGGAGTATCGTATTTTAATTTACTATGAAACAGACTAAGTGATAGCTGGTCTTTTCTGGAAAAAGAAATATTTCCCAGAAACGAAATTGTTGTTCTGTATGAGTTGTTATTCTTGCTGCTTTCAAGCTCAGATCTTTGCTCATAAAAACTTTCGTCAACACCTTCTAATCTTTTTGTAATGTGCTTCTCATCCCGCTCGTAATAATTAATATTTATTCCTGCACTGGCCAATTCTGTTCTGTAGAATAATCCCGATTCAACTATAATACCAAGCTCATCAACCTGTGTATCGAATATTGATGGAGATTGGATGCTTGTTGATTTATATCTGGTGTCCCTATCGATGTTGCGATAGTTTATTCTGCCGGCAAGCTCCAATGAAAACAGATCAAAAATATTATTATAATTTAGCCGGTCCTGGAGCAGAAAGCTTGTTTCGGTTCTGCTCTCAATATTATTGTCAATGTTGAATTGCTGAGAAGTAACAGAATCTGCGAAGATATAAAAATCTTTACGGCCTTGATTAAATCCTGCATTGAAAAAGTTTATAACATCAGGTTTAAAAGGATTTGTCATCAGCATATCCAGATAACGGATTGTATTTTTTCTTGGAGAGATGTCTTCATTTTCCAGTCGTAGCTTTGAGGTTAAATCAAAATCGGCTGTTTTGAGATAGTTAAGTCTACCTTCCAAACCATAAATTGGTCCCGTGTCAACTTCATCCACCTGCCTGTTATCTGAGTAGCCGCCATAAGGTGTTAAAATCAAACCTCTGATAAAATACAATTCACTTAAAGTAATCAGTTGATTGATTGTTGCCTGGTTAATTCCAAGCTGTCTGTCATCGGAGACGATGTTGCTGCTTATTGCAACACCTTGTTTCCAGCTATTGCTGAATTGATACTTACCTATCGCAAATAAATATTGTTCATCACGTATGCTATTCTGATTAGATTGAATTAAAGTAGAACGATAATTCTGGTTTATCTTATATTCGATTTTTGAAAATGAACCATATAGGTCGAATCCGCTATTCAGGTAGTAAGTATTCAATTGCTTATCGAAATTTGAGAATAACCTGTTCAGCGAACTAATAGGTATGAAATACAGTGAGGAGTCAGTTGCTGCCTGTGGAAGTATGTTCTGACTGAGCAGCACAATAATACCAAGAAGATTTTTTGAAAAGAATTTTATTGTTTTAGATTTCAAAATGTTCAGGAATTATTGGAATTTTGGTTCAATTAAAAATAAGCACTTCCCGCCAACGGATAAAATACAAAAAGGTATGAGGAATATTTTAAGCTAATGTTCATCCGTTTCTATTTAGTAGTCTTCAAATTCAGGTAATAAATAAATTTACTTATATTATCCAACAATATTTTTCTAATTGATAAGAATCAAATCAAAGTCTCAATGTCTAAAACCCGTTCAACAAAGAAAAAGAAAGAAAAAACTCGGAGCATTCTCTGAGAAAAAATCAATCTCCACGATTTTTGAAAACTATATCTCCGGCAAATATACCGGACTTGTTATTTCTGCTGTTTATTTTGTTATTGTTGGGTTGATCAGCTTTATTTTTCACAAGGTAGGTGATTTTGGAATCGAGACCGACTTCTTCTGGGGATATGTACCAAGTGCGAAGAAATTTCTTTCAGGCGAAATTCCAATTGATGCGTTCAGAGGACCACTTTATCCAATGGTTCTTGGAATATTTGGTTTCATAATCGGAGATTTTTTTCATGCAGGAATTTTGATTGCTGTTCTCTCAGCATCAGTTCTAGTTTTTGTCACCTTCGAGCTGCTGAAAAAAATATTTTCAACAGTCATTTCATTTTTTGTTACAGTTCTTCTCATTGTAAATCCTGTCTTTATTCAATACACATACAGCGCCGGAACTGATATGTTCTTTAATGCGCTGGCAGCAGTAACGCTCTTTTTCTTTTTTAAGAATAAGGATTTGAATTATAAAAATTTAATTCTTGCTGCAATCTTTGGGGGGCTTTCTTACCTGACAAGATATAACGGTATTTTCCTGGCGAGTTTTGTTGTTATTATTCTATTTGTTAATTATTGGAAAATAAGCTGGACTCAACGAATAAAAGCCTCAGTAATATTTAGCGCTGTTTTCCTTGTAACTTTTTCTCCCTGGGGTTTTTATTGCCTCAGTGAGAAGGGTTCTTTTTTCTACAATGAAAATTATAAGAACATAGCATTCGAAGTTTACGGCAAAGGAAAAATCAGCTGGGATGATTTCTGGTTCAAAGAAAGCAGTAAGATTACTTCATTAACTGAAGTAATTTTTAAAGATACCGGATTATTTATTTCAACCATCTCAAAAAACATTACCGATCACTTTATGAGCGATATGGAAAAACTTCTAGGCTGGCAGCTTGGTGTGTTTGTTATTCTTGGATTGATTTTACTTGTTGTTTCAAATCCGCTGAAAAGCTGGAAAGAACAATCAATAGGATATTATTTAGTTAATTTATCTTTCTTTGCATTATTGCTTGTTGTTTTTTACAGTGAACGGTTTTCCTTATTTCTTATTCCATTTTATGCCGTAATTGCCGTTCAGCCCTTCTTCTTTGAAAAATATAGATTGAGAAAATTTATTCCTGTTAAATTCAGTTACCTGTTGATGGTTGGAATTATAGCGTTCACTTTCGCAAAATCATATTCATTCAATAGTAGAAATATTAATTCGGGTCCGACAGAGCTATTAACTCTTAGAGACTGGTATGAAGAAAATGTTCCTCAGAAAGAAAAAGGAAAAACAGTTGCAGCCAGAAAAGCACACGTTGCATATTACCTTAATATGGATTTTAAATTGATGCCGATGGCTGATTCTTATAATGAATTTATATCCAAACTTAGAAATGAAAATGTAGATTACCTCTATATTGGTATGGCAGAAGCGGGATTGAGAAGAGAGTTTCAATTCCTGATTGATCCGAAAAGCAATCATCCCGGATTGGAAGTAGTAGTTTATTTTAATAATCCGCCTTCTGTGCTTTATAAGGTGATAAAAAATTTAATTTTTTTACTATGCATTTCAAACTTTTTTTAATACGAAAAATAAAAGCTCTCTTTTCAAGATTTAAGCTTCATATTCTTTTCAAACCTTTTGAAGGTGTCTTACTTAATTTAGTTTACTTGTCCAGATTATCTCGCTGGATTTCTAAATCACCAAAAGGAAAATTCAATGATTTTTATAACAGGAGAGTTAAATATGAAAATCGATTTCAGTTGCACGAATTTGTTTTTAATGAAGAAATAAAAAATCAGGCAATTGATTATCTTGAATTTGGAGTTGCCACAGGTATCGCATTCAAATGGTGGGTCGAAAAAAATAAAAATCCTCAAAGCCGGTTCTATGGATTTGACGTATTCACTGGATTGCCTGAAGATTTTGGTGTGATGAAGAAGGAGCATTATAATACTGAAGGACAAACACCACAAATTAATGACAGCAGGGTAATGTTTGTTAAAGGATTATTTCAGGAATCGCTTCCTGGATTTTTAGAAAATTATAAGTCCAACCAAAGAAAAGTCATTCATATGGATGCAGATCTTTATACTTCAACTTTATTTGTTCTTACAAAGCTGCTTCCATTATTAAAAAAAGATGATATAATAATTTTTGACGAGTTCGGTGTCCCGACTCATGAATTTAAAGCATTCACTGAAATTGTATCAGCATATAAATTGAACTATGAGTTTTTAGGGGCAATTAATAATTACCTTCAAATCGCAATTAAATTGAAATAGCAAAAGCTCGCCTGATACCTCAAATAATTTGACTTAAAGTAATTCATCAGAGTGTGAAAAAAGCAGAAGTGCATCAAACTTTTCTTTGACAATACCCCTTATTTTCGATAATTTTGGCTTCACTTATTTCACATTTATCAAATGATAGTAGAATACATACCAATACTAATTGTTCTGGCAGTTGCTCTTATATTCGGGGCTGTTCTGGTGTGGTCATCAACGCTTATTGGACCGCAGCGTCCTAATAGCGAAAAGACTTCGACATACGAAAGTGGTATGAAACCGGTTGGAACCACCAGGCAGAGAATTTCGATTAAGTACTACCTTGTAGCGATGTTCTTCATCATTTTTGATCTGGAAGTGATTTTTATTTACCCATGGGCAGTTCAGTTTAGAAAATTATTTGGCGAATATGGAATTTCTGTGTTCCTTTCTATGTTAATATTCTTAATAGTACTTGAGCTTGGTTACCTATACGCATATAAAAAAGGTGGATTCAAATGGGATTAGAAGCTTATATAAAAGATAACGGATTTTTAACAACCCAGCTTAACGCAATAATTTCGTGGGCAAGAAAAAGTTCTGTGTGGCCAATGCCAATGGGAATTTCCTGCTGTGCAATAGAGATGATGGCTGTAGGTGACCCGAAATATGATATAGCAAGATTTGGTTCAGAAGTAATGCGTTTCACTCCACGTCAGTGTGATTTGATGATTGTGGCAGGAACTGTGACTTACAAAATGGCTCCTGTTGTTAGAAAAATTTTTGATCAGATGCCTGAACCCAAATGGGTAATTGCAATGGGTGCGTGCACTTCTTCAGGCGGAATGTATCGTTCATATTCTGTTGTGCAGGGAATAGATCAGTTTTTGCCTGTTGATATTTATCTTGCTGGCTGTCCTCCTCGTCCTGATAATCTTCTTCACGCCTTGATGAAAATTCAGGAGAAGATTGGAAAAACCAAGGCATCACAATTTCACAATGTACCTCTCAAAGAAGAAGGTATTAAACTTCCTGAACTAAACGTTATTCAGAAAAACTAACTTTTATGGATCTCAAAACTCTTATTCCTCAAAAACTAAAAGAGAAGTTTCCTGCTTTCGAATTCGAAATTTCAGATTACAAAGACGAGCTTACTTTTAAAGTTCGATAAAAAATATATTGTAGAGATTTGTACATTTCTAAAATTAAACCCCGAACTTGAATTCAAACTCTGTTCGGATATTACTGCTGTTGACTGGGCCACACGGAAAAACAGATTTACAGTTGTTTACAATATTTTTTCGTTGAAGCATAATTTCCGGTTCAGATTAAAAGCTGATGTTGATGAAGCAGATTGTAAGATTGATTCAGTTTCATCGGTATGGCGTGCAGCAAACTGGCAGGAAAGAGAAACGTATGATATGTATGGAATTAAATTCAATAATCATCCCGACTTAAGAAGAATGTATATGCCGGAAGAGTTTGAGTATCACCCATTGAGAAAAGATTTTCCTTTGATGGGAATTCCGGGTTCACTTCCTTTACCTAAGAAATAAAGTTTTTATGGAACAACTCGAAAAAGAAACAGATCCAAAAATATTACAAGCGCTTCTTGCTTCAAGGAACGATTATACAATTGAAGACGCTCTTGAAAATGAGATGATCCTGAATATGGGTCCTCAGCATCCTGCTACTCACGGTGTACTAAGGCTTTTATTGAGATTGGATGGCGAAAGAATTATCGGTTGTGTCCCTGAATTGGGTTATTTGCATCGCGGTTATGAAAAGATGGCTGAGAATATGAGCTACTATGAATACATTCCTCATACAGATCGGCTTGATTACATCTCACCAATGGCGAACAATGTAGCATGGGTTCTGGCTGTTGAAAAGCTTGCTGGGATCGAAGCTCCAAAGAGAGCTCAATACATCAGAATGATGATAGCTGAACTTGCACGAATTGCTTCTCACCTGGTTGCTATTGGTGCTTTTGCAATGGATGTTGGCGCGTTGACAGTATTTCTGTGGACTCTTCGTGAGCGCGAAAAAATTCTTGATATATGGGATATTCTCTGCGGTGCTCGGTTTACAAACAGCTACACAAGAATTGGCGGTGTTGCCAACGATGCTCAGCCTGAAGCTCTGGCAAAAGCTAAATGGTTTATTGATCAGTTTGAACCATACCTGGCTGAAGTTGAACAGCTTCTTAATACAAATAGAATTTTTATTGAACGAATAGATGGTGTTGGAGCTATATCCAAAGATGATGCGATTGATCTTGGTTTCTGTGGACCAAACCTTCGTGCCTGCGGTGTTGAATTTGATTTAAGACGAAATGCACCTTATCTCTGTTACACTGAAATTGATTTTAAAATTCCAACGTACACTGAAGGTGATTGCCTTGCACGTTATTTCTTAAGAATAGATGAATGCAGAGAAAGTGCAAAGATTGTAAAACAGGTTCTTGAAAAAATGCCCCAGGGTCCGGTGCATGCAGATATGCCGAAAAAAGTTCTTCCACAAAAGGATGAAGTCTATACAAAGATGGAAGAGCTTATTCACGATTTTATGATTGTTAATTTTGGAATCAATCCGCCTGTCGGTGAAATATATCATGCAATTGAAGGTTCGAAAGGAGAACTTGGATTTTACCTGGTGAGCAAAGGAGAAGGTCATCCCTGGAAATGTAAAATCCGCTCACCTTCGTTTAATAATATTCAATCATTACCTAAATTGGTTATCGGGCATTTGATTTCGGATGTCGTTGCAATCATCGGTAGTATTGATCCAATAATGGGAGAAGCGGACAAGTAAGTGGAAATCTCAAATAACAAATTGCAAGTTCCAAATAATATTCAAACTTCAAAAATCAATTCTAAAACTTATTATGATTATTTGAATTTTGATTTTGGTGTTTATTTGTTATTTGTTTTTTGATAATTGGAGCTTTAAAAAAAGATGGAATTCAAATTCACACAAGCTAATCTGGAAAGAATTGAACAGGAAACAAAAAAATATCCTGTTCGTAAACCTGCAGTCATGGCTGCTCTTTATATTGCTCAAGAGCAGAATGGTTATATCACTTACGAAGTGATGAATGAAATAGCTGAAGTCTTAGGAATGACCGCTGAAGAAGTTTTAGGTGTAGTTACATTCTACACAATGTATCACCAGAAACCAATGGGGAAGCATCACATTCAGGTATGCACAAATGTTTCATGTATGCTTCGCGGCGGATATGAAATATGGGACCAGGTGAAAGATAAATTTGGAATAGATCATATGAGTGTTACTGAAGATCAAAAAATTTCTTTGGAAGAAGTTGAATGTATGGGCAGCTGCGGTACTGCACCGATGATTGCTGTGAATGAAGATTATTTTGAAAATCTTACAAAAGAAAAAGTTGAAGAAATCCTTACAGGATTAAGGTAACTTTGAAAAGCGAAAAGCTGCTTGAAAAAGTTTTAAGAAATCCTTATGATGTTCGATTTAGCGAGATGAATAGATTGCTTGAAGCATTTGGTTTTACATTGAAAAGAATAGAAGGAAGTCATCATATTTACAAACATTCAAATGTGCCTTATTTAATAAATATTCAAAGCAGAAAAGGCAAAGTAAAATCATATCAAGTAAATCAATTTATAAGTATTATAAATGAGTTTAAGTTAAGCTTAGAAAAATGAAAACAAAAGATTATCATATTAATGTTTTTTACAGTGAAAAGGACAAGTGCTACATTGCCGATATTCCTGATCTGAAATACTGTACTGCTTTCGGTGATACACCTCAAGAAGCGTTAAAAGAAGTTATGATTGCGAAAAAAATTTGGCTTCAAACTGCCAGGGAAGAAGGGATAAAAATTCCACTGCCAAAATATAAAGCCCCATATTTACGTCCTCGTGCTAAAAGTTCAATTTTGAGGAATATGGTTTAAACAAATGGAAAAAATTCTCCTTCCCGATATAAAAGATCTTCACTTAATTGATGTTTACGCCTCCAACGGTGGATACAATGCCGCAAAGAAAGCATTCAAACAAACTTCTGATGAAATAATTGATCAGGTAAAGAAATCAGGATTAAGAGGAAGAGGCGGCGCTGCGTTTTTATGTGGACTTAAGTGGAGCTTTATGCCGAAGACCACCGACAAGCCAAAGTATCTTTGTCTTAATGGCGATGAAAGCGAACCCGGTTCTTTCAAAGACAGACAAATTTTTGAGTTCAATCCTCACCAGATGATTGAAGGTACGATAATTACTTGTTACGCAATCGGTGCAAAGACAGCCTACGTTTATATCCGAGGGGAATACCACAAGTGGATTAAATTACTGCAGAAAGCCATTGACGATGCTTATGAAAAAGGTTTCCTCGGCGAAAAGATGAAAGAAACCTTCGGAACGAATTTCTCCTGTGATGTTTACATTCATAAAGGTGCAGGTGCTTACATTTGCGGCGAAGAATCTTCCTTAATGAACTCATTGGAAGGGAAGAGAGGATACCCAAGAGTAAAACCTCCGTTCCCGGCACAGAATGGTTTATGGGGCTGTCCGACTACTATCAACAATGTTGAAACGATAGCAAACGTTCCCAAGATAATTGAAAATGGCTGGGAGTGGTTTTCTAAAATCGGTCATCCGAAACATCCGGGCACTTTGTTATTTGGAGTCAGCGGACACGTTAACAAACCCGGAGTTTATGAGCTTCCAACAGGAACACTTCTCACGGATATTATTTACAATTATGCTGGCGGCATTCCTAATGATAAAAAGATTTTATGCGTTATTCCCGGTGGAACCTCTATGCCTCCGATAAGAGGTGACAAGCTTGAAGGCGTAAGAATGGATGCAGAATCGTTGAAAGAAGTTGGTTCAGCTATTGGTACCGGCGGAGTAATTGTAATGGATGAAGGTACTGACCTCGTAAAAGTTTTAGCAAGAATAGCTCACTTCTATCACCACGAAAGCTGCGGACAGTGCACGCCCTGTCGTGAAGGAACCGGTTGGCTGGAAAAAATTCTTAAAAGAATTATTGCCGGTAAAGGTTCTACAAGTGATTTGGATTTACTTATCACTGTTGCTAACCAGATTGAAGGAAACACAATCTGCGCACTTGGCGAAGCCGCTGCTTGGCCGGTTAAATTTATGGTAGAAAGATTCCGTGATTATTTTGAAGCGAGAGTCAGCAAAGAAATTAGCTTACCTGTTGCAAACAAAGTCCACTCGATGAGAGAAACCGCTTTCCCGCTAGCGGATGTGAAGAATTAATTTTTTAGTATACTTAGTTAATAACTAGCAACTGATTTTACCTATCGCTCAGTTGATTCTTACCTCATAAAGTTCTACATTTTGATTAAGCTTATCAAAAGGGTCTGTTATGAGTAGTTATTTAAAATCTCTGTTCTTTATAATTCTAATAGGATTAACACTTTCCTCATATTCTTCCCCTCAAGTTGTCTACTGGCAAAGATTGGGTACTTTTAATTATGTATTCGATGTAAAAACAAATTCTAGTGGAGATATTTTTGTTTGTATTCAAAGTGATTATGGAATCAAACGATCGACTGATGGTGGAATTACGTGGGAGACATTGGATGCTGTTCAGCATTATATTTCTAAAATTGCGATAAACTCTTCGGATGAAATTTTTATTGCATCAGATTGGGGAGGGGGAATTTTAAATCTACCGATAACGGTGAAACATGGATAAATACCAATTCCGGAGGCGGATTTTATACGGCTCTTTTAATCAGTGATGAAGGCTATGTTTATGCAGGGGACGATGATGGTTTATTTACATATTCTTATGACAACGGAAATTCTTGGAATTATATCCCAGTTACTAATGTTCAAATAAATTCAATTGCAACTTGTTCAAATGGTCAAATATTTTTAGGTACAGAGGGACAAAGTATCTTTACGTCTACAGATTATGGTGTCACATGGTTTCAAATTTTGAATCCTAATCTTTCGAATTATGTGAATTCAATTGCTATAAGTGATAGCGATTACGTATATGCAACAAATTACGATGGGATAAGCATCTCAACAGATTATGGTGAAACTTGGATTTACCAGAATACGCTCTATTACACTTCTCATGATTGTTTAGCGGTTGATTCAGTCGGGAATATTTTTTTGGGGCATACCGGAGTTTATAAGTCTTAAAGATAACGGCATTAGTTGGGTATACTTAGGCGGGATACATCCATATACTATTTTTTTATATGAAGAAAAGATATTTTCAGCTGGTCCAATTGGATTATACCTTTTCGATCCCGAATATGAACCTTACATTGGGAGCAATTATTTGCCGCTAAATGTTGGAAATCGATGGCAATTTTTACATAGACGTACTTTTGAAGATCTTATTTATTATAGTATTTCTGAAACTACGATTAGATCGAGATACAATCATAAATAATATTCCATATTATTTATGGGGTCAAATTTATATCAGGTATTCCGATACAACTAAAATTCTCTATAGATTTTTAAATGATTCAGATAGAGTATTTGCATGGATTTTAATCTAATTCCCGGTCCTCTAATTTTTACAGTATAGTAATAGTGGCTATAGAACTGTTACAGTTACTGACTCTAACGAGTCACGATTTGGTTTTCCATATAATGTTAAAGGTTATAGTTATAGTTTATACTATAACTCTGATAGTAGAAAATTTGCCGAAAATATTGGATTTTATCATTCCTCAAGTTTTTATGGGGGGAGGGGTGAGTTCTGGCTACACTGCTAATTTAATATCACATGCCTCTTGTATGATACCTTAGGCAACCCAACATATATATCCGAACATTATAAACCAGAATTTACGATTACACCAGTAACCTCAATTGACACTTCAGTATTTGCATTATCATTTATAGTTGACCATCATTATTCTCGTTTTTTTCAACCCGGAACACCATTTGGTAGTCTGAACTTTGTTGATAGCGTATATATGATAAGAAATTACTCAAATGGAGATTCAGTTATAAATCTTCCAATTATTATTCCTGATAATAATCCTCCTTATATTTAATCCTAGTTATTCTGTGAATTTCTCAATTGATACTTCTCTACTTAAAAATGGATTTAATTTCTATTATAAATTCTGTGCAAAAGATAAAGCAATAATACCTGAGTATGCTTGTGTTCCGGACTCTGGATACTTTGAATGTGTTTGGGATTTTCTTAATTCGGTTTCAAACGAGGCAATAGTCTCTTTTTATTCATTGGAACAAAATTATCCAAACCCATTTAATCCAAAAACAATAATTGAATATAGTATTGCTGAAGCTGGCTTAGTGGAAATCGAAATTATTGATCTTTTAGGTAGAAAAATTAATACACTGGTAAACGAGTTCCAGAATAGTGGTAAGTATCAATTTACTTTTGATGCTTCTGAATTATCCAGTGGAATTTATTTTTATAGAATTAAATCGGGTGATTTTGTACACTAACCAAAAAGATGTTGTTACTAAAATAAAAAATCCTCTTCAAATGAAGAGGATTTAAAGTTTAAACTAAATAAATAATTTTTATTGTCCAGCGGATCTCGCACCCAACTCTCTATCCAGCATATACAAACCACCTTTATTATCGCCAATCATTTCAAGCTTGTTAATTATTTCTTCAACAGTAGCTACTTCTTCTACCTGTTCGTTAACAAACCACTGCAGGAAGTTGTTTGTTGCGTAATCTTTTTCCTGCATTGCCTGTCCAACAAGCTTATCAATTAAAGCAGTGATATGCTTTTCGTGTGCAAGCGTATCCTTATAAATTTCCATAATTGATTTCCAGTTCGTCTTCGGTGCTGCTATTGCCTTCAAGGTTACTTTGCCACCCGTCTGGTTTATAAAATCATAAAATTTCATTCCGTGCATATATTCTTCCTGTGATTGAATCCTGAACCAGCCAGCAAATCCCTTCAGGTTTTTATCTTCGAAATAAGCAGCCATAGATAAATACAAATAGGATGAATAAACTTCCTCATTTAAGTGATTATTGAGTGCATCGAGCATTTTTTTAGACATCATTTTAAACCTCTTTCTGTTTTTATTTTTTTTACAATGATTTTCTGCAAATATAATGAAACTGAATTAAACTCATGTTTAACTCACCATTTCCCTTTTATAACGGTCTTTATCCTTAAAAAAAAGCCCGCATTAAACAGCGGACTAATTGAGATGTCTAAACTTTTCTAATAGTGACTCTTCTGTTTTGAGCTCGACCAGCCTCTGTTCCATTATCTGAAATCGGATGTTTGGAACCGTATCCCTTTATACTTAACCTATCTTTATTAATTCCACCTTCAATAAGTTTGTTCATAACATTCTTCGCGCGATTCTCTGATAACTTTTGATTTGATAATTCACTGCCAACATTATCTGTATGACCTTCTATAACTATTTTAACCTCTGGATTTTCTTTTAAGTAAGAAATTATTTCTGCTATGATTGGTTTGCTTTCTTCTCTTATTTCTGCTGAGCCAACGTAGAAGTAGATTTCACTTTTTACTCATTTCATCTTTAATGCTTTTTACACGGATTCCATCATCATAAGCACCAAGCTGACCAAGCTCTGTTTGGCCTTCGTAACCATAGTTGCTTGTTATTACAAACTTAACCCAACGAGCCTGCACAGGCGTAATCTTTACAACCTGATGGTTTTTATTGTTTTCTAATCTGAAAGAAACAACATGTTTAAATCCCAGAAGTAGCAGATTTAGTTGAAACATAAACTTCAACATCTTTTGCAGAAATTCCTTTCCATCCTCCTGTCTCATCTGGAAGTTGATCATTAAATACAATTATGTCCAACCACTCAGTTTTTACTAATTCAATTGTGGCGTGATGAGGAAAAGGAGCGCCATAGCTGTACCCCAGGCAGGCATTCCATCAAAATTTTTCGGTGCATTCTCTAAAAGAAGTTGAACATCCCAGCTGCCTTCATAGTTGCTGCTGAAATCAACTACACGAACCCCCTTGTTATAATCAAAAAGGTTATGTAATTATCTGTCTGCCCATAAAGATTAATGACGGAAATGGAAGTGAGCATGAACAAGAATAACTTTTTCATGATGGATTCTTTAATCTAAAAGATCATTTCTTTAATAAGAATAAAGTTAATCCTATTTTGAAAAATAATTATAGTTTTCAATAATTATAACTTAATGAACTCAACTCTGTGGATAAAAGCTTTATTTACAACGCTGTAGTTTTTTGCAATATTTTTCTACAAATATAGTGAATCTGAGTTAAACTCTTCACTGTAACAAGCATTTTAACCTGCTAGTTTAATAATTCAAAACCAACTCTCCCTTATCCCTCTCTTATGAAGAGAGGGAATTATTTTCACCAGATCTTAATATTTCATATTTCTGACAAAATTTGAAGTGATATGTTACTATTACTAATAAGTCTCTCGCTTTTTAACCTGCCCGCCGAACAAGTTCTTTGGCAGGCGGGGAGAAGGATTCGAGAGAGTTCCATTTATTGGTATTATAATTTAAGCTTGTGATGCAACACATTCTACCATAATTATAAATTGAAAATGCCTGTCGCTTTAACTAACTTTGGCAAGTTTTTTCAAATCAAATCTTATAATCAAGGAGATAAAAAATGGCTGTAAAAGTAGCAATAAATGGATTCGGAAGAATTGGTCGTCTTGTTCTGCGCGCTATGGCAGATAAAGGTGTTTTAGGAAAAGATATTGATATCGTTGCGGTGGTTGACGTGGTAAACGATGCAAAGTATTTCGCTTACCAGTTAAAATATGATTCGGTTCACGGAATATTTAAAGGTGAAGTCAGCTCAAAGAAAAGCAAAGCTGATTTAGAAGTTGATGACACACTCATAATCAACGGAGAGGAAACAAAATGTATTCTCGCAACAAAAGATCCATCTCAGCTTCCGTGGAAAGATCTGGGTGTTGATGTAGTTATTGAATCAACCGGACTATTCACTGATTCAGAAAAAGCAAAAGGACACTTGACTGCTGGTGCAAAAAGAGTTCTGATATCTGCACCGGGTAAAGGCGAAGTTAAAACTGTTGTAATGGGTGTAAATGATAATGAGTTGAAACCAGAACATAAAATTATTTCTAACGCTTCCTGCACAACAAACTGTCTGGCTCCCGTCGTTCACGTTCTGTTGAAAGAGGGAATTGGAATTGAAGTCGGAATTATGACAACAATTCACGCATACACTGCTACACAAAAAACCGTTGACGGTCCTTCAAAGAAAGATTGGAGAGGCGGTCGTGCTGCTGCAATAAATATTATTCCTTCAAGTACAGGTGCTGCAAAAGCTGTTGGTGAAGTGCTTCCTACTGTTAAAGGTAAATTAACCGGAATGTCTTTCAGAGTTCCGACTGCGAATGTTTCAGTTGTTGACCTCACATTTCGTTCAGCAAAAGATACCTCAATAAAAGAGATTGATGAATTGTTAAAAAAAGCATCAAAGACATATATGAAAGGTATTCTCGGTTATACTGAAGAAGAACTTGTGTCAACTGATTTCAACCACGATGAACGCTCTTCAATTTATGATTCGCTGGCAACTATGCAGAATAATTTCAAAGATGAAAAACGATTCTTCAAAATTGTTACCTGGTATGATAACGAATGGGGTTATTCACACAGATGTGTTGATCTTCTTATGAAAATAGCAAAGATGTAAACAGGTGATAGAAATGAATAAACTTTCAATTGATAAAATAGATCTGAAAAATAAAAGAGTTCTCGTCCGGGTGGATTTCAACGTTCCACTGGATGAGAAACTTAACGTAACAAACGACATACGAATTGTTGAATCACTTCCAACAATTAAAAAGATTATCAGTTCAGGCGGTAAAACAATTTTGATGAGTCACCTCGGAAGGCCAAAAGGTGAACGCAAACCAGAATTCAGTCTGAAACCAGCAGCAGAAAGATTGGGCAAATTAATTGGTAAAGAAGTTAAACTCGCTCCTGATTGCATTGGTGCTGAAACAGAAAAGATGATTAATGAAATGAAGCCAGGTGATGTGGTTCTTCTTGAAAATCTTCGCTTCCACAAGCAGGAAGAGAAGAACGATCCTGAATTTGCAAAACAGCTTGCCAATCTTGGTGATGTTTACATTAATGATGCGTTTGGAAGTGCTCACCGAGCACACGCTTCAACCGAAGGAGTTACAAAGTATATTAAAACTTGCGCAGCCGGTTACCTGATGCAAAAGGAATTGGATTATTTAGGAAGTGCTCTTGCTAATCCTAAAAGACCTTACTGTGCAGTTCTCGGCGGCGCCAAAATTTCTGGAAAGATTGATGTAATAAATAATCTTATTGATAAAGTCGATACACTTATCGTTGGCGGAGGAATGGCATTCACTTTCTTCAAAGCACAGGGAAAAGAAATTGGTAAATCTCTGCTTGAAGCAGAAAAGCTTGATCTTGCCAAAGAGCTTCTTCAAAAAGTAAAGTCATCAAAATTAAAATTCTTACTCCCTGTTGATGTGGTAGTTGCAGATGAATTCAAGAATGATTCACCAGCAGCTATTGTGGACATTGATAAAATTCCTGCTGACAAAATGGGATTGGATATAGGTCCCAAGTCAATTAAATTGTTTTCAGATGAATTGATGAAATCGAAGACGATTGTATGGAACGGCCCGATGGGTGTTTTTGAAATGGAAAACTTTGCTAAAGGAACTTTTGCAGTAGCAGAGTCACTCGCTAAAGCTACAGAAAGCGGTGCAGTTACAGTAATCGGCGGCGGAGATTCTGCCGCAGCTATAGCTGATGCAGGTTTGGAAAAGAAAGTTTCGCACGTTTCAACAGGCGGTGGTGCTTCTCTTGAATTTCTCGAAGGCAAAATACTTCCCGGTGTCGCAGCTTTGAATGATTTAAAATAAATTAAGATGAACTAAGGAGTTTTATTGAGTCCTACTTATAGACCATTTGGCGGATTTAGTGTTTTTCCTCCGGTGATTAAAAATCTTTTAATCATCAATGTAGTGGTGTTTTTTATCCAGATGATTGCAAACAATCTTATGCTTGGAGGAAAACCGTTATGGTATGTGTTAAACATATGGTTTGCACTGAATCCGTTGAATGAAGGTTTTAATTTCCAGGTTTGGCAACTGATCACATATCAATTTATGCATGGTGGCTTCTCTCATATTCTCTTCAATATGTTTGCGCTATGGATGTTCGGAATGGAAATTGAAAACTATTGGGGTCCAAAAAAATTCTTAACTTACTATTTATTATGTGGTGTTGTTGCAGGAATATTTCAACTGTTCATTAGTCCATTGTTTGGTGACTCACCCGCAGTTACTATCGGTGCTTCCGGTGCTGTATATGGAGTTCTTATCGCATTCGGACTTGATGTTCCCTGATAGATACATCTTTCTTTATTTCCTTGTCCCAGTTAAAGCTAAGTATCTTATCGGATTTTTAATTGTATTAGAATTTATGCTTGTTGACAGCGCTCAAAGTAATGTTGCTCATCTTGCTCACCTCGGTGGCGCAATCGCAGGATTCTTATTTATTATGTTTGATAAGAAAATTGATGTTCCCCTCAAGCGAATGTTGAACATTTTCGGTCACCGGAGGGACAACACTTTCAATAATCCATTTAGTGGACTTTCTGATAAGTTCAAAAAGAGAAGTCAGAATATTGAAGATGCTGATTACTACGACATCAATCAGAAAAAAGAAGACGAAGAAATAACCCAACAAGAGATTGATGCAATTCTTGATAAGATCAGTCAATCAGGTTATCAAAACTTAAGCGAGCGTGAGAAGCGAATTCTTTTTGAAGCAAGCAAGAAGATGAATTAACAAAGTCAAATGTTAAAAGTCAAAAGTCAAAAGCTTTTTTTTATCGCAGGTCTACTATCTCTTTTTATAACTGCTTGCGACAAGGGACCTCCAATTTCTGAAGATAAATTCATCAAAGCGTATGTTGATTTATTAATAATTCAGGATACTACAACCGCAGATACTTTTTCTTTAGATTCAGTAAAGACACTCGTCTTTACAAGACACAACATTTCATCCGGGCAGTATGATGAAACGATTAGTTATTACAACTCACAACCAGAAAAGTGGATAGTATTATTTGACAGCGCTACTGCTTATGTGGAGGGTTTGAAGAAGAAAGCTGAGAAGCAGCCCTAAGTTTTGCGACAGCTATCCTTATTTCCGGATATGTGATTTTTGATGGTAACCTTTCCTTCAATTCTTTCAGATTCTCAAATCCCTTTTTCGCCTCATCTAAAATTGTTTGAAGGATTTCTTCTCTGATTAGCGAAGAGATTTCTATGTCCGGCTGGAATTCAACTATAGTTTCAATCTGCATCGAAATAACAGCTTCAGAAAGTTTTCTCGTATCGGCAATTTCCTTTAGTGTATATTTTTTCTGAAGAAGTTTTTTTGTTTCAACTATGTTTTGCGGAAGTTCCCGCTTCACTTTGGTTTCTGTTTTTTGTGATGCACTGGGTTTGTAGCTGCTTATAATCTCAAGAAAATCATTCCCAAGCTTATTGAACATACGACTGTTGAATCCGTTAATGTTCATCAACTCAAATTTGCTCTTCGGTTGGAATTTTGCGACATCCCGCAATACACTATCAGGACAAATCAAATAACCTGATTGCATAAATCTATCAGCAGCTTTTTTCCTAGCTTCACGCAACTGGTTAAAAAGGTAAAGTTCATCATCGTAATTTTTAGTATCCTGGTTTAATCTCCTGGCATCAGTTACTTTTTCTGTTTTATCTTTATCAGCCTTTGGAAGGCTTAAATAATTTCTCTTACCTAAACTTTTTAAAATCTTTCTTTTTGAAACTTGATCAGCCAGAACACCTTTTATTTCTGCTGTAGAAAAATTTTTACAGGCACCAAAGTGCTTGAAAAATGCGGCACTTTCTTTCACTTTTTCACCTCGCAGCAGATTGACTAAAAAATTTTCGGGAATTTCTTCATTTGCTTCTTCAAGAGTTTCTAATATTATTTCAGAGAGATAAGCAGAAGAGGAGTCCTTTAGTTTTCCGGCAGATGTGCAGTTGTCACATTTACCGCATCTGTAATCCGTAACATTCTCACCAAAATAATTGAGAATATTTTTGAAGCGGCATTCATTTGTAAAAACAAACTCCAGCATTTTATCAAGCTTAAGCTGAGAGTTGAGATAGCTTTCATTTATTAATTTGTAATTGAGGTTCAGGTTCTCTGCACTTACTCTGGGAGATGTTAAAACCACGGTATCCTTTGCTATTGCCTGATGGAAAGAAATAATTCCCATATTATCAAGAATATTCAGAGAATCAGAAAAGCTTTGTTCAGGAATTTGAAATTTATTTGCAAGATTTGCTGCCGAAATTTTAGCAGGTGAAGTGAAAACAGTGCTGCCAAATTCGCGAAGCAGTGAAACAATAATATTTGCTAATTCCTGGTAAGGTGAGTTCTGAATAAATTGTCTCAGTTCTTCTTTACCAAACAATAATTGTATGGAATCCTTTTTATCGAACTCAGAAACCCTTCGGAGGTATCCTGAATTCTCCAGGTATTTGAGTGCGGAATGCAGAAGTCCAGATGAAATTTCAACACCAGCATATTTGGAAATATAATCTCGGTCAACAATAAGTTCTTTGTCGGCTGTGCTTCCGACGGCAATCCGATTATAATCACAAATAGCTTTATAAACTTTTTGAATAAGCTCTTTGTTCGGGTGAGAATTTGAAATAAAGAAGTTTTGAATTGCCATATCTGATTCATCGTGAAGAAGATAACAGAATGATTCCTTCCCGTCACGTCCCGCTCTTCCAATTTCCTGGTAATAGCTTTCAATTGAGCCGGGAGTGTTGTAATGAATTATTAACCTGATATCAGCTTTATCAATCCCCATTCCGAATGCATTTGTTGCTGCAATGATTTCTGTTCTGCCCTGAATAAATTCTTCCTGAACTCTTCTTCTTTCCGGTGCAGTTAATCCGGCATGATAATAATTGCAATGGATTCCTTTCAGATTAAGAAACTCGGCAGCTTCTTCAGTTTTTTTTCGTGAAGATGTATAAATGATCGCAGGTCCGTTGATTTCACTTAACAGCTCGAGGCATTTTTCTTTTTTCTTTTTGAGGTGAAGAGTTCGAAGATTTAGATTTTCCCGTTCGAATCCTCTAACAAATATTTTGGCATATTTAAAGTCGAGCTGAGTTACAATATCATCTCTGACTTCGGGAGTAGCAGTTGCAGTGAAAGCAGAAACTTTTTTTATTCCTATGTGTTCAATAAAATCTTTTATCTTCAAGTAGCTTGGTCTGAAGTTGTGTCCCCATTCACTAATGCAATGGACTTCATCTACAAAAAGGTTTTTTGGTTTAAGTTCTTTTATTCTTTCGGCAAACTTCAGGCTCTCAATTTTTTCTGGTGCAAGGTAGAGAAGCTTGATACTGCCCAGAGAAATTTTATTCAACACTTCCTCTGTTTCTGAATAGCTCATAGTGCTGTTAATAAAAGCAGCAACTTCTTTTCTGCTATTCAAACTATCTACCTGGTCTTTCATTAACGCAATTAATGGAGAGATGACAATAGAAAAATTTTCCGATAAAAGTGCCGGTATCTGGTAACATATTGACTTGCCGGCACCGGTAGGAAGCACTACAAGGACATTATTGTAATCGATGACCGCTTCAATTATTTCAAGCTGACCGGCTCTGAAATTATCATAACCGAAGAATTCCTGGAGTATTTTGAGAGGTGTATTCGTGATCGGTACCTTTTTTGCTTGTTATATCCTCATAGCAGGTTTATTTTTGACTCAGGATATTAATAAATTAAATATCAAAATTCATTTTACTTGAAATATATTCAAAAAATCATTTCAGAACATTACCTTCAATATAATTTTACTCTAGTTATAAACAATCAGGAGTTTTTCTAATGAAAGCACTTTTCTATTTAATACTTTTTTTGATAACTGCCGGTAATAGCTTTACGCAAGTTACTTATACAGATATTCTTATTGAAAATTCAGTTTACTCTGAGGCTCCGGCTGAGATACAGCAGACTAAACCATTTATTCGGCAAAGATGGTTTTTTGAACAGCGAGCCTATCCAAATAATTTTATCCCTCAGGATGCCTATGCGAATGCGATCATCCAACGTGATGAACTAAGAATTCAAAATGCTGACAGAATGCCAAGCATAAATTGGGTAAGCCTTGGGCCTACGCCGGGATATTATTTTAATTATGGAAACATTTCTTCACGAGTTGTTACAGGAGCATTTCATCCAACAAATCCAAGTACAATTTATATCGGACCTGCAAATGGTGGTGTCTGGAAGTCAACAGACAGTGGTGTTAACTGGACTCCATTAACCGATAATCAGCCTTCAATGTCGATGGGTGCAATTGCTATCGACCCGACTAATCCAAATACTGTTTATGCCGGAACAGGTGAGGCTACTTACAGTGGTGCTTCCTATTACGGAAGGGGATTATTAAAATCTACTGATGCTGGTGCAACATGGCAGCATATTACAAGTGGACTTCCCTCATCATCCTATTTTTCGAGAATTAAAATTCGTCCAAATCATCCAAATGAACTTTTAGCTGCATTAGGCTCTGCTGGTTTATTTAGAAGCACCAACTATGGAGTTAACTGGACTACACTTCTGAGCGGCAGATGCGATGATGTAGTTTTCACATTTACTGGTGATACCGCTTTTGCAGTTGGATCTGGAATTGGTTTCAGGAGATCACTTGATGGCGGCCAGACTTTTACCGCTTTTGGAACTGGTTTAGGTACCGGAACAAGAACACATTTTGATCTTTGTCTTGCCCAACCGGCTTTTATGTATGCTTCAGTTCATGGCGGTGGAACAGTTAGTCTTTTTAAGTCGACTAATTATGGTGCTAACTGGACTCAGCTTACCACGTCGTCTGATTTTCAGAACCAGGGAGGACAAGCATGGTATGATTTGTATTGCAGAGTTAACCCGGTTAATCCCAACTTAGTTTTTGTTGGAACAATAGATATCTGGCGAACGACAGATGGCACAACTTTTACGAATATCACAAACGGTTATTCTGGCGGTTATGTTCACGTTGATCAACACTTTTTATTCTTTCATCCAACTGATCCAAATACAATTATGTCTTGCAATGATGGAGGAATCTGGCTATCAACTAACAGTGGAAACACATTTACCAATTTAAATCAGAATTTAACTTTAACTCAGTTTTACAGAATAGCTGCAAGCCCATTCACACCAAGCCGCATCTTGGGCGGCACACAGGATAACGGAACACAACAAACTTATTCAGCATTAAACTGGGCTGCTGCTTATGGCGGTGATGGTGGCGAGGTTTGTTTCAATCCATTCAATTCGAATTTCATTCTCGGTGAAACTCAAAACGGTGGAATATTCAGAACCACAAACGGTGGCAGTTCTTGGGGTGGGGCAACAAGTGGAATAAGTCAAAGTGAAAATGTTTCCTGGGTTGCGCCCATAATTGCTCATTCAACTACAGACGGAACTTTCTACACTGCAAGGCAGCGCGTTTATCGCTCAACAAATAACGGCGGAGCCTGGACTGCAATATCAGCTAATGTGAATGGAACTAGTGCAGTTAGAGAAATGGCAATAAGTAAATCGAATCCGAATATTCTATATGCATCAACGGGGTCGAGCATATTTCTTTCAACAGATGCCGGTGCTACTTTCACTAATAAAACAAGTGGTTTACCTGGCAGAACAATTACTTCCATAAATGTTCATCCAACTGATGAGAATATTGCTATACTAACTTTCTCGGGTTTTAGTACAAACAAAGTTTACAAAACCACAGATAAAGGTAATACGTGGGTCAGTATTTACGGCAATCTTCCTGATTCACCTGTCAATGATGCTTTCATTTATACTTACGATGCACTAAATCCCAACACATATTTTGTTGGAACTGACATCGGCGTTTTCTTAACACAAGATAATGGAACTACCTGGGTTGAGCTTCCAAACAATTTACCTAATACTGTTATCATACATCTTGATTATTCTCATTCCAACCAGATGATGAGAGCAGGAACTCACGGCAGAGGTGTTTATGAAGCTTTCATTGATTTCCAGATACCTGTTGAACTTTCATCATTCACAGCAGAAACAGGGAAAAATACTGTAGTTTTAAATTGGAGTACTGCTACCGAAACAAATAACTCCGGATTTGAAATTGAAAGAAAACTTAAAAACCAGGAGTGGACTAAGATTGCATTTATCCCGGGTAATGGCACCACAACTGAAATCCAGAATTACAGTTATTCAGATGATTATTCTTCACTTCCTTATGAAGGAACTGTTTTATACAGATTGAAACAAATTGATTATAATGGATCTTTTGAGTATTCGGAACAGGTAGCTGTTAACTTAACTTTTACTCCATCTGAGTATTATGTATCGCAAAACTATCCGAACCCTTTCAATCCTTCAACAATAATTAAATATGCTGTGCCGGTTGAAAGCTTCGTAAGAATTAATATATACAACGCACTTGGTGAAATAATTGAAGAATTAGTTTCAAAGTTGCAAAGTACCGGAACTTATGAAGTGACCTGGAATGCGCAGGATTATTCTTCAGGAATTTATTATTACTCATTTGAAGTAAACAGTTCAGATGGTTCTCAATCTCACCGTGAAATGAAGAAAATTGTCTTCCTGAAGTAAAGAATGATAATAATGCTCTAATTGACGGGGTGCAGAATTTTGCACCCCTTTTTTATTTTACAGAATTTAATCTGTTAATGATTATTTAACTCATCTCGCAGCATTATATTAATTCTTCTACTGTTAAAACATTAATAATATCGTTAATTTTAGTGAGTCTTTATTTGTAAATATAGAATTACCAGAACTGTTCAGACGTTAATGATTATCCCCAAAAGTAAGCACACAAAAAACTTTCAAAACAAAAAATTATAAAGGTTTAGTAAATGCCGGAAAAAGAATTAAAGCTCGAAGACCTATTAAAGTCTTCTCCAAAAGTCGAGGATCTGGATTCAGTAAAAGAGATCGCCATTATCGGAGCTGGAGTAATGGGGCAGGGAATTGCCCAAACAATTTCTGCAGCAGGTATGGATGTATTGCTGATAGAAAAAAATGAAAAGTACCTTAAAGCAGCGAAAGCTATGTTATCAGAGACTATGGATCGTGAAATAAAGAGATGGGCGATGACAAAATCCGAAAAAAAGACTATACTGAGCAGGATTACCTGGGAAATAAACTATGATAAAATTGCCGATCGGGATTTAATTATTGAGGCTGTAGATGAAGACTACGATTTAAAGGTAAATATTTTTTCTCAACTGGATAAGAAAGCAAAAAAGGATTGTATTTTTGTCTCTAATACATCCACACTCAGTCTTACAAAAATTGCAGAGTCAACCAGCAGACCGGATAAAATGATCGGGCTTCACTTTTTAAATCCCGTTCCTAAAATACCTGTAGTTGAAGTTGTCAAATGTTTGCACACATCGAATGAAACAATAGCAAAAGTCAAAACATTTGTTTCAAATATCGGAAAAACACCTGTGGAGGTTTATGAATATCCCGGATTTGTCACGACAAGGGCAATTGTTCCACTATTGAATGAAGCCATGCATATATTAATGGAAGAAATAGCAACCGCAAAGGATATTGATACGGCAATGAAACTTGGCTACAACTTCCAGATGGGTCCGCTTGAAATGGCAGACAGCATGGGTTTGGATGAAGTTCTGGCATGGATGGAAACTCTCTGGCAAACCTTAGGTGAAGCAAGATACCGAGCCTGCCCGATTTTACGTAAGCTTGTTCGTGAAAGGAAACTCGGAAAGAAGACCGGCGAAGGATTCTATAAATATGACGAACACGGAAATATAATCAGCTAATTTTTTCAAATCATAAAATCAGAAAAGTAAAATGAAAGTACTCGTATTAAACTGCGGCAGTTCATCTATAAAATATCAATTTATTGAAACAGATACAGAAACAGCACTTGCTAAAGGTATTGTTGATCGAATCGGAATGAGCGGAGCAGTCCTATCTCATTCAAGACACGATGGAGACAGCATTAAAATTGCCGGTGAAATACTCGATCACCAAATGGCAATTGAATATGTTGTAGCAATACTTTTAAGCAGAACACATGGAGTGATTTCTGATATTAAAGAAATAGATGCAGTTGGTCATCGAGTTGTGCATGGCGGCGAATCATTTACCGGTTCGGTGCTAATTAATGATGAAGTCATCAAAGTCCTTCAGGATAATATTGAGCTTGCACCTCTTCATAATCCTCCAAACATAAAAGGTATTCAGGCTGTTACAAGGCTTTTACCTGATACTTCGCAGGTTGGAGTTTTCGATACTGCATTTCATTCCAAGATGCCGCCGCGATCTTATTTATATGGTATTCCTTATGAATTATATAAGAAACACAAAATAAGAAGATACGGTTTTCACGGAACCTCTCATCTTTATGTTTCGCAGAAGGCAGCTGAATTGATGGAAAAAGATGTTAGCCAGCTAAAAATAATAACAGCACATCTTGGCAACGGTTGCAGTATGGCTGCTGTTAACAATGGAATTTCGGTTGATACATCTATGGGATTTACTCCTCTTGAAGGTTTATTAATGGGGACAAGAAGTGGTGATCTTGATCCATCACTCATTCTTTATATAATGGGAAAAGAGGGCTTATCACTCAGCGAAGCAGGAACTCTTCTTAACAAACATTCTGGTTTAATTGGAATTAGCGGAGAGAGCAGCGATATGCGTGAAATTCTTGCATCAGTTAAGGATGAGCAGAAAAGAGCCATTTATGCATTTGAGATATTCTGTTATCGAATAAAAAAATATATTGGAGCTTACACAGCTGCAATGGGTGGACTAGATGCACTTGTTTTTACAGGTGGTATTGGTGAAAATGCTGTTGAGGTAAGAGAAGAAGTTTGTAAAAATATGGACTTTCTCGGGATTAAACTGGACAGGCTCAAAAATGAAAGCCGTGAAATACAGATATCTGATAATTCGTCAAAAGTTAAAGTATTTCGTATTCCAACTAATGAAGAGTTGGTGATAGCTATGGATACTGCAAAAATTGTGAGCGAGCTAGTTCATAAATTAGAATAAATACTTTATTTTAATTCATACCAATCAATAGATCTTTAATTTTACTGCAGAGGTAAACTATGGATACTGGTTTAAAGGATAAGACTGTTCTCATTACCGCATCGAGCATGGGAATAGGTAAAGCAGTCGCTGAGATGTTTGCCGACGAAGGCTGTAAGATTGCTATCTCCTCACGCTCAAAAGAAAATCTTTTATCTACTGCTAAAGAACTAAAAGAGAAATATGCTATCGAGCCATTCTGGTCTGTTTGCGATTTAAATAAACAAAAAGATATTGAAAACACATTCGCAGCAGTTAATGCACAATTCGGAAACATTGATATACTTGTGAACAATTGCGGCGGACCTGTACCGGGATTATTTCAGCAGCTTGACGAAGAAGATTGGAACAATGCATATGAGCAGGTGCTTCTTAGTGCTGTACGATTTTCAAGACTTGTTTTACCAGGGATGATGGGAAATAATTGGGGACGCATAATCAACCTGACCTCAATTTCTGTAAAGCAGCCGGTTGATAATTTAATTTTATCAAACTCTCTTCGTGCAGCAGTTAGCGGCTTCACAAAATCTCTCAGCAATGAAGTTGCCAGGTTTAACATTACTGTAAATAATGTTGCACCTGGAATGACTTTAACTGGGCGCCTGTACGAACTTGCGGTGATTGAAGCAAAAGAAAAAGGAAAATCTCACGAGGAAGTTCTGGCAGATATGGCAAAGCGGGTTCCATTAAACCGGCTGGCAAGACCGGAGGAAATTGCTTCTGTTGTTGTTTTTCTTGCATCAAAACAGGCAAGCTATGTAACCGGTATTACAATACAGGTTGATGGCGGCTACGTAAAAAGTGTATATTAAATTTATTATAAAATGAAACATCAAATTGAAATATTCATCCCACCCGAAAAGATTAACGAAGAGGGCTTTTTCCGTTTTATCGCTTCAAGAAAACTGGGAGTCAGGCCTGAAGAAATTACAGCAATCGTACCGGTTCGCAAGTCAGTAGATGCGCGTAAGGCTCCCGTGTTTCATATGTTTGTTGATGTTTATATCGGAGAACATCCATCTGAATCCACACAAAGATATATTTATAATCCGGTTGATGGTAAGAAGAAAGTGATTGTAGTTGGGTTTGGACCATCGGGAATGTATGCAGCACTCCGGTTAATTGAGCTTGGTATCAAACCAATAGTTCTTGAAAGAGGGAAGGATGTACAGACGAGACGTAGAGATTTACGCTCGCTTCAACGTGAAAAGATTGTTAATCCTGATTCTAATTATTGCTTTGGTGAAGGCGGTGCCGGTACTTACAGTGATGGTAAGCTTTATACAAGAGCAGTGAAGAGAGGGAATGTTCCCAAAATTTTACAAATTCTTGTTCAGCACGGTGCACACCCGGATATTTTAATTGAGACTCATCCGCATATTGGCTCCAATAAATTACCAAAGATAATTGCTGCAATGAGACAAACAATTCTTAACGCAGGCGGTGAAATTCACTACGATTCCCGTGTGACTGATTTTATTTTTAAGAATGATAAACTTAAAGGTGTGGTTGTAAGTGCAAACAGGGAATATCTTGCTGATGCTATAATACTTGCAGCCGGTCATTCGGCCAGGGATATATTTTATATTCTTGACAAAAATAAAATCAGAATTGAAGCCAAAGCATTCGCAATGGGTGTGAGGATTGAGCATCCGCAACCGCTAATAAATGAAATGCAATATCACACCAGAATAAAACCCGAAAACCTTCCTACAGCAAATTATAGTTTAGCCAGCAATATTGAAGGAGCTGGAGTTTACTCATTTTGTATGTGCCCGGGTGGGATTATAGTTCCTGCAATGACTGCACCCGATGAAATTGTTGTAAACGGGATGTCAATGTCCAGAAGAGATTCACCCTTTGCTAATTCTGGTCTTGTGGTTGAAGTGAAAGAAGATAATTGGAAAAACGAAGATGATGGCTCTCCTTTCGGCGCATTAAATCTTCAGCGAAAACTTGAACATCATGCCTTCAAGCTGGCAGGATTTTCTTTGTCAGCTCCGGCTCAACGGGCAACTGATTTTGTAAATGGTAAGTATTCGCAGTCATTGCCAAAGACTTCTTATATCCCCGGAGTTACCTCTGCCAGGCTTGATGAAGAGCTTCCGGAGTTCATTGTAAAAAGACTTAAGAAGGCATTGAAAGATTTCAACTGGAGAATGAAAGGTTACCTTACCGATGAAGCAGTTTTAGTTGGAGTAGAAAGCCGCACAAGTTCGCCGATCAGAGTTCCAAGAGACAAGGAAACTTTCATGCATGTTGAAGTTAATGGATTATTTCCCTGCGGCGAAGGTGCTGGTTATGCAGGTGGAATTGTTTCATCAGCTCTTGATGGTGAGAATTGTGCTGATGCTGTTGGTAAATTCCTCAAATAAAAAGCGGGCAAATCTGCCCGCCGAAATAAACTTCCTCTTTAAACTTATTTTACTTTATTAATATCATCTTCTTACTCTCAATATAATTGCCAGAAGTAAGCTGATAAACATACATTCCACTTGGCAGATTATCTGCGTTAAAAGTTAATTGGTAGCTTCCACCTCTCTGGAATTCATTAACAAGCTCTGCAACTTCTTCACCAAGTGCATTAAACACTTTCAAGTTTACAAATCCATCATTACCAAGCTGGTATTTAATTGTAGTTGCAGGATTAAACGGATTCGGGTAATTCTGGTCAAGACTGAAATGCGTTGGCAAATCGGTCAAGAGCCTTTCCACTGAAGTAATCATCTCCGACAACGGTCGTCTCCAAACGCCGTCGCCATAAGTCCCGGCAAAGAGATTCGTGTCGGAGACGGCAAAAGCAATAACATAAAGGTATGTCAAGCCGGTGCTCGCATCAGCCCAGCTTGTGCCGTTGTTGGATGAAAGAAAAACGCCGCCGCCCTCAGTTCCTGCAAAGAGATAAGCGCCGGACACGGCAAGAGCACGGATAATAATGTTCGTCAAACCGTTATTGACCTCTATCCAGTTTGTGCCGTTGTTGGATGAAAGAAAGACGCCGCCCTGAGTTCCGGCAAAGAGATTCGTGCCGGAGACGGCAAGAGCAAAGACACTACTGTTCGTCAAGCCGTTATTGACTTGTGTCCAGCTTGTGCCATTGTTTGTGGAAAAAAAGCAGCCGCCACCATCAGTTCCGGCAAAGAGATTCGTGCCCGAGACGGCAAGAGCACGGACATAAGTGTTCGTCAATCCGGTACTCGCCACTGTCCAGCTTGTGCCGTTGTTTGTGGAAAGAAAGACGCCGCCGCCAGAAGTTCCGGCAAAGAGATTCGTGCCGGAGACGGCAAGAGCACGGACATCATTGTTCGTCAAACCGTTATTGACCTCTATCCAGTTTGTACCATTATCGGTGGAAAGAAAGACGCCACCGCCGTAAGTCCCGGCAAAGAGGTTTGGGCCGGAGACTGCAAGAGCACGGACATTAGTGTTCGTCAAGCCATTATTGATTTGTGTCCAGTTTGTGCCGTTGTTTGTGGAAAGAAAGACGCCGCCGACCTCAGTCCCGGCAAAGAGATTCGTGCCGGATACGCAAAGAGCAAGGGAATGACCGCCGCCAGGTCCGTTGGTTGGCACCCATTGGGCAAGCAATGGATTCGTACTGATGAATAGACAAAACACGAGAAAGAGGAATCCGAAAATGTTTTTCATGTGATACTCCTATAATTAATTAGTGATGGTTAATTATAATTAACATTTGTAATTCCGCATTACCATGTCCCGATGAAAATCGGGATTCTCCCGCGATGCGGGATAAACTGTTTTTAATTTATCTTCTCGCTTGAGACTTACTATTTGATATTTAAAAAGTATAAAAACCAGCAGTTTAAATTTACAAGACTTGCCCGCGAAAGTGTTTAAGTAATACTCTCCTAGTCAATCTGTGACACAATATAAATATACCGCAAAGGAGCGGAACCTACGTTTGTCACATTGTGTTCATTACCGGCAGTGATATAAACGACAGATTCTTTTACGATCTTTTGCCTACCAAGTCCTTCTGCCTGAACTTCACCGATGCCATCCAGAATCACTAGCAATTCTTCGTGCTTGCCGGTGTTGTGAGAACCAACATTCTCTCCCGGCTGAAGAGTGATAAGTGCAGACTTCATACTAAGGCTTTGTGTAGAATTTAAGATTGGAAAATGCTTGATCTTATCATTCGGAAGAGAAAGCACAAACGGAACCACATTTTTTCCAGGACTTTGCTCTTTGAGAGATTCATTCATTGGTGACTATCCCTTCGTATTGACTCTGTCGCGCTGTTCTTGCCTGACCCACCAATTAGCAAGTAACGGAAGCAGAGCAATTTGACCCACACAAGCAGTTAGACCAGGAAGTAGAGCTGCCTGGAAATACTCCAGATGATTCGATGTTACCACATTTCCTAACAGAACGAATCCGATGAAAACGGCTCTGCCAGCCACCAAAGCAATTGCCACCGACAGCCATGGATTCAAGGCGGAACGTTCACGCAGGAATCCAGCTACCAAACCATAAGTCAGCAGTTCCAACGTTATCGATGGAAGAATGCCTGGAAAAGGAAAACCAGAAATGGAGTAGCTTATGATGGGAGCCAGAAAACCCGTCAAGGCACCACTACGCCAACCGTAAACAAGACCAGCTAAGATGACAGGCCAGTGCATCGGTAAGAGGTACCTTACTGGCACACCGGACAAATGTGCTATCAAAGGCAAGATCACAGCCGCACCGACTAGGGTTATTTGAAAGATATAGGCTCGAAAACCGGTTAATGGGAAAGTTGGTTTGCTGAGAATAATTGCAGTTTCATTGTAGTTGGACATCTAAGAATGCTCCTTTCTAATTATCACCAATTAAAATATAATTGCTTTTTGCGTTAGCAGATAACATTTATAATGATGCATTAACTTGTCCCGCTAATGCAGGATAAACTGTTTTTTTTATTTTCTTGCTTGAAACTTAGTGTATGATATTTACAAAGTCAAAAAATAAAAGCAAGGTGAAGATGAAAGCGATTGAATGAAGTTAGCTATTCTGTTTATTTTCCCAATGAAACAGATGCAGCAGTCGGTGTAATGCTGGTGCAACTATAAGGGCTACTGCTATAAGAAATACCAAACCAGCATAAAGGGCATATAACCCTGCAAAAAGTTTCCCGCAATCTGTTTGCGGAGAATCAACAGGTCCCATACCGCCAAGCAGCATAGCAGCATTTAGAAATGCATCACGCCACGGTAATCCTTCGTAGTATTGATAGCCAATCATTCCAATGAATAATGAGACGATAATCAATGCCAGAGAGCCGAGAAAATGTAAGAAGAGGCGACGCACAAAATGCCATCGTGGTATGGGTTTCTGGTGGTGTCGTTCGTACATTTAATCACTTCCGGTTATGCCAATAATGGATTTTGATAATGAACCATATTACCCTCAGAATAGCTATCAATAAAAAAGTTAACGAAACAAATATAACCTTTTTTCAAAAAAGAGAGCTTAAGTGTGCGGCTTGTTCATTGCTGCGCTGTTGTTCCTCTGTTATGACAGCCCGAATTGTGCTCACAAAAGTCTTGAACAACTTTGTCCTGGTTTTTCTGCCCGCCCGTGTAAGCGAAACGAACATTGCGCTGCGGAGTCCTTCGGTGAGTTCGATTTGAACACCTTTTCCGGTTGAATTTCTGTTACAGATGTTATTTATATCTCTGCCCTGCAGTGACGGATTGGATCTGATGATAGCTTTGATGCCATTTTCTGAAAGTCGAGCTATGATTTTATCTCTAATTTCATCTTGCAGACCACCAACATATGCAATCTGCTCATTTCCACTGCAACCGTGAATTGCGATGGTACCCTTCGAAGAGTTCAAAAGTTTGAGAAGCTGTGGGTCGTCGAATTGAGTACTCGTGATGTGCAAGGTTTTGTTGTCAAACTTTTTGATGCCTTCAAAAGTATAAAGGGAATGATTGAAACGCGCAATCGCTGCTGCAAGTTCAGAAGTTCCGGGTTCGATTCCACCGCCGTGCGGAGCTAATATCAACCAACCCGAATTCCTTTTTTTGACTCGCCTTCGGAAATCAACATCTTTTTTCTCGGAAGAGAGCAATTGGTTGAAGTTGCTATACTTATCCATCAAATGAGTAATCCGATTAAATTGAATATGTCATCAGGGAAGCTTGACACTTAACTTTTATTATGATGAAATAAGGGTTTTTATTTAATCTCTTCGATTGAAACTTACTGCTTGATATTTACAAAGTCAAAAATTGCCAGGGTGAAGAAAGAAGTGAAGTTAGGAATGGGAGTTTGTAGTCATTAGTTATTTGAAATGAAGCGAGCCAAAACAAAACCAACAAAGACACTTAGTAGAGTTGCAGCAATGTCTAACCAGTCGAATGTGTAATGAACCCTCTCCAGAATTCCAGGTCGCGGAATAAGTTGAATGAACTCAAGACCTATAGCGATTGCACCCACGAGGAATGTAGTTTGAAAAAGCGTGAGTCGTGTTAGTCTCGAGCTTGAACTTGACAAGATGAGGAACAACAAACCCGCAGGACCTAAGATGCTCGGAGCGATGCCGATAACTATGCTTACGGCGGTGCTCAGATTTACCCACCTTATGGCTTTAACGGGGACAATCAGTAGCAAACAGATTGATCCTAGCCAGCCAAACAACCGTTTGTTTCTATCGGATACATGTGTGTTTGGTTTCACGAAAATACTGCAAAGGCCTTCTGATATTATTCGAATCTAGTAACGATTTGCCTATAACAACTGTTATAACGCAATAACTTATCCAACTGATGTGCAAACTGTTTTTATTTGTTTTCTTATTATGCTTCTTGTTTGATATCAGGGAAATTTAATAATGCATCATTCCGTTTCAATTTTTTTGCAATTCTATCATAAGCCTTTGCTGCTAGAATTTCATCGTCAAAATGACCTAAGAATTTGACTTTTCCATTAACACGGATTGTTGCAGACCACTTCGATCGCTGTTTGATATAACAAACTCCCAAGTATTGAGAAGAATTATTTTTAGATTTAAATATTTTCCTTGACTGGATTCGAGCTTCTATTCGTATTTTTGAAATAATTGAATTGAGCTGATTTAAATTTATTAGGGCTTGATAAGTTTCTTGTTTACTGGCTGGGAAATTTAGGATTGCTTTTGATCCCCAAAAGAGTTGCGCAATTTTATCTCTAGCCTTTGCTGCATCGATTTCTGTGGGGAAGTTTCCAATAAACTTATTTTTTCTGTCAATTGTAATATAAGCGACCCAATGATTTCGTCTTTTATCGAAAGAAACACCAAGATACTTTGAATAAGCATTGGCTGGTCTTCTTCCACGCCCAGCTTGACTGATTAATCGTTTTGCTTCATCAGTGTGCACATGGCCTTTGTTTGCCTTACTGATTTTTTCTTTTGTTGAAATAGAAACTTCATGACCTATGTGAGCCGTACCTTATCTTCAGGCGTGTCTCTTCTGAAAAAACTCTACCTTTGTGGGCAGCACTCATTTTCTGTCGTTGTTCAGGAGGTAATTTTCGGCCTTTTAATGTTATACTAATTTTTCTACGTGCCTCTTCACTTGGTGCGCCACCGTCTCCACCTTCTGTACCATTCGTCAACCTAAATCCTAACTTCTGGTAGTATGCTATCCAATATCTTTCTCTTTCTTCCCAATTCCTCATAGGAACAATCTCTAGAATCTGAAGGATTGGTTTAGCGCTGTGAGCAAGTAGATTCTTAAGCCAAGAATTTTTGGCAGTCTTTTTTCTAAGTTGTTTTGGTGTCAGGTGATGTTTAAGGCGATCTAATGGATTATCCGCTTTTCCAATATACCTCACTTCATTTGTTCGAGGGTCAATTAAAACATATATATTAGTGTTATCAATCATAGTATTTATTCTGATTTGCAAATATGAACAGCTAATAATTATAAATTATTACGACGTACCTTAACATTTTCATCGGTTTCATTTTTTAATCATTCTTTACAAACTTTCTCAGCTTATTTACTTAATAAAAAGTACCCTCTTTTTTATTACTTAAGCATCAACATCTTTCTACTTTCAACGTAGTTGCCCGAAGTAAGCTGGTAAACATACATTCCACTTGGTAAGTCTTTCCCCTCAAAAATTATCTGATGGCTTCCTGCTTTCTGGAATTGGTTAACTAACTCTGCAACTTCTTCACCAAGTGCGTTAAATACTTTCAGACTTACAAAGCCGTCATTTCCAAGCTGGTATTTAATTGTTGTTGCAGGATTAAATGGGTTTGGGTAATTCTGCTCAAGCTGTATTGTGGAAACTAGTTACTCCGCTTACTTCTATAACCTGCGAGTAGTTGTAACTGCCGATATAATCCATCTGCTTCAACCTGTAATAAACGGTTCCTGCAATTCCTTCATCAGTGAAGCTGTAATACTGGTTAGTAGTGGAGTTTCCTTTTCCTTCAACAAAACCAACCGTGACAAAAATGTTGTTGTCAATACTTCTCTGAATTTCAAAACCCATATTGTTCAGCTCAGTTGCAGTTACCCAGTCGAGAATTACTTTGCCGTTTACAATCCTGTGAGTAAAGCTTATCAGCTCAACAGGAACTATCGGGTTTATTGTTGCAGTGTAAATATCCATATCAAAACCACCCGCGCGTTCATCTGTCCACACCGGAACAATGTTACCGCCGTAAAAATCAATATCTATATAATCGCCGAACCTTACATCACCGTTAGGAATGTTTGTTGGAGATGGCTGTGTGCTAACCAGCTCATTTGTGAAAGTTGCGCCGCCGTCAGTGGATCTTGCTATGTATGCTTCTATAATTGTATTGTTTGAAGTATTTCTTGTATCATAAAACATAATAACAATCTCACCTAATTCACTTATAGCAATAGTAGGCCAGTATTGGTCTTTACCATTACTAATTGGATCGTTGTTAATTCTTTGTGCTGGTGTCCACGTATCTCCGCCGTTGGAAGAGATACTAAGGAAAACATCATCATCGCCATTTCTTAAATCATTCCAGACTACATAAATATTATTATGGAAAGGACCTCCGCTGAGATCTACAGTCATATGCGGAACCATGAATCCGGCGAGTTGCTTACAATCTTATCTGTGCCGAAAGTTAAACCGCCGTCGGTAGATTTATCAAATCTAATTTGCCCTCCGCTGTCATAACCACGCCAAACAACGTATAATTCTCCATCCGAAGAAACGGCTGGGAATGAACCTTGCACTCCTATTTGATCGCTGACTGTAACCGGAGAGTTCCATGTTACTCCTTCATCTGTTGATCTGATTAGAAGGATGTCTGTATCAGCTGCGAACCTGGTCCAGCTGCAATACATTGTGTTAATATAAGGGCTTGTTGGGCTTAAATCTGTTGTTCCCCATTCTTTATCTTCGAACCACGGACCAGTTGCCATTTCATAAACCTGGTTGAACGTTTCGCCCTGGTCGGTGGATTTGAACAACCACAATTCGCCGTTGCCGTTAATTTCATTCAAAGAAATTGTGTATATATAAAAATTACCGGAAGTATCAACTACAACAACAGGGTCACTGCTTAGAGGTGCACCAGGAATAATTTGTGGAGTTAGCTGACTAACGGACCACGTTTGTCCTCCATCTGTTGAAAAACTGTAACCAACTCTTCTTAGAGCAGGGGAAACACCTGTTCTGAAATCACGCCAGGCTGCAACAACCCTGTTCGGATTTTTTCTGCTTATCATCACTGAAGGCTCGTTCTGCGGAAGCGGATCAACTGAGATATTAATATTTTCAAAGCTGGAAAAAACAGTGGGTGTATAATCAATAGTAATTGGTGCAAATGAATGCGGGAATCTGCTAAGCCAATATTCCGTGTTCAATTCGTGAGGTTTATCAAAGATGCTTAATTCTTTCTGAGCAAAGTTTGATGTTGTAATGAGTAAAATAATAAATGGGATGAAGAGTAAAGTTTTTTTCATGAGGAAAGTCCTTTATGGATAATTTGAAGTAAGAAAAAATCTACACTGCTAAATTCGTAAACAATCTGATTAATTACTATACATAAAAAAAGGCGATCTAAAGACCGCCTTAATTCTCTCGAAGTATTTCTACTTTCTATTTCAAATAAAGCATCTTCATCGCTCTTGAAAAAGTTTTATCCGAAGAAAGAGATTTCGCATTCATTTTAACAAGGTAAACACCTGAAGCAAGTCTTTCCGCATTCCAGGTTTTCTGATAGAATCCTTTTTGCTGGAAACCGGTTGTTATTGTATCAACCTCATTCCCAAGTGCATCATAAATTTTGATGGTTACTTCGCTATCTTCAGGAAGGTTATATCTTATGATTGTAGATGGATTAAAAGGATTTGGATAATTCTGTTCCAGCCTGTAATCATTCGGCTTCGTTTCATTATCACTTGAAGTAACTGTTGGTGTAAAGCGATAAATATTGTTAAATCCGACAACGTAAAGTTCGTTAGCCTGGTCAACTCCAAATGAAGTAGGATTGTTTGCTGCAGTCAACAGCAGTTGATTTGATGGGGGAGTGATTCCATCATAAGTCAATGCCCAGACTTTTTTAGTTCCGTAATCAGCAAAAATATATTTGCCAAAAAGTTCCGGAACATTTTCTCCACGGTAAACATAACCGCCGGTAATTGAGTAACCTACACTGTGGCTATATTCCCAAATTGGATAAATAAATTCCGGGTAATTGCAGCCGGATGTATTATATGGATGATTCCCTTCGTAGCAGCGCCAGCCATAATTTTTTCCATTTTCAATAACATCAATTTCTTCCCAGTCACCTTGTCCAACATCACCGGCAAAAAGCCAGCCTGTTACGTGGATCAAAACTGCAGCGCCAAGGATTCCTTAATCCCCATGCATAAATTTCTTTCTTTACGTTTACATTTGTACTGTCTACAAAAGGATTGGTTGGAGGAATTGCATAAGGTGTTCCGCCATCAACATCGATACAAAGAATTTTACCAAGCAAAGTATTTATTCTTTGGGCATAATTCTGAGGATCGCCACCTGAACCACCATCGCCAACTGCTATATATAAATAACCATCATTTGGTCCAAAGCCAATCCATCCTCCGTTGTGATTTGCATAAGGCTGGCTAAATGTTAAGAATCTGAAACTCACTATTTTTATTTGCAGAATCAGGGTTGCTTGTAACCTGGAATCTTGAAATAATTGTTCTTTCAGGATTAGCTGCAGTATAATTAACATAAATGTATCCGTTAGTTTCATAGTTCGGATGAAAAGCCAATCCCAGCAAGCCTTTCTCACCACCTGATGAAACCCGGTCAGTAATATTCAAGTATTCTTTTGCTGATGAAGCATTTGAGGAATTCGGAAAAACTTTTATTCTTCCTGCTTGCTCAACAATAAATATCCTATCTGTGTTGTCATCAGCGTGAGTTAAGAATACCGCGCCGTTGAATGTTAAATTTGGGAAAGCATTTTGAAGCGTAAATTGTGCATTGATGCTCGTTCCTGTGATGCATAAGAGAATTATTACATACAAGAGATTTCTAATCATACCTTTTTCCTTTTTTTATTTATTGACTTATTTGTTTCCTTTTTATCGGCGACTTTATCTAATTCCTTCTGAAATTTGACAAAATCATAACCACTTGACTCAGCTTTATCTATAAGCTCAATAAATTTTTCAAAATTTTCTTTTGATGTTTTAACTATCTCTTTTTCAAAATCAGCTTTTTTAAGTTTTGAACTATCTGCCTTTGTTTCATTGATCCGTGATGGTATCTCATTAAGATGAAACAACAACATCCATCTAATTAGTTCTTCAAAACGTTCTTTATTGAAGTAAGTAATCCCTTCAAACTCATTAACACGTAGAAATTTATGTACAAGATTCTCAGCAAGTAAGGTTTTTATTAAGGTTAAAATATCAGTCTCTTCGTGTTTTTTTGCTGAGATTGAAACTGATTTTTTACTTGCTGTTTTTGCTGCTGACTTTTTCTTTTCAAACAAGAAAACCGTTAATAAAATCTTTATCAATTCAATCCTTTGATGAATGCTTGAACCGTTAGATTGTTTCTGAAGAATATTTGTAATCGGTTTCGATAGCAGCAGCTCATCAAAGAAAATATGAATCTTCTCATGATCTGATTTTTTACTGAAAAGTTGTTTCAGCAATATCAGATTTATAAACGTCAGATATTCTCTGTTAGTTTCAATTTTGCTTTTAACCGGCAGAATTTCATTACAATCCTTCATCCACTTTGTTACATTCTTCCGGTGATTGTGAGCTATCCAGACCTGGTAGAAATCTCTGCTTGAAGATAGCTGTTGATGAAATTTCTTTTCAACCTTTTCGCTTGACTTTTTACCATCCAAATAATTACTAAACTCTGTTATAAGTGAGTTAAGCTCGTTATCTAATTTGCCGGGCAGGGATATTTCTTCTTCCTTCTTTTTCTTATCGGGTTTGTAAATCAGATAAGTTCGGATTTTTTCGAGATTATCATAGCAAAAGAAATTTTCATATCGGCTGTGAAGCGGAAGAAGTTCCATTTCTTTCAGCGCTTCATCAACTGATGAAACACCTTTCCCATTAAGTAAATAGTAAAGTTTTTCATATCTGCCTTCCCGGTCATATACTTCTCTGAAGTAAAGACAAACTCTATACTGATATCCAAACAGTTGAATTCTGAATCCGTTCTCAGCAATCTCTTTTCCAGAAATTAAATATTGAAGCTGAGTTCTGTGGTCTGTATAGATGTAGTAATACTCACGGTAAGGTTTAATATTTAAAAGTTCGGTGATGTGATGTGGTCTTTTCATACCGCCGTTTCCGGAAATCATTTTTGGAGCTGAGAAAGCTATGCTTCCTTCAGTTTCATAGTATGAATTGTTGTACAGAACCAGCGCAGATTGATTTCCTGCACGGTTGCTGAATGCATAAACATTCTGATTTAAGTCGCCGTTCTTATCAATGAAATCATAAAACTCAAAATTCTCCACCTGGCTGAAAAGGTATCGCATCTTCATTAGTGGAAATAATTCTTTGTTGTGTCTCCAAATTAAATGCTCATCAGGTGTTTCGTTGTAGTAGGCTTGTTTGTATTCCATTCCATACTTTTCTGAGAAGCCTTCAATCTGTCCGTGTCCAAACATTGGTAAGCCGGGCATTGTCAGCATCATAACAGCCACACCAAAATATTTATCTCCTTTTCCAAACTGGTTGATTGCCGTTTCTTCATCAGGATTGCTCATAAAATTTACGTAACGTTTCAATATTTCAGGATTGAATTCAAGTGTGTTGGTAACAAGCTGGCGATACTTATCATTTTCTTCTTTCATCATCATATGCATGAATGCGCTATTGTAAACACGGTGCATTCCGAGTGTGCGAACAAAGTAACCTTCCATCAACCAGAACGCCTCTGCAAGAAGAAGTACGTTTGGCATTTCTGAATTAATTCTGTCTACAACTTCGCGCCAGAATTCATTTGGCATTAGCTGGTTGAATTGTTCAAGGGTCATCGAGTAATCAGTTCTTGAAGGTATTGCCCCACCCGATCCGGGATTTGGAAACCACAATCTTTGATAATGTTTTTTTGATAAAGTCATCGCAGCATCAAAACGAATGATCGGTGTTTTGCGGGCGACGTGCATTATTGTTTGAATCAGTGATTCGCGGACCTCAGGATTTAAAAGATTTAACTGAGCCGTATCATTCCATGGCATATTAGTTCCATCGTTTCCGTGGTAAATGTACTTTGTTGCACCCGTGTATCCGTCTCTTCTCTGAAATACAACCGCAGCATCTTTGCGGGTGTAATACTGATCTTCAATTCTTACTTCAACCCGGTTATCTTCAGAAAGATTTGGTCCATTAAAAGAATAATTCGGATAAGGTGGTTCGTTCCTTTGAAGGAAGTAATCCGGTTTTTCAATTACCCATTTTGAAAAAATTCCAGTATGATTTGGAACCATATCACTCGCCATTCTTATTCCGCGAGCCCAGGCACGATCTTTCAAATTCTGAAATGCCCATTCTCCGCCAATTTCTTCTGCAATCACATAATCATATAATGAATAAGCTGATGAAACCGCACTAATGTTTCCAGTAAGATGTTTTATTTTTTGTGAGGCGGTACTTCGCTCCCAGATTCCGATAAGCCAGAGTGAGTTAAAATTCCATCTTGCAAGCTGATCAAGTTCTTCATCAGGAATTTGATCTAGTTTTTTAATTTCTCTTTTGTATTTTTCAGATAGCTGATGAAGCCATACGTAAATGTTCTTTGCAATCATCACCACTTCCGGAATCCACTGCATATCCTCTGTAAACTTTTCGTATTCAAGATAAAATCGTCTTTCATCCTCAGAAAGTTTTTTTTCTGCAGCCAGCTTTTCTCGTATTAATCTCAGTCTTTCCAAATCTTCATCGTAAGTGGGAACGGGAGGAGTTCCTTTTTCACCGCCGCCGTGTTGAACAAACAATTTGTAATCTTCTCTGATCAAATCAACTCCGCGAAGCAGTCTGTTCAGAATATCATCACCTAAATAAGCACCCCATTCAGCCATTATAAAATCAAGCTGCTTTTCCAGGTCAAATGGATTTGATGAAATTGGTTTTCGTAAAAGTTTGAATAGTGGAAGTCCGCCCAAACGTGTTGGTATTTCATTATCAAAAAATGTTTCCGTCTTTTCAATTAACTGCTTGTAGTTTGTTTTGCTGGAAAGGTTATCATCTGTATAAAGCTCTCTCAGGTTTGCAGCCGCAGGATTGCTGTTTTCCATATGAAGAAGAATTATCTCTTCAAGAATAATCTCCTTGTTCGGTTTTCCTGAAGTACCTTCCTTTTAAATATTCATCCGGTGTTACTTCTTGATTATAAACCGGCAGGGGAGGGAATTCCTCTACAAAAACAAGTTGAGTTTTTTCAAGTCCGCTTTCACTTATTTCATTCTTGAGATGATTTATGGCTTTACTAAAAACTCCAGGGTTATCGTTCTCTTCGTATCTTCTCAGTAGAAGATGAAAGATTTCGTGAAGCAAGCCGAGAGCATTTATCTGTCCGGCAGTTACGAATTGTTCTGCATTGCCTTCTTCTCTTCTTTTTGAATTTATTTTTTCTGAAAGAATGCGTGCTTGCTGATAATCCGCAAGAATTACTTTGCCAGTTATAGAGAAAAGTGATTGTTCAATCTTATATTTTTCTCTGGCTGCTCTTGATATGTGAAAATCAAATTTTATCATTTTGCTATAATTAAAATCTACTGTTGAAAAATCAGGAATTGCTGTAGGTTTGTGTGCAAATATACTAAAATGAGGAGGAAATGTAAGGTAAATAATTTGTGGAGATTAGCTATAATGAGGAAGTCAAATTTTATGCAACGCCGTACTCCCGCCAACCCAGGTTTTGTTTTTGTTGAAGTCTACTCCCATCATCTTTCCTTTGCTTTGCCTTACAAGGTTGTTAACGAGAATTGGTTTCTCTTTCCAGAAATACATCATCCTTATTTCAACTTTGGCGAATTCATCTGGAGTTTCTATTAGGGGTGCATATTCAACTTTTTCCTGAATGATATAGTTCTCGGGATCTTCAATTTCATCCAGCATTTTCTTTGTTACGTCAATCTTAACTCCGAGCCCTGCAAAAGAGAAGAGTGGTTTTAAAACATAATTTTGAAGATTATCAGGATAAGTAGAAAGATCACGCAGGTAAAAACATTTCGGTACAAACTCACCTTTTAAAACGGGCAATGAATATTTACTAATCTTATAAAACCAGTTTGGGTGAGGAACCCAGGTTACATTTAACTCTTCCTGCAAATCAAAATTGAAATTCTTTTCGGTTCTGCTCAGTTCATCAAAAATGACACGGTTGTAAATTCTTTCAATCGAAACTTCAATTCCGTTTTTTTTGTAATAAAGAACTTTTCCGTGTTTTATAACATCCGAGATGCAAACTTCAGTTACTCCAATTAGTTTTTCTGTTGCAGCAAAATCAATTCTGGTTTTTTGTTTTTCGGGTTCAATTTCTAACAAAATTACATTAGCAGGATCAGCCTCTGCAAGTATCACATCTTTTAACAGCTTTACGTATTCATCCGGAGAGATATTGTTGAAGTATGGTGTAAAGTCTTTTGGAATATCAAAATGATTTCTGATTTTTTTATCAAAGAAATACTGGTAAGCATATAATGTTGGAAAGCCCTGCAGCTCAATTAATTTTGGATAAAATTCTCCGGTAGAATTGTTTTGACAAACAGCAAAATCAAAAACAAAAAATTCGGGATGATCAGTTTCTCCCGGAATATTCAGATGAGATGGAACTGCATCTTTCATCTTTAATTTAAATTCAGCACTTGTTACTTGCTTGCAAAGTTCATCGCACGCTTTTAACAATTTGTTCTTTAAATCATTACTTAAAAAGAGAGGAGTTTCAGAAATACGGAAATCAACAGGATACTTCATTGAAGTATTCAAATCGTTCAAAAAGGCTTCATACTTTTCCTGTGTGAATTCTGCGTTGAATTTTTTACGAAGTTCTTGGATCATTTGCTACTCGTTACAGCGGTCAACTCTTCAATAGCGTGATTCAGAAAAGAAGGAATAACAGTCTTCCTTGTTTTCTGAATTGTATCCGGTCTCTCAAGGATTCTAATCATCTCAAAGTATCTTTCTTCTCCATACTTTTCTACCACCTGCTTTTTTCGTTCGTCCTGTTTAAAGTGATAAAGCATACTATCCGGATCAGCTTCGGGATGGAATTGTGTACCCACTATCTCATCAGAAATTCTCACAGCAGCCAATGCCGGCTGAGCTTTTTCATTATCATCAACAATTTCATAAGATAAAATTTTTGCACCGAGTTCCTTAATTACTTTTTTATCCGGTTCGATTACCTGGAACTGTCGGATATCAGCAGCATAAAACGGATTTGATAATTCTTTCAGTATGTTATCAGATTTTCCTTCTTTTGTCAGATTAAACGGCATAACTCCAAATGATTTTGAATGACGCTGGTTGACAGTTCCGAATTTGAAGAACCTTCCCATCATCTGAAAAGAATGGCAAATGAAGAACAGATATTTTTTTCTTTCAGGATTATTTTGATTGTAATCCCAGATCTTTTGAATAAGATTGAAGTAATCTTTTTCCCACTGCGTTCCTTCTCCTTCAAATGGACTTCCTGGTCCGCCTGAAGAAATAAATATATCGTTTTCAATCCCGGGAACTTCATCCTTAAATCTTGTATCAAAAACTTCATAGGAAATTTCTAAACCATTACTTCTGCTTTGTGCTTCAGAAACAATTTCTTTGATACAGCGCATACCTTCGTTGCGTTCGTTGTTGTAAAGATCTATTGTGGCAATTTTAATCAATTTATTTATAGTATTATTTAGCGGATAACTTAGTGTTTCTAAGTGCTCTCAGTGTCTTAGTGGTTGAATTCCTTTTTTACCACTAAGACACTAAGGACACAAAGTTGCACTAAGAAGTTAATTTAGATTTTCTCAAAGGCCAACTTGAGTTTCTTCAATTATATAATCAACAACCGATTTGGTATCACCGGATTGTTCGTAAACTTTAAGCTGGCGGTCAGCACCGGTTCCCATTTCAAGAATTTTATATACATATCTTATTTCTTCTCTTGAACCGAGTCCATCAACCACATCATCAATAAATTCAAGCAATTCATCAACAAGCTTTTTAAACTCGACTTCTTCCTGCTTACCGAAATCAATCAGCTTTCCGTGGATACCATAACGTGCAGCTCGCCATTTGTTTTCTGCGATTAATGCTCTCCTGTATATTCTGAAACCAAGATTCTGTTTTATGAGCTTGTGAAGCTTTGCAACAACCGCCTGTATAATGGCGGCGAGGCAAATTGTTTCATCAACTCTCATAGGTATGTCGCATACTCTGAACTCAAGTGTGTTGAAATAAGGATGTGCACGAATATCCCACCAGATTTTCTTTGCATCATCAATACATTTTGTCTTCACTAGAAGTTTTACATAATTATCGTACTCTGCAATGCTTCCGAAGTAATCAGGGATTCCGGTACGTGGAAAACGATCAAAAACTTTGCTTCGATAAGATTTGAAGCCGGTATTTCTTCCAAGCCAGAAAGGAGAATTTGTTGACAACGCAAAAATATGAGGAATAAAATATCTTGCTGCATTCATTATGTGCAGTGCAGTTTCCCTGTCATCAACTCCAACGTGAACATGCAATCCAAAAATTAAATTTGCTCTTGCAACCTGCTGGTAATCAGATATAATTTCCTTGTAACGTGGATGTTCGGTTATAGCCTGATCTTTCCAGTGAGAAAAAGGATGCGTGCCTGCTGCTGCAATTTTTAATCCGTTTTTATTAGCAAGCTTGGCAAGTTCCTGCCGTAATTTAGTAACCTGCTGACGCGCATCATTAATATCTCTGCAGATGTCTGTTCCAATCTCCACTACTGACTGATGCATTTCAGCTTTTACTTTTTCAGCGAGTATTATTTTGCCGTCTTCAATTATCTGCTGAATGTGGGATTTCAGCTCTCTTGTTTGAGGATCAACAATCTGAAATTCCTCTTCGACTCCTAATGTAAATAATCCGGGTTCTGTCATAATATTTTCTCTATTTAACTTTCACTTAATGGGATGTTAGCTGCAAATGATTTAATAAAATTACCCCACGTCAGATTATTCTGTCCTGCTTTGTGTGCTTTTGCTCTTCTGATTGCCATATTTGCCGCGGCTTCTACTATCCAATCAAAGTTTTCTTCGCCAATGGAAACCTTATCTGCATCCGGTGCAGGATTGCAGAAGTCAATTGCATACGGAACTCCATCACGGATTGCAAGCTCTACGGTGTTAAAATCATAACCAAGTGAGTTATTGATTGTAAGCACTGCGTGAATTAGTTTTTCCAGCAATGGTTTTTCAATTGGTTTTGGATTTCTAACATATCGCAGATGATGCGGCTGCTTTGGATCGTATCTCATAATATGGACATCTTTTCTGTCGAGACAATAACATCTGAAATATTCTGTAAAATTTATCTCTTCCTGAAGCATCATCACAAGCTGACCTGTTTCATTGTATGCTTTGAAAAAGTCATCAGGAGATTCAAGACGGTAAACATTTTTCCATCCACCGCCTGCAAATGGTTTGAAGTAAGCAGGAAAACCGATGTAGCTGAACATTGCATCCCAGTTTAAAGGATAATCAAGATTTCTGAAAGAGTTTGCGTTAGTATCATCCGGATGCTGGTTTGATGGAAGCAAAACTGTTTTCGGAACGGCAACATCGAGCTTTGTCATCAAAGCATTGTTGAAAAACTTTTCATCCGCACTCCACCAGAAAGGATTGTTGATTACTGCAGTTCCATTCAACGCTGCATTTTTCAGGAAAGCTCTATAGAAAGGAACATCCTGCGAAATTCTGTCGATGATAACATCGTAGCCGCTTGGTTCGCCCTGAACGACTTTATCAATTTTAACGAACTCAGCAGTAATTCCTTTTTCATTTTTTGAGTTTACTCTTTCAACAAATGCCGGTGGGAAAGTAGTTTCCTGCCCGAACAATATTCCTATCTTTTTCATTTAGCTCCTGAATTTTCTGGTTGCAAATTAACTATTTACGTGAAGAGAAGTTGCAATAAATAGAACAGTTTTTCTCCCACAATTTAGGGGCAAATATATTAAAAAGTGAAGTCTTTTCAAGGATAATTAGCTAATGAAGATAATATATACTTGTATAAATAAGCCCAATCTTTTTTATTAAATTTATTTAGTCAATATTTTCAAAAACTTGGACTGAGTATTTATGTCAACAGAAAAAGAACAAAACGCTGAAAATGTAAAGAATAATCCTCAACCAAATCCGCCTGGTCGTCAAAATGAAGAACCAATTGAGATAATCCCAGCTACGCAACATTCTCCTGATAAGGATAAAAAAAATAAAGTTTTATTTAGAGAAAAAATCAGCCTGACCGATTTTATACAAATTTGTCTTCTAATTGTAAATATTATCATGGTCGCATCTTTTATCACTATTAGTTGTGAGCAAAGAAGTGATACAAAAAAATCACTTACTCTTACTCAACAATCTCTGAACCTTTCTGATAGTCCTACTGAGCAGAGCTTGGGTCTCACTCAACATTCTCTTGCAATTTCCGAGAGTTCTCTTGTAATTTCTCAAAAAGCCCTTGAAATAAGCAAATTATCTACAACACTTTCTTTAGCATTAGCTGAAAGTTCACTTGTAATGTCGCAAAAAACTTTCAAACTTAATGAGTCAGCCATGGTTATAACTAATACTCCTTATATCCAAATTTCGCCATCGGTTGGGGAAATCCAAGAAACATATTACGGTTATATTCTCAAATTTAGAAATGTCGGTAATACTCCTGCACTTATGATAGAAGGTAAAATTTTTTCTGAAATTGCCGAGAAAATACGACCGGATGAAACTAATTCTCAGTACGAATATTTTAGAATCGGAAATCTTCTTCCTAAAGATTCTGTTTTTTTTCACACAGACACTGTGAGAATTGCCTCCAAAGAATTGTTCGGTAAAATGTTTATGAAAACACACGCTTTGAAAATACATGGTTATGCTGAGTACAAAGACATTTTTGGATTTTTTTATAGAATAGACTTCTCTTACGCATATGATGCTGAATGGGACACCTTTAGTCTTCCCAATAAAGGTAATGATTATAAAAGAATTGATAAGAGATCAAATTAAAAGATTACTAAAACGCTTCTAAATTGATATTCTTTTACGATTGAGCTATTTTTAGCCCGATGAGTAAACAGGATTCACAAACCAACAAATTACCCAGGGAAAATCAAGCCGGACGAGACGGACAAACTCCATTAATGTCTCAGTATTTAAGGATTAAAGAAGCCAATCCGGATACAATTTTGCTTTTCAGAGTCGGTGACTTCTTTGAGACTTTTGAAAACGATGCGAAAATTGCTTCCAAGGTTCTCGGTATTACTTTAACAAAAAGAGCAAACGGTGCCGCTGAAGATGTTCCACTTGCAGGATTTCCTCATCACGCAATTGATACTTATCTGCCAAAGCTTGTTCGTGCCGGTTACCGAGTTGCTGTCTGCGAGCAAATGGAGAATCCAAAGTTTGCCAAAGGAATTGTAAAACGGGAAGTGATTGAAGTCGTAACTCCTGGTGCAACTCTTTCCGACAAGCTTCTCGATCATAAAAAAAATAATTACCTGCTTTCTGTTTACATCCGTGATGAAGTTGCTGGAATTTCATTTGCGGATGTTTCCACAGGTGAGTTTTACACTTTCGAAGTTCCTGAATCAGATCTTCAACAGCAGATTGAATCGATTGCTCCTGCAGAAATTCTTATTCAGAAAAAAGAAAAAGATTATCTGACTCCGGTCATCAGCAAAATAAATCCGTCAATCCGTATTACAAAAATGGATGATTGGATTTTCAATTATGATTATGCAAATGAACTACTTCTCAATCATTTCGGAACTGTTACTTTAAAAGGATTTGGAATAGAACATCTTCAAAACGGAGTTGTTGCAAGCGGTGCTGCATTAAATTATCTGCAGGAAACTCAAAAGGTAAATCTCACTCATCTCAACAGAATTTCACTTTACAATCCTTCCGAATATATGATACTCGATTCTTCCACGAGAAGAAATCTCGAGATAAGCTATTCAATGCACGGAGATGGAAGAGAAGGTTCTCTCATTTCAATCCTTGATAAAACAACTACAGCAATGGGCGGAAGACTTTTAAAGAAATGGATTTCTGCACCTTTGAGAGATTTGAAAAAGATTCAAAGCCGGTTGAATAGTGTTGAAGAGTTGTTGAAGAACAAATCCCAGCGAAAGAAAATTGAAACTGAGCTGAAGGAAGTCGGTGACATCGAAAGGATAATTTCAAGAATTTGCACCGGCAGGGCAAATCCGAGAGAAGTTGTTGCGCTAAAAACATCACTAAAAAAAATACCTTCAATAAAAGAACTTCTTTCAAACTTTAAGACAGATGCCTTATCAAAAACTTCAAGAGAACTTAATCCACTTGAAAAATTAGTTGAACAAGTTCAAAGTGCAATTATTGATTCTCCTCCTCCTACTCTCATCGATGGCGGAGTGATAAGAAATGGTTTCAGTCCTGAACTTGATGAACTGAGAAACATCGCATTCCACGGAAAGGATTGGATTGCAAAACTTCAAAAGACGGAAAGAGAACGAACAGGAATTCCTTCATTGAAGGTCAGCTTTAATAATGTTTTTGGTTACTATATTGATATTAGCAATGCACACAAAGACAAAGTGCCCGAAAATTATATCCGCAAACAAACCCTGGTAAATTCTGAAAGATACATTACTCCCGAGCTTAAAGAGTATGAAGATAAGATTCTGAATGCCGAAGAGAAGATTTACGAACTCGAAGCAGAGCTTTTTGATGAAGTTAGAAAATTCATTGCTGCTGAAGCTGTGGCAATTCAAAATAATGCACGAATGATTGCTTTAATTGATTGCCTGATTTCATTTGCTGAATGTGCAGAAGCATACAAATACTCAAAGCCAGTTGTTCACGATGGAGCAGAACTTGAAATAATTGAAGGACGACATCCTGTAGTTGAGCAGATACTTCCACCGGGAGAGAAGTTTAAACCGAATGATTGTGTTATTGATAATAAGAACGATCAGATAATTTTATTGACCGGACCAAATATGGCTGGTAAATCGGTTTATCTTCGACAGATTGGATTGATTGTTCTGATGGCGCAGATTGGTTCATTCATTTCTGCAAAGAGTGCAAAGATCGGATTGGTCGATAGAATTTTTACTCGAGTTGGTGCAAGTGATAACATAACTTCAGGTGAAAGCACATTTCTCGTCGAGATGCAGGAAGCAGCAAACATACTGAACAACGCATCTTCAAAAAGTTTAATTCTTCTTGATGAGATTGGAAGAGGAACAAGCACGTTTGACGGTATTTCAATTGCCTGGGCAATCACAGAATATCTTCACGATAATAATGAGGTCGCAGCTAAAACTCTTTTCGCTACTCACTATCACGAGCTGAACGAGATGGCTGATCTTTTTCCAAAAATAAAAAATTATAAAGTTGAAGTCCGTGAGTACGATGACAAAGTAATATTTCTTCACAAAGTAAATCCGGGAAGAGCAGATCACAGTTACGGAATACAGGTTGCGCAGATGGCAGGACTTCCTGCATTCGTAACGAATCGTGCAAAAGAGATATTAAGAAATCTTGAAAGCAAAGAATTAACTCCGTACGAATTGAAGAAAGAAAAACTTCGCAAATTGCAAATTCCTGAAAACCAGATGAGCATTTTTGAATTCCAGGATGATAAGCTGAGAGGAGAAATAACTGATCTGGAAATAGAAAAACTCACTCCTTTGGAGGCGTTGAATAAATTAAACGAGTTAAAAAAGAAAGTAAAAAAGGAAGGGCAGTCACCTGATGTCAAGTAAAACCAGTTATGGATTAATTATAATTTTATTTCTTACTCTTTTAGTCACCGAAGCTTGCAAAGAAAATCGCACTGATGATCCGGAGATGAAAGCTTACATCGATTCGTTAATAAAAGAAAGAAAAGAAAAAGATTACAGTTTACAGTTTGATATCAACTCTCCATTTAACCGCGACACAACAGTTACATTTAATCCATTGAATTATTACGAACCAAATCCTGATTTTGTTTTTAAGTCGAAGCTTTTCAAATATGACGTTCAGGACACAGTTGCAATTTTAGGTACCAAAGGGGAAACAAGACCTGCAATTCTTCTTGGCTTTTTAGAATTAAAGAAAGATGACAAAGTTCACAGGATAAATGTTTATCAAAGTTTTAGCAGAACTGGTGAACCGTACTACAGTATCTGGTTTACTGATCAAACAACAGGCACAGAAACTTATGGTGTTGGCAGATATCTTGACTTTGAATTAAATGATCATCCAGAATTTGTTTATACTATTGACTTCAACAGAGCATATAATCCATACTGCGCTTATTCAGCTTTGTTTACTTGTCCCATTCCGCGTGAAGAAGATTACATTGATATGGAAATTGAAGCCGGCGAGAAAAATTTCCATTAAACTTTTTAACTAATCTGACTCGTTTTAATTCATCAATCGGAATGGTACTACAATTTGAATTTATCCTGAAGGTAAAATCATCTATTTTCATCTTCCAAAAGAAAAATCAAAAAAATAAAGAATGAATAAAAAATATTTGCGACTTATATTACTCCTGGTGATGCTTGTTACCATTTCCACAAATTTATTTTCACAGGAACTTCCCGGGACAAAAGTAATTAAAACATATTACCCCAACGGAGAAATTAAAACCGAAGGTCAGTATTGGTATGATAAGCTCGAAGGTTTTTACAAAGAGTATTACCCCAACGGGAAACTATGGAAAGAATGGAATTTTAGTTTGGGAAAAGAGCACGGTTTATCAACCTGGTATTTTGAAGACGGGATAAAAAGTATCGAATGGAATTATGATGATGGTGTGAAGGAAGGAATTTCAAAATGGTATTACGAAAGCAGTGAACTCTGGGCTGAACAACATTATTCTGGTGGAGTGCTTCAGGGAATAACTTATACTTATTATAAAACAGGAGAGGTTCAGGGTGAATGGAGGTATGTTGATGGTGTGCTTCAGGGTATTTCAAGAACTTATTACAAAACCGGCGAAGTAGAAGTTGAAAGAAATTTTGTTGATGGAAAGCAGAACGGAACAATTTATATCTATCACGAAAATAAAAAGGTAGCCTTAGAGGCAATTTTTATTAATGATAAAATTGAAGGAACTGTAAGATTATATGATATGGCTGGCAATCTCAGAGTTAAAGATGATTATTTGAATGACGAACTTTTATACCGGGAACGTTATGATTACCTGGGAAAGTTTGAGTCGAAAGAAGAATTGCTTAAAAATTATACTGAGGGTGGCGCAATTTCGAATGAGACTTTTGTTAAAGATGGAGTTAAACAGGAAGTTGCTAAAACTTATTATGACTCAGGATTTTTGAAAGGAAGAAATCCCTTATGAGAATGGAGTTATAAACGGAATCTATGTTACATATTACGAAGGAGGAATCGTAAAATCGAAAGTTGATTATATAAATGGTGAACGAAAAGGAATGATAAAAGAATATTATCCAGATGGTCATCTTAAACTTGAGACCGTAATAAAAGATGGAATGAAAAACGGTTTGGTTGTTAATTATTATGAAGACGGTTCGCTGAAATCAATGGGAACATACGTGAATGATATTATTGAAGGCGAATACAAAGAATTTCATAAGAACGGATTACCGAAATCCGAAGCAACTTACTTTAATGGTGAAATTGAAGGCAAGAAAAATTCATATTACGATAATGGTGCTTTTCAAAAAGTTGAGAATTACTACAAGGGTAAATTGGATTCTTATGTTCGTATTTACTATCCCAACGGTTTTATTCAAAGGGAAGAATATTATAAAGAGGGAAAACTTTTGCGAAGTAAGGATTTCAACCAGGAAGGTTATATGGTTTCAACTTTTGGCTATTAATTATCTACAAGTTATCTATCGAACTTTACTCATTCAAACTAATCAAATTTTACAACTGCTAATATTTCTTTAATTTTAAAATAAAGAAACAGGATAATTATGAGCAGCAAATTCACTATTGGTTTAATTCAATTAGCATTCAGCAAAGACACTTCTGAAAATTTAAAGAAGGCAATTAATTGGATTGAAAAAGCAGCTAAATCTGGTGCGCAGGTTATTTGTTTACCCGAACTTTTCAGATCGCAATACTTTTGTCAGACTGAAGACATTAAAAATTTCAATCTTGCAGAAACCATCCCTGGTCCATCTACTACTGCGATATCTGAAACAGCAAAAAAGAATAATGTTAGTGTTGTAGTTCCTCTGTTTGAAAAAAGGTCTTCAGGAGTTTATCATAATAGTTTAGTAGTAATTAATAACGATGGAAAAATTCTTGATACGTATAGGAAGATGCACATTACCCGACGATCCCGGTTTTTATGAAAAATATTATTTCTCTCCCGGTGATCTTGGCTATAAAAACTTTGAAACATCATTTGGAAAAATTGGCACTCTGATTTGCTGGGACCAATGGTATCCTGAAGCTGCAAGGTTGACTGCTCTTCAGGGTGCTGCTGTTCTATTTTATCCAACAGCAATTGGCTGGCATCCTTACGAAAAAGAAAAACACGGCAGAGCACAATATGAATCATGGCTTACTGTGCAAAGAGGTCACGCCGTTGCAAACGGAGTTTATGTCGCTGCAGTTAACAGAATTGGTTTGGAGAAAGTAAATGATGATTCACCAGGAATAGAATTCTGGGGACAATCATTTGTCTGTGATCCGCAGGGAATGATTATAGCTCAAGCTTCAGTTGATAAAGAAGAAATCCTTCTCGCTGAAATTGATTTGGAGCGAATTGAATACATAAGGCATAACTGGCCATTCCTTCGTGATAGAAGGATCGATTCGTATCAAGATATTACTAAACGATTTATAGAATAAAACTTTACCACTAAGACACTTAGTCCACTAAGAACCACTTAGTGAAACTGAGTGCTCTTAGTGTCTCAGTGGTGAAAAATGCATAATAAACTTATACTACCTTCCGAATGGAATCGACACGAAGCAACCTGGATAGGCTGGCCATATAATAAAACTGATTGGCCCGGAAAGTTCTCTCCGATTCCGTATGTCTATGCTGAAATAGTCAAATACATTTCTCGAGGAGAAAAGGTCAGGATTTTTATTCAGTCGACAGAGCACAAACTAAAAGCGGAAAAAGTTTTAAAAGATTCTAATGACTCACTGACTAACGTTGAATTCTTCATCAAGAAAACTGATCGCGGCTGGCTGAGAGATTCCGGACCGATGTTTATCAAAGATGGAAAAGAAACAATTGCACTTGATTTTAAATTCAATGCCTGGGCTAAGTACGATGATTATAAGCTTGATGATAAAATTCCTCAATTCATTTCACATAAACTAAAACTCAAAAGAACAGTTGCTGAACATAATGGAAAGCAAGTGGTGTTAGAAGGTGGTTCAATTGATACTAATGGAAAAGGAACTCTTATCACTACCGAAGAATGTCTTCTCGATGAAAAAGTGCAAACACGGAATCCAGGATTTACAGAATCAGACTACTTTGAAGTCTTCAAAAAATATTTTGGTGTTTCAAACATCATCTGGCTGGGAAAGGGAATAGTTGGAGATGATACTCATGGTCACGTTGATGATCTTTGCCGCTTTGTGAAGGAAGATACTGTTCTTCTTGTGTCAGAAGAAAATCCATCAGATGAAAATTATGATCTTCTTCAATGAAATAAAGAACGACTTCAAAATATTTATATGCCAAACGGCTCGAAGCTGAATGTAGTGCCTCTGCCTATGCCTTCGCCTCAGGTATTCAAGGGACAACGACTGCCAGCTAGCTATGCTAACTTCTACATTTCAAATTATGCTGTTCTTGTTCCGACCTTCAACGATCCGAATGATAAAATAGCTTTGGGAATTCTTATCTGAATTGTTCCATGACAGAAAAGTAATTGGTATTCACTCAGTTGATTTAGTTTGGGGATTGGGAACTCTTCACTGCTTAACTAAAGAACAGCCAGCCAGGTAATCTCATAAAAAGCAATAAAACTATTGCGAAATTGTTCGATCTTTTTGGAATTGCTTCCCGACGCATTTAATTTTGCTCAATCAATTTTTAACAATTCACACAGGAGAAACAGGTATGGTAATAGCAGTTCCTAAGGAAATCCTGCCTGGCGAAAATCGAGTAGCGTGTGTCCCCGATGTAGCTTCCAAACTTATAAAATCCGGTTTCCAGGTTCGCGTTGAAAAAGATGCTGGACTTAATGCCGGTTACACAAATGAGATGTATGAAAAAGCAGGGGCTAAAGTCGTAAATCTGAATGAGCTTTATTCCACAGCGGATGTTGTTGTAAAAGTTCAGCGTCCTCTCGATCATCCCATTGCAGGAAAGAATGAGCTTGACTTGTTTAAAGAAGGAACTCTTCTAATTACTTTTCTTTATCCATTAAACTATCCGGAACTCTGCACAAAAATGTGCTGCTAAAAAAATTAATGTTATTTCTATGGATATGATTCCGAGAACAACATTAGCACAAAAAATGGATGCGCTAAGTTCACAGGCAAACATTGCAGGTTACAAGAGTGTTGTTATGTGTGCTGATACTCTCGGTAAAATATTTCCATTAATGATGACCGCCGCAGGAACAATTTCTCCAGCTAAAGTTGTGATAATGGGTGCCGGCGTTGCAGGGCTTCAGGCACTTGGAACAGCAAAGCGTTTAGGTGCAGTTGTGGAGGTTTCTGATATTCGTGCAGCCGTTAAAGAGGAAGTACTCAGTCTTGGCGGAAGATTTATTGAAGTGGAAGGCGCAGCAGATATGCAGGATGCCGGCGGATACGCAAAGGAAGCATCTGAAGAATTTCTTAAAAAACAGAAAGAGCTTATCTTCAAGCATATCACTGAAGCCGATATAGTTATTACCACCGCTTTAGTTCCGGGAAAGAAAGCTCCTGTGCTCGTTACTGAAGAGATGGTAAAACATATGAGACCGGGAAGCGTTGTTCTTGATATGGCGGTTGAATTTGGCGGTAATTGTGAAGTTAGTGAGAAAGGTAAAACTGTGAAGAAGCATGGTGTAAACATAATAGGTGAGCCAAATCTTCCGAGTCTTGTTCCAACTCATTCAAGTGAAATGTATGCAAAAAATATTCTTGCATTGCTTCAGCATATCGGAAAAGAAGGAAAAGTTACACTTAAGCTGGAAGATGAAATCGTTAAAGGTTCACTAATCACTCACAACGGTGAAGTAATTCATGAGAGAATAAAGAGCTTAATAAAATGATTCTTGATAATAAAAAGATTTTTAAAATAATAACCAAAGGGAAATAAATATGGAAAGTTTTTTATTTCTGATGCACATTTACGTTTTCGTGCTCGCAATTTTTGTGGGATTTGAGTTGATTACAAAAGTTCCTCCGACTCTTCATACTCCGCTAATGTCAGGTTCAAACGCAATTTCAGGTATTACAATTGTTGGTGCTATACTAAGCGCCGGACTTGAGCAATTTACTATCAGTACTATACTCGGAATGGTTGCGGTAATATTTGCAATGATAAATGTCGTCGGGGGATTTCTTGTGACTGACAGAATGTTAAAAATGTTTAAGAAGCCGTCCCGGTCCGGTTTACCCGGCTCAAAGACGGGCTCTGACGGAAAGTAAGGGGGAAAAATGCGAATAGCTATTGAAATAACTTATCTAGTCTCTTCTATACTTTTTATTTTTGGAATTAAGTTTCTCGGATCGCCAAAAACTGCAAGGAAAGGAAACCTTTACGCTGCAATTGGTATGTTCATGGCAATTGCTGCTACGTTGCTTGATCAGGAAGTGCTGACGTATGAATGGATTATAATTGGTGCAATAATTGGATCCGCAGTCGGACTCATTCTGGGGTACAAAACTCCAATGACCGGAATGCCGCAGATGGTTGGGATGCTGAACGGATTTGGAGGTGGAGCTTCAACTCTGGTTGCACTTGCAGAATACTTTAGATTAAACCCAAATTATCCTGTTGATACTGGTTTACCTTTTAATCTTCCAATTGATACAGGAATCGCTATTGTTCTCAGTCTTCTTATTGGCGGTGTTACATTTACAGGATCTATGATTGCATTTGGAAAATTACAGGGGCTTGTAACCGGAAAAGTTGTTAAATATCCTCTTCAGCATCCATTAAATTTGATTCTGATCTTGGTGGTCTTGGCTGGAGGTGTGCTTATACTGCTCGATCCGACAAATATTCCTTTAATAATAATTATAACTTTTATTTCTCTTGTTTTAGGTGTATTGCTTGTGCTGCCGATTGGCGGTGCAGATATGCCGGTTGCAATTTCATTACTCAATTCATATTCAGGACTTGCCGGTTCAACAACAGGTTTTGTACTCGGAAATAATGAATTGATAATTGCCGGTGCTCTTGTTGGTGCTTCAGGTATTATTCTGACAAATATTATGTGCAAAGCGATGAACCGTTCCTTAATGAATGTGGTTATGGGTGGTTGGGCTTCTGCGGTGAAGGTCCGGCTCCGGATAGTAAAGCCCGTAAAGGCACAGCCAAGTCAATTGATGCTGAAGAACTTGCAATGCTTCTTGAAAGTGTCAGCAGCGTTGTCGTTGTTCCTGGATATGGAATGGCAGTTGGTCAGGCACAGCATGCTGTCAGGGATTTAATGAATGTGCTTGAGAAAAAAGGAATTAATTTCAGGTTTGCAATTCACCCGGTTGCAGGAAGGATGCCCGGGCATATGAACGTGCTTCTTGCTGAAGCTCAGGTTCCGTATGATAAGATGCTCTCGATGGAAGATATAAATGACGATTTCCCAAACACAGATGTCGTAATTGTTATTGGTGCAAACGATGTAGTTAATCCTGCAGCAAGACACGACCAGAGCAGTCCGATTTACGGTATGCCTATTCTGAATGTTGATTATGCAAAGACTGTTATTATAAATAAACGTTCGCTGAATGTTGGCTACGCTGGAATTGATAACAAGCTCCTCTTCTATCCGAATGCACTTATGTATTTCGGTGATTCAAAAAGAAGCGATGAACAAGCTGGTTCATGAAATTAAAGCTTTATAATTAGAATTTATTATTTCTTA
>CAVOPS010000005.1:0-59787 GCA_963698155.1 uncultured Ignavibacteriaceae bacterium | reverse complement strand
AGCTTTAGATGCAACCAAAGACAAAGCCAATTACTATTTTGGTAGAAAACCGCTTATCATGAAAGTTTGTCCTAGATATGTTGCTTCAGGTTTAATGGATGCGTGGGATTTATATTCATTAAAAGAATATGACAGAGCTGAAAAATATTTTAAACATATTTTGTCCAGAGCTGAAAGTTATAGCGCTGTAATTGGTCTATCTAAAATTTATGAGGATACAGACTCACTTACTAAAGCAATCAATTTTTTGAAATCATTTGAAAAAACATTTGAAGGTACGAGCAGCGAGTATGATTTGAAATTTCGTTTAGCTGAGCTTTATGTAAAAAATTCTGAACTGGATAAAGCTAAGGAGCTTTACAATTATTTATCCGATGCCAGGCCGAGTAGAAGGATCGAATTGCTTGCAAATACAAGAATTGCATTGTTACAAGAAGGCAGCAATTGAGAATTATGTGAATGGTAGTGAATATGATCGATATTCAATTTTAAAAGAGTTGAATTCAAAATCTTATAATTATTCTTCTATACCGTTGATGATTGATTTAAGTACTTCGCTTGAGGAAGACTATCAAGCATTTCTGCAAAACTTTGAAAATGATTTAGAAGTAAAAGATGAATTGAGCAGCTATGCTGTTTATAAAATATCTGAGTATATGCTTAATAACTTTGATTACGTTAATGCCCGAAAAATGGCAGGTTTAGCGTTACGATATAAAGGTAATGCCAATCTTCTAAAACTTACAGAAGAGCATTATAAAAAGACTGAATGGTTTTTTAGAAATGCTGAAAATATTCTTGACTGAAACCAGGTTTGAATTGAACTAATTATTATGAACTTCAAAGAAGAATTAAAAGAGTATAAATTTCTTGAGATAGCTTCCGAACTTGCAGAGGAGGTTGGTGTTGAAGTTTACGTTGTTGGCGGCTTCATCCGTGATCTGTTATTGAAGAAGGAAGTTGAGGATATTGATTTCCTTGTTGTTGGTGATGTGATGAAGTATGCACAAACATTTGCCACTTCACTTGGAATAAATGATATAGTTGTCTTTAAAACTTTCGGAACGGCACACTTCAATCATCAGGGATTAAATTTTGAATTTGTTGCTGCAAGAAAAGAATCATATAAAAAGTCCAGCAGGAAACCTCTTGTATCCGAAGGAACATTCTTTGATGATATATCGCGACGTGATTTTACTATTAACACATTGGCAGTTTCAATTCAAAAAGAAAATTTCGGAGAGGTGATTGATCATTTTAACGGAATTGATGATATAGAGAAAAAACTTATAAGAACACCTCTCGATCCGAAGGTAACATTTGATGATGATCCTCTCAGAATTTTACGTGCATTTCGTTTTGCTTCTCAACTAAATTTTAATGTTGATGAATCCATTCTGAAAGCTGCAGAAGAGCTGAGAGACAGACTCGAAATCGTTTCGCAGGAAAGAAAGACCGATGAGTTCCTTAAAATATTAAAATCACCAAAGCCTTCAGTTGGATTAAAACTTCTACAAATTACCAAAGTGATGGAAGTAATCTTTCCTGAAATATCCCAGATGATCGGAGTTGAGCAGAGAGAAGAATATCATCATAAAGATGTGTTTTATCATACTCTGGAAGTTGTTGATAACATTTCAAAAAAAACTGATAATGTCTGGCTAAGATTCGCTGCTCTGGTTCATGATATCGCAAAACCAAAAACGAAAAAGTTCATTGAAGGAACAGGCTGGACATTTCACGGTCATGAAGAATTTGGTGCACGAATGATGAAATCCATTTTCAGAAGAATGAAGCTGCCGATGAATCAGCTTGACTATATGGAAAAACTAGTTAGACTCCATTTACGTCCGATTGCCCTTGTTAGTGATGATGTTACTGATTCAGCAATTAGAAGGATGATTGTATCAGCCGATGAAGATTTGGAGGATTTAATTACTCTTTGCCGCGCTGATATAACAAGCAAGAATCCGGAAAAAGTAGATAGGTATCTTCAAAATTATGAAATAGTGATAAAGAAAGTTTTGGAAGTTAAAGAGAAAGATAAGCTTCGTGCATTTCAATCGCCGGTTAGCGGAGAAGTTATTATGCAGGTTTGCAATTTAAATCCATCAAAAAAAGTTGGAGAAATAAAAACAGCAATTGAAGAAGCAATCCTCGATGGAATTATCGGAAATAATTATGAAGAAGCTTATGAGTATCTGCTAAAGATCAAAGATCAATATTATTGATAATTAATCTGACTTATAATTTAACTCTCAAACCAAGCAAATAAGTTTTATCATTCATTACCGCTTCATTATTTCTTATTCCCAAGAAAATATCAACCGGAATTTTATCTTTGACTTTTTGTAATTCTTCACGCTGAATCAAAATCATTTGCTTCGAATAAATCAAATTGGAGTTTAAAGATGCAGTCGTATCTGTATCTGTTTTTTTATCTGGTTTGAAAACTAAAGCATAAAGCAGAATCCCAGCAATTAACAAATCCACCAATCACATAAATAGCAGTGTTATCATTGCTGTCTTCGGTTTGAGTTGTACCGCTTCCGCCGCCACCTGGGTCTTCAAATATTCTGAGATTGCTTTGAGCAAAACTTTCAATGGGAAGAAAGAACATTGACAAAATTAAAATCAATGTTACAATAGAGAAGGAAGGTTTAATTAAATGTTTGCACTTTTTTGCCTCTAAAATTGTTGTTGCTAATATAGTGCATTTCAAATGAAGGATTCAAGCAGTGATATTTCCCCGCTGAATTGGTCTTGCAAATTGATTTCTAACTGTTGCTAATTAGTTCAAATAACCGAATATGTAATAATATTACCGTTTATAATGTTGGTTAATTTGGTCGAATCTTTAATGTGTATTTTTGCATTGGGATTTATACATTCAAAAAAATAATGTAACATTGCATGTTATCTAACTGTCTATTTCATAAAAAAGGGAAAAATTCAAATTGGAGTTAAGAATGCGATTAACTATCATAATTTTGTTGTACATTTTTGTTTTCAACTACAATCCTACCTCAGGAAAAACTAACTCTGGATGATGCAATCGGAATAGCTTTGCATAAGAACTCAACTTTCTTAAAAAGTGCAAGTCAGATTGAAGGATTTGAATCTGGCGTTCAGGCAGCATATGGAAATTTTTTACCAACTCTAGGTGCTAATGCAAGTTGGCAATGGAATAAAACTGATCAGCAGGGATTTTTCGTTGATCAAGTTACTGGTCAGGTCATTGAGGGTGGCCAGTCAACGCAAAGACGATCATACAATATAGGATTAGGTTCTAACTGGGCACTGTTTGACGGATTGGCAAATTTTGCAAATCTATCTAAAACCCAGGATGAACTCCAATCCGCTGAACTTACGCTAGAACGAATTAAACAGGATATTGTTTTCCAAACTATGTCTTTGTATTACAATATAGTCTATACTGAACAACTTCTTAGAGTTAAGCAAGATAACCTTAAATGGAATGAAAAAAATCTTGAGACTATAAAAGAACGGAACAGACTCGGTGCTGCAACTCTTGCAGATGTTTACCAGCAGGAAGTTGCAAAAGGTAATGCTGAACTTGAATTAATAAGAACAGAAAATGATCTGCAAACCGCTAAGAAAGACCTTTTGTTTTATTTGGGCATAGATGTTCTTCAGGAATTTGCATTTGCTGATTCACTTACTTCAACTGAAGAAGTAATATTAAATACTGATCTTCTTAAATCATATGAAGATTTAACTGAAATAGTAAATCAGGCATTATCCCAAAGATTTGATTATCAATCTGCTTTGTTAAACTTAGAGAGTTCGAGAAGTGGGGTTACTATTGCCGAATCAGGTCATTGGCCTTCACTTGTAGCAAATGGAGATTATTCCTGGTTTGGAAATACTCTCTCCGAAGTAGATAAAAATAAAAATCTTCAGGTTGGGCTTTCGCTGAATGTTCCAATATTTCTTGGATGGTCTGTGAGTAATCGTGTTCAACTTGCAGAAGTCCAATCAAAAATAAGCGAGATAGAAGTAAGTGATCTTGAAAGAGATATTAAAAGGCAAATCAAAACAAACTACTTAAATCTTCAGGCTGCTCAAAAAGCATTAGTTGTAAGTGAAAAAAATATTGCAGCCGCCAGAGAGAACCTTAAGATTGAAGAAGAAAAATATGCACTTGGATCGGGTAAGCTATTAGATGTACTTATTGTAAACTCGCGCTATACAGATGCATTAACTTCTCTTCTCAATTCTCAATTTGCATATATAGTACTTAGTCAGCAGCTTAGGTATTACCTCGGAGTTTTAGATTATAAAATTTATGAACAACAGACTTCAACAGGAGACAAATAGAATGGCAAATGGTAAAAGAAAAAAATCGAAGAAAAAACTTTTTATTTTTGGTGGATTAGGCCTTCTGGTTCTTATCCTGATAATAGTTGTGCTGACAGCAGGCGGCAAAGAAAATATCGTACTGGTGCAAACCGAAAAGGTTGAGAAAAGGAGTATTACTCAAACTGTAACTGCTACAGGAACAATAGATCCTGAATTTAAAGTACTAATAACACCCGAAGTCACTGGTGAAATAATAAGTCTACCTGTCAAAGAAGGTGATATTGTTAAGAAGGGACAGCTTCTTATAAAGATTAAAGGTGATCAGTATATGGCTCAAAAGGATCGCCTTGAAGCAAACTTGAAATCGGCGGAGGCGAGTCTTAGAATGAGTGAAGCAGAGCTTACAAGAATTGAATTAGAATATAATAGGATTAAGGAATTACATCATAAAGGGCTTGCGAGCAATTCTGAATTGGAAAATGCAGAAGCAAATTATCTTTCAACAAAGGCCAGTTACGAATCATCAGAAGCAAATGTGCTCCAGAGTAAAGCCCAGTTGAGAGAAGTGCTTGAGACTTTATATAAAACAACAATTTATTCGCCGATGGATGGAATTGTTACTCAACTAAATGTTGAGTTGGCCGAGAGAGTTTTAGGAAGCGGTTTCAGCCAGGGAACAAATATTATGACAGTCGCAGATCTAAGTAATATGGAAGCTGTAGTTGATGTTGATGAGAATGATGTTGTGTTGATTTCTGTTGGAGATACTGCAAATATAACAGTGGATGCTTTTGGTGATAAGGTATTCCATGGTGTTGTTACGGAAATTGGTAACAGTGCAAAATCATCCGGCTTTGGAACACAGGAGCAGGTAGTTAATTTTTCGGTTAAGATAAAGCTGATAGATCTTGATCCAAACTTGCGGCCGGGAATGTCCTGCAATTCAGATATTGAAACTGAGACCGTGTTCGATGTACTCAGCGTTCCAATTCAAAGTGTAACTGCAAGGACGGACGTTCCTTCAGAAGATGATTCTTTAAAATCCAAAGATAAACAACCAAATGAACAGAGCGGCAAAGAAATGATTGGAAAAAATAAACCGAAGGAAGTAGTATTTCTTGCTGATAATGGAAAAGCAAAAATGATAGTTGTGGAAACAGGAATAAGTGACGATAATTATTTAGAAATAAAAAAAGGTGTTGAAGAGGGAAATGAAATTATTTCCGGAAGTTACAGAGCGATCTCGAGGGAACTGGAAGATGGTTCTATTATAAGCGTTGATCAGAAACTGGCTGGACAGGGAGAAGGCACTTCTGAAAATGATGATAATGAATAAACCGGCGATCAAAATGAATATTATTAACATAGAACATATTGCAAAAATTTATCAGGTTGGCTTTGAGGAAGTTCACGCACTCAGAGATGTTTCTTTAAGGATTGATAAGAATGAATACGTGGCTATTATGGGTCCTTCCGGCTCAGGAAAATCTACACTTATGAATATGCTCGGCTGTCTCGATACTCCAACAAAAGGTAAGTACGACTTCAATGGAGTAAATGTTAGCGAGATGACTGATAACGATCTGGCAAGAATAAGAAATAAAGAAATTGGATTTGTATTTCAGACTTTTAATTTACTTCCCCGATCCGATGCTCTGCATAACGTTGAGCTTCCTTTAATTTATGCAGGAATTTCTTATGCGGAAAGAAGGGAAAGAGCGGCAAAATCTCTTGCAGATGTTGGACTTGCGGATAGAATTCATCACAAACCCAATGAACTTTCCGGTGGACAAAGACAGCGGGTTGCTGTTGCACGAGCTCTGGTAACAAGTCCCTCAATCATTCTTGCCGATGAACCGACTGGTAACCTTGACTCCAAAACCGGTGAGGAGATAATGCAATTGTTCAATGAGATTCACGAAAAAGGTAATACAATTATTCTTGTTACTCACGAAGAGTACATTGCCGAGCATGCTGCAAGAATAATCAGATTAAAAGATGGGCTCATTGAGAAGGATGAAATTGTATCGAAGAGATATGTCCCTAACTCAAGAGAAGCAAGTGTGAGTTAAATCGTGATCGTGGCTTCTGGTACTGAATTATATCTTGACTAATTGTATTAGCACATTATTTTTCCGTTGACTAATAAAGCACAGGTATTTTATGAGATACATTTTATTCGAGTTGAAAGAAGGATTGCTGATAGCTTTCCGAGCATTAAAAGCCAATAAGGTTCGCACTTCACTAACAATGCTTGGTATTTTCATCGGTATAACAGTGGTTGTACTTATGTCAACAGCAATCAAGGGTATTGATAATTCATTTCAGGATGGAATAAGTGCATTAGGCTCCGACGTTCTCTACATAGACAAATGGGCATGGTTTTCAAATGAAGATTGGTGGAAACTACGTAACAGAAAGAGTATAGATATGGCTGATTACGAAGAATTCAAAGAATTAGCAAAGCTGCCACTTGCTGTTGCGCCTGTTATCAATTCACAGCAAACTGTGAAGTTTGGAGAACGCAGGGTTGAAGGTGTTTTTTTAAATGGGTCATCTGCAGATTATGTAAAAACTACAAACTTTACATTCGATCAAGGAAGATTTTATAACGAAGTTGAAAGTAATGCCTCCAGGCAGGTAGCCGTAATTGGAAGTGAAATTTCAAAAAAAATATTTCCTCGTGGAGATGCACTTGATAAAACAATAAAAATCGGAGGGGCGAATTTTAAAGTTGTAGGCATCCTGGCAGAACAAGGAAGTTTTATACTCGGTCCCTGGAATCCGGATAATCAGGTATTCATTCCTATAGGAACAATCTTTAAAAACTTTATTGCTGAACATAGAGGAACTGTAACATTAAACGTACGGGCACCTAATCCGGCAATGTTGGAGGAGACGAAAGCTGAAGCCGAAGGTGTGATGAGAAAAGTTAGAGGTCTTAAGTATGATGAGGAAAATGATTTTTCTATTAATCAGCAGGAAGGACTGATGGAAAACTACAATTCAGTAGTTGGAGTTATTCAAATAGCAGGATTATTTATTACGGGCTTATCTCTATTTGTTGGAGCAATTGGAATAATGAACATTATGTTTGTTTCCGTTCGGGAAAGAACAAAAGAAATTGGTATAAGAAAAGCTATCGGTGCTAAGAAAAGAACAATTCTCACTCAGTTCCTTCTTGAATCTTCAGCAATTTGTCTTCTCGGTGGAATAGCCGGATTGATAGCTGCCGTTTTAGGAAGTATGATGCTTAATCAATATTTCCCCACGTCAATCCAGGTTGATGCAGTGATAATTGCTTTAGGTGTCTCAGCTGTTACTGGAATTTTATCAGGTCTTGCACCAGCATACACTGCTGCAAAATTAGATCCGGTTGATTCCCTCAGGTATGAATAAATGAAATTTGATCAGCTATTTTCAATTTCATTTCAATCAATTCTTAATAACAAATTAAGAACTTCACTTACTATACTCGGAGTGGTTGTTGGCATCTTCTCAATAATTGTTATAATGACAATCATTACGATGCTTCAGAACAGTATTGAAGATGGTCTGGCAATGCTGAGTAAAAATACATTTCAGATTCAAAAGTTTGATGTGATGCAAGGACCCAATCGTGACAGAAGCCAGAGAAACCGGAAGGATCTTACAATTGAAGAAGCGAATAAATTAAAAGAACTTCTTACTGAAGCTTTATATGTTGGAGTTGAGCAATGGGAATGGGGGAAAATTGTAAAATATGGCAACCTCGAAACCAATCCGAACACACATATCGGTGGGCAAACTGTAGACGCGATGAGGACAAATGATTTTAATGTTGAATATGGTCGGGATTTCAGAGAAAGCGATATTCAATATTCTGCTGATGTTTGCATACTGGGGCAGGAAATTGTAGAAAAAATTTTTCCGAACATGAATCCGGTTAACCAGATAGTCAGAGTAGATAGCAAACCGTTTAGAGTAATCGGCGTTATGGAAAAGCAGCCGGAAATGTTTGGAGAAAGTCACGATAATTATGTTCTCATTCCAATAACAACATGGCAGTCTATGTACGGTAAGTATGGAAAAAGCGTGAACATAATGGTTACAGCTCCCGATGCAGAATCTTATAATGAAGTTATTGAATCTGCAATTGGTCATTTCAGGAAAATCAGGAAAGTTGAACCTGGTCAGCCAGACGATTTTTCGATTTTCAGTAATGAATCTATGATAACGCAGGTTAATGATATTACAGGGCCAATTAAAATTGGTGCTCTTGCTGTTTCACTTGTAGCTTTAATTGCAGCAGGAGTTGGGATAATGAATATTATGCTGGTATCAGTTACTGAGCGAACCCGGGAAATTGGAATCAGGAAAGCAGTTGGTGCGAGAAAGTCCAGCATATTAATACAATTTCTTATCGAAGCAATTATATTGTGTATTGTTGGTGGAACATTGGGGATAGTTATTGGAATTGCAATCGGGAATTTTGCAGGGAGTTTTCTAAGCGCACAATTTGCAATACCTGTTGACTGGGTTGTGATTGGTATTACTATGTGTATAATTGTTGGACTTATTTTCGGAACATATCCTGCATACAAAGCAGCGAACCTCGATCCAATAGAATCATTAAGGTTTGAATAAATGAAGATTGATCAACTATTTCATATTGCATTACAATCAATTGTAAACAATAAGCTAAGAACTTCATTAACTATTCTTGGAGTTGTTGTTGGAATATTTTCTATAATTGTGATTATGACCATCATCACTATGCTTCAGAACAGTATTGAGAATGGACTATCTCAGCTAAATAAAAATACATTCCAGATTGAAAAGTTTGACAGGATGCAAGGCCACGGAGATGGTCAGGATAGATCCTGGAGAAACAGGAAAGACATCACTATCGATGAAGCTTACCGCCTTAAAGAGCTTGCTGACCGGTGCATTATACGTTGGTGCTGAGCAATGGCAGTTTGGTAAAGTTGTTAAGTTTGGTAACCTTGAAACAAATCCGAACATCAGTGTTGCCGGAGAAACTATTGACGGTATTAAAACTAATAACTGGAAAGTTGAGTACGGCAGAGACTTAAGAGAAAATGATGTTCAATATTCTACTGATGTCTGTTTATTAGGTCCGGAAGTAGTAGAAAAAGTATTTCCGAATATAGATCCAATTGGTCAGACAGTCAGAGTAGATGGAACACCGCTTAAAGTTATTGGTGTTTTAGAAGCTCAACCGGCAATGTTCGGGATGAGCAGAGATAATTATATAGTGCTTCCAATTACTACCTGGCAATCAATGTATGGAAAGTATAATAATAGTGTTAACATAATGGTTACCGCACCCAGTAAGGAATCTTATAATGATATAATTGAAGCAGCTATCGGACATTTAAGAAAAATAAGAAAAGTTCCTGTTGGTGAGCCCGATGATTTTTCTGTCTTTAGCAATGAGTCTATGATCACTCAGGTGAATGATATTACGGGCCCAATTAAAGTTGGTGCACTTGCTGTTTCGCTTGTTGCGTTAATTGCCGCAGGTGTTGGTATAATGAATATTATGCTTGTATCTGTAACTGAACGAACAAGAGAAATCGGAATCAGGAAAGCAATCGGTGCAAGGAAGTCAAGCATATTAATTCAATTTCTGATTGAAGCAATTATTTTATGCGTTCTGGGTGGTATAGCTGGAATCGCACTGGGAATTGGCATCGGAAACTTTGCCGGCAGTTTCTTAAATGCACAAATGGCAATTCCGTATGATTGGGTAATTATTGGAATTACAATGTGCATAATAGTAGGACTCATCTTTGGAACCTATCCGGCTTACAAAGCAGCCAACCTTGATCCGATCGAAGCACTTCGTTATGAATAACCTCACCCTGTCCCTCTCCTTAACAAGGAGAGGGAATAGAAGGGAGAGGTTAATTGTAATTATAATATTAATTTACTTTTGAAAAAAAAATAGATTAACCAGATTTCTAGTTTGGGGAGAAAATGCATCTAAATCAGCTTTTCTTGCTTGCACTTCAATCGATAAAAACAAATCGTCTTAGAACACTTCTTACTGTTTTAGGTGTTGTGGTGGGGATCTTTTCAATCATTGTTGTTATGACTATTGTAACGATGCTTCAGAATACAATTAACGAAGGATTTCAGTTCCTCAGCAAAAATACATTTCAAATACAGAAATGGCCAGCTATTCAAACTGGTGATCCCGAAGGGCAGGAAAAGTACAGGAACAGAAAAGATATTACACTCGAAGACTTCTATCGATTTGAAGAAATGATGAAGGATGCAAAAAATGTTGGAGCATATCAAGCGGCCGATGGGAAGGTAATTAAATTTGCTAATCGGGAGACCAATCCTAATACTTTTATAGTTGGTGTTACTGAAGGAGTATATCCTTCACTAAATCTTGAGATCGAGGAGGGCAGAGAATTTAGAAGCGATGATATTAACTATTCGAACAATGTTTGTGTATTGGGAAATTATGTGGTCGATAAAATTTTTTTCGATATCAATCCCGTTGGACAGATAATCAGAATGGATGGTCATCCGTTAAGGGTTGTTGGTACTTTAAAAAAGAAACCGGATTTTTTCGGAGAGTCAGTTGATAATTATGTTGTACTTCCTATAACTACCTTTCAGTCAATTTATGGAAAGAGAACCGCAACCGTTGATATCACTGTTATGGCTTATAGTCAGGCAGATTATCAGAGAACAATAGAATCTGCGATAGGCCATATGAGGTTGGTCAGAAAAATTGAACCCGGTGAGGAAAATGATTTTGAAATTTTTAGTAATGAATCTTTGATAACGCAGGTTAATGATATCACAGGACCAATTAAAATTGGTGCGCTTGCTGTTTCGCTTGTTGCGTTGATTGCTGCAGGAGTTGGTATAATGAATATAATGCTGGTTTCAGTTACCGAACGAACGAAGGAAATTGGAATTAGAAAAGCAATCGGTGCAAGGAAGTCAAGCATATTAATTCAATTTCTGATTGAAGCAATTATTTTATGCGTTATAGGTGGCATAGCTGGAATTGCGCTGGGAATTGTAATCGGAAATTTTGCAGGGAGTTTTCTAAATGCAGAAACGGCAATTCCTTATGACTGGGTAATTATCGGAATTACAATGTGCATAATAGTAGGACTCATCTTTGGAACATATCCTGCTTACAAAGCCGCTAATCTTGATCCTATTGAAGCGTTGAGGTATGAGTAATTAACGAGTTGAATAGATATTGGGTTGAGTTGCTTGTTAGTAGCGATTTTAATATTTTCTAATAGCATTATATTATAATTATTATGGCAATATATTAAATATGCGTTTCGTTTGGGATCAAAAGAAAAACATTGCTAATGTCAGAAAACACAAAATTTCTTTTGAAGAATCAAGGACAGTATTTTTTGATGATAATGCCAGACTTATCCCAGACCCGGAACACTCAATTGGAGAAGAACGATTTGTAATTTTAGGTATCACAAATAAATTAAGACTCCTTGTTGTAGTTCATACTTATAAAGAAAATGATGATGTTATTAGAATTATTTCTGCCCGCAAAGCAACTAAAACTGAAACAAAATTTTATTACAAGGTGAAATAAAATGAAAAAAGAATATGACTTCAGTGATTCAGTTAAGAATCCTTATGTAAAAAAACTTAAAAAACAGATTTCAATTCGTATTGAAAAAGAAACTGTAGAATATTTCAAAAATCTGGCTTCAGAAATTGACATCCCTTATCAGAATTTAATGAATATGTATCTAAGGGAATGTGCTCAAAACAATTTTAAACCAAATATTCACTGGCAAAAGTAATTGCCCCTAACGACTTTACGCTTAACCCACAGCCATGAACAAGATTGCCGATTAGAAGCACTAATATTAATTATTTAAATAATTTTATTTAATATAATAATCCTGAAATCCAAGTGGCAACACTTCAATAAATTCTTTTTGTTGATTTACTTGATAAGAGTGTTCAACACTCTTATTCTTTATTATAGATAACCGGAGTTTTATGCTTCCATTCCTGCCACAATTTATCATTGGTAACTAACTCCGCCATAAAATGACTGACGTTTATTCTGCTGGTTTTTCCGGGATTAAAAAGGGGACTTCGTATTTTATGATTATGTATTTCATATTTACTCACATCTTCCTCATCGATAAGCGAATCAGGACGAACAGCAACCCAATCAATGCCTGAGTCTGCGCCTGATTTATGAACAAGATGATCAGCAGCAAGCATATTATCTCTATGTGGAGGCAATAGAACTTTTAATAATGAAAAAATTATCTTTTCTCCAAAGCTGTTTTTTTCTCCAATCTTTTTATTCGTATATGCAGTAGTGCTCATCAGGATAAACTTTTGATTAAGCTTTAGAGAATGTATAGCTTCAATTATTTTTCTTACAGTATTGGAAACCAGTTTATACGGAGGACCAAAAATACCTTTTAGGCTTATGTTGTGTCCGAGGCAGCAAATAACAGAATCACAATCTTTAACAAGCTCCGTTATTTTAGCAATATCAAAATCGTTTACATTTCCTTTTGTTATTTCTATTCTCTTATCATTAGTAAAATTATCAGGAATTGCAGCAGATGCTCTCACAACCAGTCGAACTTGAATGTCCCTTTTAACAAGTTGCTGTACTACCAACTTACCTGTTTTTCCACTTGCGCCTAAAATCAGTGCTTTCATTATGATTTCCATTTGGATAAAAATATTTTATTCTCTTTCATTATATTCATTAAGGTTCTCGCTATATATACAATTGAATCATAATATTTCATTTCTCTAGATTTACCGAATTACTAATTTTTAATAGTTTGTCTAACACTAAAGCTAAAATGATACCTATTAGATTGGCAAATAAGTCAATTGTATCGAATACGTTTGTCATAATACCAAAGCCATTAGTGATCTCGAATAATTCAACTATTATTAGAGCAATAGCGGCTGTAATGAATTTATTATTTCCCCAATTACTAGAAGAAAAACCGACTATGAAGTATATAGCAAATGAGACTGATAAATTTCCGAAATAGCTTTTTACTATTTCGAGGAAGGGTCCGTTGTAATTATGTTTTAACACAAGAACCAAGACTCCTAGAAGAATAAATAATACATTACGAAATTTTTCTTTCCCACTCATCATTGGATTACTCATAAAACATTAGCAAATATATTAACTACTAAAAAGCATATAACGACTTTGCGCCTAACCCGCCCGTCTCGCCTTCGGCTTCGCCGAGGCAGGCCGCTAAGAGCAAGAACGGCAAACTAAACGCATTGCCAAATATTTATCCCGATCCATCGAGAAAGTTAATTAATTAAAAAGAATACTTAGAACCTACCTGCCGGTAAGCAGGCAAAATCACAAAAACCACACGCCAAAAATTATAAAATCGCCGAACAAAAACAGCTAGTCTCGACTTGGCGGGAGTGGTCGGGTGTCCTTCCGAAGGAATGCCGATGGCAAAAGACTCCTTCGGAGAGGCGCTTGTTATACCGGTTTTACTTTTATCATCTAATTGATTTTTTCTGAAAGCCTCTGTATCCCAAAGAAAAATGTAACGTAGAAGGTTTTTTGTTCTATTATTACCGTTAACGATAATTTTACTTAAGTCTTCTTTAAGTTGTTCAGGAAGAGAATTAGAATTATTTATAATTTGTTTAAAACGATTAAATTCTATCTTAAAATAATGAAACTCATCCTTCAAAATCTCCCAATCGCTTTTGTATCTATTTATTTCATTTAAAAAAACGAAGATACTTTTCAACCTCTGGTAAATCTATTTTCTCATTACTAATTAAAATATCACCAATTTTCATAAATTATTTTTACGTATAACTTTTAGGCGCTCAACTCAGTTGTTTTTGGCGCTATGAAAAACCACCTTCGTTTTCTCTGACGTACTAAGTCGCGCAAAAAACCATTGAGCGACGACTATAATTCTTATCAAATGACGGAGCGTCGTTGCGCTGCCTGTTATACGTAGTGCCCCTTCACTTCACTAAAACGAGCTTGATTATCTTTGATTCTCGTTCGGTCTGCAGTCTACAGATGTAAATGCCAGTGGGAACGTTATTTGCTTTCCATGTGACAGTGTGTGCACCCTCCCTCAATTGTTCGGTTACAAGGGTTTCGACCTCTTGGCCTAGGATGTTGAAGATTCTCAGAACGACAAAAGATGTGCGAGGCAGGGTGAACTGAATTATTGTACTTGTGTTGAACGGATTCGGATAATTCTGATGCAGATTAAACGATGCAGGTATTTCGTTTGCTTCCTGCTCGATTCCGACAAGCGAACAAATATCTGTAACCGTACCGCCGAAACTAACCGTTGGTGTCGGCGAAGTAATAATTGGATTTAGAGTTATGACCGTTGAATTGGGAGTCGTAATTGTTGGTGATGGAGCAGTGGCAGTGCTTGTAAATGAAGTAATATCTCCGCACGTGAATCCGTTGCTGTCGAGCTTTACAATGTAGAAATCACCGCTCCCTGATCCAAAAGATTTCGTATAGCCAGCCAAAGCAAATCCGCCGTCTGTGGTTTGGACGATGGAATAAGCTCCGTCATCACCTGATCCGCCAATGGCTTTACTCCACTGAAGTGTTCCGCTGGCATTGAGCTTCACTATGTAGTAATCATATGCAGCAAAAGCGCCGGTATAACCTGCCACAGCAAATCCGCCGTCTGTGGTCTGGATAATGGAAGTCGCATTGTCATAATTTGTTCCGCCGATGGTTCTGTTCCATTGAAGCGCACCGCTGCTGTCAAGCTTTACTATGTACATATCACTGTTGCCTGCACCAAATGAAGCGGTATAGCCAGCCGCAGCAAAACCACCGTCTGTGGTCTGGATGATGGAATACACCTGGTCATTTTGCACTCCGCCTATAGTTGGCTCCATTGGAGCGTCCCGCCGCTGTCGAGCTTTACGATGTACATATTATAGTTCACTCCACCACCAAAAGAATTAGTCCAGCCGGCAGCAATAAGTCCGCCGTCTGTGGTTTGGGTGATGGAACGAGCGCCTGCACCGGCTGTTCCTCCGACGCTTCTGTTCCACAGTAGCGTGCCTGACGCGTCAAGCTTTACAATGTACATACGAGGGCCATTTATACCAAAAGAGAAGCTGTAACCCGGCCACCGCATATCCGCTGTCTGCGGTTTGTATGATGGAATTGGCACCATCATTTTCAAATTCACCGATGGTTTTGCTCCATTGAAACGAACCTCCTGCATCGAGCTTCACGATAAACATATCAAGTAATCCGGCTCCAAAAGAATTGGTTTGACCGGGCACGGCAAATCCGCCGTCTGAGGGTTTGAATGATGGAAAAAGCCTCATCAGTGTTTGTTCCGCTGACAGCTTCGCTCCACTGGAGAGTGCCGCTTGCGTCAAGCTTTACAATGTATAAATCTCTGTTTCCTACTCCAAAGGATCTTGTGTAACCAGCTACAACATATTCACCCTCTGTTGTCTGGATGATGGAATAGGCGTATTCAAAGACTTATTCCGCCAATAGCTCGCTGAAATTGAGATTGGGCAAGTGGTATTGAGTGACTAACGACTAGTAATAGGAGAACGAAATTTTTCATCTTAGTTTCCTTCTTGCATTGACACGGTTCGCTTTGTATTCCGATAATCACTGGGCGTCATTTCATATTCCGCCTGGGAAATTTGAAGCGCTCCAGTGGTAAATCTGATCTGCTAATTCTTCTTGGAACTAGCATAAAATGTTTCGTTATGTTATTGGCAAAGGGATATTACATATAACGACGTTGCGCCTAACCCGCCCGTTTCGCCTTCAGCTTCGCCGAGGCAGGCAGGCAAAAGTCTCAAACATCTACCAGCATCAAGAATCCAGAATCTGCCTAACTAAAACAGCCTGTCCGCTCAGCCAGAGGCTGAGTAAGTCTGAAGCGGTCCGTGTTGAGTACTCTTGCCTATCCGCAGGTAGGGCGCTTGGTATGTTGACTGTTATTTTTCGCTTTTCTTTTTAGAATCTTTACTATTTTTTTTAAGTTTTAATTTCTGATATCGCTTTAAATATTATTATTTCATTTATTATTTAATATTCTATTTTTTGAATTCCTTTCTAACCACCAATAAACTAAATATAATATTGAAGGAATCATAAAAAATAAAAGTACATAGGTGTAGCTAGAACCTGGAGTAGTATTGAATGCTGTTAGAATGTTAAAAATAATAAAACAAAGCAATGAAATAATTCCTCCTAAGCCCTCTTTCCACAATGCTAAGATGAGGCCAGCAAGTCCTGCACCCCATATTACAAATATTATAATCGTATATGTGTTGTAATCAGGTTTAGGCTTATCAAGCCCTTCGAGAAAATTTCCTATAGCAAAGATCAGAACAAATATCACCATTAATGTTCCGGTGATGAGAGCAGCCCAGCGAATCATACTTATTAATTTAGTGTGTTCCATTTTTTTAGCTCCTTAGATATTTTATTCAGAAAGTTTTTTTGTAATTATAAGTATACCTATTCTAAAATGAACGATCACCATACAGAATTTTATCATTTATAACAATTTTAATCGTGCTGATTTTACATCAACTTGGGACTTTCATTTCAAAATTATACCTAACAACTTTGTGCCTAAACCGAACAAATTTGCAGGCGGGTTGGGGCTTTGGTTATACGGTTTCTAAAAATACCTACTACCATTTGGTTGGTATTTCCACTTAAACTTTGCTGATGTTTTGTAATTTAGAGCAGTGCTGTCATAATAAGCGTTTGTATTAATTATCAAAATTTTACCGTATTTATTTTCATTTGTTTTGACTGCCCATATCTGATTTATTCTAATTGGTAAAGCCAAATCTTGATAGTTTGTATCTGGTGCCTCTGTCAGATTATAGAAGAATGTTTTTGCAGAATCATAATCGGAAAATTCTTTAACTAAATTAAACGCCGGTCTTAGACTATCAGCAGCAAAAAAACTCCAAGAACATTTCCTTGTTCGTCCAAATGAGCAAGTATGATTATATCAGGAATAATATTTTCTAAATTTGGAATGGTAATAGCCTTCCCATATGAAAATGAAAAGCCAATCATATCTTGGTTAATAGTAACTTCATCAGAAGTTTCTACTATTGGTTCAGTGCTATCACATCCATAACATAGTAAGGTTACTAACAGAAGTGAAGAAATTATTTTATACATATTAACCTCTTTGAAATACTTACCTTATAACGACGTTGTGGCTAAGGCGCAGCCCATAACTACAATGCCGAACTTGTTAATAAATTTTATAATTACAAAAAACCTTCATAGCACGACTATCTTGAACAAGAAACTTGAAACGGAACGACTAACTAGAAAAACCGAAAAAGCCGAAGGCGAAAACGCTGTCGCCTTGAGCCACTTGTTATACAGTTTTACATTCCTTTCCATTCTATAGTATCTTTTATTACTTTCATTTCGCCATTAATTAATCGCTCAATAACTGTATGAAATTTTTGTTTATTATCTTCTGTATAAACGTGTTCTGTCTTAATTGTGAATAGAATAGGCTTATTATTCAGAACTTTATATGTCCATTTTGTCCAAGTCTCATCTTGCCAAGAGTAATCACTAGTATAAATCTCTTTCAATTCATTGCTTAATGTAAGATCACCATCTAAATCTGAAAAGTCTTGGTTAAAAATAAATTTATTTGAATCTGGAGTATAGAGGAAGTAATTAAACCCGGAACTTCCGTGCACGGTGACATAACTTTTAATCTTAATATCAGTATAACCGTCAAAATTTATATCTACAACTGAGATATCGCTATTAAAATTAGGGTTGGTGGGTTCATCAGAATATTGATCAACCATCATTCTATGTTCTTTTCCCATAAAGTTAATCGTGTCGTGAATTGATTGTATGAGAACTTTATTGTTGTCATATATCTTTGTCTTGTAAATAGTAATATCGGCGGAATCAATAATTTCAAAATGAACAACGTAATGCTCAATATTATTATTCAATGTGAAAGTCAATGTAGTATCAAATATTGAAACAGAATTATTTATTTGAGAAAATATAAATGGGGATGCAATAAGGTACATTATAAGTAGGATTAACAATTTGTAATTTTTCATATTTTCTAAACTGTATAACGACGTTGCGCCTAACCCGCCGCCCATAACAAGGAAGCCAAGTAAAACACAAATAATAAATATTAAGCCGAAGCTTCTTAACTTGTTCGCAATACAGTATGTAAGTTAATTAATTAAATGAACACTTAGAACAAAATACCATAACAAAAACAAAACGTCAAAAATCTAAATCCGCCGAACCAAAACAGCCTGTCCGTCTCAGCCAGAGGCTGATAAGTCTGGCGAGCTGTCCGTGTTGAGCTTGCCTACCGCAGGTAGGGCGCTTGTTATATGGGATGTTATTAATTATTCATCTCAGACAATTTTTTCAAATACGCTTTATCAACTAAATAATTTACAGTACTCTTGCTTTTATTTGCTGCATTAAAATAGTCTAGAAAATCAAATGGTATTGGTAATTTAACTTCAAAGTTAGTAAAGTCACCTTTGTTTGCTTCACAACCGTGTTCTAAACCAAATTGTACAATAACTGTACTATCAGTAATAGATTTGAATGCAAATTCTTCTAATAGGTACAGAAATGATACATCACAATCTCCATCAAGTTTTTCAACAAGTTCTTTTAAATTTATTGGTTTATTATTATGCAAGTAATTTTTAACCCAAGAGGTTTTAGTTAATGATCTAAAGAGAATACCAGAATCAAATATATTTGTTAAGGAAATTGTTTTTTTAAATCGTAAATCAAAAGTAGAATAGTAAACATAATCGGTTGGATGATTTCCACCTTCACAATCTTGAAATTTCAAGGATAAAAAGGAAACAAATGGCCCAACAACTGAAAGCAATTTATATCTATTATTAACAAGACAACCATCATTTGATTTTGCTTTCAAATAAAGATTTGCAAATAATGTGTCAAGTTTAAGATTCGCTTTTTCAAATGATATGCAATGTGTATTATCCCAATATATAATCCAATCCCCAGCATCAATTTTATTATTGAATATTTTATCTAAAGAATCAGATTCAATTGTTTGAGGTTGAATTTGAAAATTAAAAAAGAAAGCGAATACTAGGATTACCAAAGATTTCATTTTATTACCCATATAACGGCCTTGTGCCTAAGCTGCTGCCAAGCACAATTATCTTTTATAAAATTGATTAACTAAAAATTTTAGAAACATTTAATTAACAGAACACAATGAACAGCAAACTAAAAACGGAACGACAAACTCAAGAAACCAAAAATGCCGAATGCGAAAAGGCAGTCAGCTTGAGGCACGGGTTATATTGCATTTATAATTTAATCTTATACTTTTTTATTACGCTCTGAAAATTATCACAGCCCAGATATTCTAAATCAAATTTGTAAGGAAATAGAAAATCAGAAACATTTTCTAGGATATCACCGGTATCATCTTCATACCATTCAGCTTGTCTGATTATTTCAAAGTTTGTCGAGAAATAAATTAAGTGATAATTTTTTATGACTTGATTATGCATACTATCATAAAAAGCAAAGTAACATTGATATAATATAGTTCTACCAGTTGAGTCAAAATAATAATAATGAGATAAATACCATCTATCAGAATCTATGTAAAGAGAAGTTTTAAAATAAAAAGGTGTTTTATTTGAATCACTAACTAAACCATAAGTCTCAGTTAAGTATTGTTTCTGTTTTATAAGTTCAGATAATTCTACTGGAATTTCTTCTCCCTCAATTTTTTGAAACATCCTAGTAGATGAAAATGGATTGTCAAGTATTTTGGAAACGAATATAGATAACTCTTTTTGTTTTGAGAGTAATATTGAATCAATTCCTTGTGTTAAGCTATAATCAGAAAATAGTAATAATAATATCAGAATCGATTTCATATCTCTTTATCTAAGCAATATAACGACGTTGTGCCTAAGCTGCTGCCAAGCACAACAATAATATATAAAAACGAGTAACTAAAAATATTTAGAAACATTTAATTAACAGAACAAGGAAAAACAAGAAACGAAACACGGAACGACTAACCCGAAAAACCAAAAACACTGTATGCGAAAAGGCAGTCAGCTTGAGGCACTTGTTATACAATATTATTTAATTAGAGAAATACTATTTAGGATATTTCTAAGAATAATTTCTGCATCATAAAAATCAAACCTTACGCCAGATACAAATATTGTTTCAGATTCATTAAATTTTTTTGAAAGAAAAAATACCCTCATATCCCCAGCGTGTGTAAGACATCCGCCTTCTTTAAAATATACACTTGTCGGTGTATAAGTTTCAAAACCAGCCCAATCACCAATTAAATAATCAGTTGCAGGTTCATCATACCAACCGTGTTCGTGCATTTCTGAATCATACCAAACAGAATCTAGATATAGGTAACCATACTTTGGTGCAATTTCTATAATTGATAATTTTGAAACTACAATAATCAACGACTGATATAATGCAGTGTATAATGTATCTGTAGAATCACCAATACCTAAACCAGCCTCAGTATCAAAAAAACGATAATCTGTAAAACCAATTGTTATTGAAGAATCCAATTCTGCATTTGCAGAACTGAAATGATTTTCAATTTGCATAAAAGATGGGTATTAAATGTAATATTTAGGTGTGTATTATTATAACTTATCCATTTGGTGGTGTCAGCTGTTTGGGCAACTGTAAAAGAATAAAATATAAATACTAATAATAGAATATTTCTTTTCATATTGTATAACTATTACTTATACTGCACAGAATTATTAGCTAAAGAACGTAGATATGCGTGCAGTTGCATATCTACATTCCATTTGTTTTCAAATTTTCTCAAAATCCTAATATTTAAAAATAGCTCGTGCATATCTATCATCCAGGTTCCTTTCTATCTAATTATCTTTAATCTCCGATCTCTTTATTCAAAGCGTGCCTATAAATCATTTCAATATTACCTCTATAAACTTAAACCTCAATAGGGATATTTTCAATTGGAAATTGGCAAGTAATACCTCCGTCCGTATAGTTCATATATGCTTTATGGACTTGATAAAAGCACTTCTTAAATTTAGCTTTAGTTATCAAAAAACTTATTCCACTTGGTAAATTCGGCTCAGGCATTTATTCCCAGAAGTAAGTTTTAACTAATACAAACTTAGATTATACCTGCTATAGAATCAATAATTTTATTCAATGAATTATCAATCATATATAGGTTATGGACTTGATAATAGCCATTCTTAAATTTACATTTCACAATCAAAAACCTTATTTCGCTTTTGAAATTAAGCAATCTATTCATCTTTGTATTTCTCCTTATTATTACCGCAATAACAAGCGTATTCGCACAGAATAAATACAATACTCTATCTGTTACTGATACTATTCCAATTAATTTTGATAATCTTTATAACATATCAAGTGTTTCAATTATACCGTTCTCAGAAAAAATAGAATTACGCGGCAAGATACTCAATCGTTTTACTGACTATAACTTTGCTTATTCAACTGCGCATTTTCACTCTTTCTGATCTCATTCCATATTCAATATTCGATACGCTTGTTGTAACTTATGAAACAATCAAAATTGGATTAAAAAAAGAGTATAGAAGGAGATCACTTGTTATTAAATATGATGAAAAGCGTGGTGACACGTTACAGGTTGTTCAGACCGAGGCTGGCGGTTTTACTCCTGAAGATATATTTGGACCGGGTTTACAAAAAAGCGGAACGTTGATAAGAGGATTTACAGTCGGAACTACAAAAGATTTTTCACTCAACAGCGGATTAAGGTTGCAGCTATCCGGCAATCTTACTGAAGATATTGAAATCGTTGCCGCATTAACTGATCAGAACACTCCAATTCAACCGGAAGGAAATACAGAAAGACTTGAAGAGATTGATAAAGTATTCATCCAGATAAAACATCCGAATGCAACGGGAACTTTTGGTGATTATAATCTAACGAACAGAAACGGTGAGTTTGGTGTAATCAACCGAAAGCTGCAGGGATTAATGGGAACGGTAAATTTTGATCCGCACTCGGGCTACGTTGCAGTTGCAGGTTCTCGTGGTAAATTCAATACAAATAATTTTAATGGTACAGATGGTGTCCAGGGTCCGTATAACTTAACTGGCTTAAGCGGTGAAAAAGATATTATCATTCTTGCCGGTACTGAGCGGGTTTTTGTGGATGGTATTGAGATGATTCGTGGTGAAAACAATGATTACATAATTGAATACTCCAATGCAACAATAACATTCACTCCAAAAAGATTAATTACAAACGCCAGCAGAATAGCAGTTGACTTTGAATACACAGATCGAAAGTTTGCCAGAAACTTTTTTGGTTCAGGTGCTCAAACAGTTGTGATGAATGAGAAACTGAAAATTGCATTTCAATATTTGCAGGAAGGTGATGACCAGGATGCCCCGATTGATTTCGTACTCTCTGAAGAAGATAAACAAATACTTGCTGATGCCGGCGATGATCCTCTTAAAGCTGTAAAATCAGGTGTCTCAATTGCACCAGAAGATTCTTTGGGAATAAGAAGAGGTATTTATCAGGCGGTTGATACTTTAATTAACAATGTTCCATTTACATATTTTGTTTTTAATCCCGGTGATACACTTGCTATCTTCAATGTTTCGTTCAGCTATGTGGGTGAAGGAAATGGGGATTATATCCGTGAAGCACTAGGTCAATTTAGATTTGTTGGAATTAAACAGGGCGGATATCTTCCAATAATATTTCTTCCATTGCCGCAAATTAAACAATTAGGAAATCTAACTACCTCGATAAATCCATTTGAAAATGTTCAATTAGATGTAGAGTACGCTGGAAGTTTATGGGATAAAAACAGATTTTCCAGTTTAGATGATGGTGATAATTATGGTTATGCGGCTAATATTTTCCTGAAAGTTCTTCCGAGCAACATTAATCTCGGCTCCCTAAACCTTGGCAAAGCAGGATTTTCGTACAAAGAGAGATTTATTAACAAAAAATTTACTTCAACAGATAGATTCAATGAAGTCGAGTTTGACAGGATATATAATACCTCCGGTTCATCAACGCAGCAAGATGAACAGTTCAGAGAAGCGAGGTTAAACCTGATTCCTATTGAGGAATTAAATATTACTTCACTTGCCGGATTTTTGAAAAGAGGAGACGCATTTCAATCTAACAGATACAACAACACAATCCGATTTTCAAATAAGCAAACCTATAATGCTTATTATAATCTTGACTATGTTGATACAAAAAATCAAAATACAAAAAGTAATTGGTGGCGGCATGCAGCAGATGCACATTATATATTCTGGGAATTAATTAAACCTGGCTTTAACATCCTTGCTGAAGATAAACGAAACAATACTTCGGGAAAAGATTCTTTACTTGCTGGAAGTTTTGAGTACTATGAACTCAATCCTTACATCCAGCTACTGGAGATTGAAGGAATTAGTTTTACTGCAAAGTACTCGCGCAGAGACGATTACCTTCCACTAAAAGGATTGGTAGAGAAAGAGGCTGTTGCACGAGCACAAATTTATGACCTTACTTACCGTGGCATTGAAGAAGTTTCAACTGCTCTTAATCTTACGATCAGGAATAAAAATTATACAGACACCTACAAGCAATTAGGTTTTTTAGATTCCGAACAGCTTCTCATAAGATCACAATCAAAATTTCTTTTCTGGCAGAAAATAGTAAATGGAGATCTATTCTACGAAGTGTCAACCGAAAAGCAGGCACAACTCGAGAAGGTATTCGTCAGGGTTGAGCAGGGAACCGGTAACTACAAATATCTGGGAGATCTTAATGGTAATGGTATTGCTGATGCGAATGAATTTGAACCAACACTCTTTGACGGCGATTACATCCTCGTTACAATTCCTTCAGACGAACTTTTTCCTGTTATAAATCTTAAGACGAATACACGCTGGAAAATTCAATACGCCGATATCTTTGATAACAATACTTTCATCGGATCTGTGCTCGAACCTTTATCAACTGAAACTTCCTGGAGAATTGAAGAAATTACCCGGGAGACAGATCTCTCCAAAATCTATTTGCTTCAATTAAAATATTTTCAGCAGGAAGGCACTACCATCCGCGGTGCGAATCTGTTCACACAGGATGTTTTCATAAATGAAAACAAACAAGATTTATCTTTCAGGTTCAGGTATTCTCAAAGATTTGCTATGAGTGAGTTTAACACAGGAATTGAAAATGCATACAACAGGGAAAGAAGCTTGAGAATGAGATTCAGAATGATTAAAGAAGTCAGTAATCAAACTGATATTGTAAATACGACCGATAATGTTTCTGCTCCTGAGCCATCAACGCGAAACAGACAAATATTAGATAATAATTTGACGACAGACTTTTCTTATCGTCCAATTGGTTTCGTTGAAGTTGGCTTTAAATTGAAAGTAGGAAAGAGTGAAGATACATTTCCGGTTTCACCTACCGTAATTGATTTAAATTCACAATTAGTCAGATTAAATCTCTCATTTGCACAAACAGGAAGACTGAGATTTGAAGTGGAACGAACAGAACTAATTGCAAACACGCTGGAAAATATTATTCCTTTTGAAATGCTGAACGGAAATCAGATCGGGAAAAATTATTACTGGCGACTAAATTTTGATTATCGCGTAGCATCTTTTCTCCAGACAACACTGAGTTACGATGGAAGATGGCAGGGAAAGGGCAAAGTTGTTCATACTGCACGAGCTGAAGCAAGAGCGTATTTCTGAGCGTAAAACGGAGTGCTTGCATGATTGTATGTGTGTATGAATGAATGTATGTATGATTTTGTTTCCAGGAAAATTATTGATGAATTATTTATAAGGAAATAATCAAATGAATATCGTTTCAACTATGATTGAAGCACACATTTTCAGAGAGTCTGAGGATGGGATTAAATTTTTACTTTTGAAGAGGTCAAGGTCAGCCTTATCCGGGATTGTGGCAAATGGTTACTGGTAAAATAAAAGCGAATGAGAAATGCACATCAAACAGCAATGAGAGAAATTAAAGAAGAGACCGGATTAGTTCCGGTTCAACTTTGGGTTGCTCCCACAGTTAACTCATTTTATGAACCAAAGGATGAATACATTTGTCTTCTTCCGGTATTTGCAGCAAGAGTTGATACTGACCATGTAATACTCAGTGATGAACATACTGAGTATCAATGGGTTGACAAGAAAACGGCTCAAAAATTACTTGCCTGGGAAGGGCAGAGAAAAGCGGTTCAAATAATTGAAGATTATTTCCTGAACGAAAAAAGCTTCTTTCACTTTGTTGAAATTAAAATATTATAGAGTTATTACTCTACAATCGAACTCATCTCTACCTTGCACTTGAGAAGAGATTGTGTGAGAATTCAATTTTAATTTTTAATTAAAACAAAAATGAATTCGACTGATTTTCAGTTATAATGAAATATTGAACACCTACGGCGTTCTTATTTTTTTTGTTTGAATAATAACTACAAACATTGAATTCCTAACGGAATTCTAAAATTAGTTCCGTAGGAACTAAATGTTTGTAGAAAAATATTACCCCCAAGATTAAAGAACCCCGTGGGGGTTCAATAGTTTTAAGAATATGCACTGGTCAAATATTAGCTTTTACATCACCTCGAGAAGAAAAGTGCTTGTTAAATATTATGACTTGTTGTTAATATTCTGTTAGAGAATAATCATTTATCGTTTTATTGAAAAGAAGTCTCTCTCCTCTGAGGAGAGAGATTAGAGTGAGGTCAATTTATTTTGGACAGATATGTCAATCTCTCACTCTTCAATTATGTATTAAAACACTAATTGATTAATTTTCACATCATTCCATAATAAAATTTAGGAAACATTTTGAGTTTACTTGTTGTTGGATCAGTCGCATTAGATTCAGTTGAAACCCCATTTGATAAAGTTGATGACGCACTTGGCGGCTCCGCAACATATATCTCACTAGCTGCAAGTTATTTCTCTGCTCCGGTTGAATTAGTTGGTGTTGTTGGCGATGATTTTCCCAAGCCATACATCGAAATGTTAGAGCAGCACAATGTTGATTTGGAAGGATTACAAATTATAGAAGGAGAAAAAACTTTTCGCTGGGGAGGAAAATATCATTACGATTTAAACATTCGGGATACTCTTTTCACTGAGTTGAATGCATTTCAGAATTTTAACCCTGTTCTGCCTGAACGGTATAAAAAATCAAGATACATTTGCCTTGGCAATATTGATCCAATTCTGCAATTGCGGGTTTTGGAACAAGTATCTGATCCTCAATTTGTAGTGTGTGATACGATGAACTTGTGGATAAACTTAATGAAACAAGATTTGGTAAAGCTACTAAAGAGAGTTCACGTATTTATTCTCAATGATTCCGAAGCAAGAATGTTGACTGAAGAACCGAACCTGATTAAAGCTGCAAAGCTGATTCGTCAAATGGGTCCTGAAATTCTTATCATTAAAAAAGGTGAGCATGGTGCAATGCTATTTACTCAGGACACAATATTCTCTGCTCCTGCTTATCCGATGGAAATAATTTTTGATCCGACAGGTGCCGGAGATGCTTTTGCTGGTGGTTTCACAGGTTACCTTCATAAAACAATGGACCTCAGTCCTGAAAATATTAAAAGAGCAGTAATTTACGGCAGCACTATGGCTTCGTTCTGTGTTGAAAAATTCAGCACGAAAGGTTTAGAAGATCTTTCTTATTTGCAAATACAGGATAGATTTAGAGAGTTCAGAAAAATATCAAGCTTCAATGAAACCGACTGATTACTTCTCCATTAAATATGATAATGAAAATCTGATATTTCTCGATCAGACTAAACTTCCTCTTGAAGAAATTTATGTCAAGACAGATAGCTATGAACGAATTGCTGAGGCGATTGAACGACTTGAAATTAGAGGTGCTCCGCTTATTGGAATAGCTGCTGCTTTTGCACTAGCTCTTTCATTAAAGAATAATCAAACCGATTCTAAAAAAATATTTTACTTGGCTTACGATAGGCTTGCCCGAACAAGACCAACCGCAGTTAATTTATTTCAAGCTCTGGATGAATTGAAGAATGAATTTGAGAAGTTGTCTGATAAAAAGAATAGTTATGAAGTTCTCCTTTCCAAAGCAAAAGAGATTCATAGAAAAGATGAAGAATATTGTTTGAAGATAGGAAGGAATGGATTAGCTCTCTTTAAGCAGAAATCAAATGTCTTGACTCACTGCAATACAGGAAAGCTTGCTACAGGTGGAATTGGAACAGCATTCGGAATAATTAAAATAGCTTTCGAAAACGGCTTAATAAATCATGTATATGCTGATGAAACCAGACCGCTTCTTCAGGGGTTGCGCTTGACAGCATTTGAACTCGAGAAAAATAGTATTCCTTTTACTCATGCAAACCGATTCTTCTGCTGCAGAATTGATGAAGCAAGGAAAAGTTGATCTGGTAATAACTGGTGCTGATAGAATAGCATTAAACGGAGATTCTGCAAACAAGATTGGAACTTACAATTTAGCGATACTGGCAAATTATCATAACATTCCGTTTTACATCGCAGCTCCTTCAACCACGATTGACAGAACTATCGCTACAGGAGAAGAAATTGTAATTGAGTATCGAAATAAAAAGGAATTGTTTTACTTTGGAGAAACACTCATCACACCAGAGCATAACGATGCTTTCACACCAGCATTTGATGTAACTCCTGCACATTTAATTTCCGGACTAATTACTGAAGAAGGCTTATTTACTTTCCCGTATAACTTCATCCGATGAGTGAAATATTAAAAACTGAAGCTATAGTTCTGAGTAAAATGAACTATGGCGATTCCAGCAGCATTGCTTCTATATTCACTGAAGATTTAGGAAAGATCAGTGTAATAGTAAAAGGTGCCCGTTCACCAAAATCAAAATATGGTAAAATAGTTGATCCGCTAAACTATTTATCAGTTGTTCTTTACAAAAAAGAATCCCGTGAAATACAGTTACTATCAGGAGCTGATATTATCGAACATTACCCTTCGATAAAAAACGATCTTAATAAGTTGGGATATGCGTATGCAGTAGCTGAACTTATAAAAAATCTGCTTACCGAGCACGAAGTAAATAAAAAAATCTTCAAAGGGATCATCAAAATTCTATCCAGATTAAATTCAGGAGAAGAGAAACCAGAAGTCACTTTTGGACGATTCTTTATATTTCTTTTAAAAGAAACTGGCTACGAAATCCAGATTGATGCTTGTGCTATTTGCGGTAAGCAAAAATTCGTTGATGATCTTCATTATAATTTGGAAAAGGGATTGATATGCGGTGAATGCAGAAAAACAGTGGTTGATAATTATGATATTAATTTGGAACTTTTAAGGTATCTTAATTGTCTAAAAAACAATGAATCGGCAGATTCTTTTGGTAATCTAATTACCAGAAAAGCAATAAATTTTATGGAAAATCATCTGAAATATCACGTGCCGGATTTTAAGGGTATAAGTTCATTAAAACTTTTTAATTAGAGGTATCCAGGGTAATTTGTTACAATCCTGAATTAAATCAGGGAAAAATACAATTCGAAATAAATTCATTGGAGTAATAAAATGAAGATCAAAGGTATCGTAGGTGCTTTGTCACTATTGGTTATAGGGATTATTTTCGGTGCAATCCTTGTTTCGGGATTTGGATTAGTTCGACCTGGACTAGCAGATTTGAATTTAGGAGCCAAGGAGCCTCCGGTTAAGCTCGATGCAGACGCATCTTCTTTTAGTCAAGCGTTCATCGAAGTAGCGGAAAAAGTGACTCCTGCAATAGTTCAGATTGGCGTGGTCTCTGAAAGGGAAAATCCTCACAAAGATTGGTTTTTCTTCCCATTCAAAGATATGCCTAACGAGCAAAGAGGTTCCGGCAGTGGTATTATCATTTCAGAGGATGGGTATATTATCACAAACAACCACGTAGTTGAAAATGCGAGCAAAGTAACAGTTGGATTATCTGATAAAAGACAATTTGATGCAACTGTTGTCGGAACCGATCCGCTTACCGACCTTGCAGTTGTAAAAATTGACGCAAAAAATCTTCCAGTAGCATTCCTCGGTAACTCGGATAATCTTAAAGTTGGTCAATGGGTGATGGCAATTGGTAATCCGCTTTCATTATCATCAACAGTAACTGCAGGAATTGTCAGCGCAATTGGGAGAGGTCAGTTGGGATTGATCAGAGACAGTTATGGGGTTGAGAATTTCATTCAGACTGACGCTGCCATAAATCCAGGAAATAGTGGCGGCGCACTTGTTGACCTTTCTGGTTCAGTGATTGGAATAAACTCAGCAATTGCTTCCGGCGGCGGTGGAACTTATATAGGTTATGGTTTTGCAATTCCTGTTAATCTTGCTAAAGCCGTTGCACAGGATCTGATTGCACATGGAAAGGTCAGCAGAGGTTATATTGGAATAAACATTGGTGAAGTTGACAATGCAATTGCCAAATCTCTTGGAATGGATACACCAAAAGGAATTATCATTCAGGGAATAGTTGAAGATGGAGCAGCCTCTCAAGCTGATTTGAAAGCTGGAGATATCATCCTCGAAATAGATGGTCGTGAAGTAAACAGACCAAATGAATTACAAAGTTATGTTGCATCACTAACTGCTGGTACAACAGTAAAGCTTAAAATATTCAGAGATGGCAACACTTTAGAAAGAAAGGTGACTCTGAAAGCACGTGATGAAGAGATTAAGACCGAACCTGTTTCTGATAAAGATAATTCGAAAGAGAAAAGTGAGACTGGATTTACTTCCGCAACATTTGATGATATTGGTCTGACTGTAAAGAATCTCTCTGAAAAAGATAAATCTGAATTTAATATAAATCGTGGTGTAGTTATTACAGAAGTTAAGCCTTTTAGCAAAGCTGAAGATCAGAGACTATTTTCCGGACTAATAATCACTGAAGCAGATAAAGAAAATGTTAATAACGTTGACGACTTCAAAAAAATCATTGATAAGAAAAAAGGCTCTGCTCTCTTGCTGAAAGTTGTTGATAAAGAAGGAAATAACAGGTTTGTGGGTATTGAAATACCTGAATAGGTAAAGTCTCTAATCTTTTTTGAAAGACGCCCGCTTAAACGGGCGTTTTTTTATATTTGCCTGTAAATAATAAAATAAAATTATGATAAGATTTTTAACTGCCGGTGAATCGCACGGAAAAGCTCTTGTTACAATTGTAGAGGGATTTCCTTCTAATGTTCCAATATCTTCAGAAGATATTAACCATCATCTAAAACGAAGACAGGGTGGTTACGGTAGAAGTGCCAGAATGAAGATTGAGTCCGATTCAGTACAAATATTAAGCGGGATACGATTCGGGAAAACTCTCGGCTCACCAATTTCCTTTTTAATAGAGAATAAAGATTGGGCTAACTGGGAAGAAGTATTGAGCATTGAAAAATTAACACGTTCGATTAAGAAAATTACGATTCCTCGTCCGGGACACGCAGATCTTGTGGGAGTATCAAAATACAATTTTGATGATATTAGAAATTCTATTGAGCGATCAAGTGCAAGAGAAACTGCTGCAAGAGTTGCAGCAGGATCAGTTGCGAGAAAATTTCTTGAACATTTTGGAATTTATCTGGGAAGTTTTGTAGAGAGTATTGGCGGTTTATATTCATCTAAGGATCACTTTAATCAATTACTACAAAACAAAATTTCTTTGGGAAAAACTGGCTTGGATATTTCAGTTAAAGCCGATAAAAGTGCAGTTCGTGTTTTGGATGTGTCACAGGAAAAGAAAATCATCAATAAGATAAAATCAATAAAGAAAAGTGGAGATACTCTTGGTGGAACTTTTATTGCAATTGCTACAGGAATTCCAGTTGGACTTGGAAGCTTTATGCATTATGATAGAAGACTCGATGCAGATATTGCTTTTCATCTGATGTCCATAAACGCAGTAAAAGGTGTTGAGATAGGAAATGGATTTGCGAGTGCGGAACAATACGGTTCACAAGTTCATGATGAAATTAAACTCGGTGGAAAAAATTTTTCACGAAAAACAAATCACTCGGGAGGTATCGAAGGGGGTATCTCAACCGGTTTACCGATAATAATCAGAGCAGCAATGAAGCCAATTTCAACTTTAGCCAAACCATTGAATAGTATTGATTTGAGTTCAATGAAAAAAGTTTCATCCAGATATGAACGAAGTGATTTCACTGCAGTTCCATCGTGTGCAGTTGTTGCCGAAGGTATGCTTGCGTGGGTGTTGGCCAAACATTTCTTAATCAAATTTGGTGGTGACTCGCTCGAGGAAACAAAGGATAATTACGACTCATTTACTAAAAAATCATTTAATAGAATGCGCAAAGGATTTTCGAAATAGTATGGTTAAGGTGAAAGTATTTACATTTAATCTGTTTGCGGAAAACACAATCGTGCTTTGGGATAATGAAACAAAAGAAGCAGCGGTTATCGATCCCGGAACCTCGACACCTGATGAACAAGTTACTTTATCAAATTTTATTTTATCTGAAAAATTGACGATAAAATTTCTTATAAATACTCATTGTCATATTGATCATATTCTTGGTTGTAAGTTTATTAAGGAAAAATATAATCCGGTTTATTATGCGCCAGAGAATGATATTCCTTTGCTCGACCATGCTCAGCAGCAAGCTCAGATGTTCGATATTATAATGGAAGAGCCTCCTAAACCTGATCAGTTAATTACTGATGGTAACAGCCATTTCCCTTAGGAAATTCTAAATTGAAATTCTTATTTACACCCGGACATACGCCCGGTGAGTTTTGCATTTATCTTGAAAAAGAAAATATTTGCATTACCGGAGATGTACTCTTTAATGAAAGTATAGGTAGAACAGACTTATGGGGCGGTGATTACAATACACTTCTTGATTCAATCAATAAGAAATTGCTTACTCTTCCTGATGAAGTTGTGATTTATCCGGGGCACGGTGAAGCAAGTACTATTGGCTATGAAAAACAAAATAATCCATTTCTGGTTTAAAGTGTTTCTTTAATTTTTATGAACGAGGTTTCCTATGAAAGATAAAATTGATAAACTCTCAAGACTTAAAGAAGAAGCAAAGCTCGGTGGTGGGGAAGAGAGGATAAAAAGCCAGCACGAAAAAGGAAAACTTACAGCCCGAGAGAGAATAGAATTGCTTGTTGATGAAGGTAGCTTTGAAGAAGTTGATATGTTTGTCAAACATCGTGCAACTGATTTTGGATTGGATAAGCAGCATTTTCCCGGAGATGGTGTTGTAACCGGATTTGCCAAAATTGATGGACGACCGGTAGCATTGTTCAGCCAGGATTTTACGGTATTTGGCGGCTCACTCTCAGAAACACACGCCGAGAAGATAGTTAAAGTTATGAAGATGGCGATGAAAGCCGGTATTCCGCTAATCGGATTAAATGATTCCGGTGGTGCTAGAATTCAGGAAGGAGTGGTAAGTCTCGGTGGTTATGCTGATATTTTTTTACTGAACACTCTTGCATCTGGAGTTATTCCACAGATTTCTGTTGTTCTTGGTCCTTGTGCAGGCGGGGCAGTTTATTCGCCTGCAATAACCGATTTTATTTTTATGGTTAAGAACACAAGCTATATGTTTGTAACAGGTCCTAATGTTGTAAAAACTGTAACTCACGAGGATGTTAGCTTTGAAGAACTTGGTGGAGCAGAAACTCATGCAAGTAAAAGCGGAGTTGCTCATTTTGTTTTTGATAATGAAATTGAAACTTTATTGAATGTAAGAAAACTTTTAAGCTTTATTCCTCTCAACTATCGGGATAAAAGTCCCGAAAAAGCATTTGATTTTGGTAGCATAACAATTGAACCAAAACTAGATGAAATCATTCCGGATAGTCCAAACAAACCTTATGATATGAAACAGGTAATTAATCTGCTTGCTGATGATCAGGATTTTCTAGAAGTCCATCAGTACTATGCAGAAAATATTATTTGCGGTTTTTGCAGAATTGGAGGAATGGCAATTGGCGTTATAGCAAATCAGCCGCAAGTTCTAGCTGGAGTATTGGATATAAATGCCTCCACAAAAGCGGCACGTTTTGTTAGATTCTGTGATGCGTTTAATATTCCAATGCTTGTCCTTGTTGATGTGCCAGGATTCTTACCCGGCACTGAGCAGGAATGGAATGGCATAATCCGACACGGAGCCAAGTTATTGTATGCTTTCAGCGAAGCGACTGTGCCCAAAGTTACAGTGATAACGCGTAAGGCTTATGGTGGAGCTTATGATGTTATGAACTCAAAACATATTCGCGGTGATTTTAACTTTGCCTGGCCTTCCGCAGAAATTGCTGTAATGGGACCAAAAGGTGCTGTTGAAATCATCTTTAAAAAAGAAATTTCAAAAGCCAGTGATCCTGAAAAAGAAATAGAGAAGAAACTATCGGAGTATATAGAAAAATTTGCTAATCCTTACATCACTGCTGAAAGAGGCTATGTCGATGATGTCATTATCCCCCGGGAAACAAAACAAAAGCTGGTAAATGCATTTAATATTCTTCGCACAAAAGTTGATACTAATCCTAAGAAGAAACACGGCAATATTCCCTTATAAATAGTTAAGCTAATGTTATTAGATGAGTTATAGAAAACATCTAATTTTCTACTTGATAAAAGATTTATTAAACACTAAATTTGATAAAGTAAATTTTCAACCAGAGAGAACATATGAGGCAAAACTTTCTTAAGTTACCAATTATCTTTATAACCCTGGCAATACTCTACTCCTGTAGCAGCGGTGATGAAATTACCAAGAAAAAAGATGATGCACTTAATAATAAGGGTAATGTTGTTGCAGAGATGCTTGAGCAAGCTAGACAATTCTATTTAACCGCACTTGAAAAACAAAATCTAAGTTTAGTTGAAGAAGCCGTTCAAAATTATGAATCGGCTTTACGGATAATTAATAACTTAAGCTACTATCCAGGTGTTGATAATAATGATTCATATATAGAATTGGAAACTGCTATCATAGAAGACTACAAATCTTACGTGGATGGATTACCTGAACTTCCTCCCGGAGTATCTCTCGCTGCACTTGAAGAATGGATGAAAGGCTATGTTACAGAGATTGAGCTTACGGATGAAAGCAAACAAGAAAGGGAAATTATTCCCGCTGATATTCCGCTTGAAGTGAATGGGTATGTTGAACAATACCTGACTTATTTTACTGGTAAAGGCGAAAGATCAATGCGTTTGTGGCTAGAAAGGTCGGGGAAATACTTTCCAATGATGTCAAACATTTTTGCCGCAGAGGGAGTACCTAAACAACTAATGTATTTGAGTATGATGGAAAGTGGATTGAATCCAACAGCAAGATCATGGGCAAGAGCCGTTGGTTTATGGCAATTCATTAAATCTACAGGTAGTCTTTATGGATTAGATGGAGGATTTTATTATGATGAAAGAAGGGATCCTGTTAAATCAACTACAGCTGCTGCAAGGCATTTAAAGGACTTGTACAACTCTCTTGGTGATTGGTACCTTGTACTTTCTGCTTACAATTGCGGTGAGGGACGTGTAAGGAGAGCAATGCAGAAATCCGGGGCGAATGATTTTTGGTCATTAAGAAAACATTTGCCAAAGGAAACAAGAAATTATGTACCACAATACATTGCAGTATGCATAATTGCCATGGATCCGGTTGCATACGGATTTAATAATATTGAATTTCAGAAACCTCATCAATTTGAAACCTATAATGTTCCGGGTGCAGTTGACCTTGGATATCTTGCAACAATATCAGGAACTGATCTGGAAACATTGCAAGACATGAATCCTGAACTTACTCAACTAAGCACGCCTCCAGATTTTCCGGGTGGTTATCCACTAAAGATTCCTAAAGGTTCTTTAGAACAGTTTGCAGCCCAGATGCAGAATATTCCTGAATCAGCTCGCAGAATATTTCTGGTTCACGAAGTTAGAAAAGGTGAAACACTTAATAAGATCGCTAAAACTTACGGAGTTTCAGTTTATGAACTGGCAGATGCAAATAACATCTCAACCAAATCAAAATTATATTCTGGTGTTCCTCTGAGAATCCCTGTTCTTGTTAATCCAAATCAGAACGATTACTCATTTAATACTGACGTAACTGTTGCACAGGATAATGGAAATAAAACCGACCAGGAGTATGTATCTCCCTATATTTCGCTGAATGGAAAAAGTGACGAAAGTATTGATTTGGCAGTTAATGATGTTGATGAAACGGTTTCAGAATCAACAAATAAAAGCGATGAAATGTTGTTAACAGAATCTTATGTTGAAGAAAAGGAATCTGTGGGGACAATAGAAGCAATTATTCCTGAAGGATATGTGCCTGTAACTTACCGTGTTAAAAAAGATGATAGCTTACTCGGGATAGCAGACTTGTTTAATGCAAGAGTCAGTGATGTTAGAAACTGGAATAATATTTCCTATACTTCATCGATAAGAGTTGGACAAAAAGTTACAATTTATGTCCCTCAGGATAAGCAGAACTATTATGCTAGTCTAGATAAAAGTACCGAAATTGAGGAAAAAGCTCCTAAAGTTTATACTGAGACTTCAAAACCAACCTACGTTTATCATACAATCAGTCGTGGTGAAAATCTGGGATTGATAGCAACTCAATATGGTGTAAGTATTGCCGCTATTAAGGAATGGAATAATCTGGATAATAATAAAATCGTTGCGGGCAAAAAACTTAAAATATATACTGATGAAGATTACGCGCCCACCAGTAAGGATATTTCTTCTAAAAACACTAAGGGCAATGTTTACAATTATAAAGTAAGAAAAGGTGATTCATTAAGTGAAATAGCTGAAAAGTACCACGTTTCCCTCTCAGAATTAAAGAAATGGAATGGACTTAATAGCAACAATGTAAAATCGGGTCAAACCTTAAAAATTTACTCAACTGAAACGACAGGCTCTTTAGTTGAAAGCACTAAAACTTCAACAGGAAATGTAAGCTATCATAAAATAAAGCCAGGCGAAACAATTGGCGGTATTGCTGAAATGTATAAAGTTTCCGCTTCAAGCATCAGGGAATGGAATAACATTAGCGGTAATAAAATAATTGCCGGAACTACTCTGAAAATTTATTCTGATGCTTCACCAAATTTAGTTTCAAACAACGTATCTCAGAAAAACGAACTAACAAGTGAATCAGTAAATCACCAGATTCAACCGGGCGAAACCATAATAGCCATTTCTGAATTGTACGGTGTTTCTGTCGAAAATATAAAGCGATGGAATAATTTGAGCAGCAGTAAAATTGTAGCAGGCAAGACTCTTATAATTTATTCAAATGGCAATGGCAACAATCATAAGGTATCTAATACAACTGTTTCAAAAAACACAGGGAACTCTGGTACACATAAGGTGAAGAAAGGTGAAACGCTTGGTGGTATTGCTGAAAATTACAAGGTAAGCATTGCAAGTATTCAACAGTTAAATAATATCAGCGGTAATAAAATAATCGTCGGACAGGAATTAAAAATTCCTAAATCTTCCGGTAGTATTACTCAAAATTCAAAAAATGGGTATCATACTGTTGAGAATGGTGAAACTCTTTACTCTATAGCTATTAAATACAATACATCTGTTCAAAAAATAAAAACACTTAATAATCTTTCAAACAGTAAAATTATAATCGGTCAGAAATTAAGAGTTAGTTGATTTCCTGTAATTCTATTATTAGTTTCTAGGTGTATTTAAAACGTTCTTTCTTTTTCAACTTTAAGCCGTTAGGGGTGTTATCCCGAGCCTTTGGGATGACTGAGATAATACCCTAACACCTGATCTGGGTAATGCCAGCGTAGGGAAACGGGCTAAAAGCCTGCCCACACTCAACATTGGAATGATTAAGATTTTAGCCGTTTCACCGAAGAAACCTTCGGATATTAAACGGCTTTTTTCTTTTTGGAGGTGCGATATGAAAATCTTAATCGTTCTTTTCTTCATGATAAACATTTCAGCATTTGCTCAACAATATTACTATTCAGGGCAGAGTGCTTGATGCTGAAACTAATTTATCTTTAGTTAATGCGAATATTTTTGTTTCTAACAGAACCGGAGTTGGAACTTACTCAGACCGGAGTGGTGAGTTTGAACTAACTTCAGTATTTAAGACTGATACACTAAATATAAGTTTTGTTGGTTATGAAACAGGTATTGTTTCTATTGCTGATCTGTTTAATATCTCCGCTGTTCAAACATCAGCGGGGAAATGTTGTTTACACTTTTCACTTGAATAAAAAAGCAATTCCTTCCCAGACCATTCTAGTTGAAGCAACAATCGGTACGAAAGGACTCACTCCACTCGCATTTGATCAGCTAAATGCCCGAGAGATAGAAAAAACATATTCACTTTACGATATTCCTAAATATCTTAGCGAACTGCCTTCAACTACTTTTTATTCTGAAAGCGGAAGCGGCATAGGGTACAATTATCTCAGCATCAGAGGATTTGACCAGAGAAGAATTTCAGTTTCCATCAATGGTATTCCTCAAAATGATCCTGAAGACCATAATGTTTACTGGCTCGATTTTCCTGATTTACTTGCCAGTACCTGAGCTGATTCAAGTTCAGAGAGGTGCAGGTTCTGGTGTATTTGGATATCCCGCAATTGGCGGATCAATAAATATTATCACATCAAACTTTTCAAATAAACCAAAGATTGAGCTATCTGCCTCTTATGGTTCTTATGTAACGAGAAAATATTCAGCTTCATTTTCAAGTGGATTAATTGACGAGAAATATTCTGTCTATGCAAAGCTTGGACAGATACTAAGCTCGGGTTACAAACAACAAACCTGGGTCAACTTCAGAAGTTATTTTCTTTCTGCTGTTCGATATGATAAAAATTTCACAACTCAACTTAATTTTTATGGAGGACCAATTGCCGATGGGCTTGGATATACGGGCGTTGCCAAATTCGCAGTCGAGGATAAAAATCTTCGAAGAGAAAATTATTCCTACTGGGAAGCAGATGAGAATGGTTATACTTACACTCTTCAACGAAGACCTGAGGAGATAGAGAATTTTTCACAGCCACATTTTGAATTTCTGAATGATTGGCAGATAAATGAAAATCTAAAAATGAATTCAGCTCTGTTTTTAGTTTTAGGTGAAGGCTTTTTTGATTACGATGGTTCGTGGTCGGTTTTTTATGATGATTATTTCAGGCTGAAGGAAAATGGATTTGATACCAGCTACATTCCAACTAATGCTTTGATCAGAGCTCAGGTTGAAAACAGGCAGTATGGCTGGATACCCAGATTCAGTTTTGAACACACAAATGGAACGTTATTTTTTGGAGCAGAATTTCGGAAGCATAATTCACTTCACTGGGGAGCAATAAATTATGCTGAAAATCTTCCTCCCGGTGTTACAAAAAATTACAGGTACTATTCGTATGAAGGAGAAAAAAATATCTTAAGTGCATTTGTAAACGAATCATATCGATTAAACGAGCAATGGAACTTGCTTGGTGAGTTACAATTGGCATATCACAAATACAGATTATTTAATGAGCAGTATGTCGGAACGGATTTCACTGTAGATAATTTATTTCTGAATCCGCGTGCCGGAATAAATTTCAAACCAATTAATCCATTAAACATTTACTTTTCATTTGCACGTGTTTCAAGAGAACCTCGATTGAAAGAATATTACGATGCTGCTGAATCAAGCGGAGGAGAAGTTCCTCAATTCGAAGTTAATGCTGATGGTTCATACAATTTTAATGAACCTCTTGTTCAACCTGAAACGATGAATGATTTTGAGCTTGGCGCTTCATTTAATCAGGATAATCTTTCTCTTACTCTTAATCTGTTCTATATGTTATTCAATGATGAAATTGTGAAAGACGGGCAGGTTGATAGATTCGGACAACCTACTACAGGAAATGTTGATCGCTCAGTTCATCTCGGTGCTGAGCTTTCAGCAATCGTAAAATTCTGGAATGATCATTTTGAATTATTCGGAAATGCAACTGTCAGTAAAAACACAATCGAAGAAGGAAAGTTTTTCATTGATGCTGCAAAACTCGATTGATCTCAGCGGAAACAGGATCAGCGGATTTCCTGACTTGCTGGCAAACATTGGAATCGCTTTTCAGCAATCGGGTTTTTATTTAAGATTAACCGGAAAATATGTAGGTGAATTTTATCTCTGATAATTATGACGATAAACTTAATAGTTATTTAGTCATTATCTCGGATTTGTTGATTATTCTGATAATCTGAATGAAGCTTATTTTGTTTCTGATATTTATTTTAAGTTATGAATTTTCTCTAATGAATTTTTTAACTCCGTGGAAAGTTTATCTGCAGGTTAATAATATTTTTAATAATTTGTATTCGGCGAATGCAATCGGAAAAGAATTTTTCCCAGCGGCAGAAAGAAACTGGCTGGCTGGCATTCAGGTTGGACTGTAGTTTGAATTAATATGCACACTAAACAATTATTATTATTTCCTCTCCCTTTGGGAGAGGATTAAGGTGAGGGCCAATATGAAAAAATGCATCATACTCGCAAATGGTAAATCTCCTAAAAAAAGTATAATTACTTTTTTTCAGAAGAAAGGGATACAACAAGCTAATCTGTGCTGACGGCGGCGCTAACTCGGCATTAAAAATGAAACTTGTTCCGGATGTCATCATTGGGGATCTTGATTCCATTTCAGCTGAAGCATTGAAAGAATTCAAATCAGTTTCAAAAATCATCCGACTCAAAAGACAAAACGATACTGATGTTGAAAAGTGTCTTAAGTATGCAATCAGTCATAAGTATGATGAAGCATTGCTTGTTGGAGCAACAGGAAACCGTCTTGATCACACTTTCTGCAATCTCGGTATTGTTCTGAAATTCTTTCCATCAAATTAAAATCTCTCTCATTGCTGAAAATTCATTTCTTAAAGCTTACAAAGGAAAAGTTGAGTTGAAAACTTTTCCTGGAGAAACAATTTCACTTTACGGTATATCACCAAAAACCAAAATTACTTCAGAGGGATTGAAGTACGAACTTAAAAACACTCCGCTTCCATTTGGAGTAAGAGAAAGCACAAGCAACATTGCAAAGAAAAATCTGGTCAAGCTGAAAATCGCTAATGGAGTTGTGTTTGTAATTCGTGATGTTAAAACTATGATTGAGTATGATCTCTTTTAGTCTTGTTGATATCCTGATAATACTGGCATTCTTTGCATACGGTATTATTCATCGGATTCTATACCGGCAGAAAAACCAGTCTCGATGCAAACGATTATCTTACTTTCCGGAAGAAAATTGAGCTTGTTCTTATTCGTTGCAGTAAATGTTTCAACCTGGTATGGCGGAATTCTTGGAGTTGGGGAGTTCACTTATCGTTATGGTTTAGTTAGCTGGTTCACGCAGGGATTTCCTTATTACATTTTTGCTTTTCTTTTTGCGATCTTTTTTGCAAAGAAAATAAGGGAAGCATCACTCTTTACAATTCCCGATAAGTTGACTGAAGTCTATGGAAGAAATGTTGGACTGGTTTCTGCGGTAATTGTTTTCGTTCTCGTTTCTCCAGCACCGTATCTTTTAATGACTGGAAATCTTCTTTCATTAATTTTTAAAATTGATTTGATTCCGGCACTTTTCATTTCACTGCTTCTATCACTTGTTTATTTGATTCAGAGGAGGATTTCGTTCAAATGTTTATGTTGATGTCTTTCAGTTCTTTGTGATGTTTGCCGGATTTATTCTCATTGTAATTTTCTCTGGAGTGAAATTCGGAGCGATTGATTTTCTTTCATCATCCGTTCCTGAAAATCATTTGAAAGTTACAGGAGGAATGTCACCGACGTTTCTTATTGTCTGGTTTTTAATTGCGTTATGGACATTTGCAGATCCCGGTTTTCACCAAAGATGTTACGCTGCCAAAATCAGGGAACATTGCCAAATGGGGAATTATCATCTCAATCTTTTTCTTTGCTTTGTTTGATTTTCTTACAACCACGACGGGATTATTTGCAAAAGCAGTATTGCCAAATCTTGAAAATCCTGTTCTCTCATTTCCTCTTTTTGCTGAACAAGTTTTACCTGCAGGAGTAAAAGGAATTTTTTATGCTGCACTTTTTGCAACGATAATTTCAACTCAGGTGAGCTTTTTATTTTTAAGCGGAACAACGATTGGAAGAGACTTTATTTATCGCGGCTAGTCCGCTACTAAGGACGAAACCGGATGAATCAAATCTAAAAGTTTATACGATTATTGGACTGATTATTTCAGGAGTCATAGCAATTCTGCTTGCATACTTTATTCCTTCTGTTATTGAAATCTGGTATACGATCGGTTCACTTTTTATTCCGGGAATAATATCTTCCTGTTGTTAGTGCTTACTATCCAAAGTTGAGAGTATCCAAAAAAATAATTTTAGCTGAAATGATAACAGCATTTATTTCAAGCATAGCCTGGTATTTTTTAAGAAGTGAATTTTCAAACATAGCTGTATTAAATGATGTTGAGCCAATGCTGGTTGGACTCATCATCTCAGTTACCATTCACATAATTGGGATTCTCTCAAAAAATAAATAGAGTTTTCCCCTCCTGCCTGAGAGCCTGTCCCGAACTTGATTAAGGGAAGGGAGAGGAGAATTTCGCAATGAACATAGTTTAACAAACAATATTTTACACCACCCCGTCACTTCGTGCCACCCCTCCTCGGAGAGGAGGGGATTAAATTTTTTGCAAACAGTATTTACTCTAATCTCATAATTGACTAAGTTCATAGTAATCATTTAACGAGGTTAATTATGAACTCAAAATTCATCTTTGCTTTATCTCTCCTTTTAATAGGTCTCACAATAAATGCACAAGAAGGTTGGTTCTGGCAGAATCCGTTACCACAAGGAAATACATTAAAATCTATAAGCTTTGTTAATGAATTAATAGGTTATGCAGTTGGAGAGTTTGGGACTGTACTTAAAACAACAGATGGTGGAGGTTTCTGGGAAAACTTATCAAATCAAACAGTTAATACACTCAATTCGGTTTACTTTATTGATGAAAATATCGGTTATGCTGTTGGAAATTTTGGAACAATAATAAAAACTACGAATGGTGGTAACGAATGGTTAAGTCAAGTGGCTGGTACAAGTAATAATTTTTACTCAATTTATTTTATAAATACGAATACGGGCTACATTGTTGGAGTTCAGGGAAGAATTCATAAAACAATAGACGGAGGGAATAACTGGATTCAACAAATCAGTGGAACTTCTGCAGTACTTTATGCGGTCTATTTTACAGATTCTCTTAATGGCTATTCAGTAGGTGAAACGGGTACAATATTAAAAACTACAGATGGAGGAATTAACTGGGTGGGCCAATCAAGTGGAGTTAGTAATACTTTTCATTCAATATACTTTACAGATTTGAATAACGGTTATGTGGTTGGAACGGATGGAAGAATTGTAAGGACTTCTGATGGCGGTAACAATTGGATTGAACTATTAAGCGGCACTAACAATGATCTTAATTCAGTTTATTTTAGTGATCTATTAACTGGATATGCTATTGGAGAATATGGGACAATTATTAAAACTACTGATGGAGGATTAAGTTGGATTTTTCAATCGAGTGGTGCAAATAATTTTCTTAATTCAATTCAATTTATAAATGAAAATAATGGATTTGTGGTTGGTGAAGGTGGTATTATGCTTTATACTACAAATAGTGGTGTAAATTGGAGTAATCCATCAAACACGTCAGAGTGGTGGCTTTTATCAGTTTGTTTCCCGACTATAAATACTGGTTATGCTGTAGGAGTTTGGAAAATATTAAAGTCATCAAATGGAGGGGATGTGTGGATCTACCAATCAGGGGGTGAATATAGTTGGTTAACCTCAGTCTCCTTTGTCGACTCAAATGTGGGGTATGCCGGCGGACTTTGGGGGACAGTGTTGAAAACAACTGATGGAGGAAATCATTGGGAATATCTACCATCTGGAACCGACAAAACAATTACATCAATCTGTTTCATAAATGAAGAAGAAGGATATTTTGTGACAGCGGATGTCTCTACAGTCCCTCCTTATTACTATTATGGATCAATTTATAAAACAACAGATGGTGGTATAAGTTGGAGTGTACAAACGAACAATGCAGGTTTTTTATCCATTGATTTTCCAAATAATAATGTTGGCTATGCAGTCGGGAGAAGTGGTACTATTCTTAAAACTACAAATGGTGGTGGTGAATGGATAACTCAGTCAAGTGGAGTTGGTTTTACTCTTCGATCAGTTTTTTTTATCGATTTAAACACAGGATACATTGTTGGACAAAATGGAGTTATTCTTAAGACTACAGATGGTGGAAATGAGTGGAACTTTCAAATTAGTGGATCTAGCAAATGGCTTTTTTCTGTATTTTTTTCTGATTCAGTTACAGGTTACGTCACTGGAGAAAGTGGAATAATAATTAAAACAACGAATGGCGGAAATAATTGGGTAAGTCAAAATAGCAGAACTCAAAATAGACTTTTTTCAGTTTATTTTACTGATGAAAATGTTGGATATTCAGTTGGAGATTACTTAACAATCTTGAAAACCACAAATGGCGGTGTAACCTTTATTGAAGAAGAACATAATCCAGCACAACCAATTTCATTTCTACTTTCTCAAAACTACCCAAACCCGTTTAACCCATCTACTAAAATCAATTTCGAATTGCTGATTTCGCGATTTGTTTCGATTAAGGTTTACGATTTACTTGGAAGAGAAATTGCAACTCTCGTTAACGAAGAAAAACCTGCCGGAGAATATGAAGTTGAGTTTAATGCAGCTAACCTTCCAAGTGGGATTTATTTTTATCAGTTGAGAGCAGGAGAATATATTGAAACTAAGAAAATGGTTTTGATAAGATAGAGTAAGAAAAAGATTAGGAGTAAGAGTAAGAAATTCTAATCTTGCTCTTACTCGTTCTTTAAATCTTATTTTCTTCTTTATGAAACAAGTGACAAAACAATTGAACCGGTAAGTATCACGAGAATAAGAATGAGAGAATACTCTGTCGGAATATGATAAAACTCCGCAGTTAACATTTTCACACCGACATAAAATAAAATTAGAGCCACACCGTATTTCAGATAGGTAAACAGTTCATTAAGTGCAGCAAGTGCAAAGTAAAGTGCACGGAGTCCGAGTATTGCAAAAATATTTGATGAGATGATAATGAATGTGTCTTTTGTTATTGCAATTATTGCAGGAATAGAATCAACTGCAAAAACTATATCAGATGATTCTATCAAAAGGAAAGTGATAAATATTGTCGTAGCAAATTTTTTACCTCCTTTGGTTATAAAAAATTTTTTTCCTTTATAATCGGTATCAAGATTCATATACTTTTTAGCAAGTCGAACTAACCAGTTATGCTCAACATCTATTGTCTGCTCAGCACCGAATGCCATTTTGTATGCTGCATAAAGAAGTATTACTCCAAATACATAAATGATCGGCTCGAATAGAGTTACTAGTCCAACTCCTGCAACAATAAAAACTATTCTGAAAACAATTGCACTTAGTATTCCCCATTTCAAAACGTGCGGCTGGTTCTCCGGTTTAATATTCATCACTTCGAATATCAGCAGGAATACAAAAAGGTTATCAAAGGAGAGAGTTCTTTCAATTATGTAGCCTGTCAGGAACTCAATTGCAGGCTGCTTACCAAGATCATAATAGACGAAGATGTTAAATATTCCAGCGGCGATTGTCCAGATAGTGCTCCAGATTAAGCTGGATTTTAATGAGATCTTTTCACTTTTACGTTCACTTAGGTAGAGATCAATAAAAAACAGGACGGCAACCATCCCCCAGAAAACTACCCAATCAATTAATCCACGTTCCACAAATATTTGATTCTATGGCAGAAGAATTGCGGCTGCTATGACAGTCGTCCACAGACCATTCTTATCACCTTCAGCAGACTGAGTAATGTTAAACGTTTTAACAATTTTGCCAGACATTTTATAAATGTCTTCACGTTCGTTCCAGTCTATATCAGAATTGAATTCTATACCGAGAGTAGTTGCAAGCATTGTTGCAGCGAGATCTTCTGCATATTCACCGGCAATCTTTTCTGTCTGTCCATAAGGATGATGCTCGGACAAATAACCGTAAGCATTTTTATCGGTTGGTAATGCAACACCAAGAGAAGCAGCAACTAATCTGTTAGGTTCGTTAGTAGAATTTCTGGCAATTACCGCGTGAACAATTTGTCCTGGTTCAATTTCTTTTAGACCTTCTTCGATTGTAACTCTGCGGCAGTTTACCGGGAAATATACTGCTGACAGATACGAGATTACACATTTCAATCCGGGCGGATCGTAATGATAATTCAAATGAAGTTAAATATTCTTTACTTCTGCCGACACCCTTGGTGAAAAAGATTTTTGTAGGTCTGTACAATTTAGTTCTCTCCTTTATATCACGGCGTAGTTCAGCTCAGCTGAACGAAGCCGGATTAATTAATGAATTTTATGAATTTTCTTTTACCAACTTTCAGAATCATTCCATCGTTTAGCTTAGTAGTAAAATTAAAATCTGTAATCTTATTTCCATCGATTGAAACTCCACCTTGTGTGACCAATCTTCTGGCTTCACCTTTTGATGGAGCAAAATTAACTTTGAGAATCAGGTCTAATATATTAAACTCTGAGTTATTGTCATCGATCTTAAATTCTTCAACCTCATCCGGCACTTCTTTTTTTATAAAGATTCTATCGAACTCTTCTTCAGCTTGAATTGCTGCTTCTTCACTGTGATACATTCTAACCAGTGTGCGGGCAAGTCTTCTTTTAATATCTCTTGGATTTACTTTCGGATCATCGACCTGATGTTTTATTCCTTTTAATTCTGATGAAGAAATATCGGAAGCAAGTTCATAGTAGATGTAAATCAAACTGTCAGGTATAGAAAGAGTTTTACCATACATTTCTTTTGGCGATTCAGAAATACCGATGTAGTTGTCATAAGATTTGCTCATCTTTTCAACACCATCTGTTCCGACAAGCAAAGGCATTGTTAAAATAACTTGTGGTTCCTGTCCATTTTCTCTTTGAATATCTCTTCCTACAAGTAAATTAAATTTCTGATCAGTTCCTCCAAGTTCAACATCACTTTTAATTGCAACTGAATCCATTGCCTGTGCAAGAGGGTAGAGGAGTTCGTGAATACTGATTGGTTCACCGGCTTTGTAGCGTTTGGTGAAATCATCACGTTCAAGCATTCTTGCGACTGTATATTTTGAAGCCAGCTTTATCACATCTTCAAAACTCATTTTGCCAAGCCAGTCGGAGTTATAAACTATTTTTGTTCGATTTGCATCCAGAATTTTTGATGCCTGCTGGAAATAAGTTTCGCCGTGTTCTCTTGTTTCTTTAAGTGAGAGAGATGGTCGTGTTGCATTTCTGCCGGAAGGATCACCAATCATTCCTGTAAAATCACCAACAATAAGTATTGCCTGATGACCGAGTGATTGAAACTGTGCAAGCTTTCTTAAAACAACAGAATGTCCGATATGCAAATCAGGTCGCGAAGGATCACAGCCAAGTTTTATATTAAGTGGCTTTCCTTCATTAGAAGAGCGTTCTAATTTCTTAACTAATTCCTCTTCAGGAATAATTTCACTGGTACCTCTTTTAATGAGGTCCATCTGCTCGGTAATTGGAGGAAATTTATATTTTATTCATTAGTATTTATTCATACTGATGTCATTTCGAATGAAGTGAAGCAATTACATTTGAATTGAAGATTGCTTCGTCCAGACTAAAGTCGGCCTCGGAATGACAGTTTTCTTAATATTTAATTCTTCTTTCTTGTTCTCTCTGGAAATCTTTTTTTGCTATATCATGACGCTTATCGTAAACTTTTTTACCTTTTGCCAAGCGCTAATTCAACCTTCACTTTTCCATTTTTAAAATACAATCTCAACGGAACCAAAGTTAATCCTTTTTCCTTCGTTTTTCCAATAAGCTTTCTGATTTCACTACTTTTAAGAAGCAGCTTTCTATCTCTGACCGGATCATGATTATTAATGTTGCCCTGTGTGTATTCACTGATGTGAACACTGACAAGCCAGACTTCGCCTCTTTCAATTTTTCCATAGCCATCAACGAGATTTGCCTTGCCTTGCCGTAATGCTTTTACTTCCGTTCCGACAAGAACAATTCCAGCTTCATATGTTTGTAAAATTGCATATTCGTGCCTTGCCTTTCGGTTTACGGTTATATTTTTTTCTTTGTCTGTTTTTTCCATTCAGCCTGAGCGAGATGTTCCATTTGAAAAATCAAAAGCAAAAATCCCCTTAATTGATGTTAAATGCAACAGAGAGAAAAAATTTTCAGAGCCATCGTCTGACTTGCTTTTTATAGTCGAGATACTGACTGCCGAATTTTGATTCGAGATACTTTTCTTCTCTCTCAATACAAAATTTCTGAACAGAATAAATTGCAGGAAGAATAAGAATAAGTATCCAGATTGAGTTGATGATAAATGATAGTCCAATATAGAAAAGTACAAGTGAAAGATATGCCGGATTGCGGCTGATTTTATAAATGCCGGTAGTAACTAGAGTGGTAGTTGTTCTTCTTGCATCAAACGCTGTCTTTACTTTGTAGAATGATCTTAATGAAAGTATTATAAAAGGTAATGATGCCCAGGAAAATAACAGACCGATAATTATTGATGGAAGTGTTGGAAGTAATGAAGTCGGAATAAAATATTCTACAAGTTGCTCCAATCAATAATGGAATAATAAAAAAGAAAGGTGGAGCAGCTAAAATGTGCGCGCTGAATCCTTTTCAGTAATCAAGCATATCATCTAATGAAAATTATTATTGAGTTTAGATTAGTTATATAAAACCGGTTCAACTCCTATAATCCTTACAAATCTTTTTTGCCAGGCATATAATGTTGATTTCGATTGTGTCTTGGTATCGCAGATCTTTTATTTCAGCTTTGGATTGTGCCACCAGGAATGTCTTTCCTCCTTCACGTAATTCCTCGCAGCCTTTTGAACGAAGAATATCTGAAGAAGTTCTTTCCGCTTCATACTGAAATAACAATCTCCTTAAAACTTGAACCTGCAGCCGCTACAGCATCTTTCCTATTATAATTCATTTAGTGCTTCCTCGGAGGGTTACTCGTTAAACTTTCAATCGAACTCATCGATGTCCAACGTTTCGCTGACAGTTTACTCCCGGTATTTCTTCAATCCAACCTATCCACCAGTCTCCATCTTGTTTTATTAATTGCAGTATATTGTTTAAGCATTTTAGTTCCTGAAAAAAATTTTATGAAACATACAATTATTATTTTACATACACAATGTAGAGAGGGAGAGAGCAGTGATTTCTAATAATACGGCAGCCAAAACTGACTGCCTTAAGTTTTTACAATAGTAAATTATTTTATTCAGGACAGGTTATATCATCTAATTTATCATCCCAGCAATTCCAGTTCTCATTCTCAAAATAGATTGGATCTTTTATTCGTCCGAAGTGCGATTCGTAATTCCATTTAATATCAATCATGCGGTTTTCTTGAGAGCCGAAAATTTGGTAGAACCTGTTATGAGGTATTTCATTTGTCTTCCCATAAAAAATGTAGCTTCCATTTTCCGGCGCGGCTGGAATTATATTAGTGTATTTAACATCCGCAGTTCCTTCAGTTGTGTTACGGTGCCATTCGATGTAAAGAAATGCTGTTGGTGAATTAGGATCCTTATTTAAAGTCCAGGTTCCTTCAGTTGCAGGAAGATTAGAGAAACCTGTGAACCACTCAAAATCTGTAAATGCTCCTTGCTTTGTTAGCAGCATTTTCCATTCAACTCCTTCAGTGACTGTTTTACCATTTAGTTTGGCAGTGAATAGTGCTTCTTAACGGTAACACTGTATTGCCATAACCAACTTCCATCAGGTTGCTTAACCGGCTGATGATTGAAAGCTTCAACAAAAGCAGCAACAGGCACAGCAAGAGTTAAAGTCAATACAGAATTCCAAACTGCTACATTACATGCAGCCCAACCCCAATTCCTTTTTGTAGCTAGTGAAAAATCAATCTTACTAAGCGAGATGTATCAGGAAATTCATCGAAATTAATGATCATACTTGATTGTGGAGGAATTGTTGGTGCCTGATCCTGCGGATTAGTTGTTTTATCATCCTCACAGGAAATCATTAAAGTCCAATTATACCAATGGCAAATAATATCGGAAGGGTTTTTATAAATTGCATCATATGTTTTCCCTTATAAATTTTTTTTGTTTTGAATAAAATAGTAGGTCAATAACTATGCCTTTGGTTAAAGAAATTAGAAGATATTAAAATCTGGTAAGAGTAATATCCGACTTATCATTGAAACAGGTAAAAAAGTCTTTCAAAATTACAGGTCTTTGGGTATTTTAACTTCCGATTTATAAATCAATAATAACAGAACCTCTTTGTATTTCAATACTCTCAAAGTCTTAATATTTATAGTTTTTTACAGCCTTACTGGCTTCTCCCAGAATTTTTCCGTGAACAAAATTGAACCTCCAAATTGGTGGGTTGGAATGAAGTGGGATACCGTTCAGCTTATGGTTTACGGTGAAAATCTGAATGGAGTAAATGTTAGATCAGTTGAGGATAAATTAAAAATATTGAGTTTTAAATCAACTGAAAATGGCTCATATCTTTTCGTTGATGTTAGCATTTCAGATGAACTTGAACCGAATGATTATGAACTTGTTTTTTTTAATGATGATATTGAAAAAGAAATTATCTACCCTATACTAAGTCGAGAAATCTCAGCAACAGAACATCGTGGATTTAAAAATGAAGATGTCATCTATCTGATTTTTGCAGATAGATTTTGTGATGGCAATCCTTCAAACAATACTATCGGTGATTCTCTCGATCAATTTAAATCTACCGATCTGGATGGACGAAAAGGTGGAGATATTGAAGGCATTATTTCAAAACTGGATTACCTGAAAGAACTTGGCGTTACTGCGGTTTGGATTACTCCGATGCTTGAGAACAATATGTGGATGAGCTATCACGGTTATGCAGCAACTGATCTTTATAAAATTGATCCTCGTTTTGGAAGCAATGAACTTTATAAAAATTTAATTGATGAAGCACACAAACGTGGATTGAAAATAATTCTTGATCACGTTAGTAATCATATTGGGATCAATCATTACTGGGTAAATAATCTTCCAATGCCAGGATTGGTTTAACGGTTCACCAGAAAATTTTATTCCGGCATCACATGACAAGATGGCTTTCCTCGATATTCATGGTGATTCAACAATTGTAAAGATGAATCAGCAGGGATGGTTCACTGATTATATGCCTGATTTGAATCAGCGAAATCCTTTTCTAAAAAATTATTTAATACAGAATACTCTGTGGTGGATTGAGTATGCTGGGATTGATGGAATAAGGGAAGACACATATCCATATAATGATCAAAAGTATTTAGCTGAATGGGCAGAAGCAATTTTGAACAGAATATCCGAACTTCAATATCGTTGGGGAAATCTGGCAGGGAGTTCCTTCGGTTGTTTCTGGATATCAGACGAATTCACCAGTTCGTAAAATTAACTTTGATTCCAACCTTCCCTCAGTTACTGACTTTGCTTTATCGGATGCAATTCGTGATTATCTGAGCGGATCAAAAAGTATTTATAAAGTTTATGAAACTATTGCACAGGATAATGTTTATTCTGATCCGGATAACCTTTTAGTCTTTTTTGATAATCACGATGTTGATCGTGCAATGCTTGGTTGCCGATGATAATGTTGAAAAATTCAAAATAGCACTTAATCTTGTTCTGTTTTCAAGAGGTATTCCTTCAATTTTTTATGGAACCGAAATCGGAATAAAAGGTGGAACTAAACACGGAGAACTCAGACAGCCATTTCCCGGAGGATTTGTTGGCGATGAAAGAAATGCTTTTACACAATCAAGGAAGAACAGAATTTGAAAATGATATTTATAATTACCTTATGAATTGTTAAGACTTGAGGAATGAATATCCTGTTCTCTCAAAAGGAAAATTAAGACACATCTATCCATTCGAAAATGTTTATGTTTTAGTAAAGATTTATGAAGACGAAATGGCATGATATTAATTAATTCCGAATGAGGAAGAATTATCATTGGAGTCTTCTCAAATAAAAATGTTTTTACCGGAGGCTAAAGGATTATTCAATTTGAAATCAAAGGAAGAAATTAATCTCAGTTCAATAAACAATTTTACTCTAAATAAAATGACCGCAGAAATATTTTTAATAAGGAAATAAAATGCTCGAAATACAGAAAAAGCTCACGAATACTTTTTATGCAATACTTGCGTTACCGGCAACGGCTGTAGGCTTTGCATTATCTACACAAATAGCAGCATTAAGTTGGATATTGAGTAAAAAGTTTGGATTAAATATTCACGAAGTAGCTTTTGTCTGGCTTGCCGGTCCATTAGCAGGAATTTTTGGTCAGGTTATCGTGGGAATGATAAGTGATAATGTTTGGTTTCTTAATGGCCGAAGAAGACCATTTATTATGATCGGCGGAATTGTTGGTGCACTTATGTTTTTAGCATTGCCTCAAATCGGAGTTATTTCTGAGGCCACCGGAATTACGAGTATTATTTTGATTGCATCTGTCATCGCATTACTTCTGGATTTATCCGTTAATGTTACGTTTAATCCTGCAAGATCTATCATCGCCGATTTAACTCCCGAAGGTAAAAAAAGAACTACTGGTTATGTATGGATGCAGGTTATTTCCGGAACGTTTGGAGTGTTAGCATATTTTCTTTCAATGGTTTTGGAAATGAAACACTTCTATTAATTGCAGCAGTATTTGTATTTACTTGTTCTGTTGTTCCAATTTTATTTATTGAAGAACCAAGGGATTTAAAAGATCAAACTGAGGATAAATCTGAAAAGCATACAGTTCTGGATATATTTAAATCTATTTTTCCTTTATATGGATTTTTAGTTTTTGGTGTTTTTAGTTTGATATTCCATTTCTATCAAAATGAATTACGATTTATTCATAATCCTTTACTAATACTCAGCTTGGTTTACACAATCATCATTGGATTTTGGATAATTGTTCAAGGCCGAAAGTCTGAATCTGATACAAATGAATTTCAAAAAATTATGCTTGCTCATACATTTACATGGATTGCATTTCAAAGTATGTTCGTTATGTCTGGTTTTTTTATTGATAAGCAAATCGTTCCAAATCTTGATCTTTCGAATGTGTTTGCAAATAAATTTGCTGAGTTTTTAACATCAACAACTCAAAGTAAAGATGCTACAACGGGTAACATTGTTTCGCTGGGATTTTTAATACTTAATGCTGTTGGTGCAGTTTTTCCATTTGTTCTATCGGTTATCGCAAAAAAAATTGGACGAGTAAATACTTACACTGCAGCATTAGCTTTTAGTGCTGTTGGATATTTTTATATTGCATTCTTAGGCAGGTACGAAGCTAATTTTTATTTGGGAATGTTCTTAACCGGCATTGGCTGGTCGGCAGTTATTTCCATAATCTTCTCAATTATGACTGAAAGAATAAATCAGGCTAAGATGGGTTTGTTTATGGGAATATTTAATCTTGCAGTAGTTCTTCCACAAATGATGAGTCAAGGTGTTGCAAATATTATTTCTGAAACTCAGAATTATCAGTTACTATATATTCTTTGTGGGGTGTTCGTTTGCTTCTCAGTTTTCTTTTGGTTCTTTGTAAAGGAACCAAGGTCAACTGCTTTGGAAATTGCACAATCAAAAGGCGGGCATTAACCAGCCAGCTTATTTTAATTTTAATAATCCGATTCAAATCCCTATCAAATAAAGCTGGTAGGGGTTTTTGTTTGCCATTCATCAACCGAAAGATTTTGACTTTGTTAAAAATAGTTCAAAGTTTCCAATGGCAATTTTTCTCTACTCCGTGAGGGTTAGAGTTTCAGAGCTTAATTTCTGTTGACTTGCTGAAAATTACTGCCGAATACTCTCCCGAAGCAGATTGTATATTAATTAAATTTTATATCAAAATCGGAGGGTAAAATGAAAAATAAATTCTTTTCTGTTTTGTTCATTGTTTTCTGTTTGTGTATTAACAACTTCCCGCAAAAAAAGCCACTCGACCTGGCAATAATCGGTGAACCATTAAAAGAATTTAATCTTCCAGTATATAAGGCAGGTGAATTTAAACTATCAGATGAAAAAGGGAAAAATGTTTTGCTGGTCTTTCCAAGAGGTTACTATGACAAAGATGTTTGGTGCGACATCTGCGCCTACGAATATTTAGACCTGGTAGATGAATTTCATAATAAAAAATTAGCTGAAAAATATAATCTGGATTTGGTTTTCATTTTACCTTATGCTGATAGCACTATTGCGAAATGGCTGATGGATATGCCTGAAGTGTATGAATCACTTGAAGCAGGAAAACATAATCCCGATACACTAACAAATGAAAGAGCAATGACCTGGGTACATTTTGCGAATAAACACTATCCTAAAACATTTACCATTAATAAAGGAGAAACTCCTCAGCCTTTTAGAATTTTATCAGATGAGAAACATGAACTTTCTGAACGGCTTGATATTTTTAGAACGGAATGGTGGGGCACAAAGGTTGAACAAAACCTGCCAACATTCATTTTACTTGATAAGGATGGAACAGTTATATTTAAATACATAAGTCAGCATACAATAGATAGACCAACTTCAGTTTATTTAATGCAAATTATGGATGCATTAATTCAAAAATAAATTAATTTTAATTAAATAGTATTAAGATAATATTGAATATTAAATAATTAATAGGTAGTCCAATGAAAAAGTATTTTCTCGTGTCAATTCTACTAATCTTCAAATCTGTTTTCGCACAATGGTCAACTGATCCAAATGTAAACTTAATGATTTGTGATGTGGCGGGTGAGCAAGCGCTTGCAAAGATTGCAATGACATCAGATGGTGGTTGCTATATCTCGTGGTTTGATACTCGTTCAGGTGCATATAATGTTTATCTTCAACGACTTGATCCACTTGGATACAAGTTGTGGGCACCAAACGGGCTTCTCATAAGTAATAACCCACAGGATACATGGTTAACGGATTATGATTTGATCTGCGATCAGAACAATAATGCCGTATTGGTATTCAGTGATATACGGGTAGGAGGTTTGCTAAAACCCTTTGCTTATAAAATTAGTCCCACAGGAGATTTTTTATGGGGAAGTAATGGAATTGATATTTCAACCGGGGATAGCTTTCAGCCATCACCAACATTAACGGAAACCAGTGATGGCAATTTTGTTTTTGCCTGGATCACTTCTGAAACTGCACAGGCAATAGCTTTGCAAAAATTATCTCCAACCGGTCAAAAACTTTGGGGAACTAATCCAATTGTTATTCAAAGTGCAACGGAAGATTACAGCTATCCTGCTGTGGTAAAATCTGATAATGGACAAACTATACTTGTGCATACAGTACAAACCGGGATGTATCAAGTGAGAATAAGAGCACATAAACTTGATGCAAATGGACAGTTGTTGTGGGGAACTAATGGAGTAATGATTCAGGATAACGGACAAATGGCCTTCTACCAGGTTCCTGAAGTTGAATCCGATGGAAATTATGGAGCACTCATTGCCTGGTATGATGGAAGGGCTGGAAATAATCTTTCCAGCTCATTCGTTCAACGTATTTCTTCAACAGGTAGTTTGTATTTCCCGGCGAATGGTTCCGAAGGCTCATTAGCGGCACAAAGAAATAAATTTTATCCGCAAGTAGCTTTCAATCTTGCAACCCAGGAAACTTATATGTTCTGGATGGAAACAGAACCGAACCAAAATCAAAATGGAATTTATGGACAAAAGTTTTCACCAACAGGAAGCAGACTTTGGGGAAACAGCGGAAAAGTTTTTATTCCTTTAAGTGCTCCGAATACTAAATCTATCAGTGATCTTATCATCACATATGGGATCAGAAAAGGTTTATCTTTTTTATTTAGATAGTGATGGTTCGGGTTTGAATACAAAAACTCTGGGATTTGCCTGCGATACTTCCGGGGCATTTATCTGGCCAGGTAATATTGTAACTCTTTCTAATCCAACTAAGGAAAAGCTGCAAATGGAAACTGCAATGGATGTCTATAAAAATTGCAAACTTGTTTGGGGTGATAGAAGACTTGATGCCAGTGGAATTTATGCTCAAGATATTAATCCTTCGGGACAACTTGGTCAACCTGTTATTCCTGTGGAACTCACTTCATTCACAGCAACTGTTCAGGGAAATGCTGTTCATCTCAATTGGTCAACTTCAACCGAGACAAATAACAAAGGATTCGAGATAGAAAGATTACAAGATAGCAAGATTGAAATATTAAAAGATTGGGAACTAATAGGGTTTGTTGAAGGTAATGGCTCTACAACTGAACCAATTAATTATTCTTTTATTGATGAAAATGTTCAACCAGGTGTTTATCAGTATAGACTAAAACAAATTGATTTTGATGGCACCTTCACTTATTCACCATTCAGTTGAAGTTGAGATTATGTCTCCATCAGAATTCACTTTACCAAAACTATCCTAATCCATTTAATCCAAGTACAGTGATCAGTTATCAGTTACCGGTTAGCAGTTTTGTTACAATGAAAGTTTATGATGCACTTGGAAATGAGGTTGCCACACTTGTTAATGAATATAAAATTGCAGGAAAATACGAAGTTGAGTTTTTCGCAATAAGCGGACAAGAATCCAGCATTCGGTATCCAGCATCCGGAATCTATTTTTATCAACTCAGAGCCACGCCAAATGCCGGGCAGGCAGGTGAATTTATTCAAACGAGGAAGATGATTCTTATTAAATAATTTTCAGTCTCAGGTAAATACATATCTCTCGGAGTAGATGCCAGGAGCAGGCCCCTGTCATTGAATTATGGCGGGGGTTTTTGTTTGGTTGTTTTATATTTTTTCAATTAGTATAACTGTTTCTTAATAACTATATAATCTTCGATGCATTTTCTCTTACTCACCATTCTCTGCTCTACCAGCATTGCTTTAATTCTAAAATACAGCGATACTAAAAAAGGAGAGCCGATTGTTCTTCTGGCAGGTAATTATCTTGTTGCTTTATTAATTGGTTTAATACTTCTCATTCTAAATGACACAAAAATATTTTCTGTTGAAACCTTAATATTTGGTGCAGGACTCGGGTTGTTGTTTGTCTTTCATTTTTTGCTTTTGCTAAAGCTATCAGCTATGCAGGCACAGGTTTAGCAACTACCAGTTCAAGATTATCTGTAATTATTCCAATTCTTTTATCAATCATTATTTTCAATGAACTGCCAAATGAACTTCACTTGCTTGGATTTGCATTTACGGTAATCACATTCATATTTTTTTATTTTAGTGTTAAGGGAGATCATAAGGAAGGGGAAGGCTTATTGAAATATTTTTTTCTTTTAGCAGTGTTTGTAGCAATAGGTCTAACTGATTTTGCGATCAAGGTCTTTAAAAGCTGGAGACCTGAGCAGGAAGAACCATACTTCATATTCTTTATTTTTTCATCGGCGTTTATTTACTCTTCACTTTATATCATATCAAAAAAAGTAAAAATAAGTAAGAACACAGTTTTATTGGGTTTAGTTCTTGGTATCCCGAATGTATTCAGTACAATCTTTCTGCTTGGTGCACTTGCATTACTACCAGCTATTCTAGTTTATCCATTGATTAATGTGGGAATAATTGTATTTACGACTTTTCTGGCATTTCTGATCTGGAAGGAAAAATTAAACCGCTGGGGATTTTTAGCTCTCACCAGCGGTCTTTTAGCAATTTTATTTTTGAGTCTTGGGGGATAATTTAGTTTGTTAACAGCATCTACATCATGCCAAAACATTAAAATAATATTTTACATAATGCCTTGTAGGGATCGATCTCCTGATCGATCCGTATTGTGTATAAGAAAAATATTTATAGGATTACTTCGGTAACCAGCGTAAACAAAAAATCAATCGGAACGGACGGGAGTCCGTTCCCTACATTTCACATAATTAAATTTTCCGGATTATCTTTTTCAATTTCCCATCTTAATGGATTCTCCTTAATATATTTTCTTATTTGATATAATTCCTTTTCATTCCTGATTATTCTATCATAAAATGATTTCTGCCACTCAAACTTTTCATCATCTTCTAATACCTCTCTGATTTTTTTACAAGAGAATGACTTGAACTTCCCCATAACATCAGATAATGAATAATTTTTCTTATTCTCATCTTTGTCTAGAATAATAATTAAATGAATGTGATCAGGCATAATTATATAACAGTCAATCTCTACATTGTAATAAGAGGGGATATTAATCAGTACTTCATCAATTATTTTTCCGAACTTCGAAAGTACAACAATTGAATTTTCGATTTTGGAAAAGAATTCCTTTCGATTCTTCATACAAATAGTTATGAAATAGTATCCAAATTGTGAATAATCATATTCCTTTAATCTTGTACTTTTTCTCTTGGGAAAATCTTTCATATCATTTTTATTAATTAATATCTATCGGTTCAGACAGGAATCTGAACCCTACAATAAAAATATTCTATGTAAAAATGTAAGGAACAGTCTCCCGACTGTTCCAAATAAAATATCGTTCCGTAAGAGCGTTAAGGAACAACATTCAATATTCAATCGCGGTTCTACAGAAAAATTCAATCAATCCACATCATCTACAAACATGACCATAATACCTGCAATAATCATTGATGCACCACCCAAAACCAATGCATAAATCGCTTCTCCGCCAACAATGTTTCTAACAAAGAATCCAAGAATGCTCGCTGCCGTTATCTGTGGAATGACTATAAAGAAATTAAAAATTCCCATGTAAACTCCCATCTTCTCTGCAGGTAATGAGCCCGTAAGTATTGCATAAGGCATTGCAAGAATCGAAGCCCAGGCAAGTCCAATTCCTAGTTCTGAAACTAAAAGCAAGTTTGGATCTTTAATAAGAAAGAAAGATGCCAATCCCAATCCGCCTGCAACCAGACTTATAAGATGAACAGTTTTTCTGCTTGTTAGCTTTGCCAGCCAAACCAGAACGAATGCCATCACCGCAGCAAATCCATTATAAACTGACATCAATACTCCCACCCAATCTGCGCCTTCATTATATAAAGGTGTTGTTGGATCTGTTGCACCGTAGACGTGATGAGTAACAGCAGGAGTTGTATAAATCCACATAGCGAACAATGCAAACCACGAAAAGAATTGAACGACTGCAAGCTGTTTCATTGTTTTTGGCATATTGTAAAGATCAGTTAGTACGACAACAAATCCGTTTTCAGTTTTATTATTTTTTACAAGATAACCGGCAATGATTTGTAAAATTCCGAAAGCAGCACCACCAACAAAAAGCACATACAATCCGTAATCAATTTCAGTAACACTGATTGTAATCAGAATTGTAATTAAAATTCCAAGCAATAACCAGATTGAACCATCTTTAATAAATTTTGATGCCGATACATTAATTCTTTTTTGACTTTTGACTTCTGACTTTTGACTTTCAGCATCGGAGAATTTCTTAAGCTCTTCAGGAGAATATTCCTTTGTACTAAAAACCGTCCAGGCAACTGCAAGAAAAAAAACAATCGCGCCAAAATAAAAAGAGAATTTTACCGAATCAGGAATTTCTCCTTCAGGTGCAACGTTAGCAATTCCAAACCAGTTTGTCATCATATATGGTAAAGCAGAAGCAATAACCGCTCCTGTTCCGATAAAAAAACTTTGCATTGCAAAACCCTGAGTCCTTTGCTCAGAAGGAAGCATATCGCCAACAAAAGCTCTGAATGGTTCCATCGAAATATTAATTGATGCATCCATAATCCAGAGCATTCCGGCTGCAACCCAAAGAGCCGGAGAATTTGGCATGAAGATAATAGCCACCGAAGCCAGAATTGCGCCAACAAGAAAATATGGTCTTCTTCGTCCAAGCCGGTTCCAGGTTTTATCACTCATATGTCCGATTATCGGCTGAACGATTAAACCGGTTACAGGAGCTGCGATCCAGAGTATCGGGATGTTATCAATGCTGGCTCCTAAAGTTTCAAAGATTCTGCTTACATTTGCATTTTGAAGGGCGAAACCAAATTGAATTCCGAGGAATCCAAAGCTCATATTCCATATTTGCCAGAAGGAAAGACGGGGTTTTTGCATAGAAGATTCTCAAACAATTTTGAAGTTGTATTTATTTTTTTTTGCACAGATAAAATAGTATGAAATTCGATGATATAATAAAACAAGTTGAGGATAATCCTTGCGCTGCATTTT
>CAVOPS010000004.1:0-137194 GCA_963698155.1 uncultured Ignavibacteriaceae bacterium | reverse complement strand
CAGTCTTCATTTCATTTCGCCTGACAGGTCGGCGAGGCAAGCAAGTTCGGGAAAGGATTACTTCAGCATTTCAATTGCATACTCTAATTGTTTATCTCTTCCATTAAGAATATCTGCTTCAGTTTGTTCGACGCGGATATCTGCCGGAATCTGATCTATTATATTTTTTCTATTGCAATCCTTTATAAGGATATTACTGATGTTATCATTCTTCACACTCAACCTTAACTGAAAATCCCAGATTATCTCCGTATTCACGATTCCATTTACCATGACTGGTTAATCGATAGTATCCATTACCTTTATATATATCAGGATTATGGACTGCACAAAATATCAGTTTTCCCTCATGCTGATCCGGAATTTTAAAAGTACTCAAGAAAAACGAAAAAGTCCCCGGTAGTTGCGATATTTTTTCTTTGCAGATCTATTATGTATTCACCGGTTGAGTTTATATCAATAAATATTTGTTCGTTTAAAATATTTTTATCGGGCAGACCATCTTTGATGTTATATACATTCAGCCGCACAGTAAAATAATCGTAAGTAAATTCGCCCACATAAAATCTTAATTCCTTCAAATACGCCTTATCAACATCTTCCGGAAGTTTAATCATTACGCCTATTTCCGTGCCCAAATTTTTTGAAGGAAAAGAATTACCGTAGGTGAATCCGGCTCGCAGAAATTTCCCAGGGTATAGGTTTCAAGATCAATTGGTTTGACAATTATTTCTTCAAGCTGATAGATTTTTGGTTTTAATTCGATCTTAACCTGATCAATATCTTTTAAAATATTTTTTAATTCAGCTATCAAATATTTTTTACTCTCATACCCAATACAGGAAATACACAATGTATCGTTATCAAACTCATCGCTCAATTCCATCTGGAAGCGTCCCACACTATTCGAAACTGTTCCAACATTTTTACCTGGAATTCCAATATTTGCATATTGTATTGGAAGTCCGTTTTCAAGATCTGTTAATTGACCGGAATAGATTTGTGAATATGTTTTAAAAGAACAAAAACATAAAATTAGTATTGCTATGAGATATTTCATTTTTATACTCTTTTATTAAAATCTAATTCATCAATATTATTTCAGCATCTCAATTGCATACTCAAGTTGCTTATCTCTTCCAGCAAGTATTGTATTAAGCCACTTTGGAAATTATCGCAACAGCAGCAAAAACCAGTGTCACATTGATTGAAATTAACCAATGATAAAACAATGAACCAACCTTGCCAGTTTCTTTCTTAGTTATTTCCTTGTACCTATTTGCATATGGAATGATCATAAAGCGGATAAAAATAAAATTGACTCTTACATTTCTTTTCTTTAGTTCGTTATATATCATTATGCTTGAAACCACATACCAAATAAGGGCAATACCGGCAATCACCGCAAAAAAAATTGTTATATTCATTTTACTCTCCGACCAAATCAGTCACATGGATCAAAGTTCAGGTTCCACATGACATATTTTATTTTTAACGAATCATCTTTTTCTTTTTGCCAGACTGTGAAGTAAGAACCGGAATAAGCTTTCGGTTTGGGATGATCTTTATAAGAATAAGACATCCCAAATAATCCCCGCTCGAAAACGTTGTCATTGTATTCCCAGATTTCTTCAACCCGTGCATTAAATGAATGATATTTGACTTCCCACTTTCTGTTTTCTTTATAGCTTTCGACTATTGCAGTCTTTCCCTTAACTACAGGACTAATTCCCGGGGCTACAATAATATCTTCAGTGTAGTAATCGAGCAGCGCTTCATAGTTTCCCTTAAGAGTTGCTTCTTCAAGAAGACGATTGATGCTCTCAATCTTTTCATTTACCGAGGTGCTTTTTTGTGTCTCGTCTTTCTTTGTTATATCCCTACCAGTGTCTGGACTGTCACAAGACGCAGATAGAAATATTATCGCAAAGAGAAATAATAAAGCAGTTAAATTTTTCCCGAACATTTTTACCCTCCATTAATAAATAATTTTACTTTTTAATTAATAATTGTTTAATGCTATCTACTTCTTTTTTAATTGTCTTTGTGTACGAAATCAGGTAAGCTATCTGTGCCATTACAATAAAAATATAACCGGCAACAAGTACAATTTTGTTATCTGTTGCAATTCCGACAATGAAAGCAGCAAGGGTAATAACTACGAAAGCTGCTACACTTAAATAGTCTTTTGTTTCCATGTTAATTTTCCTCCTTTTCTATTAGGTGTAAAGTAAATTTCATTACAGTATCATCACCATTTAGAAAATCCTTATAATTCTGTTCGACATAATAATCCGGCTCTACTCCTTTTGTCTTATCCATATCCTCAATGGCAGCAGAATAGGTTTCCTGTGCAATATTTACAATCAGATGAGTGTTCCCAAGGGGAAACTCCTCAACTCTTGCATTGCATTTATATGTGGAACCTCCTTCTTCTCCAACCAGCCTTCCAATCCTGTGATACTTTAGTAGAGCACAAAAATGTCCATTTGTAGAACCGCAGTATTTATCAATAAGTGTATAAAGATTTCCTTCAAAATGATTTTTTGACAGAGGGATGGGTTTAGCAAACTCAGAATACTTTCCATATTCTTTTGCAAAGTATTTGACTGGTTCCTTTTCCAGATATGAAAGCAGTGGTACTGCACAAAAAGGATCACCGCCGTCGTTGCCGCGCAAATCCAGGATAAGGTTATTAATTTTTTTGCTCTTTATTTCATTGAAGGAGCTGTCTAAAAAATTTGTGAAATATTCTACACGATCATAAAAAATGAAGGAAGGTATTTTAAGCACTGCAGTTTTTCTATCTTCCAATATCTTAAGTATAAGCGGCGGGTAATTGAAATTCTTAGAAACAATTTTTCTGACTGATTGAAGATTTGCCGGAATAAGCTCTTTTGTCTCTCTGGTTTTTCGCCCCGGCAGAGCATAGGTAACAGTATATTTTTCGGGAAAACCATAAATGCTTGTGTAAGTCATCGGAAATCTATTTTCAAACTGTGCGAGTTGAAATTGCTCATTCATCGCATCAGCAGAGTAGCTATCTTTAACGTTATTTATTATTTCATTTATCGGGCGAGAATTTATTTCCAGAATAATGCTTCCAATTGGCACTTGTACAGTATCGTTATAATAACCAGATACTACAGCATATTCTTCAATCAACTTTAGCTGAAGCGGAAATAAATTATCTGCACCCAATTCCCAAAATTCGTTTGGCATCCAGATTCCAGTGTGCATGCAACCCACTTTTACAATCACTGGATTTAAAATATTAAAAAACTCGTGGTAATCCATTGGTTTGTTGATGAGCTTGAACTGATATTCAAACAGGCTATCAAAAACTTCTTTGTTGGTGTATTCGTACAAACAACAGTGAATTTCCTCAAGTGACTTTCTCAATTCCATAAAATCATTTTGAAGTTCCTTGATGCCGAACAATTTCCCCCCATTTGTATACAAATTAATTTCAGAGTTAAGCTGAAAGTTTTCGATTGGAAGTAATTGTGGATTCCCGGTAAGGGTTAGTTTCCGATTGCCGTAGGGAGGATTATCGGGATTTGGAAAATATTCCCAGACTATTTCGCCGGCACTTTTGAGAATTACAAATTTGTACTCAATAACAGATTCAGAATTACCACGGATATTAAATTTTTCTGAAAAAACAGAATCTACATCATCATCATTCAGAACATAATCATCAGTGTTCCAACCCTCAAAACTTCCACGCACAATTATTTTATCATCAGGATAGGAAAAAATATTTTTAACTATTGCTTCTTTGATATCTACCTGGAAAGTTATAGTATTCTGGGCAGGAGTGCTGAAGAGTATTCCCAATAAAAGAGCAAAAGAAAATTTTATAATCATCTTTTTCATTGTAATTCTTATACACCGCTTAAATTTAAATCAGTAATATTTTTGAACCATTCTCCTTACTAGTGCGTGTATCTTGTTACCGGGATACACTGAAGAGTTATGGTAATTAATAGCAATCATCAGAGCCACTTTAGTCTCCCGCTGAAATTCTACACAGGTTGCAACACCCGGCTTTCCACCTGTGTGACCGTACCATTCACCAACCGAACAATCCCAGATTAAACAAATACCGCTTGCAGGGTTTTGAATCGTTAAGATCTGCTGCACCGTCCTCTCTTCCAGTATCCTGTTGTTTTTGTACTGCCCGCCGTTCATATAAGCAATAATGAAGTGGCAGAAATCATCTATTGTAGTTTTAAGATCACCAGACGGGTAGCAGCGAAAGCGGTAAAATCCAATCGGATGATTAGGCGATTCATAGAGGGTAGCCAGGTCATTCATATCCAGATCAGAGTAATTATAGCTGATGTTGAACATCTCAAGTGGTTCAAAAATATTTTGCTTGCAATACTCAGCAAAATCCAGATCACTTATTACCTCAACAGCATAAGCCAGTAACGTACATCCAACATTCGAATATTCTTCCCTTTCACCCGGGCGGCTGTTCTTCCACATTGAAGGGACATAATGAGTTCCTTCCGGAATAATAAACTGAGGGAGCCACTCACTTAGCGGAGGAGCAGAATCTAAAGGATAATATGTATAATATCCCGGGACTTCGTAATCGTCTTTTGGCTTGCTTAAACCCGAAGTATGAGTTAAGAGATGATGTGGCGTTATTTTATCATCAGGAAAATTCGGGTTTCTTACTTCAAATGGGAGATAATTATTAATATCAGTATTAAGATCAATTAATCCCTGCTCATATAATTGCATAACTGCAGTTACGATTACCAATTTGGAAATAGAAGCAAGACCATATACAGTATTCTTATCAGCCAGCCGGTTACTAGTAATGTCAGCATAGCCATAATATTTTTCCCAGACTACAGAATCTTCTTTTACAATCCAGGCTGATAAAGAGGGAATATCATTTGCATCCATTTCTTTAATGATTTCATTTTCGGGATCAGCAATCTCCTCCACATCCGGCTCAAACGGTGATGAACACTGATAGAACAAAAAGTGTAGTGAAGCGAACAAAATAAAAATATGTTTTACATTCCTGTTCATTTCTAGTAATCTAGATTTTAATTCCTGTCACAAGGGAAAATGAATAAAGTTTTACCGAGCCGGGATCTTCATATAAACTCATAAACTCTTCCGGCTGTTCCATAGTGTTTGCAAGTCCCAAATTAAATCTTATCTCGAGCATCGGTGATAGAGATAATTCTGAAAATTCAAAATTAATTGCGAAGACCAAACCGTAATCAAAATTTTTAACGCCGGATATGCTTTTTGTACTGTTTTCTTCCCAAATGTTTAATGTTCGGTTTGCACTTAGTTTGAAAGCAGCATACGGGCCCGCCAGGACACTTGGTGCCGCAATCCAATCAAACGGTAATTTGTACCTGAACAAGATAGGGATTTCGAGATAGCTTACATTTAAATTGTATGAAGTGTTATATAGTTCGGTCTTATAAAAGTTTATTCCTCTTTGCGAATAAAACAATTCCGGCTGAAGAGCAAAGTATTTAGAAATGGTGTGAGTATAAAAGATTCCTAATTGTAAACCAATGTCGGGAGAACCTGCATCATTCTGAACCCACTCAATTTCATATCCAAGAAAAGGTCGATAGTCGTGGTTGTACTCAGTCGAAATATTCTGTGATGGCTGATAACCCGATAAGGCAACGCCTGCCTTAATACCAAATTGTCCATAGGCAATATCAAGAGCTATAAAGATTATAATTAAAAATATTTTCATACTCATCTTAATCTCCATAGATTAAAGAAGATTAATTTTATATCAACAGTTTTTTAATGTTATCTAATTTTTTTTTAATTGTCTTTGTGTACGCAATCAGGTAGGCTATCTGTGTCATTACAATAAAAACATAACCGGCAACAAGTACAATTTTGTTATCGGTTGCGATTCCGACAATAAAAGCAGCAAGGGTCATAACTGCGAAAGCCGCTACACTTAAATAGTCTTTTGTTTCCATGTTATTTCTCCTTTAAGTTTTTTATTAAAATTATCTTATAATAAAATGAAATTAACCTCATTGTTGTTGAGCAGGATTTGGAAAAAATTATAAAAGTTATAGTATTCCAGGCAGGAGTGCTAAAGAGTATTCCCAATAAAAGAGCAAAAGAAAATTTTATAATCATCTCGCGCTTAAAGTGGTTTTTAATATTATTAAATATAAGCAGAAAAAGTTTTGCTGATTACAAATTCGGTTAAACGGATAAAAAAATACTTAGCAGGCAGATTCTTAATTAACAACATAAGTTCGGCAACAAATAATACGTGATTTAGTAAACACATAAATCCTGGTTGTTTGCTTTGAAATACTTTAGAGTTGTTGAAATTGTTTTTGGGATGGAAAAAAACTCTCTTACAAAATCGATTTAAGTTGATATTCGTAAAAAGTTTTTGATGCTATCAATGTCCTTTTGAAGTCCTTCTTTATTGTTTATCCACAACTCTGTGAGGTTAGTTTTATTTTCTCTTTTTAATTGGAGTTCAATTCGGTATACGGGATCTCCTTCTGAATCTTCAGACTCAACGAGTTTGAAATCTACAATATCATCCAGCCGATATTTTTCAATTTCATTTCTCATCAAACCCCTTCTCTGGATTGTAAGAAGGTTTTCACCTTTATCAAAGTTTAATTTTGTGCCGGGATTTGAATAAATAAACCATATTCCCGCAGCTAAACCTGAAAGAGAAATAAGCCACGCTCCTGCTTTCTCAAGTTCAGTTATTTCATTAAGATTATAGAATGCACCCAGCAGCCCGATGACAAAAGTTCCGGCTATTACAACAAAGAACAGACCCAGCATCCAGAAGCAGCCGGCTGAGTCTTTAATCACAAGATTTGTGTTTGTATGTTGGATTATTTTCATTCGATCTAAAACAGAATTAGTGAATTAGAATTAATTAAAAATAATGCCTCCAATCAAAAATTAATCGTAAGCCAAGGTTCCAAACTGTTTTAAGTTCAGGTGTTGATTCTTCCTCACCTGATAAGTTTAGCACTTCAACATTGCTTGGAATATCGAATCCCCCATAAAGCTGGATAAACATAGAGGATCGCTGACCGACATCGAATGTTTTGAAAGGACGATATTCAACAATTGGAAATTCAAAGAGAGTCGAGCGATATGATAATATATATAATTGCTCTTGTTCCAGCTCATTCGTTGAGACGTTAAATAAAGCATCACGTTCTTTTGTTCTTCCATAAAAGTAAACTGCAACTTCTCTTCCCAGCACAAATTGGATCCGTCCAGCTGATGTTTCAATACCTGACTGCCAGGGAATAAGTCCGCCATTTACAGCTGTAACTCCAACTTTAGTTAAGGCTTCCTGATCGATAAAGTATAGAACGGGTGCAAGAATTAATAAATCAAGTGGCAAAACATAGAACGGAAGTCTTAGCCGTCCATTGAATGCAGATCTTCCGGGAATGGCAGCTAATAAGTTTCCATAATTTTGAAGCTCTTCGGTACTAATAACACCAGTTGATGAAGAACCATCCTGCCTCCAGCCGGCAGCGAAAAAGATTAGACCATCACCGGATTCGTTTAATACGCCGTCAAGACCAATACCAAAACGGAAGGCAACTTCCAGTCCGCCAATAACACCGGCAGTTTCCTGACTTAATCCAAATCCACCGTTTATTAGTGATCCTTTCATAGCAGGAGAGAATCCAACAAACGTTCCGATTTCTGCTCTGAATCTTGGCAGCTCACCCAGTCCCTGAACAAGAGCAGGAACAGGCGTTTTAATAAATACATCAACTAGAAGTTTTTCAAACGCAGGATTAGATCCGTGCGCCGGCATATAATTATTTTGGCACACATTGAAATTTTCCGGACCCGGAATTTTATCATCTCTTTTATAGATGATTTCAGGATATTTGCCAAGAGCCGCATCGAGTAATTGTTCAAGACTTATCTTAACTACATTTGCGGCTCTGTCGGCATCTTCGTATCTCATCCATGCATCTCCGGTGAGAACGACATTTTCTCCTTCCCAGGTGCTTGTCCTCAATCCCATTTCATTATAATAATCGTGTGTTCCTTTTCTTTGAGAAGCATCTCCCCAGGTGCCAGCAGCGTGACCAGATGCAAAAACATCCTGTAAAAAATGAATTGCAAAAGCTTCATCGGCAAGAGCGGATAATATTATAATCGAGCGCTCTTCCCGGGTAAGACTTTGATTAGCTATTAAAGAAGCTTTTAACATAGCTGAATAGTGATACCATGCATAAGCAGCGATTGCATTTAGCTCAGCACCTTCTTTGGTGCATGATAGTATATAAGAAGTTTCATCTATATTAACATCTGGAAGCGAAAGAAGGAAGTGAACGTTATTACTTCCGGCTCTTGTCGCATATTCCGGATCGGCGCCTTGCAATTTTATATCGGATGTTCTCAATGCATTGATAACTCCAGCTCTGTCTTTTGAAAAAGCCAGATCAATTTTTAATTGGGCAGTTATATCTGCGACTTTTAATATCCAGTCCATTTTTAAAATATTATGCAGCATATTTTCTGCAGAGCAGGAATGATCCCCCGCAATTGCCGGCCACGAAGCAAAATCAAGATGAGTGGGATTTGTACTTTGTGTTGCATCAATTACCGCCTCAGTTAATCTGAACTCATAACCTTTCCTTGCTTCAGCCCACAAAGAGTCAAGTAATGGGCGATACTCAGGACTTAGCTTTTGAATCGCAAGCAAAAGAATATCTCTGTGCTCAGGATAAACCCAGGCATTAGTTTTGTTCAAACTAAAAATAAAAACCATAGTTAGGAAGCTGCCAATGTATATTTTTTTCATAAAGATGAATTAAGAAAGTTTTTAAAAGTTAAGGTTAACATTAATTCTGCTGTGCAATTTAGGGAATTTTTATTTTTCAATTTAAAATTCTCTTTGATCCGGGATTTGGAATCAGGTATCCGTTTTTCGATTTTGTTTCATTTCGTTTATTAAATCATTTCCCTTATCCCAAACACGAATATCTATTCTTTTCATTTGGTGAAGTTGCATTGCAGTCTCGAAATTATATTTAAGAGCGATACTCCGACAGTCTGCACTTTTGCACAATGAAGGCGCTCGCTCGTGAATGCTGCAACCAGACTCATCTAAATAAATACAATCACCGTTTGGTTTGTGAGCAAGCATCAATGCGCCCGTAATATATGGATGTGGTTCTGTCAAATAATCTTTAGGATTATCTTCTTCAGTTAATCGGATTGCATCACCCTGGCAGCAGAGAGTGCAGCCATTGCAGGGAACGAATGTTGTTTTCGGTTCATTTGATTTTTTCTTCATTAAAAGCTGATCGCAATTTTTTTATAGTTCAAATTTAGTTACTGGTATTTACTGACCCAAAGATTATGAGTAACATAAAATTGAAAATATTAATAGTCATATAAGTATTTTTCTGTGTATAAAAATTTAAAAATCATTAACGTCAGCAGCAAGTGAAAAGCTCCAGTCCACAAATTCCGGCAAAATTAATATTGTTCCTTACTACACTCACTTCTTTTATGACAGCATTTATGGGTTCATCCCTTAATATTGCTTTGCCGATCATTGGTGTTGATTTTAATTCCTCAGCACTTATGCTGAGCTGGCTTTCTACAATTTATCTTTTAACAGCAGCCGCATTTCTCCTTCCAGTTGGCAGGCTGTCAGATATTTATGGAAGAACAAAATTTTTCAAGCTGGGTTTGTTACTTTTCTCATCAGGGTCATTGCTGTGTGGAATAAGTCCGGATGCAACTACATTACTGTTATTAAGAATAATACAGGGTACTGGTGCCGCATTCATTTTTACTTCTTCAACTGCGTTGATTGTTTCTGCTTTTCCTCAAAATCAAAGAGGGAAAGCATTGGGAATTAATATAGCCTCTGTGTATACAGGATTGTCTTCCGGTCCTTTTCTAGGTGGGATTATAACACATTACTGGAACTGGAGATGGATATTTTTTATTAATTCATTACTTGGTTTTGTGTTGGTAGCAATTACAATCTATTATCTGAAACATGAGTTAGAAGAATTGAAAAAAGAAAAATTCGATTATGCCGGAGCTGTAATCTACATTCTATCCATCGTGCTGCTGATGATTGGTGTTTCGCTCTTTCCTGATATAAAAGGATTCACTGTGCTCGCAGGAGGATTACTACTGCTAATTATATTTTATTTTTTTGAAGCAAAATTACCCAACCCGGTTTTTGACGTTAATTTGTTCAAGAATAACAGAACCTTTACATTTTCTAATTTTGCAGCGCTTATAAATTACAGCGCGACTTTCGCTATAGGCTTTTTAATGAGTTTCTATTTACAAAGTGTAAAGGGATTAAATCCTCAGGATGCCGGGATTATCCTGGTGACTCAACCAGTTGTTCAGGCGCTCTTTTCTCCTTTAACGGGCAGATTATCTGATAAGATTGAACCGCAGTTTGTTGCTTCAATGGGTATGGGATTGCTAACAGCTGGGTTGATAATTTTTTGTTTTTTAAGTGCGGACATGAGTTTTTTGATAATAATAGGTAATCTTGCTCTACTTGGATTGGGCTTTGCTCTTTTCTCCTCTCCGAATGTGAATGCAGTAATGAGTTCTGTGGAAAAGAAATTTTATGGCGTTGCTTCTTCAACTCTTGCATCAATGAGACTTATCGGGCAAATGTTAAGCATGGGAATGGTAATAGTGATATTCACAATTTATATTGGCAGTGCAAAAATTACTTCAGAAAACCAGGCGGCTTTTTTGCAAAGCACAAGGACAGCTTTCATACTCTTCAGTATTTTATGTTTTATAGGAATATTTGCGTCGTTATCAAGAGGGAAAATCCACTCAACCTAATTAAAAGATTAACGATTAATACTTCAGCATCTCCTTAAAAGTATTTTGCATATTCTTTAATTAAGATATGTTTTAGTGATTCTTTTTCGGCGTTTGAAATAAAAGCATTAGATAAAGCATTAATATTGCAATGAAAAAAGTCTTTTATTTCCCAACCAAAAACATCTACCAGCTTAAAATATTCCTCAGTAAGAGTGATATTAACTAGCGATCGTGCATCAGTATTAACACTTATTGAAACGCCATTCTCAAGCAGAAAATCAATCGGATGATCAGAATACTCTTTAAAAACATTTGTTTGAATGTTGCAAGTCGGACATACTTCAAGATGAACATTATTTTTAATTAAATGATCTATCAGTTTTGAGTCTTCAATGCTGCGGACACCATGTCCTATTCTCTGAGGTTTAAATTTCTCTAGAGTTTCCCAAACACTTTCTGCACCCTTTGCTTCTCCGGCGTGCGCAGTACGGGGAATATCTTTTTTTATAGCATACTTAAAGGCTTTGATATGATTATCGATAGGAAAACCAGCTTCATCAGCAGCCAGATCGAAACCCACAACACAAGATTTATTTATAAATCTCTCAACTAATTTGATAGTCTCAAAACTTTCGTCTTCACTAAAATGACGCAAAGTACATAAAATAAGTTTTGCCTTAATTCCCGAAGATTCAGCATACTCTGTCATAGAATCTGCAACTATTTCAACCACTTCTTCTGCGGAAAGCCCGCCACCAAGATGCTGTAATGGGGCAAATCTAATCTCGGCATATATAACATTTTCAGATTTCACTTGAATGAACAAGTCTTCAACTACAGCCCGCAGCTCGGATTCGGTTTGCATTAAATTTATTCCGCTTGAAGCACACTTTAAAAAGTCAGCCAGATTCAGACATTTTTCAGGAGCGATGAAATTGTTTTTATATTCAATCTCAGATATTTGTGGACGCAGTTTACAGACAACATCAAAACTCAGGGAACAGTCAAGATGAAGATGAAGCTCAACTTTTGGTAAAAGTTTCAATGAGGATTCAGATTTCGTTATCACTTGCCTTTTAGATTAATCTTTGAACGAGAATTTATAATATTAAATTACTATTTTTAATCGCCTCAAAAAAAAATTCGAGCTTAATATTTTTATTCGGATAAAAATTTGCTGTATTTCTTCAATTGAAGAAGCAATGCTTGCGATCAGGTATGGAGCGTCTGCTCTGGGCTTAGTTTCTGAAATGCCGAGCGGGCCAGGAGTTATTAATGAAAATCTAATTGCAGACATATCCTCAAAAGTTCCTCCGCCGGTTGCAACGTTTCTTCTTACAAGCAAACAAACAGCCGAAGAAATAATTGCTCAGCATTTAAAGACCAAAACGAACACACTTCAACTTGTTGACCATCTTCCACATAACGAGCTAAAAAAGCTCAGAGAACAATTGCCGGGAATAAAGCTTGTACAGGTTATTCATGTTTTAAATGAGAATTCAATTGACGAGGCTTTGAGCGTGCAGAAATTTGTAGATGCCTTACTCCTTGATTCAGGAAATCCAAAATTAAAAGTAAAAGAACTCGGAGGAACCGGACGGACTCACAACTGGGAAATCAGCAGAAAAATTAGAGAAGAAGTTAAACTTCCCGTTTTTCTTGCAGGTGGATTAAATCCGGGAAACGTTTTAGAAGCAATACAAGCAGTTCAGCCGTACGGTTTGGATATTTGCAGCGGTGTAAGAACAAAAAACCATCTTGATGAAGAAAAACTGAAGTTATTTTTCGAAAGTGTAAATAAGTTCAATAGTGGTCTGGTTTAATAAATATTTGGCATCATTTTTTAGGATGAATATTTTTTGATGTTCTGCAGTTCTTTTTTTGACATCGAGAAAACAATTTATATTTTTAATTAACCTGAAAAAGAATCATCCGTACAAAAGTTTAAATTTTATTTGCTACTCTAATTAACTATTTATTCATTAATAAAAATGAGAGGGCATATGCGACTAAAATTTCTACCAGGGTTCTTTTTGGTATTAACTTTTCTTATAGTCTTACCAAAAACAATATTGGCCCAAGGTGTTACCACAGCTTCTTTAAATGGAATTGTTAAAGATATTGACGGTAATCCATTACCCGGGGCTAATGTAATTGCTGAGCACGTACCCAGTGGTAGTCAGTACGGTGCAGCTACAAGAGATAATGGATTTTTTAACTTACCCAATCTAAGAGTAGGTGGTCCATATACGGTTACAGTTTCGTATATCGGGTATAACCCGCAGAAGAAGGAAGACATAAATCTAAACCTCGGCCAAGACTTCCGAATAGAGTTTACCATGGAAAGCGAAGCTGTTACAGTTGGTGAAGTTGTTGTTACTGCCGAACAGGATGCAGTATTAAATAGCAACAGAACCGGCGCAGCAACCTATGTTGAGGTTGATCAGATTCAGACTTTGCCCACAATCAAAAGAAGCATAAGAGACCTCACTAGGCTAGATCCACGCAGTGACGGCAATTACAGCTTCGGCGGAAAGAACTGGCTCTATAATAATATCTCTCTTGATGGTTCTTATTTTAATAATCCTTTTGGATTGGACGATCCGGCTCCTGGAGGTCAAACAAATGCAGAGCCAGTACCTTATGATGCGGTTGAACAAATTCAGGTATCAATTGCTCCTTATGATATTCGCCAGGGCGGATTTACAGGTGCAGGTATAAACGTTGTAACTAAATCTGGAACTAATCGTTACCAGGGATCTTTATATAGTTTTTTCAGAAACGAAACCCTTCTTGGTAACACCGTAAGCGATAACGAGGTAATAGCAAATCCTGATCTTTCATTTAATCAATCCGGCTTTTCTGTTAGCGGACCCATTGTTCAGGATAAATTATTTTTCTTTCTGAATGGCGAAATAGAGCGCAGGGAAGACCCGGGGACAAACTTTGTAGCTAACCAGGACGACTCTGTTGAATTTGGTGAATCTAGAGTTAGTGCAGATGTTATGAATCAAATTAGAACCCGGATGATGGAAGTTTATGGATATGATACGGGTGAATATGAAAATTATATTCACGATACGGAAAATGAAAAAATATTACTCAAACTGGATTGGAATATCAATGAAAGCAACAACTTATCATTTAGATATAATAGGTTGGATGCCAGAAGGGATTTACCCCCTCACCCATTTGTCCTCAGCGCTGGCGGTCGTGGTCCAAACGAAACCAGCTTACCGTTTCAAAATTCCGGGTACAAAATAAATAACAGACTAAACTCTTTTGCTCTCGAATTAAATTCCAGATCAGAAAGTTTTGCTAACCGATTCTTTGCGAGTTTTAATCGGTTCCGGGATAACCGAGATCCTTTTAGTGAGCCCTTCCCAACAATAGAAATATTAGAGGATGGAGTAACCTACACTACTATTGGGCATGAACCTTTCTCCATACATAATATATTAGACCAGGATGTTTTACAGGTTACGAATAATTTTAGTTACTTCCTTGGAAATCACGTTGTTACCGTAGGTGGAACATTTGAATATTTCAAATTTTTTAATTCCTTTAACATATTTCGTAATGGTGTGTTTTTCTTACCTGATTTTCTTGATTTTATAGGCGGTGCCAGGTTCTCATCATTAGATGATTTCTTTGCTCGGACTGATCCAGCGTTACCAGATTCTGATCGCATTGATTTCAGAGGTATGGTTGGGACAGGACCATTTAAAGGGGAAGATATAGAAGTTGGGCAATTATCTTTCTACGTTCAGGACGAATTTCTTGTCTCCCCGGTATTTAATTTAACTGCCGGATTAAGAGTAGACCTTCCTATGTATTTAACAAACCCAGTAGACAATCCATTTTCCAGAGGATTGACACTACTTGATGAGAATGACCAGCCTGAAGTTGTGGATCAGAGTAATCTTCCTGATGTTCAGTATTTGTTTTCACCAAGAATTGGATTCAACTGGGATGTTACTGGTGACAGAACAACACAATTGCGCGGTGGTACGGGAATATTTACAGGTCGTCTTCCTTTCGTTTGGGTTGGAAATGTAATCTCAAATCCTGGACAAAACCCAAATCTATATCCAGATCCAGCTGGACAACAAATATCTACATCTGATGATGCTATTTTACAGCAGTCCTTCGATCTTAATGGAATGGTTGAAGATTTTAAATGGCCACAGGTTTGGAATACTAATCTTGCGGTTGATCACTTGTTGCCTTGGGGACTTTTAGGCACTGTAGAATTTATTTATGGTAAGGATATTAATTCGATTTACGTTAGGAATGCAGATCTGGTTGAACCCGTTAGATATCTTGCTGATGGAAGACCTTATTTTGGAGGTGCGGGCAACAATGAGTTAAACGTTGATCCAAATAATGGAGGAAATGGTGTATATGTTATTGATAATGCTAGTGATGGTTATAACTACAGTGGAACAATCCAGCTACGCAGGCAGTTTGATTTCGGTATCCATGCTGGTCTTGCATATACATATATGGAAGCTAAAAGTCTTTTGAAGTCGACAGAAATCGCAAGCGTATTGTTCCAAGAAAATCCAACTCAAGGCGATCCAAACAAACCAGAATTGAGTTACTCTGAGTTTGGGACCCGTCATCGAATAACTGCCAATGCAATCTATTCTCACGTATGGAACGATAACTTTGAATCTCACTTCGGATTATTTTTTGAAGTTGCTGAAGGTAACAGGTTTGCTGGTGCCGGAGGAAACAGGTATTCATTCATTTATGCAGGTGATGTTAACGGCGATGGTTACAGCAATGATTTGATATATATTCCAGCAAGTCAGAGCGAAATCAATTTGGTACCTTATACTTATATTGATGCAAACAATAATACTGTAACAGTAACGGCTGATGAGCAATGGGATAAGCTAAATGCTTTCATTGAGCAGGATGATTATCTGAAGGAACACAGAGGTGAAATTGCTGAAAGGTTCGGTGCGGTTAATCCCTGGTGGTGGAACATTGATTTCCGTTTCATGCAAGATTTCGCTTTTATTTTGGGTAGTATGAGACATACCTTCCAGCTTAGTGTGGATATCTTAAATTTACCAAATATGATCAATAACGATTGGGGTGTGAGACAAATTGCAAGTTCTGCTGCCACTTCACCGATAGAGTTAGTCAACTTTGATGAGGGGACTGGCGAGCCAAACTTCAATTATAAAGGAACTGCCACAACAACTTACGTAGATGATCCGGGGGTTAACTCCCGCTGGCAAATGCAGATTGGATTAAGGTATTTCTTTCAATAATTAAATTGTAGTTTCTATCAACCCCCGTTTACTCGGGGGTTTTTTATTTTAAAGGGAATATTTAAAATTAAAAAGGCGTCCATCGGACGCCTTTCAGAATTTAAAACTGGAATAACTTATTAGTTACGAGATTTAGCTTCATTAACTACGATATTTCTTCCGCCTAATTCCGAATCATTTAAAAGCCTTAATGGCTTTGCTAGCTTCATCGGCACTCCCCATTTCAACGAATCCGAATCCTCTTGATCTGCCGGTAGTACGATCCATAACTACTTTAGCAGAAACAACGTTTCCGTGCTCTTCAAATGCTTCTTTTAATTTGTCGTCGTTAACCGACCATGGGAGAGAACCCACAAATAACTTAGTACTCACTAGAACTCCAAAAAATTGTTTAATAAAAAACCGGTCTATTACCGGAGGGTTCAAAACTAAAAAAAATAGTTGCTAATACCTAACTATTAATTCAATCTCTATAAAATTAGGATGACAATAATGACTATTTCTAATGTGAATTTTTTACAAAGGAATGACATTTGCCTGACATCTTCACTGCTACTAACAATTAGGTTTAAAGTAGCAATTAGAGAGGTTAAAAATGAAAAAGTATTTTGTCAAAATCGTTTCTTTTGTAGCAGTTTTTACATTTTATGGGTGTTCATCAGTCGAATATGTTACTGACTCTGAAGTTTCGTTCGATGAGTTAAAAAAGATGGAGGGGAGGAATTCTGGCTCAATAACAGTAATCACACCAGATACAACTATTAAATCAATTTCAAATTGGTCAGTTAATGATTCAGCTATTACTTATTGTGATTATTACGGAGAGGATTATCAGAATTATCTTAAAAAAAGATCCAGCTACAATAAAAGATCCAGCTACCATATTAACAACCTTGGAGATTTGGAAAAGAAGAAATACGAACCGTTTAAAATTGATAATTATCCCCAACCTGATACTTTAGCAATTCCTATTAATAATTATCCCCGACCTGATACTTTAGCCATTCCTTTCAAGTCTATTCAAAAAATTAAGTATTCTGGACCTCAAGTTGATATATCTGAGACTAATGAGGAGGAATTGCCTCCAAGATTTGGTGTTGAAGTGAACGGTCGTGAGAAGGAGATGACGTTAGCCCTACTCAGTGAAGTTCAAAGCAATTTTTATAGAATGGTTATTAAAGTTAATACTACATTTTTGTTTGATGAGGATAAAACGCATATTTCAACTTCTGGACTGTATAGTCTTGGCTATATGCTGGTTGGCGGTATGGCTCTCGGTACGATTCATACAGAAGATGTTGGCAAAGGAGGAAAGATGATTTACACTATTATTTTAGGTTTGCCATTGATGCTTACAAATGCTGAACATCATCTATTCCTGTTAAACGCTCCCGGGCAAGAGGATACAGAACCATTTTCACTATCTACATTTGTTTCCTTCAGAACAGATTACTTTGATAAAAAGCGGGTTGTATATACACCCGGTGCTGGCGTGCAGATTGAATACAATTGGGGGAATGATGCAGGAATTCTATTCGGAAATTCTCTTGGCTTAAAAATCGGGACGGAATTTCCTGATGCCGGAGGAGAAAATCCTTCGCAGGCAAGATTATTTATAGCCGTTAAAGGAACTTTTTAAAACAATACTTTTCTGCTTGTTGCCTGTTTTGATTTCAGGTTTTAAGTTTCATTATCTTAAATTATTTATTTGATAGATAATGAATAATGCAGAAAAAATGTTAAACTCAGCCTACCAAGCAATGAAAGAGTTATTTAAAATCTCCTCAAATGATAAAGTTCTCATCATAACAGACATTCATTGCAAAACAATTGCCAAGGCTTTCAGTGAAGTATGTTATAAAATTGGTAGTGAGGTAGAAACCTTTGAGATTAAAGAGCAGAGCCGCCCTTTAAAAGGAACCACCAGAAGAACTTATAAAATTGTTATCGGGAAAGAGTATTGTACTAAATGTTTTCAAAGCATATTCTGAAGAAATTCCATTTCGTATTAAGTGGATTTTTAAAGTGGAAGAAAATAAGTTAATTAAAATGGGGCACATGCCAGGTATAACAGAAGCAATGATGTTAGGTTCCGTGAATGTTGACTATCACAAAATGAGATCAGTCGCAGATTCACTTCTTGAGGCTTTGCAAAATGCAGGTAAAATTCATATTACAACAGAAGAAGGAACAAACTTAATTCTCGGGGTGAAAGATCGTCCATTTGTCGGAGATGTAGGAGTTAAACAAGGTGAGATGTGCAATCTTCCCTGTGGGGAAATTTACTGCGCACCAATTGAAACGGAGGCTGACGGTGTTGTAATCTTTAATGCGAGCATAGGGGATATAGGCTTACTCAAAGATTCATTAAAAGTTTATCTTACAAAGGGAAGGATAACAAAATTTGAAAGTAAAAATAAGGAACTGGAAAAAAAAATAACAGATCTGCAAAGTGTGGATGAAGATTCAAAAATGATTGGTGAATTAGGCATTGGTGTAAATCCCGGCGCAGTTATAACCGGGAATATGCTGGAAGATGAAAAAGCATTAGGTACCGCACATCTTGCGTTCGGTAATAATGCAGATTTTCCCGGCGGGGGAAACAACAATTCAAAAATTCATAGGGACTATCTTTTTTATCGCCCGACTATCGAAGTAACTTACACGGATAATTCAAAGCGGGCAATAATTTTAAAGGAGAATTAAACTTTTAATCCATATTTCACCAAATACCCTCCTTCGTGATATTTGCCAGTTCTTATATAAATATGTGCTGGCATATGAACAAGATAGCCGGCACCCGAGGCAAGGAATCTAAGTTTGTCAGCACTTGCCAATCCTCTGTTGTGGATTCTTTGAAGCTTCTACTGCGTGAATGTAAAGATGATTTGCACCGTGATGATCAGGATTTTTTTTAATAACGCCTTCAATAATTGCAACCAGTTCAGGAGTCCAGGGTTGTGCAGTTCCATCTTTCAGCCAGTAATTCCATGCATCCAGATCCATTATTGATTCAGCAAACATTGTTGCAGCATCAAGATCATCAGTGTATTTGACTGAGAGATTTCTCATTGCTTCTGAATAAGCTTGATCAAGAGGAGCTCTGTCTTCTAACGCTTCAGCGGAATATCTTTTGGAGAGAGCCATCACATAATCTTTTTCTCTTTGTGTTTCGTTATCCAGTAAGGAAATTGCTTTCTGAATAGCTTCGTAAGCAGTGTGAACAACACCAGCATCCACAAAGCGGGAATTTTAAAAGGAGAATTATGCTTTTAATCCATTTTATCCCAATGCAAAATCCGCAGCAGCTTTAGCGTGTATTTCAAGAGTGTTAAAAACGGGGAGGTCAGTATCTTTTTGTTTAATTAAAAGAGGAATTTCAGTGCATCCAAGCACAATTCCCTGTGCACCACTCTTTTCAAGGTCATTAATAATTTTTAGGAAATTAGCTTTTGTTTCTGCTTTAAAATTTTCTTTTAAAAGCTCATTCATAATTGAATAATGAATAAAATCTCTTTCGGGTTTTTCAGGAACAATGCTTTCAATTCCTTTTTCTTTAAGACGTCTAGTATAAAAATCCATTTCCATCGTAAATCTCGTTCCCAGCAGTCCAATTTTTTTTAACTCTTTCTTTTTTATTTCATCAGCAGTAGCATCTGCGATGTGAACAATCTTTAAATCAGTTTCTTTTTCTAAATCCTCAACATATTGGTGTAGCGTATTGGCACAGAGCACAATACAATCAACAGAACATTTTTTTAATTTTTGTGCGGTGTCCAACACTAATTTATATACACCTGCGTGATCGTCCTTTTTATTTAGCAAATCAATTTCTGCATAATTAAATGAAGAAAGCATAATCTTTGCCGAGTTTAATCCGCCAAGCCGCCTGTTTGTTTCCTGATTGATTATCCTGTAATATTCAAGTGTGGAAGGCCAGCCAGTTCCACCTATCATTCCGATTGTTTTCATATAGTTAGCAGGTAGTTCTTAAAAAAGTGGTTCCTCTACCGAACAAGAATTTTAGAAAGGAAATCACTCAAATAATATTGCCCTTCCAAGATTTGGGATAAGTAATTATTTATTTTATTCATAAATATTTTTCTACCAGTAAATCCCCGTGCGCAAAGAAAACTTGATTACAAAACCAGAGTTTTCTAATTCAAATACTTGCTCCATCTGATAATCACTTTGAAAATCTTCACTTTCCGGTTTTGGAATGATAGAGTATTTGTAGCCAGCAAGTAAGTCAACGACTAGATAATTTAAATTATATGAAATCCCGGCGAAGGCTTCCACTTTATATCCATATTTTGAATAATTATACGAACTTTGTCTATTCATATCTGGTAAATCGTAAAAAATAATTTTTTCCTGAAGACTGTATTCCGCCCTTACAATACCAGCATTTATTCCAAGAAATGGTTGGATAATGTCTACACTCATAAAATATTTTCTCAGGCCAGCGTCAACCGAAAAGAAATCAATTTGGGATGTAATATCTATTTCTCCAAATTGATCGCCATATAATGAAGCAGCCTCTGTCCCCGTAAAATCCGAGTTCAGATTAATTTCTAACTCTCTCATAGGGAAAAAATAAATTCCAAAACCCCATAAAGTGTTTGCCGAGTAAAGAACTTGGTCTTCAACATTAACATTATAAGTTCTGTATTGTTCTAATATTTCTGTAAAGTAATTGCTTGCAGCGCTCAAGTCAAAGGAATTATATCCAATGATAAAACGTAATCCTATTGACTGGTTATAATTACTGTAATTTACATCTTGTTGTGAGGGAGTAACTGAATATAACAGGCAAACAAGAAAAAAATTTTTAATTGCTTTCACCATTAAACCTCCTAATTATTCAAGCTTGGTTGCGAAACCAACCACGTTTGGTTCGCTTATCGAAGATGGCAAATAAAGAAAATTTCCATTTATATCCAGATTATAATTCCACACATTAGTTAAAAATCTATTCTGGTCGCCCTGCAAAGAATTAAAATCATAACCGGTAATTTTATGTACCGATTTCGGATTTCCATTGAAGATAATCGAATAAGGTTGAATTGAAAATACTTCATTATTTCTGAGTGTAAAATCAGATATTAATTGGTTTTGTTCAGAATTTATTATACCAGTAATGCTAAGAGTGTTAATGTCTCTAATATTCATTTTTGTCGATTGCACCGGTAGTTCAATTATCTTTTGATCATTGGCAGATATCATTATTTTGGCGCAGTATTCTGAAATTGTTGCTTCATTTATTACCGGCATACCGGCTGAGTTCAAATCTCTCACCTGGATTTTATAATTATTGGGAAGATTATTTCTGTCCCTCAGTGCAGTTACAAGTTTAGTCCTATCTGCCGAAACTGCTATGCTGGTTATATCAACATTTGGCAGAGCGATTAATGAATCCAGAACAACATTTAGATTTATATCGATTAATCTAACTTTTTCGTAACGACCAAAAAGCAAAATTTTATTTTCTTCTAAATGAAAAATCTCATCTGAGTCTGTTCTTAGTTCTTCCGGTACATTAAGCGTCCTGGTTCCTATAAGGTATAACAAATTAGTTCCAGTGCCAAGTATCCACAACTTTCTCCCATAATTCTTATAAACAAAAATCCTAAGTCCATCATTGCTAACAGCAAAAGATGCAAATGGATATCCATTGGGAAGGTCAGGAATATATAATTCCCTTTGGAACAAATTATTGTCAGTGGAGAAGGAAAGAATTTTTCCGTCGAGCATGAAATAAATTTGATTTAAAATAGGATTCGAAACCAATCCTCTTTTTGAAGAAGACATTTGAATGTCATAATTGAGCATCTGGCCAACAAAATGAGTAACAACATCGCTTTCCTTAAACGAACTGAAGTCAAAAGCAGTGTAGTGTATAAGTTTATAATCGACTTCTAAACCGTTAATAACATAGTCAACAGAATCTTTAAATGAAGTAGTTTCTTTTGAAAAGATTGTTGCGATTGTATCCCATAATGAGCTGTTGTACGATCTAAGGATTTTATATGCAACAAAATTAAGATTAGGAGATTGTGACCAGTTTATGATTGTAAAGCCAGCCTCATCATCTGAGGTTGTTATATTTATCTTTGCTGGTTCAGTCCTATCAAAAAAGAGTCCTGTCTCAAGGTATACTGTGGGGACAAAAAGTAAATTTAGCAAACCATGATTTGGCTCATCTTGTCGCACTCCAATTCCAATCTGATGCAAACCCTCCGAGTAATTTCTGGTATCCAATGTGATTATAAAGGGTTTGTTTTGGTAGCGATATATCTCCTGTCCATCAATAAAAAGGCTAACAGCGGCTACCTCAAAATCAATGTTAGTTGTATCTATTTGAAATCTTAGAACACCATCTACATGCTGACCCTCTGAAAGATTTTCAAAATATAAATAGCCAATGCTGGGCGCTGTTACATTTTTATCAATAAATCTTTCTGGTTCGGTTATTAGATCGCAGGAGGTAAATGAATAAGATATGAAGATAAAAATTAGGTAGTATAAAAAACATTTTTCTGGTTTCATAAATTTTCTCGGGGACCCTAGTGAAACTTAATTAAGTTTTTGCATATTGTTTCTAACATTGCTTGAAAAAAATCAACGCCAACTCATTTTTATACATCTTACATTAAAATAATAAGTGCATATTGAAAATATTTTTAGATAGAGATTAATCTACATTGGCAGCAGATTAGAGAAAAATTCACCCAAATAATACGGCCAGATTATTAATGCCAGAACTCCTTTAAAGAATGTGAGCTTTAAAAATCCTATTGTAAACAGCCAGCCCATAAACCAGATAGGACCCATTATTCCTGCCACTTCAACTTTTCTACTCATTATTTTCTCCATTTGATTTTTACAAACACAAACTTAATAAAGAAGGTAAAGAAGTCCACTTTTTGACTAGCTAGCCACCTTTATTGTATTCCTTACGATTTATTGCTATTTTAATTCAAACAATAATTGGCAAGTATGGGCAGCAGACAAGTAAATATAGTTTTAAATGATTTGAAAGATCTCAATGATTTACTCAATGGATATAAATTCTCTTTTCTTCCAAGGGAAGGAAACATTAAACTGGAATTCGGGAACATTGATGAATCCGAAAAGAGCAAATGGCAGAATAAGCTTCAGCAGTATTACTTTGCTTGCGGATGTAAGGAAGGATCGATGAGCTCAATTATTTTCTTCGTCGTGTATTGGTTATATATAATTATTTTTGAAGGCATGCAGAGTATTATGAATTGGGAGGTTTGGGCACTGTCAATAGTATTTCTTTTTTCCGGGGCGGTAATAGGTAAAGCAATTGGCTTAATCTATTCGAGATATGCTCTCATCATTGCTGTTAGAAAATTAATCCTGGCCATTTCAAGAAATTCATAACAACTCTTTTCTTTCTTCATTTAAAACCTTCCGGATGTTTTTTATTAAAATCTGTTGCATCCTGGTATTTCTTGGCGAAAGCAATAAGTCTCCCTTCGTCAAATAATCTTCCGATAAAAGTAATGCTGGTTGGAGTTCCATCTTCTGAAAAACCATTTGGCAAAACAACACATGGGTGCCCGGTTAAATTTGTAAGCAATAAGATTATCTCCTTCCCACGATGGCGCAATGTAAAGATCAATATTATCTCATAGTTTCTTGCATTTGCTGGATAAGCAGATACCTTATCCTGTTTGCATTTATATACTCAACTGCCGGAATGAAACGTGAAGCCCGGACAACATTCGGCCATGCATCTTTTATTTGTCTTATAAGGAGTGTATCTCTGTTGCTTCGAGTTAGTTCATCAAATGCTGCACCCGCTTCCGCAGAAAGAATTATTACAAGATCATTAACCGGTAATGAAGGTAATTCTATCGGAATTAATTCAGCACCAAGCTCTTTTAGTTTTGTGAGGGTAACAGAGTCCTGTGAATGAAAATCATAACTTTTATCAAAGTCACTTTTTAGATAACCAATTTTTAGTTTGCTAAAATCAATTTCGGGTTGATAGTTAAAAGGTACATCAAATAATGTTTGATCAAATCCGTCCTGCCCGTTGATGATGTTGAAGACGATTGCAAGATCTTCAGCGCTTCTGCAAATTGTTCCAATTTTATCCATACTCCAGCTAAGAGCCATTGCACCAGTTCTGCTTACTCTTCCGTAAGTTGGTCGTAAGCCTGTTGTTCCGCAAACAGTTGAAGGAGAAACAATTGAGCCCCAGGTTTCTGTTCCAATTGCAAACGGTAGCAATCCTGCAGAAACAGAAGAAGCAGAACCAGCAGAAGAACCACTTGAACCTTTCGTTGTATCCCAAGGACTTCTCGTCATTCCTCCAAACCAAACATCTCCCCAGGCAAGCTCGCCCATTGTTAGTTTTGCACAAAGAACTGCTCCGGCTTCTTCCAATTTTTTAATTACTGTTGCATCTTCGTTTATTATCTGATCTTTAAAGGAACGGAACCCCATGTTGTTTTATAATCTTTTGTTGCAAGAAGATCTTTCACTCCAAAAGGAATTCCATGGAGAAGCCCTCTGTATTTTCCTTCAGCAATTTCTTCATCCATTAACTCTGCCTGGTTCATTGCTCTTTCTTCAGTGAAAGTAATTACACAATGAAGCGCCGTGTCATATTTTTTTAATCTTTCAAGAAAAAACTTTGTCAACTCGGTTGATGTTATCTGTTTTGTCTTTATTAACTCAGCTAATTCTCCTATAGAATAAAAAGCAAGGTCATTTACATCTTCAGGCAATTTAGTGTAAGAATAATCACTGAATATTACCGGATTTTGTTCTTTTGGAAACTCAAAGCTAACGGGAATTGGATTGAAAAGAATTGCAGGTGGAATGCTGTTAGCCAATTCAATCTGGCGAATGTTTTGATAGTTAACTAATTGTTCGTTGAGCAGGGTTTGCATTGAATCTCTCTCTGCATCAGTGAATTCAATCCCGATTATCTTTTCAGCATTTTCAATATTTTCCTTGGTGATTGTTTGTGAGAGAAGTGTGATAAAAGGGAAAGTAAAAATTAAAGTGATAAAAAAATATTTTTGTCCTTTGTTCATAGCAACTTCCTTTTTAATTCCGAATTATTTATGACAGCTCTATTTTGTCTCCAACCCTAATCTGACCAGTTGATTCACAAACAAGATTCATCCCGAACAGAACTTTATTGTTAAAATTTCTAAACTTTGATAGTGTTAGCAGCGGTTCTTTGAATCTTTCTGCCGTATCCTGATCCGTAGTTGTTATAACGCAGCGCGCACAAGGTTTGACTGCTTCAAAGTTCACATTCCCGATTTTAAACTTTTTCCAGTTGTCTTCTTCAAATGGTCTTCCACCGGTAAAAACAAAATTTGTCCGAAACCTGTTCATCGGCAGAGGTTTTTCTAATTTTGAATTAAGATCATCAAGTGAAGACTGACCGATTATTAAAAATGGATAACCATCAGCGAAGCTTACAATTTTATTTTTAGCATAAGTTTCGTCAACTGTCCGCATAGTTGATTCGGGCATTTTAACGAGCCGGCATTTAATTCCAAGAATATCTGAGAACCACTCATCAATCTGGGGGTTATAAAATTCACCGATAACAATATCATCCCAAATAACTACTTTGTCCTTTACTGAATGTTCGAATTCAAACGGCACAAATAGTGGTTCAATAGTTTTTACTTTATGCTGAAGTTTTAATCCATTATTTTCAACCAAAACATTTATCAGTGCCATTTCCGGAAAATCTCTCTGTGTAAAGAAAGTTTTGGATTCATCAACCAAAACCCATCTTCTATCATACTTTAACCCACGCTCTTCTACGACTGCGGATTGAAGGCTTATTCCTCCGAGCGATTTGATTGGGTAAATATTAATCTCTGAAAGGGTCAGCATAAAATAGATTTATTTGTTAACCAGATTTATCAAAGTTATTTCCGGCGTCGAATTATAACGAACCGGAGCTAATGACATTCCTAATCCACGGGATACAATCATTAACATACTATTAAACCAAAAATCTCCTCGGATGTAACTGGTTTCCAGCATAGTTGGAGTAAGCTGAACGAATGGAAACACGAATGTAATTTGTCCGCCGTGTGTGTGTCCTGCAAGGAATAAATCGAAACCGTTATTTCGTCCCGACTCAATTAAACGTGGCTGCGGCTGATGTGTTAAAAATATTTTAAAGTCACCATTATTATTGAAAGCTAGACTATCCAAAACATTTTGAGGCACAGTTTCTACATAAGTATTGGTAATGAATGTAATTGAGATTACAGCACTATCAACATTAATAGTTTTTATATCATTATCAATCATCTGAACACCGTGGTAATTAAGTGCCGACTTTACTTCAGAAAGACTTCTTGCATAATCATTTCTGTATGCCCAGTTATCGTGGTCACCAATGCACGAGTAAACTCCATACTTCGCTTTGAGTTTTCCAACCTCTCGGGCACTCAATTCAATATAATCAGGCCCTGTGGTTATTAAATCACCCGCAATTAATATTAAATCAGGATTAAGAGAATTAACTTTATTTAAATAATTACTAAGTCTTTCCTCGTCAGTGTAGTGATCAGCCTGGATATCTGTGATGAATATGATCTTAAATTTTTCAAGCTGTGAGGGCAGATTTTCTTTTCGATACTCAACTGTTCTAACAGAAACGGCGTTATAGTCATAGATAATTCTGATTGGAATGTAAAATATGAAGAACCCGATTATCAGAAAAAGCAGAGTTGAACGAATTTTCAATAGATGAGTCCGGGTCTTTTTTATAAACAGATGAGAAAAAATTTTTATTAAATCCAGAGGTATAAATAAAAGACAGCATTGAATTATCAGAACAAAGAAAATCCAGAAAGGATATATCAACAGGTAATCAATTATCCTGCTTTCGGGTGCAGTTAAGTATGAACCAGAAATCGCAAAATATGTGAAGATAAAAATTAATATCAGCGGGTAGAGATTCATCCAGACAAGAAAGACTTTTCTTACCAGATGAAATTTCTTTTGGTAGAAGGTCGGGAAAAAAAGTTTGATTGCAAGGTTAACATGCCTAATAAAGTAGATCTCAACTACTAAAAGTATCACAATGCCAGCGAGAAGACGAATTATAATCCACATAAAGTTGTAATTGTTTTAAGGAAATTTCTGAAAGTATATAAGTAAAAATAGGTTAATTAGTATTGAATATTCTTTAAAGACTGTATAAATGAAAGCATTCGCTGATGATGACTTCCTTTCCAAAAGAGCTTATTACAGGAAGGGCAGTGGTAGAACTCATTTTTTGATTGGGCTACTTTTGGCGGAAGCAGATTGATTATTGTTTCCTTTTTAATCGGTTTCAACAATTCATTGCATTTAATGCAGCGTGTGAATTCTTTAATTTCTTTTTGAAGATCGAATCTTTTCAGAACTTCTTCCACCTGCTCTTCAACTTTTATGGTTCGGATCCAGTAACCGTGTGTAACTTCATTTCTTTTAAGTATTCCTCTGTCCCTTGTTAGAATTGCTCTTCTTTCTTTAATTGAAATCCGAACAATCTCATCATCATTGAAATCATTTTTATATAAAACATCTACTCCCATCATTCTTAAATATCTTGTTAATCTTCCAAGGTGAACATCGGCAACAAACTTAGGTTTGCGTAGCGGCTTTGCTCTTAAATGCTGAACATCTGTAATATCAAACGATTCAAAGACGGGGTAAACAGAAATATCATCACCATCATTAATTAAATATTTGAAGTTCACAGATTTACCATTAGCTAATATCAAATCAATTTCTGTATGGGGAACTCCAAGAGATTCGATTAAGTCTTTAACTGATGTACGGTCAATGAAATGATATGCAAATCGTTTCTTCTTTTTTTCTTCAGGAAGGAAGTCGTTCAGCTCTTCGTAAAACCGTAAATGAATTTTGTGCATAGATTATTTTTTCTTGTAGTAAAAATAATCTTATTAATAACATAAATATTTTACATTTTTGTTATATGCTTCCTGATTTTGTTAAACAGACTCTAAGAGCGTTACGTTATAAAAACTATAGGCTTTTCTTCAGCGGACAAAGCTTATCGTTGATTGGTACCTGGATGCAGCAGGTAGCTCTCGGCTGGCTGGTTTACCGCCTGACTGACTCTGCGTTTCTTTTAGGCCTTGTAGGGTTTTCTTCTCAGGTTCCAACTTTTATTTTAGCCTCATTTGCAGGAGTGCTTGCTGACAGATACAATAAGCATAAAATTATAATTGCTACACAAACGCTCGCGATGCTTCAGGCGTCGATTCTTGCATTCCTCACATTAACCGGCTCAATTCAGATATGGCATATTCTGTTGCTGAGTTTATTCTCCGGGTTGATAAATGCTTTTGACATGCCGACAAGACAAAGTTTTGTAATTGATATGGTCGAAGATAGGAGTGATTTGCCCAATGCAATTGCTCTCAACTCATTGACGTTTAATGCTGCAAGATTAATTGGTCCAACCGTTGCTGGATTTTTGATTTCTACTATTGGCGAAGGGCTGTGCTTTTTAATTAATGCTATAAGCTATTTAGCTGTCATTGCTGCATTATTATTAATGCGTATTTCACCACATCTAAACAACCAGAGCAAAGAGAAAGTACTGGAAGGATTAAAGGAAGGGATTAAGTATGCGTACAATTTCAAACCTATTCGTGCACTTCTCTTGTTAATCGGATTGGTGAGCTTGACAGGAATGCCTTACACGGTTCTAATGCCGGTTTTTGCAAGAGATATTTTACATGGTAATTCTCACACGCTCGGATTTTTATTCGGGGCAGTTGGTTGCGGAGCATTGATCGGCGCTATTTATCTTGCCTCACGGAATTCAGTTTTAGGTTTAGGAAGATGGATAGCAATAGCGACGAGTATTTTTTCACTTGGGCTTTTATTCTTTGCCTTTTCAAGAAATATTTATCTCTCTATTGTACTTATGCTGTTTACTGGCTTTGGTATGATGATGCAGATGGCTTCTACAAACACATTGCTTCAAACTTTAGTTGATGATGATAAGCGCGGCAGGATAATGAGTCTTTATGTGATGGCTTTTATGGGCACAGCACCATTCGGCAGTTTTATGGCTGGAACGTTAGCTAGTACAATCGGGGCACCTTATACAGTTTTATCAAGCGGAATAATTTGTCTTATGGGTGGCACTTATTTTTTATAAAAATCTGCCAGAATTGCGAAAACATATAAGACCGATTTATGTTAAGAAGGGAATACTGCCGGAAGTTTCCAAAGGATTGCAGTCATCAACTCATTTAAAGATGCCGCCAAACTGATTCATTTATGGAAGTAAACCCTATTCTGAAAATACATTCTTCACAAACTCAAATTCATCATCAGTAAGCGGTTTATCCATTGCTGATAAATTTACTTGCACCTGTCTGAGATTTCTGAAACCCGGAATTACAGAGCCCATAAATTTGTAATGAAGCAGAAACTGCATTGCTACTCTTGCAAGCTCTTCTTCAGAAGAACCAAACCTTTGTTTAATTCTGTTTAGTCTTGGTTCTAATTTTTCCAGACTCTCTCGCGAAAATCTTGAAAGTCCCTTTCTATGATCACCGTTTTCAAATGTTGGTGGATTATCTTTGTTGTATTTACCAAGCAGCAAGCCCTGCCCGATTGGTCTGAATGCAACAAAAGAAATCTGGTTTTCTTCCATCAGCTTTCTTGTTGGACTTCCTTCATCAATGAAATATTCTCTCCATCGCATTTGCATAACTCTGCAGTGCATCCGGTTTTACTCTTGGGATAAGTTTCTGAAAATCTTCGTGAGAATATGCTGACTGTCCGATCAATCTTACTTTTCCTTCTTCTTTTAATCTGTACATTACTTCAACTGCATCTTCAAGATATTCATCTGTGATCACCAAAATGACCGTGATGGAAATAGTAAAGATCAATGTAATCTCTTTTGAGATTTATTAATGATTGCTCGCACTGATGACGAATGTGTGCTGCCTCAAAAGCGTGAGCGGCAGTTCCGGGAAACCAGCCAACTTTTGTTGCAATTATAAAGTTGTTGGTTCTGTTACCGAGAATTCTTGCAAGCATTCTTTCTGCTCTTCCGTTGCCGTAAACATCAGCGTTATCAAAGTGATTTACTCCGTGATCAATCGCATAATTGATTGCTCGTGCGACTTCTGCTTCATCAACATTAGCCCAGCCGTTTGGTTCACCGTTCACCCAGTTAAGTCCGCCCATTGTCCAGCAGCCGAGACTAATTTCTGATACTTCAATATTTGATTTTCCGAGTTTTCTGTATTTCATTTTTTTTCCTTTAGTTTGTCATTGCGAAGAACGAAGTGAGCGAAGCAATCTCTTTAGTTAAATTATAAGATTGCTTCTCCGCCTTGTCGCATCGCAATGACATTCGTATAATTATTTTCGAGTTTTGTCTATCCACTTCGCAACATCTTTAGCAAAGTAAGTTAGAATCATATCAGCACCCGCACGCTTGATTGCGGTTAAAGATTCAATCATCACTCTTTCTTCATCTATCCAGCCATTCTGTCCGGCAGCTTTTATCATCGCAAATTCTCCGCTTACCTGGTAAGCTGCTGTCGGCATTCCAAATTTCTCTTTAACTTTTCTGATGACATCAAGATATGGTCCTGCTGGTTTAACCATAACAATATCAGCACCTTCTTCGATATCGGCTTCAACTTCACGAAGTGCTTCATTGATGTTTCCAATATCCATTTGATGGGATCTTCTATCGCCAAATGCAGGAGTTGATTCTGCAGCATCTCTGAATGGTCCGTAATACCCCGAAGAATATTTTGCGGCGTAACTCATTATCGGAATTTTTTCATAACCTTTGTAGTCAAGAGCTTTACGAATCGCAAGAACTCTTCCATCCATCATATCTGAAGGGGCAACCATATCTGCACCAGCTTCAACATGAGAGACAGCTTCTTTTGCTAGGACAGCGATTGTTTCATCATTTAAAATATCTTCGCCGGCGAGTATTCCGCAATGACCGTGTGAAGTGTACTCGCACAAGCAAATATCAGTGATGATTAATAGATCATTAATTTCTTTTTTGATTGCCCTGATTGCCTGTTGAATAATTCCATTCGGATTATATGCATCGCTTCCTTGTTCATCTTTATGTTCAGGAATACCAAAAAGAATTACAGCAGGAATTCCAAGATCACGTACTTCCTTACATTCTTTAACAAGGTTTTCAACAGAAAGCTGGAAAACTCCCGGCATTGATTTAACAGGCTTCTTCACGTTATTCCCGGGAACAACGAAAAGTGGATATATCAAATCGTTTTTTGTCAGCACGGTTTCTCTAACCATATCACGAATGATAGGATTATATCGTAATCTTCTGAATCGTTTGAAGGCAAAGTTTATATTTGTCATTTTTACTCCTTTCTCTGTGTCTTTGTGTCTCTGTGGTTTTTTTTACCACGGAGGCACAGAGTCACGGAGGTTAAATTAAATTTTTAATTCTTTGTGCAACTAGTTCCGAGTTCTTGATACAATCTCCCACAGAAATTCCGCCGCGGTAATTCCCACCGAGGATAATTCCTCTATTATCTTTTTCAAAATGATCAAAGAAATTTTCGTGCTCAACATAACCAAGATTATACTGCGGGATTGCTTTTGGCCAGAGCCTTTTGGAAATTAGTACCGGTTCAGCGCTGATTTTCATAATTAATTCAAATTCTCTTCTTGCACGGTCGATAACTATTTGTTCTACATCGTCAACAAATCCAGCGTCACGCGAACCGCCGATGAAAAGCGTAAATGCTGCTTTTGTTTCATCAGAGCGATTTGGAAATATTACCGAGCTCCAGATTGCACCGAGGAAAGATTTTTCTTCCTTTTCTGGAATTAGAAAACCAAAACCATCTAACGGTTGGCCAACGGCACTTTTTTCATAAACAAGATAGAGAACCATAACCGGTGGATAATAAACTTCATTTAAGTGCTTGATAAGTTCGTTATCAAAATGTCCGAATAGCTCAACAGCTTTATAAGCAGGAACAGTTGAAAGAACAATATCAGCAAGGAGAGTTAAATTTTGTTTGCCATCTCTAAAAGTTACCCCATAATTTCCTTCAGCGGTTCTTCTAACAGAAGTAACTTCCACTCCGGTGCTTACACGATTACCAAGCATCTCTGTAATTGCTTCCGGCAGAACTTTCATTCCATCTTTGAAGGAAAACATTTTAGCGCTTTGCTTAGAAACCTCTTTGCTTTTCTTTCTCTTGCGGATGCTTCTGATCGTTCCTATAATCAAACCACCATATTCTTCTTCAAGAGCATAAAGTTTTGGAAAAGCAGATTTAACGCTCAACTCTTCCGGTTTTCCGGCATAAACTCCAGCGACAAATGGATTGATAGCGTAATCCAAAAATTCTTTTCCAAGTCTTCGTGTAACGAACTCAGCTATGCTCTGATAATAGCCATCTTTCGATCTGCCGATGAAAGGTTCAGCCATCAATCTTAGTTTTGCTTTGCCCGAAAAAAGTTTCGTTTTGAAAAATGACGGAGGAGACATCGGAAGTGCGTGAAGTTGCCCGTTTCTGAGGATGTATCTTTTGTTACCTTCCCGGTTTGCATAAACAAATTGATCATCGAGATTCAATTCTTTTACTAGCTGCTGGATGAGCGGAGTAGTTTCAAGTCCGCTGTTGGGTCCTCTGTCAAAAAGAAAACCATTTGCATCAACAGTTTCAATTGAACCGCCAACGTTATCCTTCTGCTCAAGAACCACCACATCATATCCTTCTTTAAATAGAAGATACGCAGTTGTTAAGCCAGATATTCCGGCACCTATTATTACGATTTTCTTTTGTGAAGGCATTTATACTTTTAGCTTTAATTGGTTGCAAATTTAACAATTTGTGCTGAACTTTAAGTAGTAAAAAAGAGGCCTTTGGTTAGGTTGTCAAGGTTACAACTATCATCTATTTGCTTCTTTCTTTTATAAAACTTAAACTTACCTCACATTATTTTGCTTAATCAACTAAAAGAAAAAAGCTATGAGTACCAATAAACCAATTACCGTTCTATGTGTTTCTTCTTATGAAAAAGGGCACGACTTTATCCGTGAGTGTAAAGAGCGGGGATGCAGAGTTCTTCTTCTTACATCTAAAAGTCTTGAGAATGCCGAGTGGCCTAAAGAAGCAATTGATGAAACTTTTTATATACCCGACAAAAATAAAGAATGGAATATGCGCGATGTTATTTACGGGGTAAGTTTTGTTGCAAGGAAAGAAAAGATAGACAGAATTGTTGCCCTCGATGATTTTGATGTTGAAAGGGCAGCAGCATTAAGAGAACATTTACGAAATCCCGGAATGGGTGATACAACTTCACGTTACTTCCGTGATAAGCTTGCGATGAGAATAAGAGCGCAGGAAATGGAAATACCAGTTCCAGAATTCATTCACGTACTGAACCATAATGACTTAAATGAGTTTGCCGACAAAGTTCCTTTTCCTTATATGATTAAGCCTCGAATGCTTGCAGGTGCCCATGGATTGAAAAAAGTTAATAACAAAGAAGAAATGTGGAGAAGGATTAATAATCTCGGCGATGAGCAGTCATTTTTTTTAATGGAAAGATTTATTTCCGGGAATATTTATCACGTTGATTCGATTATTTATGAACACGAAGTACGTTTTGCAATTGCCAGTCAGTATGGTAAACCGCCATTCGAAGTTGCTCACGAGGGAAGAGTTTTTACAAGCAGGACAATTGAAAGGGGAAGTAAAAAAGAACAGCAGCTGCTGGAGATGAACGAAAAGCTGATGAAAGCACTTGGAATGTTAAGGGGAGTCTCACATACAGAGTTTATTGAGTCCGATGAAGATGGAAAGATTTATTTCCTTGAAACCTCTGCACGTGTTGGCGGAGCTAACCTTTCCGAGTTGGTGCTTGCTGCTTCTGGAATTAATCTCTGGCGTGAGTGGGCGAAGATAGAAATTTTAAGAGGTGAAGGAGAATACCAATACCCTGAAGTGCAGGATTACTATGCTGGAATTATAACATCGCTTTCAAAGCAGGAATGGCCGAATCTTTCTTCTTATAACGATCCTGAAATAGTCTGGCGGCTGGATAAACCATATCATGCCGGATTTGTAATTCGCTCAAAACACTATAAAGTGGTTGAGGAGATGCTGAAAAATTACACGGAACGATTTTATAAGGATTTCTTCACCACCGCACCAATGAAAGAGAGACCAAGCGACTAGGATTAGTGGGAAACAGGCACCCTTTTTTAAAGGGTAAAACTACCTGCCCATAAACAAACTTCTTTTATTTGGCGAAAAACATCTTTATTATTGTTATAGACTAAAAATATTATGCCTTTCTCTGAACACCTCAGATTTACTCATCCAGTATGAGCGATTACCCCGTTAAGAGAAGAATTAATTAGCAAGGAATCAAAGCACATTTAGTTATCGCTCCTTCACGGCGAATGTGAAGAACTAGAAGTATAGCTTCGGATATACTTTACCTGATATTGACAGGTGAAAAAGCCAAATAAATTATTTTATAAAAGGGAAGTTGGATTAAAATGAATCTTAAACTCAAAGATAACTCAGACATAAAAAGTCTTATCTACATTTTCATAACAACAGCTATGTTTATTGCTCAATGGATATGGTTTGGTGTAAACCCCTTTCTTTACACGTGGTTTTTATTTATGTCTGTTGCCGTAGCTGTAATGACTCACAATCACAATCACTTGCCGATGTGGCGTTCTAAAATCATGAACCTGCTAACTGACTGGTGGATGACTGTGTTTTACGGTTTTCCGATATTTGCCTGGATACCAACTCACAATAAAAATCATCATCGCTTTAATAATCGTGAAGGCGACGACTCAATCACATACAGGGTAAGTGAAAAAAATAATTTTCTTACTCTCATTTCATATCCGACAATTAGCGGCTACTATCAGCAAAAAGCAATAATGGTTTATCTGAAAGAAATGAAGGCAAACAATAAGGAGAAATTCTGGATAAGTATTTCACAGTATGTTGTGCTTGTTCTGTGGATAGCCGCAGCTTTAATAATTGATTGGGAGAAAGCTTTACTATTTGTAATCATACCTCAGCAAGTTTCTCTATTTAGTGTATTGATATTCAATTATGTCCAGCACGTTCACGCCGATGAAGAATCTGAGTGGAATCATTCAAGAAACTTTACAGGGTTTCTTAATTTTCTACTTTTCAATAACGGCTATCACACTATTCATCATCAGAAAGCAGGACTTCACTGGAAGAAAGCCCAACAAGCCCACAATGAAATTGCACACAATATAAATCCGATTCTTCTTGAGCGAAGTTTCTGGTGGTATATATTTAGAAGTTATTTTCTCTCAATCTTAATTCCAAAATTTCGAACGAATTCTATGAGACTGGAAAGGATAAGAAAAGAGGAGGAAGTCCGCAAGAATGAGAAACCGATGGTAGGCAATCACCAGTCGGAAATGCTGGCGACTTAATACTTTCGGAAAAAACTGAAAAAGAAATTAAAAAGAAAACTAAGCTTGCTTTAGCCTCGAAGTATTTTGAAATTCACTATGTTCTCCCAAATTCGTGGCACCGATAAATGTCGTCCTGTCGAAATTATTTATGTTTTTGTGACAAACAATTTGATAAGCAGTTGAGCCGCCATGTCTTCCAATGAGCACTGACCAGGCAAGAAAAATTTCATAAATTCTGAAATATCCGTTCCCCGTATTTTTCAAGCACCTTCTCTTTGTTTGAAAGCCAGTTGTCATACCACCTGTTAATGGTAATTGAATAGTGGTTACCAATATTTTCAACTGAATGCACCTCGAAACCAACTTTTTCTATTCGCTGTAAATCCCAATTCAACGGCATGCTTGCATCAGCTCCTGAGAAAATATATTTATTCATAAATAATCCCCACACAAGGTCTTCACGGTTCTTCTTCTGCAGCAAGCTGCTGCGCTCACGCAGCCCGGCAATTTGTAAATAAAAAAGCCCGTCATCTTCCAGCAGATCATAACACTGCTTCATGAATTTTTTAAAATTCTTGATACCGACGTGTTCTGCCATTTCAAGACAAGTAATTTTATTATACTTTTTATTTGTAGGAATATCCCTGTAATCCATTGTCCAGATTTTCGCACGATCTTCCACACCATATTCCTTAATTTGTCGTGTAGCCCATTCCGCTCCAGCCTGAGCAATTGTTACTCCGGTCGTATTAACTCCATAATGTTTAGCAAGGTGAGCCACAAGAGTTCCCCAGCCACAACCGATATCTAATAATTCTTCCCCTTCCTTTAAGCTGCATTTTTTGAGCAATCAGGTTCAGCTTATTTTCCTGTGCACTTTCCAGCGACTCATCTAAATTTTTAAAATAGCAGCTTGTATAAATCATCTTCGTTCCTAAAAACCAGCTGAACAAATCATTCTTATCATCATAATGACTTTTAATTATTCTTTTATCCTGCTTCTGGGAATGAATAACCACTTCCGGAATCATCCTTGAAATGAAGAAATAATAATGCGGTGAGGCGAAATTAAAATTGAAAATGTCGTTCTTATATTTCAGTAATTCCATAAAGCTGACTTTAATATCAACTTTTTCAGAAATGTAATCTTCTATAAAATGACCCATAGCCACTTTTTTCTTCAGATATCGCCCGGCTACTCTTGGGTTTTTTACTTCGATAAGATCGGAGATTGTTTTAGTCATAATGAGGGTTTGCTTTCAGTTTAAAAGTAATAAACAAAGATAGATAATTTTTTAGGAAAGTATTTAAGGCCGGAAAGGATTAGAGAAGAAGAATTAGCTCTAGATGATGCTGATATTGGAGATGACAAAATTGTTGGGTGAATTTATTTTAACAGAATCATCTTTCTAGTTTGTGAAAAATCACCGGCCGTAATTCCGTAATAATAAATTCCACTTGCTAATCCATTTCCATTAAACTCAACCTCATAATTTCCATATGGTTTTTCTTCGTTAACTAGAGTTGCAATTTCCTTTCCCAAAACATCATAAACTTTAATCGTGACAAAATTTAATTCTGGGATTTCGTATCTGATTTTCGTTGAAGGGTTAAATGGATTTGGATAATTTTGAAGGAGTTGGAATGAGTGAACGGGTTGATCATTTTCTTCAACTGAAGTCCAATCTGTCCATGTAAATGGATAAAACGTAGAACCAGCATTCCACTTAGAGTATCTGAGTGAGTCGCTCCCAAGTAAAAATATATAATAATCTGAAATCATAGCTCTGTCCTCAGATGTTGGTATATAAGCCAATTGTCCATTTTTTGTTACTATGGCCGAAGTCCAAGTCATATAATAAAGGTTTTCTTTTGCGATTAATGTTCCAGTGCAAAAATTACAATGAAGCTGTCCGATACCATATCCCCAACCATTATATATATAGCTTGGGAAAGAAGGCTCTTCTACTACCGTTTTAGATAGTACACTGTGTTCAATTGGTGGTGGAAATGGTGGTAACTCAATCCAATATCTATAACCTATCAGAGTATTTTTGGTAATCCCTGTATTTCCCATAGGTGCGCTAATTTGAGCGACAAGATAAAATCCGAAACCTTCAACTGTACTTATAGATACTCTGGTAAATTATTACGAACGGATAACTAAAGTAAACGAATCCTGGCGACGGATAATTAAAAAGTGAATCTTCAACAGAAACAACCAATCCATTTACTATTTTAAATATGTGATAAACATTCCCAGAACGGATGAAAAAATATGGACCAAATCCGTGAAGTGAAGAAATTGTGAAACCCGGTACAAATATATTTTCAAAATCTAATTCCCAGGGATTTCTGTTCAGGTAATAAAATATTGAATCACTTTTTGCGAGGAATAAATGATCATCATTCAACATCAATTTGGTTGATGAAGGGAAATTGCCCTCGATATATTTTGTTAGAAAAAACTCACCACTGGCTTCGAAAGAATAAAACTTAAGTAATGCATTATCTGTAAGTAAATAATACAAACTGTCTTTTTGTTCCATTCTGTGTAAATGGTTATAGGTTGGCTGTGCAATTAACTCTGTAATAAACAATAAAATGAACACAAGACTAGTTTTCAACATATGGCACTTCATTTTATCAAAATCATTTTTCTTGTCTGATGAAATTTCTCAGTGGAGATTTGATAATAGTAAATACCGCTTGATAATTTTGAACCATCAAATTCAACATTATAACTTCCTGCAGTCTTCTCCTCATCAACAAGAGTTGCAATTTCATTTCCTAAAACATCATATACTTTAATCGTAATGAAAGCCGGTTCTGGTAGTTGATATTTTATTCTCGTTGTTGGATTAAACGGATTTGGGAAGTTTTGTGCGAGTTCATAGTATAACGGTAAATTTCCTTCTTCAACACTCAGAATAGGTGGGAGAACATTTATTATAACCCAGCCAGTATCCGGGTAATGAGCAGTGTTATAGAAAATAGATGTGTCTGTTATCGTTGCTCTAAGCTTGACTTTGTCGCCCGCTTGCAATCCGGGGAGAAATAATGTAAGCTGTGGATTCCACCAATCAACATCGTAGTGTTTAGTTTGAATTAAAGTATCAGCTCTTATGTGTTCAACTGAAAGGTAAAATGAATCTATAAGTGCCTTATAATTTGCAGTGTAGTTTATATTTAGTAAATAAGGAAATGTATCAACTGGTCTGTCTTGAATTGGATAAAGTGTATCTACATCGAGAATCAATGGATTGTATATTGTCGAATCAATGATTGCGGAAACAGTGGATTGCTCATGCGAACTTGCGTAACCATAGGTGCCATAATAGTAATTATATTTTACAAACCCGACATCGTCTGCAAACTGATAGAAATGTCTTGGTATAGCTGTGTGATTCATAGAGTAAACAAAATGTGTGTCGCCCAAAACAATTTGAGAAGAAATTCCTTCCGATAAAAATTGTTCTCCGGCACCTGTTATATATGAAGTATAATTATTTCCTGCTGGAAGATAGAAATCAACAGCTAATCTTGTAGTTGTGTCGCCGGGCATTTTTACAAAAAGCTGTTGTTGTAAAGAATCATATCTGTATAAGTACTCATTCTTGAACGGCTGTAAACCATGGTTGCATAGGAGAGAGAAATAAGTTTCACCATTAATAACAGTATCGCCTACAACAGTTAATTTATAGTAATCAATTCCAGAATCTCCGGTTCCTCCCTGGCCAACCCACCACCAGTCATCCATAACTTGATAAGTGTTTCCAACTTTTAATGGGAAAAAGTTTTGTGCAATGGAATCTGAAATGAAGAATGGAAAAATGACAAGCAAAAAGAAACAACTTTTTAGCAATCGAGTTGAGTTGATAAACTTAGAAAAGTAACGCTTATGAATCTTTCCCCAGACAGTTAAGATCAAAAGGGGAGAAGAAGATATTTCTATTTTCATAATTACTCACCTTTGTTTTGAACAAACGTAAGTAATTAATGTGAGACAATCAATTTATACTTAAACCGTTCTTGAATATTTAGCCTTATCTTCTTTCCGTTCAATATATCCATCAAAATTCATCGCAATATTGCGGATGAGAAGTCTGCCCATATCTTTCACTTTAAAGCCGTCATCGTTCATTACAATTAATTCATCAGCTTCAAATTCTTTCAAGTTGCCCAATCCCCATTTGAAGTAATCCTTAAACTTAATCTTAAACTCTTCTTCAATTGATTTGAAGTTCAGTTCGAAGTCGCACATAATTCTCATTATTACTTCGTGACGGATATGGTCGTCTTCGTTCAGCTTGTAACCTTTTGCTGTTGGAATAGTTTCGTTATCGAGAGCAGTGTAGTATTCTTTTTCTGTTTTGTAGTTCTGTGCGTAAATATTTTTTAGCTGACTGATTGATGTAATTCCAAAAGCGTAAAGATCAGCACCAGCATTTGTGCTGTATCCCTGGAAATTTCTGTAAAGTTTTTTCTCTCTCATTGCAACTGATAATTCATCCTCAGGTTTTGCAAAGTGATCCATTCCTATAAATTCGTATCCGGCACTTGTAAGTTTTTCAATACTCATCTTTAGGATTTCCAGTTTCTCTTCCGGCTTTGGCAAATCTTCTTCGTGGATAAGTGCCATATGTTTTTTCATCCACGGAACGTGAGCATAATTGAACAACGCAATTCTGTCAGGCGAAATCTCAATTATTTTTTCAACTGTATCTGAAAAAGATTTTACGGTTTGAAAGGGGAGTCCGTAAATAAGATCAAGATTGATGCTCTGGAATTTCAGTTCTCTTACCCAGTTAACAACTTTGCGAGTTAAATCTTCCGGCTGAATTCTATTAACTGCTTTCTGCACTTGCTCATTAAAATCCTGCACACCCATGCTTATCCTGTTGAAACCATTATTCCTCAAAGCTTCAAGATGTTCCTTTGTTAATTCACGCGGATCAATTTCACAGCTGTTCTCTGAATTCTCGACAAACTCAAATGACTGGTTGATGTATGAAGCAAGCTTATGAATTTCTTCCGGTTTCAAATGAGTCGGAGTTCCGCCGCCCCAGTGATGCTGTGCAACTTTTCTATCGGGAAGCAAATATGTTCTCATCAGATCAATTTCTTTCTGAACATACTTTATATATTCATCAATTCTTTCTCTGTTTCGTGTAACGAGCATATTGCATCCGCAGAAAAAGCAAAGTGTATCACAGTAGGGAATATGAAAATAAAGTGAAAGATCGGGAAGATTTTTTCCGTAATTTGTTTTTACAACCTCATCAACAAAATCTGCATGAGTGAATTGCTCATTAAACTGCGGTGCCGTTGGATAGCTTGTGTACCGCGGTCCCGGCTTATCGTATTTTTTGAATTTATTCAGGTCAACAGCGAACATTTTTCTTTCCTTTCTTTACCACAGAGACACGGAGGCACAGAGTTAAAAGTATCCATTTATCATCCTTTTGAAACCTTCTATTAAGTTTGGGACGTTAAAATTAATTAATAATCCAAGCTTTTTATCTGCCAATTTTAGATATGTAAGCAGTTGTGCCTCAAACACAGGATGGAATATCTCAACTGATTTAAGCTCAATTATAATTTCATTTTCAACAAGAATATCTATTCTATAATCTGCATCTAACTTTTCACCTTTATACTCAATCGGCAATGATACTTGTCTTTTGTATCTGATTTTTCTCAAATCAAGCTCTTTGCACAGGCAAATTTCATAAACACTTTCAAGCAAACCTGGACCAAGAATTTTGTGTACCTCGATAGCACTATCAAGAATAATCCCACTTAATTTATTTATTTCTTCTTTGTTCAAATTCTCTGTGTCTCTGTGCCTCAGTGGTGAAATGACTTGCTTTCTTCCTTCACATAATTAACCAAAACCTTTACATTCTCGGGATCAATATCCGGCAGAATACCATGACCAAGATTGAAAATGTGTCCGTGTCCTTTTCCAAATGACTCGAGGACTTTTCTTGCTTCTCTTTTGATGAAGGATGGATCAGCATATAATACGGTTGGATCGAGATTTCCCTGGATTGCAACTTTGTCTCCCATCTTTCTTCTAACTTTTTCAAGCTCGAGTGTCCAATCTACACTGATTGCATCTGCACCAATCTCTTTAAGCTCGTGCATCAGGTAATGAACACCTTTCGGAAAATAAATTACCGGCTCATCCTTTCTTTTTATCTCTGCAATTAGCTGGTGGACATATCTCATCGCAAAAACCTGGTAATCTCTTGGAGAAAGAATTCCTGCCCACGTATCAAATATCTGAACAAGATTTGCACCTGCTTCAATCTGAGCAGATAAATATGCAGCGGTTGCCTTTGTAATTTTATCAAGTAGTTTGTGAGCAAGTTCAGGATTACCGTAAACTAGCTTCTTAACTTTTGAAAAAGATTTTGATCCCTGACCTTCAACCATGTAAGTAAGAATTGTCCACGGTGCACCAGCAAATCCGATTATCGGAACTCTTCCATTCAATTCTTTCTTTGTTAGATGAAATTGCATCGAGAACAAACTTCAAATCTTTTGATGGATCTGGATCTTTCAATTTAGCAACATCATCTTTTGATTTTATCGGACTGGTAAAAACGGGTCCCTTACCCTCATTGATTTCCAGATGCATTCCCATTGCTTCAGGAATTACAAGTATATCCGAAAAAATTATTGCAGCATCAACTCCGATAATATCAACTGGTTGAATAGTAACCTCTGCAGCAAGTTCAGGTGTTTTGCACATTGTTAAAAAATCATGCTTTGAACGAATAGCTCTATACTCCGGCAAATATCTTCCAGCTTGACGCATTATCCATATTGGTGTACGTTCAGTTGGTAAACGTTTGCAGGCCCTGATAATTAAATCATTTTGTAATTTCAAACTTTCTCCTTGTGGTTACTATAGTATTCAACAATTTTTTTTGTTAAACCGTTTATCGTGAATTCATCCGGCAATATCTTCACTTTTACTTTCCTGGATTCAATCGCATCTTTTGTTGTCGGACCAATGGCAGCAACATCAAACCGGTTGAAATATTGATATGGATTTTTGATATTTAATATTTGCAGGAAATTCTCAAAAGTTGAAGGGCTCGTGAAAATAAAAAGATCAATATTTGAAGAATCTAATAGTTGAAGACTTGGTTTTAAATTCTCACCGGAAGGAATTGCAACATTATAAACCGGTACCGATTTAATGATTGCCCCCAATTCTTTCAATCCCATTGGCAACTCTTCTCTGCCAATAGCCGAACGGGGGATGAATACAACTTTATTCTTTAGATTATATTTTGATAAGTCTTCAATGACGCCTTCAGCACTAAACTTTTCCGGGACAATGTTTACGCTGATATTATTTTTATGACAGTACAGAAGAAGTTTTATTTCCTACTGCAACTACCTTTATCCGGTTATAATTAAATAATAGCACCAATTTCCTGGCATCTTTTAGAAAACATCTGAACCGAATGAACAGAAGTAAAAATTATAAAATCTATTCTTTCCGGATGAGAAACAACCGAATCAAATTTACTCCAGTCAGATGGAGGGACAATTTCAAGAGTGGGAACAATAATTACGTTTGCTCCGAGATTAGTCAATGCTGCCGCAGATTCCTGTGATTGCTCAATCGTTCTGGTAATTACAATCGTTTTCCCTTTTAACGGCAGCTCTTTAATATTATTGAATCCAGAATAAAGCCCATGTAGAACAAAATCAAAAATTTCCTCTTTTTCTTTTGCAACCAACTCATTTGGAAGATTACTATTAATGCCTCTTTGAACTGCCCCATAAATGCTTCCGAATATCAGGCTGATTGCAAATTCCTCATCCACTTTTCTGAAGACACCTTCTGTCTCTCCCCTAGAAATAATCTGTATAATCATCTGCTTCATTTGTTTCTCAAGAGAGATCAGGTCTTCACAGAAGGAATTATTACCATTAAGTGTTTCTCTCTGGTAGATAAGAAAGAATTTTTGGTGTTTCATCATTAACATATAAAGATAAACAACAAAAGCACGGAGAGAATCAATACTGCTATGTTCGGATTCTATTTTTTGCTTTAGAAGTGTAAGAAGATTCTCCATTCTAGTATGCATTATCGTAAAGTAAAGCTCTTCCTTGGAGGTGAAATAATTATAGACAGTTCCCTTGGCAACAGAAATTAATTTCGCAACGTCATCCATCATCACTTCGTGATAGTGTTTAGTTGAAAAGAGTTCGGCCGCAGCCTCGAGAATTTTCTCTCTTTTCTTCTCTCGTTTTATTTCACGTTTTTCTTTTAACATTATAGTTAATTAATTAACTCTCCAATCATTTAGTGCAATTACTTCTCCTGTAGTTGGATCAATAACCATCTCCTGACCTGTGGCTTTATAATTATCTTCGTCTCCGAATTCGTTTAATGTTGATAATATTTTCCAAACGTACCTTTGAAGTTTAAAATCCCAGAGAAAACCAGCTTCCCATTCTCTTATTCCTTCCTTAAGTTCCATATCACTAGCAATTTGTCTTGCAGTTTTTTCATCAATGTTAAAGTCGCATTCTTCCGGAAAATTTTTACATCTGGGTATTCCAACTATGTCACGGTTCTTTATCACATTTCCTAAAGAATCAACAGTAAATTTTATTATTGCATCCACATAAGCTTTCTCCGGCATAAAAAACTTATAAGCCATTTCAAAGTAAGGGGGAGTGTGCTTTGTTCTGTAAAAATCTGCCGTTATATATTTATCAAAAAATTCTTTGCTGGTTGAGGCAATGATGAATGAATCTGCTTTTGCTAAAACTTCAAGGGGTACGGATCCCTGTTCCTGATCCTCACAGGCTCTGCATTTGCAGGAGGTCAAAACCGCGACTATGATGATAGAAGTTAGTGCTGTAATTAAAATAGAAGTTCTGAAAAAGAATTTTATTGTCATCTGACCCTCGCTGTTCTATAAATTTCATCTAAAATAATTTTAGCGCCGGCTTTAAGAAGATCTTTTGCCAACTCTCTACCAAGCTTTTCAGGATTGTTTTTACTTCCGCGAATTTTTTTACGGAAAGTTAAACCGCCGTCAAGCGAACCAACTAATGCATCGATGAATAGTCCGTTCGGCTTTATTTCTGCGAATGCACCAATAGGAACCTGGCAGCCGCCCTCAAGTGCTTTTAGTAAAGCACGCTCAGCTAATACTTCTTTATACGTAGCCTCATGATGAATTGATTTAACAATATCATTTACAAGTTTGTTATCAGCTCTAGTTTCAATTCCTAATGCACCTTGCCCAACTGCTGGAAGCATTACATCTGTTTTGATTATTGAAGAGATGTGCTTGTTCAGTTTTAATCTTTCAACGCCGGCTCTTGCAAGAATTATTGCATCCCAGTCAGATTCTAAAAATTTTTTTATTCGGGATGGAACGTTTCCTCTTAAGTCAACAATATTCAGATCTGGTCGTAGATGCAGGAGCTGACATTTTCTTCTCAACGATCCTGTGGCTACCGTTGCACCATCAGGCAAATTAAAAATTGTTGTTCCTTTTTTTCTGGCGATAAGAACATCCTGAACATTGTGTCTTTTAGTTACTGCGGCAAGTATCAAGCCTTTAGGAATTTCAGTCTGTAAATCTTTCAGACTATGAACAGCGAAATCAATATTTTTATTGAGAAGTTCTATCTCCAGTTCTTTAGTGAACAAGCTTTTGTCACCGATTTTGGAAAGAGCAACATCAAGGATTTTATCTCCTTTAGTTTTGATGATTTTTATTTCAACAGAAACATTTTTGTTTTTCTTTTCAAGCTCTTTCTTCACGAAGTTTGCCTGCCAGAGTGCAAGCTCACTTCCTCTTGAACCGATGATAATTTTTTGTTTCAAAATATTGTCCTAATCTTTCTCTGATTTTTTCTTAGGATTGATTCCAAAAAGATCTCTTATTATTCCAATTTTAGTTGCAGAATCACCTGAACCAGTTGAATCATCTGCCTTACGTAGTTCAATAGTTGGATGGTGAAGGATTTTGTTTATTATTCTCTTTGTAACAATGTCAAGCTTTTCCTGATCTTCTGTGGCAAATTTGTTTTTATTTTTCTCTACTTCTTCGTTTCGGATTTCTTCAAAAAAATCTCTGAGGTCTTTAATTGCAGGAGCAGCCTGAAGCGAGTTGTACCATTCCCATAAATTCTCAAGCTCTTCTTCGATTATTTTTTCAACTTTTGGAATTTCTGATTTTCTTTTCGAAAGATTTTGTTCAACTATTATGTTGAGTGAATCAAGGTCATGATAAAAAACATAATCAATTTTTCTTGTTTCGGGATCAATATCACGGGGCACAGCAATATCCATAAGTATCATCGGGTTGTTACTTCGCTTCTTCAGTGCATTTTTAATATCATCCTTTCTAACAAGAATTTCCGGTGAAGCAGTCGCACTTATTATTATATCAAACTTGTAAATTGATTCTCTGAACTCTGTGAACGGGATTACTTTCGCATTTAGTTTTTGAGCAAGGCTTTCAGCTTTTTCCTGGGTTCTGTTTGTAACAGCAAGACTTCCTATTCCTTTTTCAGAAAGATGTTTTGCTGCAATCTCTCCTGTCTCTCCTGCACCAATAACCAGCGCTGATTTCTTGCTCAGGTTTGAAAATATCTTTTCTGTCAATTGAACTGCAGCATAGCTAACAGTTACGGCGCCTTCACTTATTGAAGTTTCAGAGATTGCTCTTTTTCCGGTTCTTATTGCTGAATCAAAAATCCTGTGCATTATGTAACCGGCAAAGTGTGTCTCTTCAGCAATTTGAAATGAATCTTTTACCTGCTTGAATACCTGGTTATCACCAACGAGAAGAGAATCAATTCCAGTGGCGACGCTGAACAAATGTTTAATTGCATCTCTTGAAACAAACTTTTGAAAATGCTGTTCAGTAATGTTTTGCGATTGTTTGAAGTTTAGTAAAAGGTTTTGAAAGTTCTCGTGAGATGTTTCATTAGCTGCTTGGTATACCGAATATTTCAGTTCGATTGCACGTTGATAAAACCAATCCTTCTTTTATTTGGTTTTCTTTTGCAAGATTAATGAATGGGCGAATTTCATCCTCTTTAAGATAAACTGCTTCTCTCAAGTCAACAGACGCAGTTCTGTGATTTATTGATATTGCAATTAAATTCATAAACTCTTAATAGAAGGAATGAAAACTTTGTGCTAAAAAGTTTGAAAGAATAGTTGAAATGATTGCAACTATAAAACCGGATATTGATAATATAACCAATCTTTTCCCTCTCCAATTACCGAGCACTTTGCTTGTTATACCAATGGCATAAAGCAGCCAAACCAAAGTTGAGCCGACTAATTTCGGATCCAGATAAGAGAATCGGGGAAAAGCTATCGGCAACCAGATAATACCAATTATTATTGCGATGGTAAGAGCAATAAAACCAATGATTGCCGAGTAAAGACTTAGTTTCTCAAGCACTTCAAGATTTGGGAGACGATTGAAAATCAATCCAAACTTGTTGAGTTTGATATCTTTATATAATACTAAATAAAGAAATCCATATACTGCCGAAATTGTAAAGCCCGAATAACCAAGCAGCGCACTTATAACATGAGAACCGAGAAGGTTACTTCTTAAAACTTCTTTTACTTCAGTTAAATCCTGAATAAACAGTGATGATATCAATTGAAATATTAAAGGTAGAATTATTATAAAAGGTCCTGTGCCACGAATATCAGAAACCAGTTCAACCAGAAAATAGGAGAAGCTGATCGTGATTGCGAGGATTGTGAATATTTCGAATACATTTGTTATCGGTGGATGATCGAAGGCTATCGTTCGAAGCACTATGTAAATTAAATGAAGGAAAAGAGTGATAAATAAAAAGATCCGTTTTGCATTTACCAGCTTCTTTTCCGCTTTTAAGAAGTCGTAAAAATACGCTACCAAAGTAACAAAGTAGAAGATTGGCAGCAGTATATTAATTGTATGTATGCCTGATATCATTTTGGTCTATTCGTTTTTCTGACTTATGAGTTCAAAAATACAAATAGATCATAATCAGAACAAAGCAATTGTAATGGGTTGATGTTATTGCTTATCAGAACCCAGTATGATCGGTAATCCGTCTTTGGGTGAACCTATTATAACAACCTTTGTATTTGGCGAATTTGCAAGTTTTTCAGTTGCTTCGATTCCTTTCCACTTAAGAAGCTGTTCACTTATTCCTCTTGAAACAATATCCTGAAAATCAGCAATACCTTTTGCTTCAATGCGTTTACGCTCGGCTTCCTGCCTTTCTTTTTCAAGAATAAATTGCATTCGCTGACTTTCCTGCTCGGATTTCAACTTATCCTCAATTGCATTTTTTAATCCCAGAGGAAGAGTAATTTGTCTTAATGGAGTTGAAAGAACAATCGCCTCTTTCATTTCAGGCACTTCAGAAAGTTTAGACTTTATTTCACTCTCAAGTTTTTCACGTTCTGCAGTATAAAGAGCTTTGGCCTCATACTTGGTTGTAACTCCGCGAACAACAGATCTAAAGTTTGGCGTTACGATTTTTTGAAGATATTCTTCATAGTCTCCAGCCGTTTTATAAATCTCATTTACCTTATCCATACTTAAACGGAAGATTAAACTCAATTCCAGATCAATACTTAATCCTTCCTTTGAAGGTACATTCATACTTTCTTTTAACTCCTGCTTCCTGGTATCAAACTTAACCACGTTAGCAATTGGATTTACAAAATTCACTCCAGGTTTTAGCGTATTATCGCTTACTGATCCGAACATATCAATAACGCCGGCAAACCCTGCCGGAATAATCGTGAAGCATTGCAGCAACGCAATGAGAAGTGCAACAAAAAGGCCTATAATCGCAAATGTGCCTTCATTTTTTTGAAATCTTTTTTTGGCATTTTTATAAACAAAAAAAGCAACTATGGCTGCAATAAGGGCTATAATAAATAACATAGTAAGTTTCTCCTATATTCAATTATTTATAAATATTAATTTGTTTTACTATTGAATTACCTTTTTAATGAGCTTGGGCAAAGATGGTTTTGTATTTGAAAATTTTATTAACTGAATTATCATTTGCTCGGCAATTTTTATTTTACTTCTGGAATCTGAATATAGCTCACAAATGATTTCATTCTTACTCAAATAATCACCTATCTTTTTGTAAAGAACAATTCCTGCTTTGTAGATCAATTTCATCTTCTTTCGTTCTTCTGCCAGCACCCAATTCGAGCGAAGCCATACCTATCTGATAGGTATTCATCTCTTTCAAGTATCCATTTTTTATTGACCGAACTCTCTTTACAAATTTTGAATTCGAATACTTATCAGGATTAATAATCTAATTCACATTTCCTTCCTGAAGTTCCACAATCTCTAAAAACTTTTTGAAAGCCTCTCCATTTTCAATTTTTTGTTTGGCAATCTTCTCACCCTCTTGAATAGATTTTGCTTTCTTACCAAGATAAATCATAGCCCCAGCAAGTTTTATAGATAAAGTATATAAATCATTTTTAACCTCTCCGTTGAGAACTCGGATCGATTCATAAACTTCCAGCCAGTTACCAATATAATTTCCTAATGGCTGATTCATATCTGTGATAAATGCAATTACTTCTTTGTTAAAAGATTTTGCTGTTTTAATCAATGAATTGACTAGTTTGATTGAATCCGCTTGACTTTTCATAAAAGCGCCACTGCCAGTTTTAATATCAAGCACAAGTCCGTCAATTCCTTCAGCAAGCTTTTTACTCATTATGCTGGCCGTAATTAATGGAATAGACTCCACAGTTGCAGTTACATCTCTTAGTGAGTAAATAAGTTTATCTGCTGGTGCGATTTCTTTTGTTTGTCCGATTAATACTGCTCCACATTTTTTCAAGACTTTCATTGATTCAGATAAACTCAGATCCGTTCGAAAGCCCGGAATTGATTCAAGCTTATCAAGTGTTCCGCCAGTATGCCCAAGCCCTCTTCCGGAAATCATAGGCACATAAACACCAGCGGAAGCAACAATCGGGGCTATTATTAATGATGTCTTATCTCCAACTCCGCCCGTAGAATGTTTATCAACTTTGTATCCTTTTAATGAAGAAAGATTAATCATCTTTCCGCTGTTAAGCATTGAATTAGTTAAGGCTGCTGTTTCGGATGGATTCATTCCTTTTAAAAGGATAGCCATCAAAAGAGCTGAAAACTGGTAATCAGGAATATGTCCTTTTGTATAATGATTGATCAGGAAGTTAATTTCATCAGAAGTGAAAGATTGTCCATCCCTCTTCTTTTTTATCAATTCTACTGTGTTCATTACTTAAACTTACAAAGAAATGAATTTTTAGTGAAGTCTATAAAGAATATAAAACATAATCCTTGTGGATGTTTGGATTGGCCTTACTTATTTGTTTGCCCTTTGTGTAATGATTAATTTTCACCCTCAATAATCGTCTATCACGGAAAAAACTTATGAAATTTAATATACGCACACATACTTGCGGCGAGCTAAGAGAACAAAATGTCGGTGAAAAAGTTATCCTCAATGGCTGGGTCGATAGGAGAAGGGATCTTGGCGGATTAATATTTATCTGGATAAGAGATCGGTATGGAATTACACAGGTTGTGTTTGAACCAGATATTAATAAAGGTGCCTATGAACTTGCAAAGAAATTAAGAAATGAATTCGTGGTTTCAGTTGAAGGTAAAGTAAGGAAAAGACCAGACGATGCTCTCAACAAAGAATTAGAAACAGGAATCATAGACGTACTTGCTGATAATCTTACTATTCTCAACGAGGCTGAAACACCTCCATTTGCTATAAAAGATGAAACTGATGCATTTGAAGATTTAAGGTTGAAATACAGATATCTTGATTTAAGAAGACCGACTTTACAGAAAGTTTTACTGCTGCGCCATAAAATGTATCAACTGGTTCGAAAATATTTTGACGAAAACAATTTTGTTGAAGTTGAAACTCCGGTGCTGATGAAAAGCACTCCCGAAGGTGCACGCGATTACCTCGTACCGAGCAGAGTTCATAAAGGAAAATTTTATGCGCTTCCACAGTCACCGCAGCAATATAAGCAGCTATTAATGGTATCCGGATTTGATCGGTATTTTCAAATTGTAAAATGTTTCAGAGATGAAGATTTACGGGCAGACCGTCAGCCTGAGTTTACGCAAATTGATGTAGAAATGTCTTTCATAACGAAAGAAGAAGTCTTTGGTATTGTTGAAGGACTGATGAAGCAGCTCTTCAAAGAATTCTGGAATATTGATTTATCAGTACCAATTAGGCGTCTCTCTTATGAAGAAGCGATGGCAAAGTACGGCAGCGACAAACCTGATCTTAGGTTTGGAATGCAGCTTTATAATTTAAATGAAGTATTCAATCAAACGGAGTTCAAAGTTTTTAAAAGAAGCTATAATGATGGAAGATGTAAAACCTGTCCGGCGTAGCTTTAGCGAAGACGGATGGAAGCTGGAAGATGGAATGAAAGAAACCATCAACCATCAACCATCAACCATCAACCATAAAAAGGGTATTGTTGCAGGGATAGTTGCCATGGGTTGTGCATCTTTCAGCAGAAATCAAATTGACGGACTAACTAATTTTGTAAAAGGTCTTGGTGCAAAAGGTCTTGTCTGGTTTAAAGTGCAGGAAGCAGGAATTGATTCACCAACCACAAAATTTTTAAATGAAGAAGAAAAGAAAAATCTTATATCAACGCTTGAGGCAAAACCAAACGATTTAATTCTTATTCTTGCCGGCGAAAAAAAATCCACACTAAACCAGATGGGTTCGCTACGATTAGAAATGGCAAAAAGGCTGGAACTCATTAAACCGGAAACACCGCCATCACTTTTATGGGTAACGGATTTTCCTTTATTTGAATATGATGAAGAAACAAAAAGATTTTACGCCATGCACCATCCTTTCACCTCACCAAAGATGGAAGAAATTGATTTGCTGGAAAAAGACCCCGGAAACATAAAAGCTCAGGCTTATGATCTTGTTTTGAATGGAAATGAGATTGCAGGCGGCAGCATAAGAATTCACAATTCTGAACTTCAGTCGAGAATGTTTAAAGCTCTGGGAATTGGTGACGAAGAAGCCCAGCAAAAATTCGGATTCCTGATGAATGCATTTAAATATGGCGCGCCTCCGCACGGTGGAATTGCATTCGGATTTGATAGGATGGTAATGTTATTTGCTGGAGTTGATTCTATAAGAGATACTATTGCATTTCCCAAAACGGCGAGCGCAATGTCGTTAATGGATGAATGTCCGTCCCCGGTAAGTGAAGAGCAGTTGAAAGAATTGCATATTAAGTTACTTTGATATGTATTTTTGTTCTTTTCTACTTTTTCTACGTTTATCGTGATTGAGCTTTTAAGGAAAATCACAGCCAATTGTTGGCATTATTGTCGCCGTCATTTTTTACCCATTCATTTCTCCTTTCTGCCAACAAATTACAATTTTGTAATTGTTACAAGAAGGTAGATGTAAGAATTACCCACTCAAAAAGCTCTCTATGAATAATTCGGTAATTATTGGACTCCTGAAACTAAATTCTTTAACAAAAATGGCCTACTTACTTAATCTCGACAGAAATGCCCTATTTATTAGGTAGTCATCGGGAAAATTGACTCACTTTTAGAACCCTGCTTCATACTGATATACATTTTCTGAATGTCTTCTGACCAGAGGAAAACATTACTGGTAATTATTACCTTGTCATTTATGACGGTTTACTTGTTAGACTTTTTATAAAACTTTTAATTTTAATTGCTATGGCATACTTTTTACTCAATATTTAAGGCCAAAATAAATATTTAGGATAAGGTAATGGGTCAACAACAACTTTTAATGATAGTACTTGCGCTTATAATAGTAGCACTTGCAATTGCCATTTCTATCTCCCTTTTCAGGGCTAATGCAATAGAGGGAAAGCGCGATATTTTAATTGAAGAAACTTCAAGTTTGGGTATAATGGCTTTGCAATACTTTAAAAAACCTACAGAATTAGGCGGCGGGGGACGATCATTTGTCGGTTGGTCAATTCCTAGTCATATGAATCAAACTGCTAACGGCAGTTTTGAGATTTCTCTACAACAAGCAGACGAGGTTAGGATAGTTGGCACAGGAAGTGAAGTAGTAACAGGGTCTGATTCAATAAAAGTTGAAACGGTAGTCTCAGCAACAAATATGTATACAGAAATTATTTATTAACTCATAATTCATAAACTCATAAATAACTAAACACAAACAAACAGAAGGAATAAAAAATGGGTCAGCAACAGCTTCTCTTAATCGTTCTTGGCGTTATCATAGTAGGTATCGCAGTTGTAGTTGGTATTAACCTCTTTAACGCAAATGCTGAAGAATCAGCAAAAGACGGTGTAGTATCCGATTGCACAAACTTAGGTGCTATGGCACAGCAGTATTACAAAAAGCCAGTATCAATGGATGGTGGCGGAAATGCGTTTGATGGATTCGCCATTCCAGCAAATTTAGCAACTACTGCCAATGGTACTTATGTAGTAAATACAGCAAATGGTGATGATTGCGAAATAGAAGGAACCCCAACAGCAGGTCTTAATTACCTCTGGACAGTTGTAACAACAGTAACGCCTACTACTATTACTTCTGCAATTCAGTAGGCACTTGGTAAAAAACCAATTGCTATTAAATTAGTAATAAGGCTGCAAATATTTGCAGCCTTTTTTTATTCTAAATACTACCTTCTGATTTTTAACTCTTCAAAACTCACCTTTAAATTCCTTCCTAACTCAAAGTGTAATTGTGTACATTCTTATTTTGTATTACATAAATGTATTATTGCTGAGTTTGCATATTGAACTTTTTTGTCGTTTAAAAGAATTTAATAAGTAGTTAAATAGATGTTGAATAAGTCAATACTCATCAAGAAATTAAAAGTATTTTTTACACTATTCATTCCTTTATGCTTAATTTTACTTTATGGGTTAGAGCAAATGTTTGTATTTAATTAAAAATTCAAACGAAATTTCGGAACCAAATTTGACGGAATAAGAAAAACAAAACTTCATCAATAAAGAGTAATAAATGGTTGAGTTAAAATTTACTGCACTTAAATCCAACGGTCAGGCAATTACAGGAACTATTATGGCAGGTTCATCTGTAGAGGGAAAGAAAAAGATTCAGAAGCTTGTAGAAAAAAATAAGCTTAAGCTTAGTGATGTACAAAAGAAATCCACCTATTTGTACCGTGTTCGCAAGGGAAAAGAAAAACCTATCAGGGGCGAACAAAAAGCTTACAGCAAAAAAGAGGTTGAAGAAGCGCTCACCAGACTGGGATATAGTGTTTTATCGGTTAATAGAAAACTACTGGACTTTCAACGTAAACCACCATATAATGAGATAGTAACTTTTGTAAAAATCAGCGCCGAGCTGTTAAACCAAAAGCTTCAGTATGGTGAAATACTAACTCTTCTTACCAATGACACACAAAATGCCACTTTAAGAAATACTTTAAAAGAAATAAGCAATGATCTAAAGAAAGGTGCAGATTCCGAAGCAACTTTTCTAAAGTATCAAAACATATTCGGAAAATTTACCGCCTATATGCTTGGTCTTGCATCTAAGAGCGGTAACATGGCAGAAATATACAATGCAACAGCAAAGTTCCTGGAGAGACAGCAGGAGTTCAAGAAAAGTTTAAGAAGCGCATTGATTACCCCTATGGTAACACTTTTTGTACTCTTTCTGGCAGTAATATTTTACGTGGGTTACATCTTCCCCGAAACCGCAAAGCTGTTTGTCCGGTTTGGAATAGAGCTGCCCCCAATGACTGCCTTTACTCTTAAGGTTAGTGATTTTTTAGTTGCGAATCCATGGTTGATAGCCGCTGTGCTTATCATTCCACCTATTGCCTTATTCCAATTTATCAGAACCAAAAAAGGAAGGCTCCTTTTCGATGAATATATGCTAAAACTGCCGGTTATCGGCAGTTTGGTTCACAAAACATTAATTGAAGTTTTCTGCCGTGTGTTTTATACTCTTTATCACGGCTCGGCTGAAAGTATTGAGCCAATAAGGATAGCAGCAGAAGCTACAGGTAACAAGTACTTTGAGGAACGGATTAAAACTATCGCCATTCCGTTGATGCTTAAAAAGGGTGTTGGTGTTACGGATGCATTCGAAGCTTCAGGCGTGTTTACGGAAACAGCTATTTCCAGGATTCACTCAGGTGAGGAGTCTGGCACTATTAAAAATACTGCATTGCAGTTAGCAAACTACTATGAAAGTGAAACAGTGTTCCGTCTTAAAAACCTGATCGAGATTATTCAGGTTACTATTGCAATGATAATAATGGTTATAATGATTGCATTGACTTTAGTGTCCGCAGAGACTGCAACTGTAAGACCAAAAACACCGGGTGTAAGTTAAGAAGGTATAAGGTTAATGAATGATTGAGACAAAATTGGAAATTAATGACAAAATAGGTTATCTTCTCTTTAAAAAAGGAATAATTGATGCAGCGACTCTCGACAAGGCTCTGCAATCAAAGTTCAACGATCGTAACAAGCTAAGACGAAACCTTGCCCAGATACTCGTTGATGATTTCAGCTATGACCACGATGTTATTTTTAGAGAAGTAGCAATACTCTATGCTTTCAGAGAACTTGATATTGATTTGCAAACTATACAACCTAATTATCTGGAAGCTATCCGTAAGATGATAGAGGGCGGTGGCGAAGAGCTTAAAGATCTTATGCTTCGGGACAAGATTATACCCTTTATATATGATGAGCAGGCGAAAGATAAATTAATTATTGCCGCAACAGATCCCACCAACAGAAACGTCCCGAAGGTTGCATTTGGTCTGAATGCAAAAAAGTATGAAGTAATTTTTATAAAGAAGAAAGATTATGACCAGCTTATAGAAAAAATCTTCCCGCCAGAAAACGTGTTCCTGAAGAATATTTCAGATGAATTGGAAGACTTCATTCCCAGTGAAGACAGAGAGGATCTGGATGAAGATGAGCTCGATGCTGAAATTAATAAAAGTGCACTTATAAATCTTGTGGAAGGCGCTTTGGTGGAAGCCGTTCGTAAAGGTGCAAGCGATATTCACTTCATACCTTGCAGCGGTCATCGTACCGAAATTTATATGAGGATAGATGGCACTTTGCGTCTATGGCATGTACAGGAAAATACTTTGCCCGAAGCAGTGATAGCGGTTGTTAAAGACCGAGGAAAAGGAATGGATAGGTTCGAGCGAGAAATGGCTCAGGATGGTTTTATCCAGAGAGCGATTGATAACTTCATTATCAGGTTCAGAGTTTCTGTTTTACCGATGGTGGGAACAGAATTAAAAAATAAGTTTGAAAGTGTAGTAATAAGAATCCTTGATGACAGAAAGGTAATCAGGGATCTTGAAAAACTGGGTTTGACCGGTGTTGCGAAACAAAAATTTATTAAAGCAATTAATCAACCGCAGGGAATGGTTATTCTTACCGGTCCCACCGGATGCGGTAAAAGTACAACACTGGTAGCAGCACTTTATCAGGTTGTAAATCCAGAAGTGAATGTTCTTACAGTGGAAGACCCTGTTGAATATGTTATAGAAGGTGCACGCCAATTGAAGATTGGCCTCAAAATGAATTTTGAGCAAGCCATCAGATCAATATTAAGGCATGACCCTGATATAGTGCTGGTTGGTGAAATGAGAGATAAAGAGACTGCTGAAACAGCTATTAAACTTGCAAACACAGGTCACTTAACATTCTCAACTTTACATACTAATGATGCACCAAGTGCTGTAGCAAGATTATTTAAAATGGGAATAGAACCTTTCTTAATAGCTTATGCAATTAATCTTATTGTAGCGCAGAGATTAATTCGGAAGTTGTGTACAAAATGCAAAAAGAGACTTGTTGATTATGATGAAGTTTATATGGAGGCTGCTGGTTTAAATGTTGCTGAGTGGAAGAAGTATGAAATCTATCGGGCCATAGGTTGCGACGAATGCAGTGGCACGGGATTCAAAGGTCGTATGGCTATTCACGAAGCGTTTTATTTTACAAAGGAGATAAGACACCTGATTGTTAAATCAGGAGAGGAAGTTGATGAAGAATTACTTAAAGTTCAGGCTAAGAAAGACGGAACGTTAAACTTAAGAGAGTCGGGACTTGAGAAGGTAAAGCTCGGAATGTCTTCGCTTGAAGAAGTCATATCATCAACAACAGAAGATTAAATTTTTTGAGTTTTAAGTAAGTTTTACTTAACTGGTTGGGTTGTTTTGGTCGTTAAATTTTTTTACAAGTGGTTATAAATTTGCCAATATTGAGCAGTTTTTCTGTTTAGGGAAAAATTTTATGACCTATTATTATGTTTTCTGTTGGAATAAAACATGTTAGTAACTTAATCTTAGTGGTAACTAAAAAGCTAAATAGAAAGTTGTAAGTTGATAGTTAAAGAAGAAAAAAAGATTCTATCAGATTTTTGCTCAAGAATTCCTGAGTCTGTGTATGGACCGGATCGCGTAGCATACATACTTGAGAACAGCGGTAAGCTTAAGGAAGATGATATTGTTCTTTTAAGAAAATTTATTAATGAATTCTTACTTCGATGATTGAAAGAGATGCATCGGATATTGAGATTGGTGGACATGGTAACGAAGGCTATATATGGATGAGAATATACGGAAAACTGGAAAGAGTAAAGGACCTGCCGCAGTTTACTGAAGATGAATCCGCATTGTTGATTGCCAATATGTTTAATTCAAATCAGAAGAAATATATTTCAGCAACCAGAAACCTTGATTTCAGTTACACATTTTTTTATGAAAGAAGAAAAATTAATGTAAGGTTCAGAGCCGATGCATATTTTGATCTCGATACGCTCGCTTGTAGCATGAGAGCTATAAATACTACTATCCGCCCTCTTGCTTCACTTGACTTTCATCAGAATGCTGTCAAATACTTAAGTCATAGTTATATTAAATTTGGTTTAACTCTGGTAACCGGAATTACCGGTTCCGGTAAGTCAACCACTCTCGATTCAATTGTTGACTTATCACAACAAGTTTGATCCGGCTCACCTTATTATAATAGCTGCTCCTATCGAGTATGTGCATAGTTCAAACTTTTGTCTGATTAAGCATAGAGAAGTGGGCAGAGATGTTTTGTCCTTCAAAGAAGGTGTGGTACAATCTTTAAGACAGGATCCGGACATCATAATAATAGGTGAAATGAGAGATCCTGATACCATTATGGCAGCCCTTGAAGTTACAGATACAGGTCACAAAGTCTTCTCAACATTACACACATCGTCAGCCACTGAATCAATAGAAAGAATTATAGCAGAAGTAGATGCACATGAGCAGGAACGAGTAAGAAACAGATTAGCAGACGTGTTAGTATCGGTAATATCTCAGAAACTAGTTCCAAGCCTCGATGGAAAGATAATGTTAGCCAAAGAGGTTTTGATAATGACGCCAAGTGTTAAGGCCGCTATAAAAAACAACAACATCAGCGAAATTTATATGATGATAAACCAGGGTGGGCCAATGGGTATGCTTACAATGGAACAGGATTTAAAGCGCCTTTATGATCAGAAAAGAATATCAGTAGAAACAGCGATAACTTTTTCAAATAATAAAACAAGAATAAACCAATTGTTGTCAGCAAAATGAAACCAGTAATTGCAATATATTGTGAAACTAATGACGTTAAGCTGGCTGTTATAAGTAAAAATGCAGCGACCGGAAAGCCGGCAGTCTTAAAAACAGCTTCAGTTAGTCATTCAAAATCTTCTGCCAGTTTAGATAAACCCGGTGGTGGTTTTCGGGTGGAAGAGGAATCCTTAAATATAGAAGGATTAGATGAATCTTTATCTACTAAGGGCGAGTTAGATTTTTCAGGAATGAACGAGCTTAGCTCTGCGCTTAGTGGCTTCAATCTAAGTAAATACCTCTTTCTTCCTGCTTTAACTGAGCCAAACATATATTATCATCTATATGAGGGTAATAGGCCGCCCAACCCGGCAAAATTAAAACAGGAGATTATTAATGATATTCTTGAATCAAAGAATATTTTAGTAGATAAAAGCGGCATTGATTACGTTGAGCTTTCGGATAAGGCATTGCTTGCTGTCTTCGTAACTGAAAATATTCCTTGTACAAGCATGATTAATTCGCTTGCAAGACAAAAAGGTAAAAGAGGCTACAATATACCCACCATAAAAAGTTCAGACCTGTCTCTGGCTTATTATGTTGCAAAGAGGAAAAAGTTTTTCCCCGATGATCATTCTTTGATTGTGTATATCGGTAAGGAATACAGTAAGCTGATTTTCTTGCAAGGAAGAAGAATAAAGCATATCGGAACTACTCTCGACATTGGCACTCAAAATCTTCATACGTATGATGTTTATTTTTCAAAGATATTACTCGAGATGGAAAATGGCGGAATATCATCTCTTGATAATATTATTGTATGCGGAGAAGATGACTCTGAAAATATAATATTATCATTCTATGGAACCTTCCCCGAAGCAAATGTAAGTCGTCTGGAATTTGATGATCTTGATTTATCGGCTCTGAATGAGGAAACAAAAGAAAAGTTTTCTACTTATAGTATTCCGGTAGCTGTAGCCATTGATTACTACGATGAACTAGACAAAGAACGCCATGGATTACATATTTTACCAAAGTATATTAAGGAAGAACAGAAAGTCGTTCAATTCTCCTGGCATGGATATGCTTTGTTACCGCTTTTATTCATTGCTGCGTTCTTCATAACTCAAAAAGTATTGAATAATAATAGAACTCTTTCCGAACTGGATCAGGAAATCGAGGCAAAAACAATTCTTATGAGACAGAACCAGGAGGTCTTGGTTAAGATTGCCAATCTGGAAGGAAAAATTGGCAGTTTTGGTCAGACGGTGGCGATTTTGGATTCCGCCGCTGCGGGAACCGGAGTTTGGAAGAAATTAGTTAAACAGATTTCTGGTTTCTGCCAAAACAATAATAATCTTTGGCTCTCAAAATTAAATAATGAAGGAGACCAGGTTAATGCGGAAGGATATTCTTTAACTCGGAATTCACTTACAGATTTTGCTTATTCAATTAATGACGCGGTGCTACAAAGTATGCTATATGAAGAATTACGTGAAAGGAGTGCATACAGGTACAATTTAAATTTTAAAATTTCAAATCAGAAGTATCAAAATGAATAAGAAATTGATCAGCACTCTTAGTGTTCTTGCACTACTGATAATCATCCTTGTTGCTGGCGGTATTTATATCTTTGTGGTTCAACGTGGGGATATATCAGAAAGACAGGAAAAACTTGATGAGTTAAATAAAAATGTTTATGACCCGGTAGAATTGGACAACCGGTACCAGGAAATGGAGAGAAAGTCAGCCGAGCTTGATTCAATTCTTGCCAACAGGGAGTTTAATATTCCGCAAAACATTTCCTCAATCAAGTTTTATAACTTCATTAATAACATTGTTGCTAATTTCCCGAAAGAAACCACGGTGAATGTTGAGTACCTCAGACAGGCTCCCGACAAGGAGTTTTTCTTCCATGAGTATAAACTAACCGGTGGCGGCAACTATAATGATGTTTATAAGATGGTTTATGCTATTGAGCAAAGCAAAGAGCTTAAAAAGATTAATAAGCTTTCACTTACTAATCTCGTAAAGACAGATAAGGAAGTACTTTTATTCCTTGTAAACTTTGAACTTATAGCACAGGTTTATTTTTCTTCCGATAACCGGTTTGCCCCGGCAGAATATGCCGAAAATAATCTTGGTACCGGGCCAATTTACGACGCTTTCTATCCACTCATCAGAAATGAAATTCCTCCGAATGTAGACAATTTACTTGATGTTCAGGGAGCCAGATTGCTGGCGTTAATTCCTGAAGGGGCTTTCGTTGCCGATACCAAGGGGAACACCTATTTAGTTTGGGAAGGTGAGCAGGTTTATCTAGGATATCTCACCAAAATTGATTATGACAATAACACCGTTAGCTTCATCCTGAATAAGGGTGGAATCATAGAACAAGTTTCACTGCAATTAGACAGAAATTTAAATAAAAAATAAGAGTATTAGCATGAAAAACATTATAACTTATTTCGTTATATCACTTTTCATCGTCCTTCAGGCTTCCCCACAGGAATATTGGGAGCGCAGGTTTAAAACATCCCAGAATCCGGACGAGCTGGTGACTATGTCTGAAACACTTCCCTTCGATCAAGCAATTGAACTGCTTAGTAAAGTAAGCGAGAGTGTTTCCGGAAGGAGGATTGTTTCAACTGTTGAGAAGAAAGAACCAATAGGCATAGAAATAACTAATATGCCATATGATAAGGCGCTTCTCATGATTGTAAACTTTTCCGGTCTTGAATATGAGGTAAAAGAAGATGTTGTTATAGTCAGGTCTAAAGCAAAGGATGATGAGTTTGATAAAACTCCTGAGACCTATGCACCACCTACACAACGTGAAGTTAGAATATCGGCCGTCTTTTGTGAAATCGACGTTCAGAATGCCAGAAAAGTTGGCTTTGACTGGAGGTTTTTACTATCAGGCGAGCAGACAAATGTAGCCGGTGTCCTCCGAGGCGAGACCGAAAGAGATCCAAACGCTGAAGGTGGAGGTCAACAACAGCAGCAAGGCCTTCAGCCCGAATTTGAAACTTGGCGTTAATTCTGCGTTCAGGATAGGAGATTTCTTTGGACAAGCTACAGCCGTATTTAAATTCTTTGAAACAAATGGTATCGGTGAAATTATCTCAAACCCAAGCATAGTTGTTCGGGACAGAAATGAAGGAAGAATACAGATAGGTTCGGATTTTTCAGTCAGAACAAAAGATTTTGCCGGAAATACTACTGAAAAATTCTTCCCAACCGGAACGATTATAATAGTTACACCGTATATTCATAAAGAAGGTGGATTAGATTATGCTTTGTTAAATATCTCTGTTGAACGAAGTTCATTTTCAACCAGTGAAACAACTACAGAAATTAAGAAAACAACTGCAGCTACGCAGGTTTTAATGCTCAACGGCGAAGAGACAGCAATAGGTGGATTATTTTTAAATGAAGAGGCAATAGTCCGCAATGGTATTCCATTCCTTAAGGATCTTCCCTGGTGGGTATTTGGTATAAGGTACCTGACTGGTTACGACCAGACCATAGTTAGAAAGAAGGAGCTTGTTATACTCTTAAAGACAGAGCTTATTCCTACCCTTCAGGAAAGGTTTGAAAATCCGCAGTGGGAAAATGTTTTAAAGAGAGAAATGGACGAAGGCAGAAACCGGATTAAGTTTTATCAGTTTGAAGGCTCCGGTGAAGAGACCCCTTAACAATGGAATCAATTTTAATAGTTGATGATGATATTAATCTATGTAATTTTCTCTCGGATGAATTGAATGAAGCCGGTTATAAGACCAGATTTCTTACAGATGGAGAAAATGTAGCAGAATTCCTGAAAGAAAATAAAACTGATCTCATTCTTCTTGACCTTAATATGCCCGGGAAAAATGGATTTAATGTACAGAGAAAATTAATATCCATCCGGGCATCAAACCTAAAGTAATAGTTTTAACCGCTTATTCAGATGTAAAAAGCGCCATAGAATCTGCAAGATTAGGCGCTTCCGATTTTCTTTGCAAACCTTACAATCTTAGCGAGCTTCTTTCATCCATCAGAAAAGTAATTCAAAAGAACAATTAATTTCTTTAAATTAAAAAATGAAGATCAGCCTCAGAATATTGTTAATCAATTTCTTGATTGTAGTAATAATCCTTGGCAGCTCATTTTTTGTCTTCTACACTATCGTTTATGAAGTACTAACCTCTTCTCAAACCCGCAATCTAAGGCAATCCGCCAACAACTTTACGTATGTTTACAGGTTGCTTCAATCGGAAACAGAAGTTGATTTTTTTTCTATATACAATAGGGGAATAGAAACATTCTGGAAAGAGCAAAAGCTTCAAATGAAGAACCTTGATTTCATTCTTGAACTTAGCAGCGAAACAGATGGACTAATTTCACGCTCTTTAGTTAATCAACATATCTTGCTTCCGGAAGAAGAGTTCACCTTAAGAGATTTTCAAAATTCCAATCCATATTTGATGACGATGTCTTTTTCAGCACCCGATGGACGCAAATATATATATGGAAGAGCTATTAACTCTGAAATGCTGAACGACATCTCTCAAAGAATAAATTCAGATATTGCCCTGATTTGGAACGGTTATCCTTCCGATTTTTCCAATCAGATTGTTAACCAGAAATATTTATATGTTTTAAGTCAGGCAGTAGATAATCTGAAAAATAAAAATAATTTTGATCTTTATATTCAGGGTACCGAGTCAAAAGATATTCTGGCAACAATTTACAAACCCTCATCTACATCAAATCAGGAAAATGTATATTACTTAATATTTACTACATTTGCTGAAGCAGGCGAATTAAGAGGCACACTAAAAAGTATTTTTATTATTATTGGTATTGTTGGTATTGCACTATCATTGATCTTCACGATGGTTTTTACTGATAAGCTGAGAAAACAGGTAACTGAGCTGAGTGAGGCGACAGAGCAAACTTATACCGGTAAATTTGATTATAAGATTGATATTAAGAGCAACGATGAAATAGGAAAATTAGGTGTGGCATTCAATAAAATGCTGGAGGAACTTGAGAAAAAGGAAATTGCAAAAAATGACTATGCCGAATTCATTACTTTAATTAATCAGAATCCCTCACTGAAAGAAATATCGGATGTAGCGCTAAAGAAAATACTTGATACGGGTGATTTTCTAATTGGTGGACTTTATAGTGTTGATGACGAGATTAATCTGATTTCTGCTTACGGTTTAAACGCAGACTACATAGAACGCCCCGAAATATCTGTGTTTTTCAAAAAGGTTCTTGAAACCAAAGAGAGTCTTGAACTTTATGATGAAGACGCACTTCCGGTTGTTTCGACAGGCTTGATTGATATTAGAATAAAATATCTTCTCTTCCTTCCAATAGTATATAATAATAAACCAGTTGCTCTTTTGGAACTGGGTTCCTTAACAAGGCCACGTGAAGAGATTCGGGATTATCTGGAAAAAATTAAAGATCAGCTGGCCATAGGAATAACAAACGCAAGAGCTTTGTTGCAGCTTGAAAAATTTGTCTTCGAATTGAAGAAGCTAAATGAAGATTATCAAAAACAGAATGTTCAGATAATTGAGCAGAATGAAACTTTATTGCATCTTCATAATGAGTTAAAAACTCAAGCTGAAGAATTGGAAAAACAAAAACAAAAAGCAATAGAATTAACAGATGCCAAGTCTAAGTTCCTCGCAAATATGTCACACGAACTGCGAACTCCGATGAACTCAATCCTTGGACTTACGGAGCTTATGCTGGAAAAAGTTGATCTTGAACCCCGGAATAAGGAACGATTAAAAGTGGTATTAAATAGCGGAAAAAGATTAATGACGCTTATTAATGATATCCTTGATCTTTCGAAAATAGAAGCTGGCAAAGTTGAAATAATTCACGAAGATGTTTTGCTCGAGGAAATTCTGGAAGAAATCTCTGGCTCAATCGCTCTTCTGGCAAATGAAAAAGACATTAAATATGAAGTCATTAGAAATGTAGACACACACACCGTAATTAGTACGGATCGAGGAAAAGTAGTCCAGGTTTTAATAAATCTTCTCGGAAATGCTGTTAAGTATACCGATAAAGGAAAAGTTACTTTAAAGGTATCTGTAGGAAATGAAATGTTAAATTTTGAGGTTGTTGATACAGGAATTGGAATCGCCGAAGAAGAGATTGATATGATTTTTGAAGAGTTCCGGCAGTTAAATAATTATAAGTCAAGAAGGCGCGGAGGAACGGGTTTAGGTCTTGCTATAAGTAAGAAGCTTGCTGATATACTTGATGGAGATCTTTCGGTAAAGAGTGAGATTAATAAAGGTTCCACATTTACTTTTTCTGTTCCTTTTAATCAGGTTGAAATATTTGTACCTGAGCATCGGCGGAGTGTGGTCAACATTCCTTCTGTATTTAAGAATGGAAAACGTCTTGTTCTGGTAATTGATTCTGAAAAAGTATTAAGTAATACTATTGGGCAATATCTACTTTCTATGGGTTATGGAGTAATTTTTGCTGACGATGCTGTTCAAGGTTTACAGATTGCAGCAGATAACCAACCATATGCAATCATTCTTGGTATAAATGTAAATCAAACTGATAGCTTGGACATACTAAAAGACCTAAAGCAAAATTCGAACACAAAATCTATTCCGGTTATTCTGGTTTCAATTATTGCCAATAAAAATCTTGGCTATACTCTGGATATTTTTGACTACCTAATAAAGCCTATATCTTCTGAAAACTTATCTCCCTCACTCTTTAAATTGACAAACCTTGTCGAAAAGAAAATTCACAAAGTTGTGGTTGTGGATAATGATGATATTGAATTGCAAAAGTACAAAGACGTTAAAGACTTTGATGAAATAGAAATTGAATTAGTTAAAGAAAGTGGAGAAGCATTAGCTAAAATCGAAGAATCACAACCAGATCTGATAATTATTGATCTGGCTATCACGGGCATTGATGGCTTAACGTTATCTCATATGCTCAAACTTAATTCTGAGACTAAAAAAATACCAATAATTATTAGCGTTGAAAGAGAACTTGCTGATGATGTTAAAAAATATCTTACTAAAGTTGTTGATGATATTACCTTAAAGTCTAATCAGAATATCTCTGAGGTTATCAATTCTGTACGAGATTGGCTTGAAATTCAAGAATCAATTAAACATTCTGAAATAAAGGAGATTAAGAGGTACTCTGAAACCTGAAATCCGAAAAAGTATATCTCAAAAACCTGAAAATGTGGGTAATCAAAACTATGATTTAGATGTTTTGATTGTCGATGACGATTCTAATACTTTGTTTACTTTAGCAGAAATTGTGCGGTCGGCTAATTGTAATCCTATATTAGCAAATAATGGTAAAGAATGTCTGGAGATATTGGAAACTAAAATTCCAGACTTAATTCTTCTGGATATTATTATGCCGGAAATGGATGGATTCAAAACTATAAAGCAGATAAAGAGAAATAGTAAGTGGTCCGATATTCCAATCTTTGCTGTAACCGCCAAGGCAATGAAAGACGATAACGAAATAATACTTAAACATGGTTTCTCTGATTACATTCCTAAACCATTTAATCCTGCTTTTATTACTTTCAAGATTAAATCGTTAATAACCCAATTGAAGACTACCTGAAATGAAAAAAATTCTTGTCATAGATGATCTTCCTGAAAATGTCTTTATACTGCAGGACCGCCTTGTACAGGAAGGATATGAAGTAATCACGGCATACGATGGAAACGGAGGAATAGAAAAAGCATATTCCGAATTACCGGACCTTATTCTGCTCGATGTTATGATGCCGGATATAAGCGGATTTGAAGTTTGTAAAATTCTTGTCCATGATGAAAGAACTAAGCATATTCCAATTATTCTAGTAACTGCAAGGGCCGGTGCTGAAGATACCAAAGAGGGACTTGAAGCCGGGGCTTTCGATTATATAAAGAAACCCTTTAACAGAGTTGAGTTAATGGCAAGAGTAAAATCGGCTCTTAAGCTGTCAGAAGCTAATCAGCAGCTTCTGGAAATTGAAAAACGAACAACGTATGTAGCCACAATTGTAACTGCAAATCATAAAATAAAACAACCACTTACTCTGCTTAGTCTCTCTTCGGCTGCAATAAAAAAAGAGTTGGAGAAAGATGAAGTTTCCAGGGAATCAATTTTAAATCGCATTAAATATATTGACGCTGCAATAAAGGACATTACAGATGTGCTTAACAAGTTAAACTCGATTACAAATCCCGAGTTGGCTGACTATGCGAAGGATGTAAAAATGATTAGAGTGGAAGGGGAAGAAGACTAAACAAACTTCTTAATTGTGGCCAGCATCACTTCAAATTCATATGGTTTGTTTAACTGCCCGTTGATTTTATACTTGAGCAGTTCCGACTCATGATTTACCCACATACTTCCTGATGATAAAATAATAGGAATATCCAAATTTAATTTTCTTATCTCGGAAATCGTTTCAAGACCTGATAATCCCGGCATATTGTAATCAATAATTGCAAGATCAACTTTGATTTCTTCTGTTAACACTGTTAAAACTTCTCTGCCGGAGGACACTTTAATAACCGAATAACCATTCGTTTCAAGAAGCTCGGCGAGCAGATCTCCAAGCATAGGCTCATCATCAGCAAGTAGAATAATTTTTTCGCCTGGGTCGGGTTGCTTTTCTTTTGGGGGTTCAAAAGCAGGGATGTATACATCGAAGGTAGTCCCAATTCCAGGCTTGCTGGTCACATCAATAATACCATTGTGCGCTTTAATAATTCCATAAGAAACATATAAACCCAAACCGGAGCCCGTATCTTTTACCTTCGTTGAAAAATATGGGTCAAATATTTTAGTAAGATACTTTTCTTCTATACCGGAGCCATCATCTTCTACAGAAAACTTTACATAGTTCCCGGTTTTTAAAAGAGGTAAAAATGCTATGTTATTTTCATCTATGGTTATATTTTTGGCAGCAATCCTGATGTGTCCTTTTTCGTCGGTAGCTTCTTTAGCGTTCACACATAAGTTAAGAAGAACCTGATAAATTTCTGTTCCATTACCAACTAGATCATAAAGTTTGTCATTTATTTCTTCAGTTAAAGTAATTGATCTTGGGAAGGTTTGCGTCACAATTTTCGATATTTCGCCCAACAGTTGGTGTGGCTTGACGAGTTCTTTTCTTTTGGGAGTTGGCTTGCCAAATGAAAGCAGACCTTTTGTTAAATCACGTGCTCTGACCGAACAGTTTTCTATGTTGTCAATTAATTTTTGAATATTCTCTGTTTGATCAACCCTCTTTCTCAATAAATTCACACTTCCGAAAATACTGGAAAGAAGATTGCCAAAATCGTGAGCCATTCCGCTGGATAGTTTTCCAATGGTTTCAAGCTTCTGAGCTTGCAGCAATCTGTTTTCCAGAGCAGTATTCAAATTCCGTGTGCTGATGTTGCTGATAACAAATGTTAAGAGTATGGCAAATTGCTCTGATAGTTTTACTTCATCATTAGTAAAAGAGTCGTTGTGTTTACCGATGATTAAAGTTGCAATCAGTTTATTGTCAAAAATACAGGGAGCAATTAGCAAACTGCTGCATCCTATTGAAGCTGCAAGATTACTGCCCAAATTGTTCTTCTGGTTTGCTGCTACAAGAGAAGATTTATTCAACATCAGCCACTTGGTTATAAATTTAAAGTCCGAGTTGATAATCTTTTCAACTTCTATTTTATTTGTGATTAAATTGTTCTGATCAAGGTATTTGAATTCTATTCCTGATTTATCGTTCAAAAATGTAATTATACCCAGATCGGCTTTAGTTAAGTTTACAGATTTTGATAATAATTCGGAAGAAAGTTTATCGATAGAATTTTCTTTTACCAGAAGTGTTAGAATATTCTGCAGCTCACTTCGAAAGTCTATAAAATTTTTGCTTGGCTCACCTCTAATTTTTTTCGGTTCAACCAACTCCAGTTTATAGTTGTCGGGACTCGCTTTTTTATCTGTTGAAAAAAGAGGAATAATATGAAGGTCCTTATTTATTTGAGGCAGATGTCGAATCGCTGTTTTTTTATAAACCGGTTCGATTTCCTTTTCAATTCCGGCTAAGCTTAATAAGCTGGCAAGTGTTTTACCCTTAAGTTTATAACCAGGGAAGTTTTCTTTAAAACTATTATTAAACCAAGTTATTTTTAATTCACTATCTGTTATGGCAATGGGAGTGGTTTCCCCGAATATTATTTCAGGAGAATATTTGGCAAATATGCTCGAAGGCATTTAGAGTTAAACAGGCTTTAATTCATATTTTTTAATTTTAGTATATAGAGTCTTGGGGCTGATGCCGAGTTGGTTAGCGGTTTGTGTTCTATCCCATCTGTTCTTATCAAGCACTTTTTTGATATGCCAACGTTCAAGCTCTTCCATACTTAAAATTTCCTCGGTCTGTTCAACTTCCGAATGTTTTCTGGTCTGTAACTGATAAGATTGAGGAAGATTTAAATCTTCCGGATAAATGATGTCTCCTTCAGCAAAAATTATAGCTCTTTCTATAATATGGTCAAGTTCTCTTATATTTCCATTGAATGAGTAACCCATAAGAAGTTCTTCAGCATCTGCGGAGAGATGTTTAGGAGAACGTATAGGGGACTTTTCTTTTATGAAGTGATTTGCAAGCAGCATAATATCATCCCTTCTATCTCTTAAGGGAGGAATAGTCAAAGTAATAACATTCAACCTGAATAATAAATCTTTTCGGAAATTCTTATTGTCAGCTTCTTCAAGTAGGTTTCTATTTGTAGCTCCTATTACTCTAACGTTGGAAGTTAATGTAGTAATGCCGCCTATTCTACGATACTCTCCATTTTCCAGAAATCTTAAAAGTTTTGGTTGAAGAGTAAGGCTAAGCTCACCTATTTCATCCAGGAATAAGGATCCACCATGGGCAATTTCCACCAATCCTTGCTTGGTGTTTTTTGCATCGGTGAATGCGCCTTTTTCATGTCCAAAAAGTTCACTCTCAATCAATTGATCAGGCAAAGAGGCACAGTTGATAACGACAAAAGGTTTGTCTTTTCTTGCAGAGTGTTTATGAATGTATTCAGCTAAAAGCTCTTTTCCTGTACCTGTTTCACCTTCGATGAGAATATTGGAGTCGGATATGGCAGCTTTATTAGCGAGACTAAGTACTCTTTTTAATTGAGCACTGTTTCCAACCATGTTTTCGGATCCTTTTTTACTTATCTCCTTGGTTAAAATTTCAGTTTTAACTAGTAGTGCTTTATGCTCAAGTGCTCTGCTTAAGGTTAACAGTAAATCTTCGAACTCATAAGGTTTTGTTATAAAATCGTAAGCACCCGCTTTAATACAATCGATAGCCTTCCTCATTTCTCCCTGTGCAGAAAGAATAATAACCTGCAAAGATGCGCTATAATCTTTTACGAACTTTAGAACCTCCTCACCGGAAACTTCTTTCATATTCAAATCGAGTAAAAGGATATCGTAATTCGATCTTTTTATAGCCTCTATCGCGAATTTACCATCATAAACAGCATCTACCTCAAATCCTTCCTCCAGCAGTTGCTCCTTTAGTAAATAACATAGCGTTTCATCGTCATCGCAAACAAGAATTTTGGAATTTTTAAGGGAAGCCATATTTACCGCCAATCGATTTTATGTGTTAAAATCTTTATTTTGTATTAGAATTATCAACTTGCTATATTTGCACTCCTTTTTGTAGAGGGCGCGTAGCTCAGGGGTAGAGCATCTGCCTTTTAAGCAGAGGGTCGGTGGTTCGATCCCACCCGCGCTCACTCTATCTTCTTTCTTTGCAAATATTTACAAAGACCAGCCCCTCTAAAACTTTACTTTATTAACATTCAATATTAATATTTAAATGTAAAAATTACAAGCGGACTTCATTATGAGAAAAGCTTGAATTTGTTGATTTTTTGATGGGTTTTGAGTAAAGTGTTTTGGCACTATTTTAGAGCCACTTGTAATTCATTAATGAAATTGGATATTTATGGGTGAAATGGTCTTCTGGACGATTATTAGGGCTGCGGTTACGATCCCCGGTTTATGGATATTGAAGGGTCAAATTGATTTTCAACTTTGGATAATGATTAGCGTTGCAGCTATTTATGTGCTTATATTCCATCCGGCAATGGTAAGCTACAGATGGTTTGAACAACATAATAAAAAAGTAATTGAATCAACGCTTTGCTCTAGTTGTAAACATTTCGACCGGTCTGCCGTACTCTGCATTAAATATGATAAGCACCCCACTGAAAACTATGTCCCTTGTGAGGGAGTTGAATGGGAACCCAAATAATAATTATTAATAAGATGCTATCTGGAGAAAAGGATATATTAAAAATGAAAAACCAAAATGTGCTTTTAGTGTTTTTTTTATTTTTTATTTCAGCCTGCAGTCCGGAAGATTTAATCAGTGAGTTTGGTGGTTCTGTCATTACTCTAAAACAAAACTTGGTGAAGTACTCAATACAGCGAAAAACAACTTTGCACAAGACGCAAAGCTTGCTGCAATTTATGGCCTAAATGTTAGTTCTAAGGGGGAAGTTGACTTGATAAAGCCAACTGAGAATGCTTTTGTATATGTTGTCCAGTCTGATTCTGAACAATCGAATGAATTCTATGTCCCTGTTTATAAAACCACACCAGCAAAGTCACCAATAAATTTTACAAATATGTTGTCTTTAATAAAAGATGATATGGCAAAAGATATTTTAGGTAAGGCATTTGGCAGTTTGTCCAATCTGCATATTGAAGCTTCAGCCACTTACGATGACAGCCCTGCAGTTATTTCCAAAATGTTAGCAAGGAGCGATGTTTCAACATTTAGAAACAATAACATAGGTAGCAAAATTGATATATTACTTATTCCGAGTAAATCAATAGACACGTTGAGTGTGCGGAATGATGCTGACTGGATTGTAAACTTTTATGGTGATTCCTCTTCTCTTGTCATTTGGCTGCATCCCGGGACAGTTAATGGTACAGTGGACATAATTTCAAATTAAATTTTAATTAGTCATTCACCTGCCAAAGTGAACCAATGATTTAAATCATTCCTTGATAATTTCTATACTTCCCTCTTTCGGCAATTTAATTGTATAAGCTGTTTTAGTCTTGTTGCTTAAATAATTATCACGCAGCCAGGGATTGTACATCTTTAGGATAAAATAATTTACACCTAAACTTTTTGCGTAATCCGCAAAATCAGCAATTGAGCTATCAAGAGTAACTTCATAACACTCAAGTGGTTTGTATTTTTGATCAGCTTTAATATCAAACCCATAACTCTCAGGATTTTGAAGTATGTATTTGAGAGAAACAATTCTCGCAACGAATCTCGAGGTCTCTGAGTTCAGGACGAGGTTAAAATAGTTTTTTGATTTCTGTCTTTCTTGTTGCAGACTTACTCCATCCTGTCCCATATTGTAGGAAGCGGCGGCAACAATCCAGCTTCCGAACATATCATGTGAATCCTTTAAGTACTTACAGGCTGCTTCAGTTGATTTTTCTACATCGTATCTTTCATCAATCTGGGAATTTATTTCAAGTCCATACTTTTCACCAGCGGGTTTCATGAACTGCCAGAAACCGGTTGCACCAGCAGGAGAAATGACATTATCCATATTACTTTCGGCAACACATAAATATTTAAAATCATCCGGTATGTTGTTCTTCTTTAATATCGGTTCGATAACCGGGAACCACCTGTTTGCTCTTTTAATTGCAAGGATAGTGGCTGAGTGCCAGTAAGTGTTTGAAAGAAATTCTCTTTCCATTCTCTCATAATACCTCAAAATTCTCGGTGGGAATTTTTTCTCCTGCAAATTCAAGATAGTTTGGAATTTTGGGGGAAATTATTTTGTATCCTTGTGGAAAATCTTCATCAGGATTGCTGTTTGCATTAGTTGTATTATCAGTAAGGAATAATGTTACTAAAAAAATAATTAAGCCAATTGTAACAATTATACCAAGGAAAAAGTAATAGAAATTTGATTTGCTATTTTTCATAAAGAGGTTCCATTTTGTTTTATTATTTTTGTCGTGGTTTAGTGTTGCGAGTATATCAATTTTTACTCTAAAAGGAAAAACAAATCGACATCATTTAGAATTTTTTATATGGATGCAAGTTATAATCAAGAGATAAAGTCGAACAAACAGTACAATCCACAAATGCATTCTGCCGAGCATATTCTGAATCAGACGATGGTAAGAATGTTTAACTCCGGAAGATCCTTCAGCAATCATATCGAAAAGAAAAAATCTAAATGCGATTATCATTTTGATAGGAACCTGACAGAGGAAGAGATACTGCTACTTAACAAAAAAGTTAATGAGGTAATTCAGCAGGATTTATCTGTTGAGGAAGAACTCTATTCAAAAGATGTAGCACTGGAAAAGTTTAACCTTTCAAAACTGCCCGAAGATGCCGGAGAAACAGTTAGAATTATAAAGATAGGTGAATATGATGCTTGCCCTTGCAGCGGTTTACACGTATCTCATACTTCAGAAATAGGTGTCTTTAATATAATTTCTACGGATTTTAGTGAAGGAGTTTTAAGGATTAGATTTAAATTAATAAATGATTAAAAATTATCGGAAGTGTTATAATTTTACTTAACAAATAAAAACTCTTATTAAACAGAAAGGAAAAAAATGCAGCGAACGCTTAAATCCATGTTTATATTCTTAGCCCTCTTTATCAACTTTAACCCAACGATTCTTTCTCAGGGCAATCCAATTCAACTTTCTCTTTTTAATCCTATCCAGATTGTTCCTGAAGGCGAATCTGTTAATGGTATAAGATTAAATCTTATTTATACTAAAAATGCTAACGTAACTGGCTTCGATATGGGATTGGTAAATCAAACTACCGGTTCACAGCTTGGAGTGCAGTGGGGCGGTGTCAATTTAACTGATGGTGGATTTACAGGCTGGCAAGCTGGCTTTGTTAATATTTCGAAGGGAAGTTCTGTTGGTTTGCAATCATGCTGGGCTGTAAACTATCATGACGGTCATTTTAATGGACTTCAAATTGCTCTTGTGAACTATTCGGCAACTCTCAAAGGACTTCAACTCGGGTTGATTAATATAATTGGTGAAGGCGGATTCCTTCCTGTATTCCCGATTTTTAATTTTGATTTTGATTAAAACAATTACAAGATAAGACCAATGAAATATTTAGCTCCTCATTATCTCTTTTTAATCCTTTTATCGTCTTTACTTTTTTCGCAATGTGGAAATAAAATTGATGCACTTGAAACAACTTCACCTGATGGAAAAATAAGAGTCAGGTTATTTTTATCTGAAGAGGGAAAAGCTGGATATTGCGTTAATTATTCTGGCAAAAGAGTAATTGATACTTCTTACTTTGGCTTTGATTTTCAGGGTGGTGTTTCTTTCAGAAAAAATTTAGAAATTATTAATTCGTATGCTTCTTCATTTGATGAAACATGGGAAACGGTTTGGGGCGAGCAGAAATTCATCAGAAATAATTATAATGAACTCAAAGTTGAACTGAAAGAAAAAAGCGAAAAGGGCCGGAGATGTTTTATTATTTTCAAAGTTTTTGATGATGGTGTTGGTTTCAGGTTTGAATTTCCCGAACAGAATTATTTGAAAACATTAACAATCCTCGATGAAAACACTCAATTTAAATTAACCGGCGATCACACTTGCTGGTGGATTCCCGGCGACTGGGATATTTATGAACATCTGTTCAACACAACTCGTTTTAAGGAAATTGATGCACTATCGAAACGTGGTCACGAAAGTCTTGCACAAACTTACATACCTGAAAATGCTGTTAGCGCTCCAGTCACAATGAAGTCGGATGATGGAATTTACATCAGTATACTTGAAGCTAATCTTCTTAATTATTCTGAAATGATATTGAAGGTTGACAAAGAAAATCTTCTCTTTCAAAGTGAACTTGTTGGAAATGATGCAGGCATAAAAGTAAAAATCGAAACTCCATTTGTAACTCCTTATAGACTAATATTAATTGGTGATGAAGCAGGGGATCTTGTTAGTTCGCGGACAATTTTAAATCTGAATGAACCAAATGTTATTGAAGATGTTTCGTGGATTAAGCCTACAAAGTATATCGGAATATGGTGGGAGATGCATATTGGTAAAAGTACCTGGGATATGAAGAGCGGAAGACATGGTGCTACAACAAAAAATGCAAAAAGTTACATCGACTTTGCTTCAAGAAATGGAATCGGTGCTGTACTTATCGAAGGCTGGAACACTGGCTGGGAAAATTGGTTTGGTACGCACGACCGCGAAGGCATTTTTGATTTTGTTACTCCTTATCCCGATTATGATTTGAAGGAAGTTGTTCGTTATGCAAAAGAAAAAGGTGTTGATATTATAATGCATCATGAAACTTCTGCAGCTATTTTGACTTACGAAAAGCAGATGGATACTGCGTTTGCTCTTTGTAAAAGTTTGGGTATTCATGCTGTTAAAACCGGCTACGTCGGACAAATTCTTCCTGATGGAGAATATCATTTCGGGCAATGGATGATAAATCATTTTTCTACAGTGATGAAGAAAGCTGCTGAGTATCAGATTATGATTAATGTTACATGAAGGAATAAAACAAACGGGTTTGAGAAGAACTTATCCTAATATGATGAGTGCTGAAGGATTACGCGGACAGGAGTTTAATGCCTGGTCGCCTGATGGTGGAAATCCACCCGAACATTTAACTATCATTCCGTTTACAAGAATGCTTGCCGGACCGATTGATTATACTCCGGGAATTTTCGACATTAAGTTTGATAAGTATAAAGATAAAAATCAGGTTAACACAACACTTGCACATCAGCTTGCACTTTATGTTGTTATTTACAGTCCATTTCAAATGGCTGCAGATCTTCCTGAAAATTACGAGGGACATCCTGCTTTTCAGTTTATCAGAGATGTTGGAGTTGATTGGGATACTTCAATTGTTTTGAATGGTGAGATTGGTGAGTTCATTACTATTGCGAGAAAAGAAAGAAACTCCGACAAATGGTTCCTTGGAAGCATCACTGATGAGAATGAAAGATCGAGTTAAATATCTCTTTGAATTTTTTAGATGAAGGAAAAGAATATATGGCAAATATCTACTCTGACTCTGATGATTCGCATTGGGATAAAAATCCCACGTCATATAGAATAGAAAATAAAAATTTTAGCAGTGCTGATTCGCTTGAACTTAAACTTGCACCAGGCGGCGGGACAGCAATTAGCTTTATTCCTACAACTAAATAATATTGAGGAAACAATGCTTGGATATATAGATTGGATACTCATTGCAATTTATTTCATTATAGTTTTTCTTGTTGCATTCTGGTCATCCTTCACTAAAAAAACAAAAAGTAAATCTTCATCGGATTATTTCCTTGCTGGCAGAAATGTTGGCTGGTTTATTATCGGAGCGTCTCTCTTTGCTTCAAATATTGGAAGCGAACATCTTGTTGGGTTAGCCGGAACAGGTGCTGCAAGCGGAGTTGCTGTTGGCCAATTTGAAATTCTTGCCTCATTAATACTCTTAATACTTGGCTGGCTTTTCGTTCCTTTTTATCTGAAGAGCGGGGTATTTACAATGCCAGAGTTTTTAGAAAGACGATACTCCTCAGGAGCTCGTTGGTATCTTGCCATCATTTCAATTGTTGGATATGTTCTTACAAAAATTTCTGTCACCATTGTTGCCGGTGCTATAGTTTTCGAAACTCTAATGGGAGTTGAATTCTGGACCGGCGCTTTAATAGTAGTTGTGATAACTGGAGTTTACACCGTGTTCGGTGGTTTACGTGCAGTGCTCTACACTGATATGGTTCAGATGTTTATTTTTGTTGGAGGAGCAATTACGGTAACTGTTGTTGGTCTTGTAAAACTCGGTGGAATTGATGAATTGTATAACCTGACTGGACCCGGATTTTTAAGTTTGTGGAAACCGATGAGTGATCCGAATTTTCCGTGGACAGGCATTATTTTCGGCGCACCGATTCTTGGAGTTTGGTATGGTGTACGGATCAGTTCATTGTGCAAAGAGTTTTATCGGGGAAAGATATTAATAATTCCCGCAGAGGAACTATCTTCGCCGGATATTTAAAGCTTCTTCCTCTTTTCATTTTTGTAATTCCTGGTGTGATCGCATATGCGCTTACTCAAAAAGGGGTGATTACACTTGATATCCCCGATCAGGCATTACCAACTTTAATAGGGACACTATTGCCTGTTGGATTAAAAGGAATTGTTGTTGCTGGATTGCTTGCTGCTTTGATGAGTTCACTTTCATCTGTGTTTAATTCCTGCTCTACTTTAATTACGTGGGACATTTACAAAAAACTTAATCCCGCCGCAACAGAAAAGAGATTGGTTTTCGTTGGAAGAATCGCAACTGTAATTCTGGTCGGCTTCGGATTATTGTGGATACCAATGATGAAATTAATTTCTGGTCAGATCTATCAATATCTGCAAAGTGTTCAAGCGTATATCGCCCCTCCGATTGCGGCAATATTTTTAATAGGAGTTCTTTCAAAGAGAGTTAACTCGCAGGGAGCAATTGCAGCTTTGCTAACAGGATTTGTTTTGGGAATTTTAAGATTGATTTTAGAATTGATGAAGGAATCGTTGAGCGGATTCTTTTACGAATATGCAAATATCAACTTCCTGCACTTTGCATTTTTACTTTTCATTGTTTGTACTTTGGTGTTAGTTGTTGTTAGTTATTTTACTTCAGAACCTGAGAAAGCAAAGCTCGCTGGGCTGACAATTCACACAACATCCAAAGAAATAGATATTGAAGATACCAGATGGCGGAAAAGAGATTTTGCCCTGTCGGTACTGTTGATATTATTTGTAGGAGCTATATGGATTTATTTCAGCTGATTGAAAATCTTAAGTCGATTTGAATTTTCAGTGCAATGAGTTTTCTCTGATGTGACAAAATAATGCATCCCTTTAATTCAATGCTGCTCTCAGAAACAACCTGATAATACGATTCCTTTTAAATACATCATCCTCATATTCATAGTAGCTGTTTCGCCAGTAAGCCCCTAATCCTAAACCAACTGCTAAATAATCGATAATTGGATAAGTAACATCAAACCAAACAAGATGTAAATGGTGTCGTGAATCAGAAGGTTCACTTTGAGTCCACGTCCACTTGGACGAATAATAAATTCGGGCAAAATTCCAGTTTCCTTTAATAAGTGATGCGCCAAGATTTATTCCAATGCCAGGCCCAAAATCATAATTGCGTCCTTCAACATCAACATAGTAATCAGTTGGTACTGCACCCATAGCAATTAGTTCAATATCAAGATTGGTAAGAAAGTTGAACTGTTCTCCCAAGTTATAAAGCGAAACAAAATGTGGATTAACAGAAGTTCCCCCATATGTGAAACCGGGATTGTTGAAATAGTTGTAGTTGAGTGTTATCACTGCTATATGTCTTGTATCTTTACTTTTCTTTCAAATGCCATCCATAAAGATTTCCAAAGGATTGCAGGTTTGTTAACAGCGGGTCACGTGTGGAAATTGCAGCACTTATTCCAAACCAGGAAAATGGTTTTTTAATATTTCCCTGAAAAAGATTTCCGTATAAAATTTCTGCAGAAAATACTCCTTCATTAACATTCCTCTGTTGCATTCACGTTTCCATTTTTATCTAATCTTCTAAGACCAGCGTCAAGCTTAAAACCAAATCCTTTGGGATTACTTTCCTCGGGATTTGGAAATTTTTTTGATGTCTCACCTGTTACTAATCTGCTGAATCCTCTTACCGGATTCAGTAATGCACCGCCAACTTCCTGAAATACTCTGGTAGTTCCGGTTTCTGTGTTATCTGTTACAACAGCAGACAACCTAAAGAGCATTTCGCCGAGATTAATTCCGTTCAAAGAAGTATTTATCAAATCGTTAATTGACGGTCGGGTAGTTTCACCAAAAAATTCCCAGAATGCACTTCCTGCGAACGCCCAAACACTTGATTCCCAGAATGAGTATCCATTAACTCTACCGGCGTTATAATACGTATTCCCATGATAAGGGTGAGCAAAATAATTTGTTAGAAAAGCATCGCCATCATATTCCCAGCCATAGGAAATATTTCTCCACCATGTTTCTAGAGACACATTTGCCCAGTTATCTTCAGGATTCTCCCAGTCTTGTCCCCACCTGGCAAGTGCCCACGGAACAAACTCAATAATAACTAGCTCGCTAAAAGCAACCCAAAAGTGTTTATCTGTTTCCCACGGAATATAATTATAATCAATACTATCCAAATAATTAGCAGTTCTAAAGTTATTTGTGGATGAAAAAGCTAATCTATTTTCATTATTTAGAAGAGACTTGCAATTAGGATGAAGTCGGTCTTTGTCTAAAATAATTTCCGCATTTGTATTTACATAGTTAAGAGAGAGGGTTAGTTTACTTTTTGATTGTGGAAATATTAACAGCGAGTATACAAACGAAATGAAAAGCATAGTGCTTAAAATGAACTTAATGTATTGTGTAGATGATTTCAAATTTTAAATCCTCTAATCACGATTAGGATTTGAAGTATCCTATTTAATAGTTCAAAGTAAGGTCGATAAGGAAGACATTTTAAATAATTGCTGCAGCAGACTTAAGTCTGATGATATATATTTTATTGGGGAAACAGAGTTAGCCTTCCTTCCTGAGATGAAACCTAATAATTAATAATTTCATTAACAAATAGAGCCTTCGATAGGTTAAAGCAGCCGGTATTGTTACAGCAAAACAATTCTATGACATGCCGATTACATTTCTATGACATCTTTGGCAAAACAAGCAAAGTTTTACACATCATTGACAATCCGGTGACACAAACCCATTCGATATTAGTTACGTTTCTACTGAGAGATAAACAGAATGTATAATCAAATAAAAAAGGGTAGAAAAATGAAAAAGTTAGTTGTTTGTTTAGTTGTCGGTTTTGTAACAGTAAATGCTTATTCCGCAGTTTATCCCGGATATGTAACAGATTCGTTCAATAATCAGATTGTTCAAACGGTAAGCAGTGATGCTGGTATTTACAATGTTCCAAAAGAATATTCTGATTCAGAAATTGTTCCGGAAAATGTATCAACAGAATCAACAGAAGAAACTGAGGTTCAAAATGATAATGAGGATTTTATAGATTCGTCAGCCAACGCAATGGGGATTGGAATTTTCTAATAACAGTAATAATAAATTTGAAATGTCCTGATGAAAATGATAAAGGCAGAGACATGATCATTCATATCTCTGCCTTAAAATTTACTTACCCAGCTTCTTCAATATCTCTTCCATCTGATCCATTACCTTGTTCATCTTCTGCATTGTGAGTGCAACAGGCTCGGGGGACATTGGATCAATTCCTGCTTCCTTAATTAAATCAGCAGGATATTTTGAACCGCCGCCTTTCAGAATTTTATAATAGTCATCAACTGCGGGCTGACCTTTCTCTGTCATCTTTTCAACAAATGCAGTTCCATAAATGAGAGATGTTGCATACTGAAAAACATAATAATTGTATCCAAGGAAATGAGGAATGTAAGACCACTCATACTGGACGTAATCATCAACCACACAATGACCTTTATCGTGCCCGTAATATTTCTTAACTATATCAAAATAAATTGCGCACATATCTTCACCGGTTAATGGTTCACCGGCTTCAACCTTTTTATGAATTTCCCATTCAAACTCCGCGAAAGAAGTTTGGCGGAAAATTGTTGTTCTTAATAACTCAAGGTAGCTGCCGAGGAGATATAATCTTTCTTCATCACTCTTTGCATTTTTAACAGCGTAATTATTCAAAAGATTCTCATTAACTGTAGAGGCTATTTCTGCAACGAATGTAGCATAATCTGCTTTTGCAAATGGCTGTGTTTTATTTGAAAAATAACTGTGCATCGTATGTCCCAGTTCATGAGCAAGAGTAGAAACTGATTCATAATCATCTGTCCAGTTCATCAAAATGTAAGGATGAACATCATAAGCACCGCCCGTTGAGTATGCGCCGCTTCTTTTTCCGACAGTAGGTATGTAATCAATCCATCTTTCATCATACGATTTTTGAAGTACAGAAACGTACTCAGTACCCAATGGTTTTAGAGCATCAAGAAGTACTTCTTGACCTTGCTCAACTGTAAAGCTCATATCTACTTTCTGAACAAGCGGAACGTATAAATCATAATAACGAAGCTCATCAACACCAAGCATTCTTTTTTTCAAATCGAGTGCACGATGAAGCGTTGGAAGATTATTGTTAACTTGTTCAATTAATGTGGTATAAACAGAAACAGGAAGGTTATCTGAATTTAAAGCTGCGTGTAATGATGATTCATACTTTCTGTTCTTGGCATAAACCCAATCCTTCTTAACCTTACCGCCAAGGTTTGCACCGAGTGTGTTCTTGTATTTTCCATAATCATTAAAAAATGTATCGAAAACTTTCGCCCGGTCATCACGATTTTCAAGTGTGCGGTATCTTGTATATGAAGCAGGAGTCAGCTCAACTTCTTCTCCTGTTGAAAGCGTAACTTTTTGAAATGGCTTTTCAGCATTTGTGAAAATATCATAAACATCTCCCTGAACATCTGAAATCAATCCAAAGCTGGCGAGAATTGTTTCTTCAGCTTCAGTTAAAGTATGCGCTCTTAGACGTTGAATATTATCTATATACATATCAAACTCTTTTGCAAGCTCGGGTTTTTCCTTGAAGAAGTTATCAATTTTTTCTTTTGGGATTTGAAGGACTTCAGGTTCAAAGTAAGCAGTAACTTCTCCGAACTTCGTTCCTAGAGCTCCCATCTGCTGCATCATTGCCTGGTTTTCAGCGATGTTCAGATTTTCATTGCTTAAGTTACTTGCGTAAGTCCAGGCTTTCGATAAAGTTTTTACCAATTCGTTTCCGGTTTTAAGAGCGTTATAAAGAGAAGCGGAGCTGCTGCTAAGTGTTCCTTTAAAGTCAGCAAGCTTTTCAACTTCTGCTTTTAGCATATCAACATCTGCCTGCCAGGCGGCAGTTGTTGGATAAATATCAGAAAGATTCCATTTATATTTTTCCGGCACATCTTTTCGTTCCGGCGATTGTGGAAATAACAACGTGGTTATTGAAAAAACCAGAAGTAAGAAAAGAATTAAATTTTTCTTAAGATTCATAATACACCTTTTAAATGTTGGTTGGTTAATTTAACGAGCAAATTTAAGAATAATCAGACTGAATTACTGCAATTATTTGATGAGTGGGGGTAAATAATCCTATCCTTACATCAATGCCCGATGCCACCTGCTGACTGATTGGAGGGTCTGTCAATGGGCGGATTAGGTGAGGCTAATTTCTTATATTTCCATCCACAATAAATCATATTTATCATTCCAAATAATCAAAATTAACAGTCGTCAGATTCTGACTGACACAAAGAGGTAAACCAAATGAAATACAAACATTTAATATTCAATAGCCATTGTAATCTTTTCACTTATCCTGCTCGGATGCGAAAAGAAAACAGAACAAAACAAAGACGCAGAGGATATAGCAATGCTCAAAGAAAAAATAGCAAGGTTTGTTCCCACGGCACTCAAATACGACTCAAGCACTCTTGATGAAAGAGAAAAAATTGTGGTAGAGAAACTTTACCTTGCATCCAAAATAATGGATGAGCTTTTTCTCGATCAGGTTTATTCAAAGAATTATGAAATCAGAAAAAGCCTGATGGAACAAGCTGCTAATGGTTCCGAAAAAGCAAAGCTTGAGCTTGAATTGTTTACAATTATGTTTGGTCCTTTCGACCGGCTTGATCACGATGCACCATTCATCGATACACTTAAGAAACCTCTCGGTGCAAATTTCTATCCTGAAGATATGACAAAAGAAGAATTTGAGAAGTGGATTAAAGATAATCCAAATGATGAAAAAGCATTCACTTCCGAGTTTACTGTGATAAGAAGACAGGACGGAAAACTCACTGCAATTCCTTACAGCGAATACTGGAAAGATAAATTAACCGAAGCATCAAAACTTTTAAAAGAAGCTGCTGAGTATGCTGATAATCAGTCATTAAAGAAATATTTGAACTCGCGTGCGGATGCATTTCTGAGCAATGATTATTTTCAGAGTGATATGGATTGGATGGATCTGAAGGATCATAAGATAGAAATTGTAATAGGTCCTTATGAGGTTTATGAAGATGGTATGTTCAACTTTAAAGCTGCTTTTGAGAGTTTCTTGACGATTGAAGATCCAGCAGAGAGTGCTAAGCTTGATGTCTTCAAAAAATATCTGCGTGATATGGAAATTCATCTTCCAATTCCGGATGAGCACAAGAATTTTAATCGTGGTTCTGAGTCTCCTCTTGCGGTTGTTAATGAAGTATTCACGGGCGGCGATACAAAATCGGGTGTGCAGACGTTAGCATTCAATCTTCCAAATGATGAAAGAGTCCGTCAGGCAAAAGGCTCAAAGAAAGTATTATTGAAAAATGTTCAGGAAGCGAAGTATAAACAAATACTCATACCTATTGCCGAACTTGTTCTCGATCCCGAACAAATGAAGTATGTTACATTTGAATCATTCTTCACTCACACACTTATGCACGAAATGTCTCACGGTATTGGTCCTGGATTCATAAAAGTTGATGGAAGAGATACTGAAGTAAAAAAAGAACTGAAAGAAACTTACTCAACTCTCGAAGAATGCAAAGCAGATATACTCGGAATGTATAACAACATATTTATGATTGATAAAGGTGTTTTCCCGAAAACATTTGAGAATGAAACCTGGGTAACTTTCCTTGCAGGAACTTTCCGTTCAGTAAGATTTGGAATTAACGAAGCACACGGCGGCGGAAATGCAATCATTTATAATTATCTTCTTGAAAAAGGTGCTTATGAATACAATGCTGAGACTCAAAAAGTAAAAGTTAATTTTGAAAAGATCGGACCCGCACTCAAGGAACTTGCAAACATCGTTTTGATGATTCAGGCAAAAGGTGATTATCAAGGCGCGAAAGATTTGATTGCAAAGTATGTGGTCAACTCTCCATCGATGGAAACGCTGAGAAAGAAGCTTGAGCATTTACCTGTTGATATAAAACCGGTTTATGAAATTGAGAAATAACGGCCCCTCTCCAAACCTCTCCCCCAGGGGGAGAGGCTTTTTTATGCCATCTTATCTAATTATTAATATAGAGGAACTTTGACAGAAGAAGTAATAAATAAAATTACAGGCTATTCAGAGGACGTCCACTTTATTAATAAAGATGAAAGAGAATTCATCATTGTAGGAACTGCACACATCTCCCGTCAATCCGCTGACCTGGTTAAGGAAGTAATAGAAAAAGAAAAACCCGATGTGGTCTGTGTTGAGCTAGATGAAAAAAGAATGAAAGCTCTTTCAGAAAAAAACCGATGGGAAAATCTTGATCTACGACAAATCATTAAAAATAAACAGCTAAGTACGCTGATGGTTAACTTGGTTCTTTCATCCTACCAGAAAAAGCTTGGAGAAAAACTTGGTGTTACACCGGGCACTGAATTATTGGAAGCAGTTCAAACTGCAAATGAAAATAACATTCCCGTTGAGCTTTGCGATAGGGAAGTCCGCGTTACTTTAAGACGTGCATGGCATTCAATGAACTTGTGGCAAAAGAGTAAATTTCTTTCCGGAGGTTTAGCCGGTTTGTTTGAGAAACAGGAGTTAACGGAAGAAAAACTTTCAGAACTTCGAAACAAAGATGTTCTCTCTGAAATGATGGATGAAATTGGTAAAGCAATGCCTGTATTAAAAAAAGTTATTATTGATGAACGTGATCAGTACATCGCTCAAAAAATGAAAGAGTAGTAAGGGAAAAAAAATTGTTTCAATTGTTGGTGCAGGACACGTTAAAGGTATTGTGAAGTATTTAGAAAATAATGGCGAAGTAGATTTAAAGAGTATAGAAATAATTCCAGAGCCTTCCTTATTGAGCAAATTATTAGGTTGGGGAATTCCGTTTATAATTGTTGCATCAATATTCTATATCGGATTCAGTCAGGGAATAACTGAAGCAGGAAACAATGCACTCTTCTGGATTCTTGCGTGTGGAATTCCAAGTGCTATTGGTGCGCTAATTTCAGCAGCGCATCCGCTGACAATTCTTGCTTCATTTGTTTCAGCTCCGATTACAAGTCTATCACCATTGATTGGAGTAGGTTATGTTGCGGCATTTGTTCAAGCATATATGCAGCCTCCGATTGTGAAAGAGTTTCAGGAAGTTTCGAAAGATTTTAGAAAAGTAAGCAATTGGTGGAAGAATCGTCTGCTCAAAGTATTCCTTGTATTTATATTATCAAGCATCGGTGGTGTAATTGGAACTTCAGTGGGATTTTTTGAAATTGTAAGGAATGTATTTAACTAATGAAAATAAAAAAAGTCCGGCAACTGCCGGACTCAATAAATTTTATTTATCCAAGGTAGGCTTTTAGTCTACCGCTTCTCTTCGAATGTCTTAAGTTTCTCAGAGCTTTTTCTTTTATTTGTCTTACTCTTTCGCGGGTAAGATTAAATCTTTCGCCAATCTCTTCGAGTGTAGCAGAATGATCTCCTTCAATACCAAAATAAAGTTTAATAACCTCTGCTTCTCTTTCAGTTAAAGTTGAAAGAACATTATGGACTTCTTTCTTCAGAGATTCTTTCATCAATTCTTTATCAGGTAACGGCTGCTCATCATTTGGAAGAACATCAATTAGGGTGTTTTTATTTTCGTCACCCGATTTTAATGGTGCATCCATAGAAACGTGACGACCTGAAATCTGAAGTGCATATGCAACTTCATCAGCAGTCATATCGAGAATTTTAGCAAGCTCATCGGTAGTTGGTTTTCTTTCATACTCCTGCTCAAGATCTCTGTAAGCTTTGCTTATCTTTGTCAGGTTACCGACTCGGTTCAGTGGCAAACGAACAACTCTTGATTGATCTGCAATTGCCTGCATGATCGACTGTCTTACCCACCACACAGCGTAAGAGATAAATTTAAATCCTCGAGTTTCGTCAAATCGTTGAGCAGCTTTTATCAAACCAATATTTCCTTCGTTGATTAAATCACCGAGTGAAAGTCCCTGGTTCTGGAACTGCTTTGCAACTGAAACAACAAATCTTAAATTAGCTTTAATTAATTTTTCTTGGGCAAGCATATCACCCTTTTTAATAAGTATAGCTAATTCAATCTCCATATTAGGAGTTAAAAGGTCAACCTTGCCTATTTCCTGCAAGTATTGATCAAGTGATTTACTTTCGCGATTTGTAAACTGCTTAGTTATTTTCAAGCTTATCGCTCTCCTTCATCGGATTTTGGTGAATAGAAATATTTGAGGTCATTAACGAGTGAATTCTCCCACTCCGTTAAATTCAAGGGCACAAATATAATACTGTAATAAGATGAAAGGAAGAGTAAAAAGTTCCCTAGATCACAAATTTTTCTTCTGAGATGGGAAAATCTGCGATTTTATAGCCTTTTTGAAGGATTTTTTCTTTGAGGGGTAGAGCCTGATCTTCCTCTCCATTAACCAGAAATATGTTTTTTAATTTTTTTGCAGGATTTAGATGGAGGTAATCAATTAACTCATTTTGGTCGGCATGACCACTGAAATAGTCCATAGTTTTGATTTGGCACCGAACGGAATACTCTTCTCCCAGAATATTTACTTTTTCCATACCATCCATAATTTTTCTGGCCAACGTATGTTCGGCTGCATAACCCACAAACAGAACTAAATTTTTTGGATTGCCGATATTGTTTGCGAGATGGTGAAGAATTCTTCCACCTTCTGCCATTCCTGAAGCTGAAATAATTATCATCGGATCAGTTAAATCATTCAGCTCTTTGGATTGATCTACAGTAGATATGTATTTAAGTCTTCCAAAACCAAATGGATCATCACCGCTTTCTAGAAAGATTCTGTTTGTTTCTCTGTCGAAACATTCCGGATGTTCACGGAACACTTTTGTTGCATTCACTGCTAATGGACTATCAACGTAAATTGGTATTTCAGGAATTCTATTTTGGTCGAATAACTTATGAAGAACATAAACCAGCAGTTGCGTTCTTCCAACAGCAAATGCAGGAATAATTATTTTTCCTTTTCTATCAAACACTTCTCTAACAACTTTAGCAACTTCTTCCTCAACCTCATCTGAATGTGTATGAATACGATTACCGTATGTACTCTCCATTATAAGTACATCAAGATCACGGAGTATAATCGGGATTACGAATTATTGGCATTTCAGGTCTGCCAATATCACCTGAAAAACCAAAACGAATTTTCTTTCCACCCTCTTCTTCAATTTCAAGTAAAATGCTTGCCGATCCGAGTATATGTCCTGCATCCTGAAAAGTTGAAATTATTCCCGGGAAGATTTCTGTTGCTGTATTGTAATCAACTCCTGTAAAATTATTCAAAGAACGTTCAACATCTTCAACCGAATAAAGCGCTTCTACAGATCCCTGGTTTTTCTTTTTTTTATTCAACCATTCAACGTCTCTTTGCTGAAGGTATGCTGAGTCACGAAGCATAATCTCACACAAATCTACTGTAGCCGGTGTTGCATAAATAGGACCATCAAAACCGTTTTTCACCAGGTTCGGAATATTCCCGCTATGATCAATGTGAGCATGAGATAAAATTAATGCATCGATTTCTTTTGGATCAAATTTGAAGTTCTTATTTTTTTCGTAAGTGTCCTGTCTTCTTCCTTGGAATAATCCGCATTCAAGCAGAATTTTTTTGCCATTGATTGTGAGAAGATGTTGTGAACCTGTAACTGTTCTTGCGCCGCCAATGAATTGAATTTTCAAACTGCGTCTCTTTTCTTTTTAAAACTTTATTTTCCCCGAAACAATTGTGAAAGATTTAGACTTTTAACTCTTTGCTTACCTGACAGAGAAACATAAGCAATCGCAAGTGATTCTTTTCCCGTACCGAGAACAGGACTAATCAACCCCAATGATTCAGCTAACTCAGTCTGGTCAACTTCCTTAATGATCGCTTTCCAAATGGATTCTTCAAGAACATTATATGCGGTGTGAACTTCGTGCAGATTAAAACCCGATTCGTATCTCTCTTTTGCAATTTTTTCAGAGTATGTAACCATCTCAACGAGACTCTTGGTTTTACTCCATTCAAAGTAAGATCGAATAATTTTGCCAGTCTCTGCCAATTCTCATCTGCTTGAGAAGAATCATAGTGTTTTAGGTGAGATCGCTGCAGAGATATGAATGCTTCATTAATTATGTCGGTCTGATTGTTAACTAATATTTCGTGGAGCTTCATTTTACACTTTCAATATTTATTCAAAAAATTATTATAACAGTTACTCAAAAATACTTAATTACTTTGTGCTTATTAAAATGAGTTACATTAAAATTTAAAAGAAACTTAGCTGATCGGACTGAACAATGGAATCAAAAGACTCACCCAGAAGAATCAAAACAGAATCTGCAATTGGCTTAACTTGCTTTTCTATATAATGATCGTAATCAATATCAGTATGCTTTAGCTCTACTGGAACAGGGCCACGTTTTGTGATAACATAATAAACAGTTCCAGTCCGGCTACGGCTTGGCGCTTCGCCGAGACGAGTGGTTTCAGGAAGCATTCGTGCAGCACGAACGTGCTGAGGAACATTTTTAGTGTAGTCATCAACATCTTTCCTTAATCTTTTTCTGTAAACAAGCTTGTCGTCATACTCACCAGCCTTCACTTTATTAACTATTTCTCTCAGCCAGTTTTCAATTTCAGCATTGTTAAAAATTCTGATATAAAGTTCTACCTGGAATTCTTTTGCAAGACGTGTCCAATCTGATCGTACAAATTCCATTCCTACGAATTCAATATTTTCCCGACCACTTTCTGATACAAGTCCTGCATATCTTTTCTTTGCACCGGATTCACTTCCTCTCGCGGGAGTAAGTATGAACTTCCTGTAATATTTTTCAAATTCTATTTCAAGATATGATTTCAATCCATAATCTTTTTGAATATTTTCCGACCAATATTTATTCAGGTCAATCGCAATTCTTTGTCCGTTCTGTTCTGGGTTTTCACCTTCTCCTTCTTTTAGTTTAACGAACAGAGAATCTGTATCACCATAAATTACTTCGTATCCTTTTTCAGCCAGGAAAGCTTTACTCCCTATCAATAGCTTTTGTCCTGTTCCCGTTATTGCAGTGGGCAGATTTGGATGATAAAACCTGCATCCGAATGAACCCATTACTCCATAAAAGCTATTCATTAAAATTTTTATTGCCTGAGAAAGCTGCTTGTCATTTTTTTTCTTTGCGAGATTTCGCTGCTTAATAAGCTGGTCAATAAACTCCGGTAAGAAATGTTGTGTTGAAGAAAATTTAAATCCGTTAAGAGTTTTGATAGTATCATATTTCAGATTTCAGATTTGAATAAGGATCAATCTTAAATGTTTGAATAATAGATGGATACAAGCTTTTGAAATCCAGCACAATCACATCATCATAAATTCCGGGTACAGGATCCATAACATATCCACCGGCTGCATGCTCGGATGTTTGAAGATCCTTAACATTTGGTGCAACATATCCGACGCGATGAAGCTTTGGCAAAAAGAAATGATCAAATGCTGCAGTCATCATTCCAAGTTCATCCATTAATAGACCAGAAAGTTGTGAGCGGCGTACTGAAAGCTCAATCAATCCTGCTTTCTTGAAAATACTTGTAACAAGCACTGCATCATTCAAATTATATTCTGCAAGTTTAGCCTTATCCTCTACAAATAATCTTTCAATCTCTTCAACTTTATCCTGATCTGGAGTAATTGTTTTTCCTTCAGCTAAAAATTCCTGAGCTACAGTTTCGAGTCTGTAATCCTCAAAAGTAAAAAACGAGGAACGCATCGCTTGAGGTCCATCGATTATTACTCTTCCGGTTACAGATGCAAAATATCCGCGAGGTTTTCTTTGGCGCAATGAAACTCTTCCATCCGCACGAGCAATGTTAAATGAAAGATTCAACTCTCTGCACTTGTTTTCAAGGAACATCAGATCGAAACCTATTACATGCCATCCGATAACTACATCAGGGTCTTTCTCTTTGAACCAGTCAAGAAAATTTTGAAGAAGCTCCTTTTCATCAGCGCATTTCGTAATATATGTTTGCAGCTTTTCTTTTCCCTCGGATACAATGAAAACCTTCTTCACTTCTTCTTTGCCTGAAAGATGAACTGCAATAGAATAAAGCTGGCTATTTTGGGCACCAGTTTCAATATCAATTGAAGCAATCAATAATTTGGGTGCAAACTCACACGGTTCAATCTTCGGATTAGTAAATGATGCAAGATTTTTTTCCTGATTACATAAACCCTCAACTTTTACCTGTGCATTAATAAATCTTTCCATTAAAAATCTTCTTGCCGGATCAACATCAGACTCAAATGTTCTGATACTCATACTCTCCAATTCTTCTGTCGCTGTTTTTAAGTCTCGTTGAGTGTTAAAGTACAGTGCATCAACTTCTTTTTCATCAAAATTTTTAAGATCAACTTCTTTTCTGTTGTAAGGAACTGACAAATTGGAAATAACAGATTTATGTTCGATGAAGAATACTGGATTGTTTGGAAAAATTAATTCAACCGTACCAAGTTCATCTGAAGTTCCAACAAACTTCAGCACATTTTTTCCCCTGATATCCTGCCATTCCCCGGTTAGGATAAAGACTTGGACAGCTTTTTTACCTGAGCCAGACATCAATAATCCTCTGCTATTTTCTTAAACACAGCCTGCAGTGACTTTGTTACTTTGCCTGGTTCCCCGTCGTTAATTGTCCAATAATCAATTGAAGTAACGGGAGTTATTTCTTTAGTTGTACTTGTGATAAAAAATTCATCGAAACTTTTTAGTTCATCCTTTTCAATAAATTCTTCGCGGTAGTCTATTTTGAATTTGTCACAAAACTCCAGAACTACTTTTCTGGTTATGCCTTCGAGAATTAAATCTTGACTTTGGGGCAGTGTATATAGTTTCATCTTTAACTGCAAAGAAGTTTGTATGTGTGCCCTCAGTGATTTGTCCATCCCTTACCAAAATTGCTTCAGCAGCATTTTCTTCAGTTGCTTTTTGACTAGCCAGAATTACTGGTAGCAGAGAAGTAGATTTGACATCGCACCTGAGCCAGCGCACATCTTCCTGAAGAATTACCTTCACGCCCTTCGTTTGCTCTTCAGTGTTATCATTAAGCTCAACAACAGAAATAAATACGGTTGGGGTAATTTTTTCTTTTGGAAAACTGTGAGTGCGCGGCATTGCAGTTCCGCGAGTTATCTGAATATATACCAGCGCCTCCTCATCAATTTCATTTTTAATCATAAGCTCGTAGATGATATTTTCAAGAGAGTCAAGCTCTTTAAAATCAATCCTGGTTTCTTTCAGACTTCTTCTTAATCTCTCAAGGTGATCTTCGTATCTGAATAGCTTTTTGTTGTATGTCCGGATTGATTCATAAACTCCGTCGGCAAAGAGAAATCCTCGATCGAATGGGGAGAGATTAGCTTCATTTAGCAATTCAAAATTATTGTTGAGGTAAATAACCACCACTAGTCCTATTTATATTTGAAAATCTGCAGTTAAATTAAGAAAATGAATTGATTTTTTGTTGGTAGTTTTGCTTCAAAATAATACTTTTAACAAGTAATTATTAGTGGAATGCTTTGACTTTAATTATTTTTTTCTAAATTTAATGGGGATTTAATAGAACATCTCTCTATTCAAATTTGGAGGAAAATAAAAAATGTCAAAATTCAATTTGTTAAACCTGGCATATTTCCTTGCATTTTCACTCCTTAATTTTTCACTCCTTGCTCAGGAAATTGCACAACCTGAATACACAACTGATTATGCTGATGCAGTGAGTTATTTATATAACTTAAAGACAACAGGCGAAAGCGCTCAAATATCAGAAGAAATTATAATCAAGAAGGATATTGGTGCAATTAAAATGCTTGAAGGAGAGTTGTATAAGTGTTATGAATTTAAAGGGGGCAACTATGCATTAGTATTTGTAGGAAAAGGAGAATTTTATTTTACCCCGCCAACCGAAATTGAACGAAAACAACTTTATCGTTTTTACGGGACCGAGAAATTTAGCATGAACTTTAAAGAGCTTTTTCTTCTTTTTGATGATAACACTTATGAGCAAATTATTAAAGGTCTGACTTTTCAGAAATCTCAAACAAAAACAGCCGACGATATTATCAAAAGTTGCATGAAATATATTAAGGATGATGATTACGATATTTCAAGATCTGATTTTTTAAGATCAGTAATGGTGGAAGGAAGAAATGGATTCTTTTACTCTCAAATACAGGAAAACATTCTGGAGCCAGTATTTTTTCAAGTTAATCCTTTTGAGCTAGAAGAAGTATCCTTCATGAAAGGATCTCACTCAGGAGCTAAAGATTATAAGGAGGTTATTAATCTCTTCCCTAGATACGAAAGAAACGTTAGAACTTTATTCAAGCAAAAAACAAAATAAATATTTCCTCGATTTAATATCTTATAAAATTGAATCTACAATAAAAGACAATCTTGATTTTTCAGCCAAGTGCATTATAGATTTTAATTCCACTGAGAAAGATCAAGAATGGATTATGTTTTATCTGTATGATGAGCTTATTGTAGATTCAGTGAGTTGGGGAAATGGGAGTATAGCAAAATTTGTAAATACGAAAGAAAGTGGTGAACTATGGATAAAGTGTTTAAGTGATTATTTGGATGGAAATCAACATAACCTAACAGTTTACTATCATGGTGATTTACTTGAGAAAAATGATCTTGGCTGGATTAACCTAAAATCCTCAATTTTTTGGTATCCGCGTTATGATAATAATGAAAAGGCTGCGTTTGGTTTAATTTTTCACATTCCCACGGAGTATGACATTGTAAGTGTTGGTGAGTTGGTTAATAAAGTTCAAAAAGATGATGTGTTCACAACGACATGGTTTTGTAATACTCCTTCTAGAAATATCTCTTTCAGTATTGGAAATTTTGAAGTGCATGAAGTTAAAAAAGAAAATTTACCAACAGTTAATGTATATATCTCAGAGTATGGTCATCAGCAGATCAGTAAGAATTTAATTCAGTACGGAATATACTCCATGAGCGATGCTTCAGAGTTCATAGCTCAGGATGTATCTAGCAGTTTGGAATTGTTTACTGAACTTTTCGGTAAGTTATCTTTTAGTTCTATTAACGTTACTGAGATAACTGATTTACACGGTGAAGCATTCCCTGGTTTGATAAACCTTTCTTGGGCAACAGTTATTCAAACCAATTTTGAAGGTGAAGATGAAATATTCAGAGCCCACGAGACAGCACACCAATGGTGGGGGGTGGGTGTTGATTTTGATAATTATCACGATCAATGGTTAAGTGAAGGATTCGCAGAATATTCTGGACTATTGTATTTGCAAGTTGCGAAAAATGATAACGAACTTTTCTTTGACATCCTGAACAAGTGGAAAAATGATATATTAAACTTAAGAAATTATATATTTGGTTCAGGGCAGGAAGCTAGACCAATATGGCTTGGTTACAGAACAAGTTCAAGCATACGCCGGGAGATTATGATCTTATTGTTTATAAAAAAGGAGCCTGGATTTTGCATATGCTCAGAGGTATGCTTCTGGATTTGAACACGATGAATGAAGACAAAATGAAAAGGATGATGAAGGAATTTTATGAAACATATAAGAACAAAAAAGCCTCAACATCGGATTTAAAAAAAATTGTCGATAAGCATTTTGGTGAAGATATGAGCTGGTTTTTTAATCAGTATGTTTATGGAACCGATATCCCGAAGTACAATGTTGCATATAAGGATGAAAAAACAACTGATGGAAAAACTATTATAACGCTTCGAATTCGGCAGGAAGAAGTTCCTAATAATTTCAAAATGTATGTTCCAGTTAAAATTGTTTTGGATGGAGAGAGAGTTGGAAGAATCAGGATAGAAGTAAAAGGTAAAGAGACCTTCTTTACCACACCAGCATTGGAAGGAGAAGTAGAAGAAATTGTATTTAATGATCTCGAATCAGTTTTATGCGAAGTCAATTATGAAGATTGGGATTAACCAATCGCAACAATGAACATTGAACAAATGCGTGAATATTGCCTGAAGAAAAAAGGAGTTACCGAAGAATTTCCTTTTGATGAAGAAACACTTGTATTCAAAGTAGCGGGAAAAATATTTTTACTGGCTTCTCTTGAAAGCATACCTTTACAAATAAATCTCAAATGCGATCCTGAGAAAGCTATTGAGCTGAGAGAAGAATACGAATGTGTTCAGCCAGGTTACCACATGAATAAAAAACACTGGAATACGATTATAATTAATGGTTCTATTTCCACAACGCAAATTTTTGAATGGATTGATAATTCTTATAGTTTAGTTTTGGCCGGATTGAGCAAATCAGACCTTAAAAAGCTTAAAAAATGATAATTTGAATACAAATTAAATGTTTTTTGAGTTATAGAATATTTATATTTCAAAAGGTTTTTTACAGAACTACTTAATTATCCTTAAACAAACAAAAACGGAGGTCCTAATGAAAAAGCTGTTATTAACCCTTGGGTTATTTTTAATGGTTTCTGCTGTAGCTTTCAGCCAATCGCAAGTTCTAAGTGGAGTCTGGGGCGGCAATTCTGAAACAAAATATTACACACTTCATGATAACACAGGAGAGAGAAAATTTAATATTGAAGTAAGTTTCTTGAAACCATTTGAAAGCAAACCTGATGTTGTTGTTGGAATTACCATGATTGATGTAGATAAAAACACTGCTGTTAAATATGCAGTTAAGCCAATCTCAGTATCAAGAGATGGTTTTACAGTTGAGGTAAAAACCTGGGGTGATACAAAAATTTTGAGTATCAGTGGTTTCTGGGTAGCTCACGCAGATGCAATGGGTTCTGAAGATTAATCTAATTTTCTTTTGGTTGATGCCGTTATTCTGGAAATGAGTAACGGCATTTTTGTTTAAACTGGCACAGGTTTGTATTTTCCTGATAAGCGGGAAAAATTTTTACTTTATTAATTAAGCTTTAATGAATAATTTACAGTTAACAATAAAAAATGTTGTTTACAAAAAGATGATACATAAACTTTTCTATCTAGTTATCCTTACCTTGTTAATTGTAAGCTGTAATACAAATCCGCCAACTTCTCCGGAAAATCCTTTGCCACAATTAGGAAAAGCCTATATTACTTCAAACGTAATTAATGCTGAGATTTGGCTTGATAATATTACCACCGGAAAGTTTACACCCGACACTATTGAAACAACAATCGGGACTCACACGGTTACTTTAAGAAAAACTAATTATGTAGATGTTTCGCAAATCATTGAGATAATAAAAGACAGCTTAGTTTCTTTTAATATTTCATTAACAGAAGAATCTGGGAAAGTGTATGTTACTTCGAATGCTGTAGGAGCCCAAATATTTATCGATTTAGTAAATTCAGGAAAAGTAACCCCCGATACTATACTAACCACACCAGGTATCCATCAGATAAGTTTGCAAAGAGCCTTCTTTATTTCTTCAACTCTTGAGGTGGAGGTCTTTTAAAGATAGTCTAATCAATTTTGATATTGTTCTTGAGGAGATACCTCCGAGTAATGTAGTTTTATTGGAGGATTTTGCAAACGTGAGTTGTAATCCTTGTGTAATCTCAAATAAAATTATTGAAACGCTAACCAACGAGACTTATGGAAGAAGCAAACTGGTTGCAGTAAAGTTTCCAACAAATTTTCCGGCTCCAAATGATCTGTTCTATTTAGCCGCAAAGGAAATTTGTGATGCAAGGATTAGCTACTACAATGTTTTCTTTGCTCCAACTACTGTTGTTGATGGATTAATTAAGCCTATTTCCACCGATTCAAACAGCGTAAAAGCAGCAGTTGATCAGCGCTTGCAGAAAGACTTGAAATTTAGAATGGATGTGTCTGATAATGTTGTCGGAACAGATTATTTTACAACAATTACAATTAAGGTAATTAATGCAGCGGGATTGGATTTTTCGAATATAGTTTTACATACGGTGATTACAGAAACTGATATTGAATTTAGCACTCCGCCAGGTTCAAATGGGGAGACTATATTTCATGACGTAACACGAACGATGCTGCCTTCAAGTACCGGAGAATCATTAACCGGTATTAGCCTGACGGATGAAGTTGTTTTTCAGAGACAAACTAGTATTAATCCTATTTGGGTAACAAATAAGCTTAATACAGTTGCATATATTCAAAATGTTGTTACAAAAGAAGTATACCAGGCTACATCAACATTTAAGTAAGAAATTTTTTTTACATTTCCTTCAAATTCAGCATTTATTTGCACTTGCCAATTATTTTTGTTGATACTTTTATGTCCATTTCGTAGTTTATACCCCCAGTGGGGTAAAATTATTAATTGTTAATCCCTTTTATAGGTAATTGAATAAAAATCACACCTATGGATACTTCAAAATATCTTCGATCATTTATAGAGATCGGGCTTACCGAGCGCGAAGCTAAAGTTTATATGACACTACTGAGTGGTAAGATGTTCACCGTTTTAGAACTTCAGGAGGCAGTCAATATTCCACGAACAAAAATTTATGAAGTGCTGAACAAACTTGTCAGCCGAAATATTTGTATTGAAAAGAAACTTGGAAGAAATAAACTCTACGAAGCAGTCGAACCACAAATTGCACTCGAACGTGTTGTTGAATCATACAAAAAAGATCTTCAAAGAAAAGAGGAACTAATCAATCAGGTCTCAGAAGTTTTCACTCCCATTTTTCAAAGCAGCAAATCAATCGTTAACCCCCTTGAGTTCATTGATGTGATGAAAGAGAAAGGACAAATTCATAAAAGGTACACTGCCTGTGTAAAAAGCACCAAAAGAGAGATGTTAACTTTTAATAAGGGACCTTATGCTTGTGACACTTCAGACAGACTTGACGAACAGGAAGATGAGGAATTTAAACTTTTGAAAAGAGGTGGTTCCTGTAAAGATATTTATGAATTGCAAGAACTTAAAGAAGTAGACTGGCTTTTGAGTTCAGTAAAAAAATCCTTGAAGCTGGGACAGCAGGCAAGAGTAATAAAAAAACTCCCCATAAAAATGCTTGTCTTTGACCAGGAAAAAGTAATGTTTGCACTTGAGCAGCCGATACCGGTACAAAATGAGCTTAACTATGATTTATATTGAACACAAACAGCTCGCAGAAGCCTGCAGCATTTTGTTTTATCATCTGTGGGATCAGGGTGTAGATGTTAATGAAGTAGGAAAAGATTCCATTAATAAAATCGAATCGTTTTCGTTTGTTTCAAACTAAGTCTAAATATAATGTATTTATTAACAGGTAAGCTTAATAGTTATTTAATTATTAAAACCAGGAGGTCAATATGAAAAATTTTACAATTATTTTTTTACTTGCAGTTTTTGTTGGTTCGGCTGGTGCTTACGATAAACTCTCATTGGTTGAGAGGTTTACAAATTGTTCCTGCGGACCCTGTGCACAACTCAACAATTCATGGTATAATGCTACCACCGCTAATCTTATTAACTCGGGTTCAATGACTCACATAGTTTATAATGTTTACTGGCCATCGCCCGGTGAATGCGACCCAATGCATCTCTTAATAAAACTGATAACGATTTCCGAACGAATTATTATGGATGTAACGCTGTACCCTGGATAGAAGTTAATGGAACAAATGTTGCAACTAATCAAACTGCGTTTACAAATGCGGTAAATGCAGGCAATGCTCAATACTCTCCTTTTAATATTATTTTAACACCGGAAAAGCTTTCAAACAATGTTATTCACGTGAAGGTTAAAATTATCCGTGATCCTTCTGACGCAACAACATTTGATAATCCAAGATTGCGAATTGCCCTCACAGAAACAAGGTTAATGTAGTTAATCCCATCCTGCTGCACAAACGGAGAATCTAACTTTTACAGTGTATCCCGCAAAATGCTTCCCGATGGTTACGGAAGCACATTTGATATTCCTGCTGCCCGGTGATTCAGTTGAAATTAGTTTTCAATATATACCCACTACCGAATTTCTTGCAGAAAGTTAATTTAGACAGTATAAGAGTAGTTGCTTTTATTCAGGATCATTGCTCACAGGAAACCTACCAATCAGTGATGATAAAATATTATTTCTGTGGATCGCACTAATGCATCTTTCACTGCCGATGAATCTATTGGTGCATTACCATTTACCGTGAATTTTTCAGACTTTCTCAATTGCAGCTACAGGGAATAATATAACGTATCCTGGGCATGGGATTTTGATAATGACGGAACAATAGATTCTAATGATCCAAATCCGCCTGGGTTATACTGATGAGCAATCGTACTCAGTTTCACTTACTGTCAGTGATGGCACAAATCAGCATACCTATGTTGCAGAGAATTATATAACAGTATTAGGACAAAGCTCCGATATTCTTGTTGTTAATGGTATCGCCTATGCTCCTTATACAACAGACATGTTACGAATTTTTATAACAGTTCTGCCTGCTTTGGTAATCACCAAGTAGATGTCTGGGATTTGTTTGGTAAATCACAGTATTTTGATTACAGTGCTAATCCAAATATTCAACAAGTTAACTTATTCAATAGACATATTCCCAATTCAATTTTAAATATGTATAAAAAAGTTATCTGGATTGGAAATAGCTACGGTGGTGATGAAGTGTTCTTTAATCCAGCAATGATGCTTGAATTACGTATTCGAACGGAGGAAACCTTTTACTTGCTACGAGAGAAGGGGCTGATTTCTTTAATGCAGATTTGAGAAATTATTGCGGTATAACTTCTTTTTCGGGACTGTTGGCACTAACTCAGTTAATAGCTCTCGATGATAGCCTTGTCAACGTTGTTGCTGTCGGCACAAACGATCGTAATCAATTTGCTGTACTTGATGTAGGGTCAGAAGCTGTTCCGATTTTTGATGATAATGTAGGAACAAATTTCGTAGCTGGATTCAGAATTCAAAAAGAGAATCATGGCGGCTTCATATATATTGCTGGTCGTCCATATCGCTTTAATAACCCAGCACTGTATCAAAACAACAATTATATAATAAACAACTGGCTCAACTATTCAAGTTTAACAGTTCAATCTCCAAACGGCGGCGAGGTTTGGTTGGTGGGTGAGACTGAAGATATAACCTGGACAGATGTAAACGTTTATGATGTTAAAATAGAGTTGAGTGCAGATAACGGTTCAAACTGGTCAACAATTGCTGAGTCAACTCCGAATACTGGAACTTATTCCTGGATTGTTGAAGCACAGGATTCTTCAGATCAATGTTTGATAAGGATTACTAATGTTGATGATGGCCTTGTTTATGATGCTAGCGACGCTGTGTTTACTATAGATATAGTTACCCGCGTTGAGGAATTACAAGAAAATATTCCCACTGAATTTAATTTAAGTCAAAATTACCCAAATCCTTTTAATCCTGTTACATTAATAAATTACCAGGTTCCAAACACTTCTCACGTTTCAATTAAGGTGTATGATTTAACTGGTCAGGAAGTAGCTTTGCTTGTTAACGAGGTGAAAGAAGTTGGAACGTACGAAATAAAATTTGATGCAATCAATCTTGCATCGGGAGTATATTTATATAGAATGGTAGCTGGTGATTTTAATTTAGCGAGAAAATTTAACGTACTGAAATAATTAGATGGGGTGTGTCAAATTACACACCTCAGTTTTTTTAGCAATGCTTAAATTAAATAGGAGAGTGAGTTAAATGAAAAAACTATTATCGCTTCTGATTTTGACTGGTTTTGTTTTTTTAACCAATGCTTACGATAAGCTATCATTGGTTGAAAGATTTACCAATGCATCTTGTGGTCCTTGTGCCCAATTAAACGCTGCCTGGTATACTGTTATCACTCAAAATCTTTTAAATTCCGGTTTAATTTCTCACATTGTTTATAATGTAAACTGGCCCGGCGAAAATGACCCTATGTATTTACTTAATTCAACGGATAATATGACGCGCCGTACGTACTACGGAGTTACCTGGGTACCCTGGCCAGTGATCAACTCTGTCTATTTTGATTTCGAAACACAAGATTCAACTCAATTTAAAAATGCTGTAAATGCTGGTAATTCAGAGTTTGCGCCTTTTAAAATTGTAATATCGCAAGGAGTAATATCAAATAATCTTATTGAAGTAGGAGTAAAAATAATTAGGGACCCAACTGACGTAACCACATTTGGTAATGTTAAATTAAGAGTGGCTTTGACTGAAAAAACTGTTTCCTTCCCTTCGCCTCCCGGCACTAATGGAGAAAGGGATTTCTTCAGTATATGCAGAAAAATGTTACCTGATGCAAATGGCAGCACATTTACAATCCCTGCCCCGGGAGATTCCACATTTATCAGTTTGCAATATGTTCCGACAACTGCATTTTTACAGGCAGTTAACCTGGATAGCTTGAGGGTTGTGGCTTTTATACAGGATGATAATAACAAGCAAATTTATCAGTCCAAGATGCATGATTTGAATCAGAATTATATGGCAACAATGTCGACGGTGGATAAATATTACTTTGGTGCATCAACTGGGACAGCAGTGTATAGAGCGTATATAAAAAATATAGGGTTATTCCCGGATACATATAATATTAATATATCTTTTGATGGTCCTCCTGGCTGGTCTAACACATTTACTACGATTAATGGAACATTTAATTTAGGTGAAACGGATGCTGTAACTTTAAGCCCTGGTGATTCAACAGAAGTTCAGGTAAATGTTAACGGTAGTTCAATCAATGGATATGGAAAAACCACAGCTCAGTTTATCTCTAATCAAGGATCGTTCGGTAATGCTGAATTCAGATATACAACATTTGGATTGAATGTTCTTGTTATTGACGATGATGGAGGCGCAAACTATGAGGCATACTTTCAAAATGAGTTGATAAGTCTTAATTCCGAATATGGGATTATAACAAGTGATTTTATTCCAGCTAATGTCGACAGTATAAATACATTCGATATTATTATTTGGAACACCGGCGTTACTGAACCGGGAATTTCAACAGCAGAAATGAATGTGCATCAAAACATTTCTTGATAATAGCGGAAATTTATATCTGAATGGTGTAGATATTGCATACCAGCTCGCCGATCCTTCAAGTCCATATTACACTTCAGAAACAATTGAATTTTTTACCAACTATTTACACAGCAGCTATATTTTGAGGGAACACTCTGCTGTAATAACTCTAGGTATAAGTGGAGATCCGATTACAGATGGTTTGGGGATGATGAATCTTACTGGTGGAACAGGAGCAAATACAATTAATCATTCGCAAGGTCATTATGTCAATCAGATAAGTGCAGAGGGGATGTATAGTGCAAATATACTTTCCTTCTGGCAAAAACCGGATGAATATCCTGCCATAAGAGCATTTCACGGCGTATCGGGTAAGGTCGTTTTCACAGCTTTCGGTTTTGAATCCATTGCACTTGCAGAACGAAGAGCATTATTTGCTCAAAGGATTATCGACTGGCTAAGTATTCCTGTCGGTGTGGAAGAAAATCCTTCGGATCTATTACCTGCCTCATTTGAGCTGCATCAAAATTATCCAAATCCGTTTAACCCGGAGACGGTAATAGAATTCAAGGTTTCGAACACAGCACCTGTTTCAATTAAAGTTTATGACTTAATCGGCAGGGAAGTAACTACGCTTGTAAATGAAGTAAAAACAGCCGGGAGTTTATCGGATCTCTTTTGATGGTGAAAATTTTGCATCAGGAGTTTATTTTTATAAAATGGTTGCCGGAGATTTTTCTTCAGTAAAGAAAATGAATTTGTTGAAATAGAAAATTGAGTGATAAAAAAGAATAATCATTAAATCAATAATTAATCAATCATTAATCAATCATTACTAATTTAGAGGTAGTTATGAAAAATAAACTGCAAAACCTGGCAATTGTTGCGAGTATAGTAATTTCGACATTTGCTTTCTCGCAAGACCTAATTGCTCAAACTCAAAGAAACATGTTGATAGAATTTTGTACTGGAACTTGGTGCCAATGGTGTCCTTGCGGAGACTGGACAATTGAAAATTTACTAGTTGCACATCCAAATTTGATTCCACTTGCTTACCATGGACCTGTCGGTCAAGATCCATATTCTAATTTTCAAGGAAATCAAATTCTAAATGTTTTTGGATTTGCCGGTTACCCTACTGGTACTGTTGATAGAGCTAGCGGAACAGGCGACTATACATCATGGACTTCAAAGGTTAATTCTAGAGTTAATGTTCCAGCAACTGTATCAATTGATATTGAAAAATCGTTTAATCGAGTCACTGGTCAATTAGATGCAACAATTAATATGACCGCATTAGAAAATTTAACCGGTCAGTTTAAGTATAATATTGTTCTTACAGAAGATAGTTTAATATATAATCAGGTAAATAATAATGTGTGCGTTACTGGTGGCCAAAACTGGGTGCACAATTGGGTAGTACAGTTCTATGATAAATGGTTACGCTGGTGAGGATGTAAATTCTGGTTCAACCTGGAATATGGGTGATATGATTTCAAAAACTATTTCATATGCTGTTCCTTTAACCTTTAATGCGGATAAGTGTAACTTAGTAGTTTTTGTTTACAAGCAAAGTTCTCCAATGTACCTTGCACAAGTTCAACAAGCTGAGCAATGGACCCTTATTTCACCCGACTATGTTGCAACATTGTCCTCTTCAAGCCCTGATGTAATTGTTGCAAATAACTCGACCGCTGAGTTTACAGCTGTTCTTTATAATCAAGGTCTGCTTAACGATACTTATAATATAACAGCCAGCATTGATGGACCTGCCGGTTGGATGGGTGAATTTACTACTGAAAACGGAACATTTCCATTTGGAGACTTGGATTCAGTGCATGTTGCAACCGGCGGTTCCACAAATATTTCGGTTGCTATAAATCCAAATAGTATCTATGGCTCAGGAATAATAACTCTAGAATTTGCATCTAAGAATGATCCCGGTTTGATTGGTAATATAACTTTTCGGGTTGTCACCGAATTGGGAATTGATATTCTCATCATAGATGCAAGTGAAGATGGTTATGGTGAACTTGTATCGAATTCTCTTGGAAACGTTTTCCCGGGAACCTCTGGCATTGTTTCCAGAGATGCATTAAATTCCTCGGCAATTTTGGATAACTATCAGATGATCACGTGGTCTTCAGGAATAGCACTTCCAGCTTTTTATCCTGAAGAGGTAGATTTATTGCAGGATTACCTTGATGGCGGGGGTAATTTGTTCATAAATGGTCAGGATATAGGTGCAGATGTTTTCGGTGCTGGTGGACAAAGCCAGTTTGCACAAAGTTTTTATAATAATTATCTGCACGCTTCTTATGTAGGAGGTACTCCTCCCAGCTTTCTTTTAAATGGTATTCCTGGTGATCCTATTTCAAGTAATATGCAATTTGTAATAAATTCTATCTACACAAGATCACCTGACGATATTGCCCCTTACGATACTTATGCTTCATCCATTTTCATCTTTTTTAATGGTCCAAAAATTACTGGAATAAAAGCAGCAACAACAACTCATAAGGTGGTATATCTCGGCTTCGGCTTTGAACAGATACCGTTGGATTCTACCTGGACCAAAAACACACTTCTTTCCAGAATAATAAATTATTTCGATGTAGAACCAATGGTATTGCCATCTGCTCCTGTGTTAGTATCACCAGCAAATTCTGAAGTTATTGATTCCTCAAGCGTTTTATTTGTATGGCAGCAAAGTCACTCCCAGGTTATGAAATACTGGATTGAACTGGACACTACGGATCAATTCACCAATCCATTTGTTAATTCTGAAATAACTGACACAACCTACTTATTCACCGGATTATTATCCGATAAAAATTATTGGTGGAGAGTAAAGGCATTAAATCCAGCAGGATGGGGTGATTACAGTGAAGTGAGAACATTTTCTACACTTTTTGTTGGTATCAATGATGATGAATCTCAAATACCAACAAATTTTAGTCTTGAACAGAACTATCCGAATCCATTTAATCCGGCAACAACAATTGCTTACTCAATTCCACAAGAATCACAGGTAAGTTTAAAAATTTATGATGTGATGGGAAGAGAAATTTCTGAGCTTGTGAGCGGAAGACAAACAGCAGGGTCTTACAATGTTGAGTTTAATGCATCGTCTCTTGCTTCAGGAACATATATCTATAAGTTGACAGCCGGTGATTTTATCTCAGTAAAGAAGATGGTGTTACTCAAATAACTGCTTAATTATTTTCTAAGGTACATCTTAGTGATGTACCTTTTCTTTTAATAATCATATTTTTGTGGAGCTTATTAAATAGTAAGGTGTATTTATGAAACACGTTTATATAGTCATTACATTTATTATTACATTCTTTACAATCCCACTTGTTAATGCACAAGATATATTGGTGATAACTCACGGAATGACAAAATATGAGCCTGTTGGCACATTTGAAATTGTTTTTGATTTTGAAGTGGTCAACATATCAAGTGATTCGTTAATTATATTCGAAGTTAGAACAATGAATAATGTTCCTTCTGGTTGGTCATCTTCACTATGTTTTGGGCAACTATGTTTCCCTCCCGATATGGATAGCGTTGCAACTGCTCCACCATTTCCTGAACCACCGCTGGCACCGGGGGATACACTTGAAACATCACTTCATGTTTTTACTGATCAAATAACAATTGCTACCGCTCATGTTCAGATACAAGTTGGTACATTCAGTAATCCCGAAGACAGGATTATTCTTGACTTTACTGCAACGACTGATCCATCTATTAATGTTGTGAATGAAACTAACTATTTAAATTCATATTATCTTTTTCAAAACTATCCTAATCCTTTCAATCCATCAACAAGAATAAATTATAATGTTGGAGAACCGGGGTTAGTTCAGTTGAAAGTTTATAACATTTTAGGAGTTGAAGTTGCAACATTAGTGGACGAATATAAAAACTCAGGTAACCATTTCGTTGACTATAATGCTGCAAAACTTTCGAGCGGTGTATATTTTTATTCCTTCTCAGTAAACAACTTCACACAAACCCGAAAAATGATCCTGGAGAAATAAATGAAAATATTTATAACTCTGTTTTTATTTGTTATCATTTCGCTCCCTGTATTCTCACAGGGTGAATCAGAAGGTATTCGCAAAGGACCGAACTTTAAAGTTGAAAATCTTGATGGTGAAGTAGTTGAACTAAATAATGAAGTTGGTGAAGGTCCCATACTGCTTAGCTTTTGGGCAACCTGGTGCAAGCCCTGCATTGAAGAGCTTGCTGAATACAAAAAGATCTATAAGGATTACAAGGACAAAGGATTTAAAATGTTTGCCATCTCAACTGATGACGAAAGAACAGTTGCAAAAGTTAAGCCATTTGTTAAATCCAAAGGATTTGATTTTCCCGTATTGCTCGATACCAACTCGGACATATCAAGATTGTACTATGCACAGTCAGTTCCTTATTCAGTTATCCTGGATAAAAAAGGGGATGATAATTTATTCTCACCTTGGTTATATGAAAGGTGATGAAGCAAAAGTGAAGGAAATTATTTCATCCGAAATTAATAAATAAGAAATGGAGACTGTCTCGCAAGTGTAATTCCGGACTTGATCCGGAATCTAAAATTATTGGTTTGAAAATAGATGCTGAAATAAATTCAGCATGACATTTTTGATCTTTTGAGACTTTCTCCTTTTTATATAACTAATCTTATAAAGATTATTTTCTGCAAACAATATGCATATAGCTCTTCAATCCATAATTAAATTAATTCTTTCGGTTTAAATCAAATGGAAAAATATCTTTCTGTATTGTCCTATTCAACACTGTCATTTATTTTTAACAGGTTCACCGCTTCTTGCACAAACTGAATCAACCGGGCTTACATGGCCACAGGGATTAGGATTCGCTAACCGTCTTGAATATTCTTACAATGTTGAGGATGAAACCGAGATTTTAGAGAACTGGTTAAATCTCGATTATTCGTTTGGAATGTTCTCCGCAGGATTAAGGCTTGAAGTGTTTCAACCAAATGATCCTGATCCTTCAATAAGCCGTGGAAAAGAAAATTATGCCGGAATAGATTACAAATATTTGAAAGTTGATATTGGTGAAGCAAATGAGGGGATAGAAATTATAGGAGGAAATTATTATACGCTTTTCGGCAGGGGAATGGTACTTAAAAGTTATGAGGACCGTGCGATAAGAGTTGACAATAATTTGTTGGGTTTGAGGGTAGCAGGGAAGTATGCAGGATTTGTGTTAACCGGTCTTACAGGTTCTGCAGCAAATGCAGGCAATGAAAGAAACGACATACTACATGCAGCAGACCTTGAATACCGAGGATGGAAACCACTTAAAGCCGGTCTATCGGTTGCATCAAATCTTCCACCTTCTGATGATGCGGCGAGAACGACATTGGCTTCATTAAGACTGCTTCCCAGCTTTTGGGATATTGATATTTATGGAGAGTACACTGCTAAGTTTAATGAAGACATCAAGCAAAATATTTTTAATGGCTCTGAATCTATTGTAGGTCAGGGTTTCTACGGAAACCTAAATTTTTACTTTGGTTCTCTTTCACTACTTGGTGAATATAAATATTATGACAACATTGCTTTCACTTCACAGGATGGGACGATTTATTATAACACACCACCATCAGTAAGACTTGAGTATACTTACGTTTTGCCAAACAGGCATCCATCTCCGTTGAACCAGGCTAATGAAAAAGGTTTTCAGATTGCCGCAGGTTATGATTTGAGTGATGATACTTATTTTACAGGTGCATATACACAGACCAAAACTCTGCCTTCAAGTTCATATTATCAGCGCGTGAATCAAATTAATATACCAATAAGCACACAGTTGGAAGAAATTTATGTAACCGGGCAGCAGGATTGGAGCGAAAGCCTGACGACCATCGCTGCATTTGCTTATAATGAAGAGCTTGCAACCAACACAAAAAATATCACACCAATTCTTGAGAACAGATTTTATTTTGGCGAGGTGAATACCATAAAACTAGTCCTCGAGCATCAACACGTAACAGACAGATCAACCACAGAAGAATATTATTCTGATGTACTCAATATTGAATATTTGAGATCTCCGAGTTTCAGCATTGCAGTTGTCGCTGAAGTGCAAACTAAAGAGCCAGAGCCTGATAGAACAGTTAGGAAGTTTTGGGGATTTGTTCAGGCGGGTTATAAAATTGGAGGGCATTCAGATATCAGTTTGCTTGTGGGAACGCGTCAGGCAGGTAATATTTGTATTGGTGGTGTATGCAGATATGAACCTGCATTTCAGGGTGTTGAGCTAAAATTGCTGACAAGGTTATAGCAAAATCATAGATATAATCGATTTAAAATAGTTGACATGGCAAAATTATTGTAGGAGTAGATATTTTAAAAATAGGTTGACTTTATTAATAATTTTTATAAGGTTACAGTCGACATTTAAAATTTTATAAATAATGGAGGTATATGACGATTTTTTACACTTTCCTTAACACAAATGTGTCTTTCTTTTTATCAATTCACGGGTTGTCATGATTTTCTACCGGATTCGTCCGTCGGTGGAAATCATTTGTTTATTGCATACCTCTCAGCCTAATTGCTGTCTGTGTATGGGTAAAAATCTTTATTAAATAACATCAGGACTTAAAAAATGAAATCATTAATTCAATCAACATTATCCAATAATTTAGGAGAGAGAAATGATTAAACGAATCACCATGTTGTTGTTGTTTTTATCGTTACCATCTCTGCTGTTGGCGCAAGGTAGAATTAAAGGAAAGGTAACTGACCTTGAAACGGGTGAACCTCTCATAGGTGCAAACGTTCTGGTTATCGGAACCTCCTATGGTGCGGCCACAGATGTTAACGGTGAATACCTAATTATTAACCTTTCGGCAGGAACCGTTGAGGTTAAGTGCTCCTACATCGGATATCAGTCAATTACTCAATCTGATGTACGAGTAACTACAGGCTTAACCAACGAGCTTGATTTTCAATTACCTGCTGAAGGAGTTTCCGTTGCAGACGTTATAGTTATTGCTGAAAGACCTCTGATTCAGAAGGATAACACAAACAAGATCAGAACTACAACTAGCGATGATATAGATGTTCTGCCCGTTAGAGGTGTAGATAATATTATATCGCTTACTGCTGGTGTTGTTCAGGAAGCAGATGCAATTTTCATAAGAGGCGGCAGACAGGATGAAGTTGGCTTCTACCTTGAAGGCGCTAATATAAAAAATCCTGAACTTGGTGGCCGCGCAGTAACAATACCACAGGATGCGCTTGAGGAAATTCAGGTGCAGGCTGGTGGTTATACTGCAGAGTATGGCGGCGCTAATTCTGGTATTATTCGTCAGCAATTAAAAAGCGGCTCCAATCAATTCAACGCAAGTTTTGAGTACATAACTGATAATATCACCTTCAAGAGCAAGGATGATATTTTTGATGGGGAACAGAGACTTGGTACCACCTGGTTTGGTTATAATGAAATGAGTGGCGTAATAAGCGGACCACTTTTAGATCCCAAGTACCGTTTCTTCTTAAACGTCAACTATGTTTATAACAAGGATTTAAATCCGCAGCCATACCCCGGAATTAATCTGGGAAATGTTGTTGACCCTATATCTAAAGATTCTGTAATGCTTGATTATTCTGCCGGACCGGTTAGGAATAACTCCAGTGATGTTTTATCCTATGCTGGAACATTAACATTCGATTTCAGCCCTGTTTCATTGAGACTTGCAGGTACATTTTCGGATTTAAGACAGGATATCGTTAATAATGCTCAGACCCAAAGTACTACGCCGATTTTAAGTTTACTCAATCCAAGAGTTGGAGAAAGAGACCTTTCTAACGGAAGTTTTAGTGCTAAAATAACACACGTCGTTTCTCCGCAAGTTTTTTATGAAGTAATCGGTGGATATTATATTGAAGACTTAGAGGACTATGACCAATACCTGAAGGAAGATTTCTGGAGCTATGGTGATAGCGTAGCCAATGCTAATGCTGGATGGGTTTGGGAAAGATCTCAAAAAGATATCGAAGGTGGTAGAGTAGGGCAATATATTACTCCATCTATACGCAATGTATTAGGTTTTGGATTTAATGGTTACGGTGAAGTGCCGGTTAATTATCAAAAAAGAGATAGAAAAGGCTTAAACCTCAGCGCTGCTATGACTTATTTTGCCGGTAAAAGTCACACGTTGAAATTAGGCGGCGAGTATCAGCAATATACTTTAAGAAGATGGACTATTGGCGCTCAGGATGATCTGGCAGGCTTGCTGGATTCAAGGTTGCAAGCAAATCCCGAAGAAAACATTGATGAAATTAAAAGAAGCTTATTGATTTCCAATGGTGTTAACAATTATGGATATGATGTATTTGGTAATGAGATTGACGATGATTACGACGATCCTCTTACTCCCGATTACATAGATGGAACTTACTTTGGTGCTCATCAGCCAGTATTCATTGGTGCTTATATCCAGGACAGAATAGACTTTAATGATATTATAATTAACGCAGGTTTAAGATTTGATTATTTTGATGTAGACAATTATCAATTAATAGATCCCGTCATTGCCGGATAACGGAATGGATGCTCAAAGCGGAGAGTTTATACCAGAAGGTTGGGAAAAATCTCCAACAACCCAGTATCTTAGCCCACGACTTGGTATATCATTCCCCGTAACTGATAATACAGTCTTTCATGCTCAGTATGGTCAGTTTGTGCAGCAGTCAAGACTGCTTGATATTTACCAGGGATATTACAGAACCAGCTTCGAAATAAAAGGTGGTTTTTTTATTCCTTCTCCGGTTGGTAAAGGCATAGATCCTTCAAGAACAACTCAGTATGAAATTGGTTTCACTCAGTTGCTTGCCGAATTCTTATCCTTTGACTTAACAATCTATTATAAGGATGTTAAGGATCAGGTAGTGTTCATCCAACAGGACACTGACCCGAATTCTCAATTTCAATCTTATAGTACACTTGCAAATGGCGACTTTGCTACAACAAAAGGTATAGAGCTTACTTTCAACATGCGCAGGTATGAAAGAATATCAGCTAATGCCTCCTTTGCATTCCAGGATGCTCGTGGAACCGGTTCATTCCCGAATTCGAACAGAGGAATAGTGGGAGCTCCGCTTGAAAACAGGACTTTTGTTCCTCAATATGTATCGTCTCTTGTTTTCAATAATTCATTAAGGGGTAATATTAATTTGGATTATAGATTCGGACCTGATGATGGACCGGGAGTACTTAATGACTTTGGTATATCATTGCTTGCTGTATTTACTACCGGACATCCTTATACAAAGGGTACTGGAGCTGCTGACCTCGAAGGAGATGCTCGTAACAGAACTCCTGTCGAACCTTTAAATACCTCCAGCACTCCTTCTACATTCCAGGTAGACCTAGGCATTGATAAAACAATTACAATTTACGATCGGCTTGCAGCTAGTATTTATTTAAGAGTAACGAATTTGTTCGATGCAATGAATGTTGACAACGTATTCTTAAGAACCGGCTCAGCTACTGACGATGGATTTATATCTGATCCTGCACTGGTAGCGCAATTATTGGAAACGTACGGACCACAATATGAAGAGGTATACAGAGCTATTAATATTGATTATGCCGAACAATGGAGAAATGCAGGTGGTGCTGGTGGCGATGGTGGTGGTATATATCAGGGATTGAATGCTTATATGTATGGTCCACCACGGTCGATTATACTTGGCTTAAAATTGTCATACTAACTTAATATGTATTATTTATTAAGAAGGAGTTTAAAAATATGAATCTCAAATCAATCAAATACCTGAGTATATTTTTATTGCTCGTAGCTTTTGCTTTTATGGAAGTAAGAGCTGAAGGCGGCGACAAAAAGAATAATACTCTAACTAAGATTACAGGCTCACCTGTATACAAAAAATTCAATATTAACAGAATATCAACTTACTTTAAAAATGATGGTGAGTCTGATATTAACCCCAACGGCAATTCTGGATTTGAATATCCAAGAAGAAGCGGTAAGACTGCTATATTCCAGGCAGGCTTGGTGTGGGGCGGAATAGTAGATGGGCAAATTCGTGTCGGCGGTTCTTCTTACCGTCAGAGTACAGTTGGCGGTAAAATATTAAATTTCGGAGTGCCTGCCAGTCAATTAATCGCAGAAGATCCCAACCTGGACAATGTTAGAAATTACAGAGTAAGACCTGATTATCTAACTGGCAGCGTACAGGCCGAAATCGACGATGGCGAAGGTAGCGAATCTGAAATCCGTGCAGCCTACGAAAGAGACTGGATGGATTGGCCTGCTGCAGACGGCGCACCATTCGAAGATGTTGATGGTAATGGAGTCTATGACCCTACCATTGATATTCCGGGCGTACCGGGTGCAGACCAAACACTCTGGTTTGTATGTAATGATACCGACCCAAATCAATCCCTCTTTTTGGCAGGTGCTAATCCAATGGGCATCGAAGAACAGGTAACAGTTTGGGGATACAATTCTGCCGGACCATTAGGCAGTATGTTGTTCAGAAAATTTAAGCTCATTAACAAGAGTGATACTGATATAACAGATATGTATGTCACGATGTGGAATGACCCTGACCTTGGAGGTGCAACAGATGACTATGCTGGTTGCGACACAATCCTTAGTTTATCTTTTGTTTACAATGCTGATCCTGTTGATGACAACTATGGAGACAAACCGGCAGCGGCTGGCTTCGATTTTTTCCAGGGACCAATGGTAGACGGTGAACCCACCGATACAGCAATATTTAATGGTCAATACGTGTTCGGGAAGAAAAACCTGGGAATGACTGCTCATTATTTCTACATAAATCCCGATCCAATTTACAGAGATCCAACCCAGGGTCAATATCAGGGAAGTCTGGAATGGTATAACTTTATGCAGGGAAGAGTTGGTACCACCGGTGATATTTTCCCCGATCCTTATACGGGCGGAACCACTAGATTTGCTTTGTATGGTGATCCTGTTACAGGTACCGGATGGTTAGACGGACAGCAGCATCCAGCAGGAGACCGAAGAGCAGGTATGGCCTCCGGTCCATTTACTATGGCGGCAGGTGATACACAGGAAGTAGTAGTTGCTGAACTTGCAGCTATTGGTTCCGACAATATTAATTCGGTTTCTTTATTGAAAGCTTACGATGAAATTGCTCAGGATGCTTACGAGAAATTTTTCGTGCTTCCATCTCCACCCAGAGTACCAATCGTTGATGCCACAGGTCTTGATCAACAGGTAGTGCTAAATTGGGGTGTTGATCTCGCGCGTGTAGACGAGACAGAATCACTTAACAAAGGAGGCTTCACATTTCAAGGTTATAATATTTATCAATTACCTAGTCCAACTGCCACAAAAGAAGAAGCTGTTCGTATAGCTACTTTTGATCTTGTCGATGGGATAAAGGCTGTAAAAGATAGAACAGTTGATCCTGTATCGGGAGAAGAAGAGATAGTTGTTGTGCAATTCGGCGGAGACTATGGTATTGAAAGGTCAATCACTATTGATAAGAATTACTTAACTAACCAGCCATTGAATAATGGCTCAAGATATTATTTCGCAGTAACCTCTTATGCTATATATAACCAAACTGGTGAGCCCGATCCCATACAGGTTCCTAACAATCTTGAAAATCCATTTATAGTGCTGCAAGTAGTTCCGCAATCTACTGATCCGGGTGTTCAATATGGAGATCCAGCGGGTTCTGAAATAGAGGTCGAGCATACCACCGGTCTTGCTGATGGAGCACCGCTTGTAACGGTTGTAGATCCAAGTGCAACTACTGGCGATGAGTATGAATTATTCTTCACATCACGTCAGGAAATCAGAGATGAAAATGGTGATTGGGTTCCTGCGGCTTCAATGATGAGAAGATTCAGTCCAAACGATCCTGATTCACTTAATGGTACGACTATCGATATTGCTGGTGTTTTTGGACCATCAGGTGGTGGAGTTGATCTTCAATTTTACTTAGATTTGATTCATCATGCTGGAGGTTGGGGAGATGGCATAAGATTAAAATTCCCAGGTGGAATTAATATTCTTTCTGCCCCACCTTTTGAAGCTGGCGGTGGAACAGTTACACCCGTAATTGAACATTATGGTACAGATAGTACGATTATTGTTATGGGTTTAGTAAATCATGAATATACTCAGAATGGCATATTCCACGAAGGTGGTGAAAACTGGATTATAACTGTAGCCCCGTTTACAGCTCCGATGTCAGTTGACTGGATTGTATTCGATGATGGATACCCGGATCCGGCAGAAGCTTCAGATGCTTTTGGCACTACAACTGTTGAAGAGATTGGATATGCATCAAGACTAGCATTGTATTGGAATGTAAGGGATCTTGTTACAGGTGAATTAACGCTGGAAAACCAACCAGTTGTTAGCGGTGTTTCTCTGTTTCCTAGGAGAACCGACCTCCCGACAGGATTTGGCACTAACTCAGGTTCTGTTATGGATGGAGTTGAAGTTATTTTGGATGGAAGTTATGATGCACCTATAGTTCCTTTTGACTATGTACTCACTCCTATCGATCCAATTAATCCTTCCAGAATTGCAGCTGGAACTGCTGCAAGTAAAACCACAACAATCTTTGCTGATTATACACTTTATGGATTACCAACAAGCTGGGCAATTGATGGTTATGGTTATGGTACGAGTGATTTAGATAAATTACAACAGGATTATGAAATAAGATATACAGGTATATTTGATACCACGGTTACTACGGATGTACGATACATTATTACCGTAGTGAGCGGAGGCCAAATGGCAACTTTATTCGGTACAGTTGCCGGTGGATCTAACGTTGCTAATCACCCAATGAATCCAAATCCCGGTGTAAACGAACCATTTTTAATCAGGATTCCATTTGAAGTATGGAATAAGGATACTGGCAAGCAGGTTAATATTATATTCAGAGATCGTGAACAAGCATACCCACTGTACGACCGCAAATCCATTCTTTGCCTGGAACCCAAATAACAGAAACTATGTAGTTATTATTAACACTGATTATGATCCTAATAAAATTATCGGAACGGGTGATCCTTTGCGAGATGAGGCAACCTGGATAGTCGTAATCTATTCAACTCGTTTAGCTGTAGGAGATATTGTTACAATTTATTATGCTAATCCATTCCAGGTTGGTGTGGATACATATAGATTTAAAACAACAGGTGCAACCTACTCTGATAACTTAGCAGCAGATGATGTTGAAAAAATAAATGTTTTCCCGAATCCATATTATGGAGTTAACCCGCAGGAAATAAATAAATATGAAAGATTTGTAACAATAAATCATTTACCTGATTTTGCGACAATCAGAATATTCAATCTTGCAGGACAACTGGTGAGAACAATTGAAAAAACAACTCCTGGTCAGTTCGAGCGATGGGATCTATTAACAGATTCCGGTCTTCCTGTAGCCAGTGGTCTTTATATTATTTATGTTGATATGCCTGAACTGGGCAGAACAAAGATATTGAAGGCCGCCGTAATTCAGGAACAGCAGATACTGGATAGATACTAAAATTAAAAGTAAGGAGAAAAAAAATGAAAAAAGTAATAATAAGTGTAGGTTTCATAATAATAGTTCTTCTTCTTGCTGCAAGCGATCTTTATGCCGGTGGCGGCAGAAGAAATGGATCCAGCGGAGCTTCTGAATTACTGATCCCTGTTGGAGCCCGTGGTATCGCTTTAGGCGGATCAACGCTGGCTAATTCTTATGGATTAGAAGCTCTCTTCTGGAATCCTGCTAATATTGCAAGACTGGAAGACTATTCAACCAATGTTCTGATTTCCCACATGGAACATATTGCAGACATTGGTGTTGAGTATGGTGCTATATCTACCGATATAGAATCATTCGGTTCAATTGCATTCAGTATTAAGTCATTGTCAATTGGAGATATACCTGTCACTACGGTTCAAAACCCGGACGGAACAGGTGCTTTGTTTTCACCAACATTCCTGACAATGGGATTAACTTATGCTAGAATGTTGAGTGATAGAATAGCAGTTGGATTAACAGCTAATCTGATATCCGAGGAAATTGACAGGGTTAGTGCAACCGGAGTTGCATTCAATGTCGGTGTTTCTTATTCAGATTTTGCAGATCTTACCGGTTTAAGCATAGCCTTCGTAATGAAAAACATTGGTCCGGAAATGCAATTTGATGGACCGGGATTATTAATCCAAGCGGAAACTCCAGATTTAACCCGTTCCGGGGAATTGTATAAAATAGATGCTGCTCCTTTTGAGCTGCCATCGATTTTGGAACTGGGAGTAAGTTACCAGTACAATATCGATGAACAAAACTCACTACAATTGGGCGGCGTTTTTTCAAACAACAATTTCTACGGCGATGAGTGGAAAGGCGGTTTGGAATATGGCTATAATAATCTATTCTTCGTCAGAGTGGGTTACTTTACAGCTACAAATATGGAAACCGAATTCAGCAGCAGCAGCGATTACAACACTTACGGATTCAATGCTGGCTTTGGCTTAAGTTACGATATTGGCGGCGCCCAGTTAATGCTGGATTATGCTTATCGTGCTGTTCAATATGATGGCTTAGGCGATAACCATGCTTTCTCTCTCGGTTTCGGACTTTAATAGTTAAAGACTGACGGAAGGCAATAACTTTACAAATCCATGCAGCTTTTTTAGCTGCATGGATTTTTTATGTACATTTATTTTGGCTTGTCATTCCGGTCGAGCGAAGCGAAGAACCGGAATCTATCTTCTTGGGTAGTGGTAGTTTACTTTAAATGAACACCGCTTTCATTAAATATCGAAAGTCCTCCCTTTAGTGTTCCTATCCACTTATTTCCATAATTATCAACTGTAATCCAGAACGTGTAGTCATCTGGTAATTCTGAGTTTGATTTGTCGAAGGTAGTCCACTCGTTGCCATCAAACTTAGCAATACCGGAACCATTCGTCGCGACCCATAAATTATTTAAACTATCAACTGCAACCGAGTAAACCGTACTGGAAGGGAGATCAGAATTTTCGTAACTGAAATATGTCCATGATTCACCATCAAATTTTGCAACACCATCGAATTTAAATCCAACCCAAAGATTATTATCCTTATCTGAAGCTATTGAATAAACAGCCCATCTTCCGAGAGGAGAATTTGTTTCATCATAGAGTGTCCAGAGTGTATCATCGAAGCTGAGCAGCCCTGCAGCAGAGCCGATCCATTTCAGTCCTTTGTTATCTGTAAAAATTTCAGGGACTTTTACATTGGGAATAATCGTGTTGTGACGGCTGTAATTTGTCCAGCTTGTACCATCAAACTTAAGAGCACCGCTTCCCCAGGTTCCTATCCATTTATTATCGCTACTGTCGATGGCAATAGCGTAAATAGTATTATGCAGAATTCCAGAATTCGAAGTGTCATAAACCACCCAAGAGGTGTCATCAAAAACTGCAATTCCACCACCTTGAGTAGCAATCCATTTCCTGTTTTGTCTGTCAATTACGACTTCGTAGATAATATTATGTGGAAGTGGTGAGTTATGAGTATTATAAATAGTCCAGTTTAATCCATCAAACTTTACCAAACCTCCACCCCAGGTTCCAATCCATCTTATTGTGTCATTCTCAAAAGTTATAGAGTGAATGGAGTTAGATGGCAGAGGTGAGTTAGAAGTATTAAAATTCATCCATTGCTGCACTTGTGCGCTGACATTTGGAATCTGAATGAGTAATATAAAAGCAATAATCTTAATTGACATTTTTAGTTTGATTTTTACTAAATAAAACTCTGCAATAAAGTTGGCAATGTCAATCCAATTGAATGGAATTTTTCACAATAGCCAATCACTAATTTTTCAACGAATGAATTGTAGCGCGCATTAAATAGATATTAGAAGCAATTCTCCCTGCTACAAAAGCAATTGTCGCTGCAACGGCCCCCACAAAATTCAAATGATTTATAAAAATAATAAGTGCGAGCACTATTGTAACAAATTCGGTTACCGTTCCAACAGTTATAGGTTTCGTGTTTTTAGCTGCTACTAATACTCCTCTCTGAATGCTTATTAAAACAGTTAGTGCCGGGAAGAAAAACATTATCATCAATGGCAGATGAGCAAATTCAGAAAGTTGTTCACTTAACCCAGATACAGTTACAAACCAGAAATCGGTAAGCGGTGTAAAGGCGAACAGAGCTAAAATCGCAACAAGAATTCCAGCAAGTGCGATTGCAAATTTTAGCAGAGGCTTGAATCCTTCCTTGTTTTCACCAATTAACGCTATAATAACTTCCTGATATGATAACCCAAGCGCTCTAAAGATGAATACAAAAGATGTAACAACCGGCAGCACAGCAAGAGATTCAAGTGCCATTCTGCTCTGTCCGACAAAAAATGTAACCAGCGGTTGAACACCTAATCCGATAAATGAAGTTAGCGCAAGGGGGTAATAAAATTTATTAATTTGCCTGTAAGTCAAAAACTGCTCGGAGGAAGAATTCTCTAATTTAATTTTCTTTATAGTTCCTCTTACCATAAATCTGATTGCAATTGCTTCCATTATTACTGCAAAAGAAAGGGAGGCAGCTCCAACAATAACGCCCTCTACAAAATCAGAAATGTAGAGTACAGTAGCACAAAGTGACATAGATAGCAAGCGAATTATAGTTCCGTATGCAACTCTCTTAGTCAAATTGTTATTTATTAATATTCCCTGGTAAAAGCGGCGGTAGCCAATTGCTCCCGGCCACGGAATTAATATTATTGTTGCGATATGCGTTAGCGTAGATACTTCAACTGGCAAACCAATCAGGTCTTCAGTAATAAAATAGAATACCGGAGGAGTTACAACAATAAGCATTACCAGGGTAATCAAGCTGTTGGCTGCATAAGTGAAGTTTCTTAACTTATGAAAAGATTGACTATCCTTTACTAAAGCGATGGATGCACTCATCATCATAATAATTGGAGCTTCAATAATTAAAGCTAGAGAATAGGCAACACCATATGCAGCGAGGTTAAATTTCGGTTCGGAAGAACGGGCAATAAGTGCTGCAAGAAAAGGACCTTCAACGGACATCATTATCCAGGTTGCAGCAAGCGGCAGCCAGAAGTAAAATATTTTTTTATGTGTGAGCTGGGTTGAAGACTTTGTCACTGAAATAGTGATTTTTGTTCAAATCAAAGTTAATGATATTCTGATAAAGATATTTTTGAAATGAAGGATTGAGTTAAACCAAAACACTTTTTATGTTTGCAATATCAAGAAGGTAGAATTATGAAATACTTTATTAGCGTAATTGCATTGTTATTTTATTTATCTCTTCTCAGCTGTTCCGAAAATAAATTGGAAGTCAGCGAAGATCAGGTAATTGGTATGAGAACAACCGGAATGGAGTTTATGAAAGAATTAAAAGGTGTTCTTATAAACCAGATACAAACTAATGGTGTGCTACAAGCTGTTTCGGTTTGTTCCGACACAGCCCAGGTGCTTACAAATAATTTTGGTATACGAAAAGGTGTGTTTGTTAGAAGAGTTTCATTCAAAAACAGGAATGAAAATAATTTTCCTGATGATTTTGAGAAGAAAGGTTTTAAGCAAATTTGAATGCTGCATCAGAATAAAGAACTCAACAGCAAAACCGAGCATGCAGAAATCGTACAGGAAGGTGAGTTCAAATATTTACGCTATCTTAAACCAATTTTAGTTCAGGCTGAATGTCTTAATTGCCATGGCAGTGAAACCGAAATAATGCCCGAAGTTAAAGCAGCTCATTTCACAGGAATACAGTGATGATAAAGCTATTGGTTATAAGATTGGCGACCTTCGGGGTGCTGTTTCTCTTAAAAAAGTAATAGAATAAAAAAGGCGACTTTAACAAATCGCCTTTAAATAAAATTACTGGTAGCACAGATTAGTAATCTGTGCTATAATTACTTTTTATTTCAATAGGATCATTTTCTTCGTAGTCACAAAACTTCCTGTTTGTAAAGTACAGAAGTATACTCCACTTGGCAGATTAGAGGCATTAAAAGTTACTTTATATTTTCCGACAGCTTTCTGTTCGTTAACAAGAGTTGAAACTTCGTTTCCTAATACATCGAATACTTTAAGCGTTATTAAATCAGACACAGGCACTTTAAATTCGATATAAGTTACTGGGTTAAACGGGTTTGGGTAGTTCTGGAATAATTCATACCGCTTAACTGTAACCTCAACTTCTACCAGCTCAGAATAAATATAAGTACCATCGTTATCAATTTGTTTTAACCTGTATTGGAATATATTTCCAGCTAAAATATCTAGGTCTGTATAACTATACTCCTTTGGTGAGTTAGAATTTCCGTGTCCTTGAACAAAGGCAATACTGTACCAATCGTTATCATCAATTCTTCTTTCAACGCTAAAACCATAGTTATTGACCTCTGTTTCCGTTATCCACTTTAACAACACGGAAGAATTTATATATGCTGCTGTGAACGAAGAAAGTTCAACAGGAAGAGGCGTATCTGAAATAGCCAGAGACGCGAAAGTTCCAATTGCTAATTTGCTTAATTTAAGAAAGTAAGGTGTGTTAAAGTGGATTAACTTATCATTAACTGTGTGATAATAAGCATTAAAATCATTTGGTGGCGTATTATTATTATAATGTTCGATTAATAGAATGGCACTGTATCCCCGGTTCCAGAAAGGAGAATGATCACTAGCGGTACTTCCCGGGTTTTTAATATTTAGAACCACACCCAAATTATATGTTGAATTTACATTGACCATTTTGTCTTTCAATGCAATCGAAAATGCAATTGAACGGGTATGAATTTCAGCTACGTTATCATTATTTGAATCGTAAGCAATCATATCAAGATTTATTATTCCAATTATTGAATCGCCCGCATTATAAGCCTGTTGAGCATAGTAATCGCTTCCGTACAATCCCCGTTCCTCCTCATCCCATAAAGCATATATTATTGTGAAAGGGAATGAGTATTCCGAAAATATTCTGGCTGTTTCAATGACTGCTGCGGTACCACTCGCATTGTCATCGGCGCCAGGGACAATTGTACCGCTTGGTGTATAATCATCATAGTGAGCACAGATAATGTATTTTTTATTTGGGTATTGAGTTCCCAGTTGGACAGCGTAAACATTTCTACCGCCGCCTGTACCAAACAATTGGTTATAGGTCGGTAAGCCGTAACTCTCAAGTTTTTGCTTAATATAATTTGCGGCCATATCATTACCAGCGTGATTCCAGCGTCTTGAAACTATGGTATATGGCGAGCCGCCAATAATAGTGGAGACTTCACCCGACAGCTCTTTAACAAAGTAAACGAGTGAGTTTGTCTTAACCGAGTCAATCATTTTTTGAACAAGAGGATTTTGCGGGTACATAGAAATAGGCCCCGCAAGGATCAAAAACAGTAAGTGCATCATATGTTTCAAATTAAAATCCTAATAATTTTAACTTAATAACTTTACTAAAAATACAAAAGGACTTGCAGTAAAAATACTACAAGTCCTTGTAAAATTTAATCCAATTGAAATTACTTAATTAAAATCATTTTCTTAGTAGTTGAATAATCACCTGCAATCATAGTGTAGAAATATGTTCCACTCGGAAGATTAGATGCATCAAATACTATTTCGTAACTGCCGGTAGACTTAGCCTCATTAACTAGTGATAAAACTTCTCTGCCAAGAAAATCATAAACTTTTATGCTTACAAAACTTTCCTGAGGTACAAAGTAATTTATTCTTGTTGAAGGATTAAATGGATTTGGGAAGTTTTGACTAAGAATAAACTCAGCAGGAACATCATAACTAACATTAACTACATCACTGTAGCTGAATGTGCCATCAAAATCAACTTGTTTCAAACGATAGTATAATTGATTAACACCGTTTACCTGTGGATGGTCGGTGAAGGAATAATAGTTAATTTCTGTTGAACTACCTTTCCCTTCAACAAATCCAACAGTGATAAAATTATCCTGTCCGTCAATTGAACGCTCTATTTCAAAACCCATATTATTTAACTCCGTGGCAGTTGACCAGAGTAACTCGACATCTGAATTTCTAACTGAAGCTGTGAAAGCTAATAACTCAACCGGAACTATCTCGGTTAAATCGGCTAATGTTGCTACGGTGCCCAAAGTCAACCTGCTCATTTTGTGATAGTAAGCTTGATTGAAATGTATTAGTAAATCATTTACAGAATGATAATAAGCATTAAAATCACCGCCGTAATATTCTTCTATCAACAAAATTGCACCGTAACCATTACTCCAGAATGAAGCGTGATCACTCGCGCCAGTACCAGGATTAATTATGCTTGGAGTTACACCTATTGTATAAGTTGTATTAACTTCAACCATTTTGTTCTTTAAATATTGAGAACTTGAAAGTGAATTGGTATGTATTTCTCCGACATTATCGAGATCGGAATCATAAGCTATCATATCCATATTTATAACGCCCATAATTGAATCTCCTGCATGGGCGCCTGTTGAGCATAATATTCACTTCCATATAGTCCCCGCTCCTCTTCATCCCAAAGAGCGTATATAATTGTGTACTTTGACTGATATTGTGTAAATATTCTTGCAGCTTCAATTACTGCCGCAGTTCCACTCCCATTATCGTCTGCTCCAGGCACAATTGTACCACTTGGCGTATAAGCATCGTAATGAGCGCAGATTATATATTTTTTATTTGGATAAACCGTACCTAGTTGAACACCATAAACATTTCTGCCAGTACTGCTAAACCATTGGTCATATGTAACCAGTCCATAACTATTTAGTTTCTGTTTAATATAATAATGCTGCCATATCATTACCGGCATGATTCCACCTTCTCGAAACTATAGTATAAGGTGTACCGCTAATGACAGTCTGAACTTCGCCCGACAACTCTTCAACAAAGTATATGAGCGAATCTATATTTGTATTATTAATGATTGTCTGTATTGTAGATGATTGTGGCCACAAAGATGATTGTGTACAAAACAGTAGCATTAATACCAGTATAATTTTTTTCATAATTAGATCCTATTAATATTGATTTATTATTTGTCTTAATATACAAAGGACTTGCAGTAAAAATACTACAAGTCCCGTTAAGTTTTAATCCAGTTGAAATTACTTAATTAAAATCATCTTCTTGGTTGAAGAATAATTGCCTGCAATCATAGTGTAAAAATATGTTCCGCTTGGAAAATTTGATGCATCAAACACTATTTCGTAATTACCAATAGATCTTGTTTCGTTAACAAGTGTCATCACTTCTCTGCCAAGAAAATCGTAAACCTTTATGCTTACAAAACTTTCCTTAGGAACAAAGTAATTTATTCTGGTCGAAGGGTTGAACGGGTTCGGGATAGTTTTGACTGAGAACAAACTCAGCAGGAACATCATAACTAACGTTAACAACATCGCTGTAACTGAATGTGCCGTCAAAATCAACTTGTTTCAAACGATAATATATTTGATTAACACCGCTTACCTGAGGACGGTCAGTGAAGGAATAATAATTAATTTCTGTTGAGCTGCCTTTACCATCAACAAATCCAACAGTGACAAAATTATCTTGTCCGTCAATTGAGCGCTCAATTTCAAAACCTAGATTATTTAGCTCCGTGGCAGTTGACCAGAGTAACTCGACATCTGAATTTCTAACTGAAGCTGTGAAAGCTAATAACTCAACCGGGACTATCTCGGTTAAATCAGCTAATGTTGCTGTGGTGCCCAATGCAGTTTTACTCATTTTGAGAAAATAGGGTAGGTTAAAATATTGAACCTTATCATTGACAGTATGATAGTATGCGTTAAAGTCGTTATTATCCTCAATCAGTAGAATTGCACCGAAGTTATAATTCCAGAAAGACCAGTGATCACTACCACCACCACCTGGATTTATTATATCAATAGCTAATCCAAGACTGTAAAGATTATTCACTTCAACCATTTTGTCTTTTAGGAAAAGTGAAGTGCCGATTGGTCTTGTATGAAGATCGGCATCATTATCATTGTTAGAATCCCAGGCAATCATATCAAGATTTATAACACCCATAATTGAATCTCCTGCAAGATAAGCCTGTTGTGCATAATAATCGCTTCCGATTAATCCTTGCTCTTCTTCATCCCAAAGTGCATATATAATTGTATACTTGGAATTATATTGAGTAAATATTCTGGCAGCTTCAATAACCGCAGCGGTTCCACTCGCATTATCATCAGCTCCAGGTGCAGTTGTACCGCTTGGTGCATCATCATAATGTGCACAGATAATGTACTTTTTATTTGGATAATTAGTGCCCAGCTGAACTCCATAAACATTTCTTCCGGGTACTACTGAAGTTTTGATCGTATGTAACTAATCCATAGCTGTTCAATTTTTGTTTAATATAATTTGCAGCCATGTTATTACCGGGCTGATTTTTATGTCTCGACTGAATAGTGTATGGAGAACCGTTTATAATAGTCTGGACATCTCCTGAAAGTTCCCTTACAAAGTATCTTAGCGAATCAATATTTGCCTTATTTATTATTTCCTGGATTACCGGTGTCTGGCTGAAGGACACGCTTTGAAGTGCCAGAAAAATAATTACAGCCTGTAGAAGTTTTTTCATTTCCAGTTCCTTTCGATGTTTCCTTAATTTTTATTCCAAAAATATTTATTGCGAATTTGAATAATAACAGCAACAATTATGCTAATACCGCCTAAGTTAAAGGCTTTGATATTATTCGAAAATCGTGCAGTATTTTGAGAAATATGCTAAACAGCAAGTAATCCTGGAAATCCATTGTCATTAATGATAATCATTTCTTCATTTTGAATAGAATCAAATAAACTCTAATTGAAAGAATTATCCCTAACTAATACTCAATTATTAAACTTTTTTTAAATGAAGAATGTTTTAATATTGAAGTAGAAAAATTTAAGAATTAGATGACAACAGAAATCAAATATTTCACACCAACCGAGGCAAAAAAAACTTTACCGCTGGTAAGAAAGATTGTTAAGGACATACTGGATACAAGCAGAGAAATGCGCTTAATTGCTGACGAAGTTGGTGCTAATGTGGAAAACGATCCTCGTATTCAGAAGCTTGCAGACGATATCGAAGAATTCATGCAGGAGCTTGAAGAAATTGGTTGCTTCTTCAAGGACTGGAATTTTTCAATTGGTTTGATAGACTTCCCGGCTATCATTGATGGGAAAGAAGTTTTTCTTTGCTGGAGAAGTGATGAAGATGATATTATTTACTATCACGATGCAGATGCAGGTTTCGCCGGCAGAAAATTAATACCTCCTGAAGAGCTTACAGACTAAATTTCCTATTTATCTTTTTAACTCAAATTCAGCATTAGCTGATACAGTATTCACCTGAATATTTATCTGTTATATGAAAGACAATTTTGTAAAGTCCATCTGGAGAATTATAGTCAAGTTCGAACTGTGCTTCAAGCTGCACATCAATAAGTTCCTTGCTAGTTACTTCTTTAGAATCAATAAAAATATCTTTTGTCTCTATTGCCATCCGGATCAATTATATCAACACTAAAACCAAGTGAAGCTGATAAATCCTCACCAACTTCTTTTTTAACAAATCCTCGTGCATTAACTGTTGCATTTATTTCCCAGCTATCACCAATATCATAAGCGAATGCTTCCGGGCTGAAGGCTTCGAACTTTACTTCTTCTTTTTTACTACAGGAGATAGTTAATAAGATTAATAAAAGAATGTATAATGATTTGTTCATAAATAACTTTCTGACCTCACCCTAAAATCCCTCTCCTTAATAAGGAGAGGGAAAAAGGGAGAGGTAATTTTATCCGTTTTTCTTTTGGAAATCTTTCATAAACGATACAAGATCTTCAACGCCTTTTGTTGGGAAGGCATTATAGATTGATGCTCGCAAACCGCCAACTGATCGATGTCCTTTTAATCCGTTGAATCCGGCTTTAGTTGCTTCATCAATAAGTTTCTTTTCCATATCCGGAGTTGCAAGATTGAAAGTTAAATTCATAAGTGAACGGCTGTCTTTTTCAGCATGACCTTTGTAGTAACCGCCGCTTTCATCGATGCACTTGTACAAATAATTCGGCTTTGTGTTTGTTTATCTCATACATCTTATCTAATCCGCCAAGCTTTGTTAACCATCTTGTAACAAGCATGATTATATAAATAGCAAATGTCGTTGGTGTATTGTATAATGAATCATTCTCAACGTGAGTTTTATAATTCAACATTGTGTGCAATGAATCCTGGCTTCTTTCAAGCAAATCTTTTCTCATTATAACCAAAGTAATACCAGCAGGACCCATATTCTTCTGTGCACCAGCATAAATCAACCGATATTTTTTTACATCAATCTTTTTGTGAAGAATATCGGATGATGCATCACAAACGAGCGGGACATTTCCAACTTCGGGTTCTTTATGCCATTGAGTTCCGAAGATTGTATTGTTGGAAGTAAAATGAACATAAGCAGCATCAGGATCGAGCTTGAGTTCGCTCTGCTTCGGAATTCGTTTGAAAAACTTTTTATCTCCTTCACCTTCTTCTGTTGTTGCAGCTACATTAACGGTTCCGACTCGCTTCGCTTCTTTAATTGCTTTCTTTGACCAGCTGCCTGTTGATATATAATCTGCTTTATTTTTAGGAGGCATCAGGTTTAACGGAACCATTGAGAACTGCAGACTTGCACCACCCTGCAAAAATAATATTGAGTAATCATCCGGAATATTGAGAAGTTTTTTTAATCCTTCCTTCGCTTCTGCATGGATAGCATCGTAAGTTTTTGAACGATGGCTGATTTCCAGTATTGACATTCCCACACCGGGAAGTGCGAACAAATCTTTTTGTGCTTCCAGTAAAACTTCTTCCGGTAATATTGCCGGACCAGCACTGAAGTTATAAATCCTTTTTTCCATATTGTTTCCCTTTTTTTGTTTGTATTTTATAATAATCTTCCTCAAAATAATTCTGAATCTATTTTCTTTATTTCACAGATCAGCTTGTGAAGAAACTGCCAGATTATAGTCAATTAAAAGATTTTCTAGCTGTTCCCCATCAATTAAGACTAATTATGTTTCATTTCTTGGTATGTATTCTTTTGCTTCATTAGTGAACCTTGATGTCGTCATAAATATTCCTTTTTTCGCTCCTTGACCTGCAACTGCACCGACAATTTTTGTATCTCTGGTCTTCCAACAACATTTTCCCAACGCTTTGCTTGACTATATATAACATCAAGTCCAAGTTTATCTTCTTTGATAATGCCATCTATGCCTTCATCACCACTTTCCAATCGCTCTTCCAGCATCTAATCTTGATCCGTCTTAACCCATTGAACTATTATTCTTTTTCCATCTTTTCGAGATTGCCGGGCTACGATGATTTTATCTTGGAAAGAAGATCTTGAGCCAATGTTTTTTGTATATCTTGAAAACTGCTTCCAAGGATTCTTCCGGAGTTTGAGGAGTGGCATCGACTTCATCACTTTCAGGTTTTGAGCTATCCTTTTTCCAACTTTCTGATCATTCCACATAATCGGGGAAGCGTTTTCAGATATTTAAGATTAATTTCTTGTGGGTTTTCCTTTAAAGTATTTATGCCTCTTTCAGTAATTTTAAAATGAGCACGCTTAGTATTTTCAATTAATCCAGCCATCTTTAAGTAAGCTTTGCCCAAAATACACGGTTGTAAAAGATTTTTTGATTACCGCTAGGTAATAGTTGATTTTGCTGATCTTCTGTTATTCTAAATTCATTTGCAATTGCATTTAAAGCTTCAGCTGTTGAATGTTCTTTATTATCCCCAGCAAAACTAAAAGCGAACATCATTTTTTAAAATCGTATGGATATATGATATCCTTCTCTTCCTCAAGGCACAATTCAATAGCTTCTTTAGTTCTTTCCATTAACTCATCCAGAGATTTTGCCTGTGTATGACAACCTTTTAATGCCGGAACGGTGGCTACATAATATCCGTCTTCGTCTTTTTCAATAATTACATTAAATTCTTTTTTCATCTTAACGCTATGGTTTATTGGCTAATAAAATATTTCAATCAGAAACATTAGATTAAATGAGTTAATAGTCCATCTCTAAGTTTTGGTTCAAACCAGGTTGACTTTGGCGGCATTACTTCTCCTGCATCTGAGATATTCATCAGGTCATCAAGTCCAACCGGATAAAGTGAAAATGCAACTGCCACTTTACCGGAATCAACCAGTTTTTCAAGTTCTTTTGTTCCTCGAATCCCACCGATAAAATCTATTCTTATGTCTGTGCGCGGGTCCTCAATTCCAAGTACAGGATTTAGTAAAAAGTTTTGAAGAATACTTACGTCAAGTTTCTCACCAACGGATTTTTCCAAAGACAAACTTGCCAGCACCGAATCTCTTGCCTTCAAATGGTACCATTGCTTATCGAGATACATACAAAAGTTGTTTTTCTTCGCTGGCTCTTTTTCTGCTGACGGTTTAATTTCAAATTTTTCACTCACAGCATTGAGGAAATCGTCTTTATCCAGCCCGTTCAAATCAAATACAACCCGGTTGTATGGAAGAATCTTTAATTGTTCAGCTGGGAAAAGTACAGCAACAAAATAATTGTATTCCTCATCTCCTTTATGACTCGGATTAGCTTTTTTCTTTTCCTCTCTTGCACGGCTTGCACTCTTTGCTCTGTGATGTCCGTCTGCTATGTATAATTTTTTTATCTTCACAAATTCGCTGATAATTGTCTCATTAAAAGTTTCAGGAACAATCCAAACTGTGTGTTGTATTCCATCCTGTGAGGTGAAATCATATTCGGGTTTTACTTCTTTCATAGTTTTATCAACTATTTCATTTACACCTTTCACTCCGCGGTAAGTTAAAAATACAATTCCTGTTTGTGCTTCTGTAGTTACTATGTGATTTGTTCTATCATCTTCTTTAACTTTTCTTGTTTTCTCGTGCTTCAGTATCACGTCATTATCATAATCATCAACAGAAAATGTTGCACAGATTCCTGTCTGAGCCCGCCCGTTCATGATTAATCTGTAAAGATAAAAGCCCGGCTTGTCATCAATCTTTAAAGGAGCTTCTTTAATTATCCGGTCAAGATTTTTTTTCGCTTTAAGATAAACTTCCTTCGAGTAAACATCTTTAACATCTGGCAGATCAATCTCTGACCTTGTTATGTGCAGATAGCTTAACGGATTACCTTCGGCAAAATTCTTTGCTTCATCTCTGTTTACCACATCGTAAGGAACACTCGCAACTAGTTGTGCTTTTGCTTTTGTTGGTCTTAGTGCTTTGAAAGGTCTGATGACTGCCATAAATCTTCCGGTTGTGAAAATGTTTTATAAACGACACCTCTAAAATCCACAAATTTGGACTAATAATCCATAAATTTAGTTTGCTTCAAAACACATTTTTCATTTATAAAGATTGATTTTCCAGACATAAACTTCTTCAATAATAGGGCAGTGATAGTTATTTTTAAGCCTTATTTATAAAGAATTACTGAACCGTAAATCAAATGGCACTCTTTAAAAGAAAAAGAAAGTTCCGCAAGAAAAAGAGAACAGATACCCTGGCGATAATTGGTAATGTTGATTTCCATCGTGAGATTTATTCCCGGATTATGGATAGAAAGCGTGACTTTTTTGTATGGCTGCCTCCCGGTTATGAACTAAATCCTACAAAGCATTATCCTGTTTTGTATATGCATGATGGACAAAACCTGATCGATCCAAAAACTTCTTACGCCGGAAGAGACTGGCAGGTTGATGAAACATTAACACGACTTATAAAAGAATTTAAGATAAATGAAATTATACTTGTTGGAATTAATAATACTGAAGACCGGCTTGAGGAATACAGTGACACTGAGAAGGGTGAGAAGTATTTCCAATTTATAATTGAAGAGCTCAAAGCTTTTGTTGATTCGAAATACAGAACACTTACAGATACCAAGAATACTGCAATTATGGGCTCATCTATGGGGGGATTAGCATCTTTCCTTGTGGTATGGAAACACCCTGAAGTTTTTTCGATGGCGGGATGTTTGTCAAGCTCTTTTTATTATAATGATGATAAAGTTTTCAAGATGCTTGATGAGTATACCGGGCATAAAAAGCATATTAAAATTTATATTGATCATGGTGAAGATGGATTAGTTCGCGGGCAGAGGATGTTCTGCAAACTAACTCAAATGGGGTATATCATCGGAACAGATTTGGATTATTTTTATGCACCAAAAGCAGAGCATAATGAAACCGAATGGGCAAAACGGCTTGAACGACCGTTAATATTCTTTTTTGGAAAATAAAACAAGAACTGTCATTGCGAATCCTGGATTATCAGGATGAAGCAATCTCAATTGTCACACTGAGCTTGTCGAAGTGTGAAAAAGCTAGTTCGCAACAAATAAAGTTAGAGCTCACCTTCCGGTCTTTTTTCCTCCTTCAAGACCTTCACCTGCTCATCTGTAAATGGCTGATTATAAAGCGAATGATATTCAAAATATGCACGGAAAAAATCAGCAATGAAATGAATTCTATCTGATAAATCTCCCCAATCTTTTGCGCCGCTTTCTTTAATACTGTCAGGAGTTGGATCAATTTTGCCGAGCAGTTCGTTTAATGTTGGAGTTGATATATGTTCTAATCTTTGTGGAAACTTTCTTCTTCAAATCTTCACCAAGCCTTAATAATTCATTGGTGGGAATGTGCAGAGTCATCATACAATCCGTAATCACTTCACGTAATTTTAGTTTTGCTAATTCGAGCAATTGATCAATCGCTTCGTCGAGAGGCATTTTGCTCTGCAGAAGTTTTGAAATGTAATAACGTATTCGCAGCCAGAAGCCAGGAAGAAATTCTTTGAGAAATCTACTTCTCAATTCATCTTCATTTGTGAATGCAGCATTTAGTGCTTCCACAATCTGCGGCTGGAGTCGTGCCTGCTCGTGGTAACCAATGAGCAGATTTGAATAAAGTATCATCTCTGCTTTTAATTTTACATCGGTCTGCTTTCTGGCTTCGAAGTAAGAAGTGAAAGCATCCTTTAACATTTGCTGTCCGTCAGGAGGATCGCCAGATTTGAAATGCTGCACAGAATAGGCTAATATTTTCAGTAGTGAAATCTTTATCGCTGCGGAAAACATTCAGGAAGCGGGCAAACTCTCCACCGATTTCTGAGAAAACTATCCTGTTTCCCGTTGCAACCGCATCAGCGGAATGTTCAAATACTGCATCAGGATTTATAAATTTCAAAAAGAATCCGGTGATTGATTTTACTTCGGGAAGATTCTTAATTGCTTCAGAATGTTGAGCAAGACTCTTTAGAACAAATGCAGCTTCAGTTGAATTGTGGAAGTAATTTTCAAATGTGCGATTGAGATCTTCCTTCCGGATGGATTGACCAGCCTGCTTCGATGCCCAAACTGCAAACGTGCACCAGTTCGGATTTCCGTCTGTGTATTTTGACATAGCCTGCGAAAGCTCATAATAACCCTGAGTTATATTCAGATTGCGGATAACCGGATCGCTTATGCCGGCTATCCTTGCTACGTCTTCAACAGTTGGTATGCTCATTTAATCCTTTCTGAAAATATTTTCTAGGCTCAATTTAGTAATAAGTTGTATTCATCCGGAACTTGTTTCGAGATCTTACAACGCTTTTATAAGATTTTCACTTACAAAATTCACTCCTAAATTTTTTAATTTAGAGATGAACTATTCTTATTGAGTTAATGAGGTTACTCACCAATGAAAACATACAAAGTCCTGCTACACCGCGATTACATAGTAAACATTGATGCAAAGAACGAAGAAGAAGCAATGTCCCTTGCCGAGTTTTTTATTGCCGGAGAAAAAGATGCCTCCACAGAAAAAGAAAGAGAACAGCACAGCTTTAGAATAAATGAAATTGAAATGGTAACGAATGATGCGTTTGAGGTGGAAAAAGTTGGTAAATAAGAATGGACTTGTACACCAAAATCAGGACCAAAGTTTATTAAATTTAAGTTGTTAATTATTCGGATTTGTAGATAAAGAAAATGGAGAAATGAAATGGATGAAAAGAAACATATAGAGTTTTTACAAAATGAATTAAAGTCAAATTCCCAATTGGTTAAATTCATTTTCGACATATTCACTGGACGCGGGTTTAATTTTTTGCACATATATCCTGACCAAAATGAAGCGGATGGGATAGTAATATATAGACAAGATACTCTTGAAGATGAGCCCTTAATGGACTGCTTGTATTATTCGTGCTGGTAATATCGGGGGTTCAATTGGAACATTACTGAGTAACCGTAGACAAATTCAATTATAGAAAAGGTTGGGTATATATTAAATAAAGAATTCGTGATTGATCAAGATTCAAAAATTAAAGTTGATAGAATATTAATTATTTGTAATGGTATCATTTCAAGAAATTCGCAGATTAAAATTCAAACCAAGTATAGTGACGCAGTTATAATCTTTTGGGATGTTGAAAAGTTATATGAAATCACAACAAAAGTTTTGGCCACAATTTTTTGAAACAAAAGAGCCTCTTCTCATAGAGTACACTGTCAAAGCTTTAAGGACGAAACTAGAAGACATCTCAAAAGAACTTCAAATATTGTATTATAATAAAAAGGTTAAAAAACTTTGGGACATTTTCATTAATCTCCAGCTTATAGAGACAAAAATTATTGCTAGTAGTTCTACTCTTTCCGCTTTTTCTCAAGTTAGTGAAAAAACAAAAAAAGATATTTATCCAGAGGAATCCGTTATTCCTCTTTAAGAAATTAATTAGACAAAAGTTCAAAATTGAGGACATATTAGAGATTGGTAAAGACTCGATAATAATTGGTGATTTTGGGAGCGGAAAAACAACGATATTAAAGAGAATTGCTTTTGAGACAATTGATAAAGATAAAGGTTGCGATGGATTTAAATTTCCAATTTTTTTGTTAGCCAGAAATTTTGCAAACCACGGTTTTAGCATTAACTCAATATGTAAAATTTGAGATAAAAGGATTAATACAAGGGAAGGAAATTGATAACATAGAGTATTTTGATACAGGAAGGATGGTTCTACTTAATAGATGGATTAGATGATGTTATCGATGGGGATAAAGAAAAATTTATTGGAGCATTATCTACGTTTAAAGTAAAAATTCCCTAAACTCAACGAGTATCAATAGTTACTACACGATCTATAATGCTCTTAGAAAAAGAGAAGATTTTTGAAAACTTTCGAAAATTCGAAATACAACCTCTCGATTTTAATCAAATATCTGAATTGATAGATAAATGGTATCCATCTGATAGATTCCACAAAGATAAATTGTTAAATGTTCTTAGAAAAACATCACTAGTAGTTTCAATCCTTAAAACTCCATTAGCAATTACATTATTATCAATTATTTTTGAGGAAGATGATAAGGTTGATGAAATACCAGCGAATATTACGGAGCTATATAATAAATTTACGGAAGTTTTCTCCGGAAAATGGGACCGTGATAAAGGTATTTCATCCCAAGATAAATATCGTATAAGAAGCCAATTAACAGACCATGTTGCCTTCCACATGCAATACCATAGAAAAGTTGAGCTAACTAAAGAGGAATTAGAAGTATTTATTGATAAATACAAAATTGCGAAAAGATATGACGAAATTACTACTGGCGATCTCATAATTCATTTACTTAATAGAAATCCATTGATAATCATTCAAAATGAGAGATATAGGTTCCTTCATCTATCTTTTCAAGAGTATTTTTCAAGTAAAGGGGCATTACAAACAAACGAGTATGTCTCAGATCATCATAATTTTTTTGTCATCAATTTTTTGGATCCTTGGTGGTCAAATGTAATTTTATTTTATGTAGGGAATATTAAGGATTGCCCTCAGTTTTTAATTGACATATCTTAAAAAACAATCCCCGAATCTTTAGATCAAAGATTTTTAAAGATAGATAACACAGGGAAAATAATACAAGCTGCTATATCAACAGATAATGAACCTAAGGTAAGAGCAATATCAAAAATTTTAAAGACGGTTGATTACTTTAGAGATGCACTTATTAACGAATTAAAGAATGATGAAGTTCTCAATCTTTACTTTAAAAGAAGTGGACTATCAGAATTATCTATAATTATTCTAATTAAAGAAATATTTCTTAGCACATATAAATCTAAATATCTTCGCCCAGTTATGACTGATATATTTGACAATATGGAAAATTTAAAAATAGGTCTGATTTAAGCAAGACTTGTTAGCTACAGTGATTTAAGGAGATAAATAATGATCCAAAGTATATCGTTAACATTCATTAGTTCTAAAGAAACAAATTCGGAATGGAGATATCTTGGGCTAACGGATCCCGAAAATCCTTATATTTACCTCGATCAAAGCCAAAAAAAGATTGTGGGCTCTGTCAGAAGGAAGATTATTCGGGGGAGAAATTATGTTGTTTCAAGATTCAAAAATTTACGGGAAATACCAAACTCGCGATAAACGAGATAATAGAAAATCTTTTAACAAATTGAAAACATTCTCCGAAATGAAACATAAACGCGAAATCCCCAAAGCATACGATCCTTCAAAGACAGAGGATAAATGGTACAAATACTGGCTCGATAACGGACTCTTTCACTCAGAGCCGAACGACAAACCGCCGTTCACAATTGCAATTCCTCCGCCGAATATTACCGGAATGCTTACGATGGGACACATCCTCAACAACACAATCCAGGATGTTTACATCCGTCTGAAAAGAATGCAGGGCTTTAACTCCTGCTGGGTTCCGGGAACAGACCACGCATCAATCGCCACAGAAACAAAAGTAACAAAGTTCCTTGAAGAGAAGGGAATTGATAAATATAAAATCGGTCGCGAAGAATTTCTTAAGCATTGCCAGGAGTGGAGAAAAGAATACGGCGGAATAATCATTCAGCAGTTGAAGAAGCTTGGCGTAAGCTGCGACTGGCGTCGTGAACGCTTTACAATGGATGACGATTACTACCGCGAAGTGATAAAAGCTTTCGTTGATCTTTACAAAGAAGGAAAAATATACCGCGGCTACAGGATGGTTAACTGGGATCCTGCAAACAAGTCGGCAATTTCAGATGAAGAAGTTCTTTACAGAACAGTTAACGGAAAACTCTGGCACTTCCGTTATCCTGTTGTTGGAAGTGAGAGATATATTGTTGTTGCAACAACACGACCTGAAACAATGCTCGGCGATACAGGTGTTGCAGTAAATCCGAATGATGAACGATACAAAAATCTCATCGGCAAAAAAGTAAAGCTGCCGATTGTCGGAAGAGAGATTCCGATCTTTGCAGATGAATATGTTGATATGGAATTCGGAACAGGTGCTGTTAAAGTTACTCCCGCACACGATGTGAACGATTATGGAATGGGTCAGAGACATAAGCTGGAAATTGTAAACATCTTTAATCCTGATGCAACTACAAATAAAAATGTTCCCGATTGGCTGCAGGGAATTGACCGCTTCGAAGCAAGAAAGAAAGTTGTTGAATGGTTTGAGCAAAATGGTTTGATGGAAAAGATTGAAGATTACCAGAACAAAGTCGGTTACTCCGAAAGAGGTGCTGTACCGATTGAGCCATATCTTTCTGAGCAGTGGTTTATGAAGATGTCCGAGCTTGCAAAACCCGCACTCGATGTTGTGAGAGAAGGAAAAGTAAAATTCTATCCTGCACACTGGGAGAAAACTTATTTCCACTGGATGGAAAACATAAGCGACTGGTGCATTTCACGTCAGCTTTGGTGGGGACACAGAATTCCGGTTTGGTATGCATCGGCGATGACCACTGCAAACTTGAATGTAAAGAACCATTGTATTGCGAGTTGATCCACCGGAAAAGTGTCCGCATTGGGTTCAATAATTATAAGCAGGATGATGATGTGCTTGATACCTGGGCTTCAAGCTGGATTTGGGCTCACGCAATTTTCAGAACTGAAGAGGAAAGAAAATATTATTACCCGACTTCAATTCTTGTAACTGCGCCTGATATAATTTTCTTCTGGGTTGCGAGGATGATTATGTCCGGAATGCATTTTATGAAGGACATTCCTTTCAGTCACGTTTACTTTACAAGTGTTATTCGCGATCTGCAGGGAAGAAAGATGAGCAAGTCTCTCGGCAACTCTCCCGATCCTCTCGATGTAATTAAAGAATTTGGTGCCGATGCATTACGGTTTACAGTTCTTTACCTTGCACCGCTTGGACAGGATGTACTTTTCTCTGCTGACAAATGTGATTTCGGAAGAAACTTTGCAAACAAAATCTGGAATGCCGGAAGATTTCTTTTGATGAATGCTGAGAATATCAAAGTTGATGATAAACTAAAAGATTCTCACATAGATTTTGCAGATGAATGGATAATCTCGCGCTTCAATGAAACACTTGGCTGAGTTCAACAATGCAATGGACAGCTTTGAAATAAATAACGCAACGAAGATCATTTACTCTTTTGTGTGGAATGACTTCTGCGACTGGTATGTTGAGATGATAAAGAACAGACTTTATGCTGATGATGAAGAAATTAAATCTGCTGTACTGACAAGAGCACTTTCAATCTTTGAAAATATGCTGAAGATGGTTCATCCGTTTATGCCGTTTGTTACTGAAGAGATATGGCAATTGACTAAGGAGAGAAGAGATGGAGAGAGTATTTCAACATCAGAATTTCCGAAAGTGAAGAAGGAATTGATAAATCCCCAAGCTGATAAGGATATGGAGGTTGTTGAAAATATTGTAACAGCAATCCGTAATATCCGCGGCGAGATGAATATTCCTCCTTCAAAGAAGATAAATGTTTTATTAAAAACAAATGAAGTCAGCGAACGGCAGATTGATTATATCAAGAAACTTGCAAGGGTTGAAGATCTGAAAGCTGGAGAAAATATGGTTAAGCCAAAAGCAAGCGCTTCTTCTGTTGTGAAATCCTCTGAGATTTACATTCCTCTTGAAGGATTGATTGATCTTGATGTTGAAAGACAAAGATTGCAGAAAGAAATTACTCGGCTCGAAGGTTCTCTTGCTGGAATAGAAAAGAAACTATCCAACGAAAAGTTTGTTAGCGGTGCACCTGCAGATGTTGTTGAAAAGGAAAGAACAAAGCAGAGTGACTGGCAGGAGAATTTGAGGAAGCTGAGGGAGATATTGGAGAATTTGAATTGAGATAAATCCTGAACTTGTTTCAGGATCTTAATAATTTCATGTCGTCCCTATCCCTAGCGGGACTTTGAATAAATTTTTTTTATAGTATCTACAAATATTTTGTCCCGCTGGGACAAATAATAGAGTTAATCCCGTTAGGGATTAAATATTTGTAGCGAATAGGAAAACCTAGACAATTAAAGCTCCTTAGGAGCGACATAGAAAAAATCATTCTGAAAACTGTCCCGAATTCATTTCGGGATCTTTAATTATTTCTTGAGATGCTGAAATAAATTCAGCATGAGAAATTGAAAGGTATTGAATATGTATTACAAACTATCTGACTTCATTGAGGATTGGAAATACGAATCTGAGTCAACAATAAAAGTCCTCAGTAATCTTACAAATGCCTCACTTACAAAAATTTCCGGAGAAAATATAAGAACTCCCGGCAGACTTGCCTGGCATATTGCAGGAGCAATATCTGAATTAGGTCACCGGATGGGATTGGCTTTTGTAGAAATAGATCAAGATTCACCATTTCCATCAACTGCAAAAGAAATTGTTGATGAATACAAACGTGCTTCAGATGGATTGATAAAAGAGATTATAGAGAAATGGACTGACGAAACACTTCTCGTTGAAGATGATATGTATGGTGAAATGTGGAAGAAGGGAAAAACACTGGGAGTGCTTCTCACTCATCAAATTCATCATCGTGGACAATTAACTGTTGTGATGAGATTAGCTGGATTAAAAGTTCCCGGGGTTTATGGTCCGGCAAAGGAAGAATGGGCAAACTATGGAATGCAGCCTCAGGAGTAGATCTTTGTTTATCCTGAACTTGGTTCAGGATTTGATTCCGTTTTGGGATCTTAATAATTTTATTCGTCCCTAACGGGACTCTACATAATTTTCTTTTTTTATTTCTATAACTATTCCGTCCCTCCGTGACTTATTGATCGGATGAATCCCTTTAGGCTTTAAATATTTTTAGAAAAAAATATTAACCAAAAATTAAAGCTCCGTAGGAGCGACATATAAACTGGAGATGCTGAAATGAATTCAGCATACCCCAAAAGCCCAATCACATCAATCCCGGCCACATATAAAACGAACGCCACGCGAAATAAAGTCCTATCAAAAGAAAGACTACTCCAACATATGGTGCAGTATTTCGGAATGCTTCAGAAATTGAAATTTCCATCGCCAATAATCCAAATAGAGTTGTGAACTTTATTATCGGATTCAGAGAAACAGATGAAGTATCCTTATACGGATCACCAACAGTATCGCCGACAACAGTAGCTGCATGAAGTTCAGTTCCTTTTTCTCTGAGTGTAACTTCAACAACCTTTTTAGCATTATCCCACGCACCGCCGGCATTAGCCATAAATACTGCCTGGAAAAGTCCGAACACTGCAATCGAAATCAAGAAGCTTATAAAAAAGGATACAGGCTGCACAGAACTTGCTGGTGCTGAAAGCAGTGCAAATGCAAGTGCAAAAGAA
>CAVOPS010000003.1:0-39698 GCA_963698155.1 uncultured Ignavibacteriaceae bacterium | reverse complement strand
AAAAGTATTTACAGCTAACCTGCGTTTGATTCCCGGGCTTCGGCTTAAACTCAACTTCGTTTTGCTCGTGGATAAATTTTTGTGGAATACTCTCTCTTCTGCATGATGCTTCTGAAAAATCGAAAGCTTGAAGTAGATTACAGTTGAAATGAGTTTTAATAAACTGCTATTTTTCTTCTCCAAACCATTCCAAAGAAATAACTTGTCCGGTTATATATCTTGATTCGTCTGAGGCGAGAAAAACGCAAGCATCAACCTGATCTTCAGGTGTGAGCATTTTGGTTTTATCTTCTTTTATTTTAGAACGGATTGCAGTATCTGCTTTTCCCGGAGCGATTGCATTCACACGGATGTTATCCTTCTTTCCTTCTTCTGCACAGGCTTTGGTAAAACCAATTTGTCCCCATTTACTTGCACAATAACCAGAAAGAAGAGGGTATCCAACCAAACCACCCAGAGAAGAAACATTCACGATTGAACCTCCGCCTGAATTCTTCATAGGCTGCCAGACGTGTTTAGTGCAAAGGAATGTTCCAGTAAGATTCACCTTCAGAACTTTCTCGAAAGATTCCAGTGGTGTTGCATAAACAGGACGCATAGATCCGATACCTGCATTATTTATAAGCACGTCAACTCTTTTAAATTTATTAATAGTCGCATCAATAAGATTCTTAACCTGGTTTTCATCAGTAATATCGCAAATAATTCCCAGGCTTTCTCTGCCAATCTCTTTGATTTTTTCTGCAACTGAAATTACTTCTGATTCTGTGCGTGCAGCAACAACGATATGAGCTCCCTGATTTGCAAAACCCAATGCAATTGCCTTTCCAATTCCACGGCCACCGCCGGTTATTATTGCAACTTTATCTTTTAATCTCATAATTATTTTTTCCCCGAATTATTTTTGTGCAACAACTTTTCCTGCTAAGTGTCTTTTAACTTTTTGTGTGGTTGTTTTTTCCAGTTCCTTTTCCTGGATGTAATATTTTTTAATTTGTTTGAAAGGTACTAACTGGCTGTTGGTTTCCTTAACTGCCTGCGAAATAAGCTGGTCAATTATTTCGGGATTTATTTGAACATTATTTTTTGAAGAGTATTCGATGAACGCTGCTGTGTCAGGCACAATTAAGGCCACAATTCTTTCATCGTGCTTTTCATCTTCTTCGCCATAAACTATGCATTCAAGCACAAACTGGTTACGGTTCAATATATCTTCTATTTCTTCCGGGAAAACATTTTCGCCGTTGTTTGCAATTATTACACTTTTCTTTCTACCACAAATGAAAAGAAATCCGTCTTCATCAAAATATCCTAAGTCTCCGGTCTTAAACCATTCATTCTCAAAAGTATCTGAAGTAGCAGATGGATTCTTATAATAACCGAGCATATTGTTTAAGCCTTTTGTATAAATTTCTCCAACACCCTTTTTATCCGGCTGATTTATTTTAATTTCCACGCCCGGTAATGGCAGACCAGCGGCATCGTCTTTAAAAGATTCTACTCTGTTTAGAGTCAGGATTGGTGATGTTTCCGTTAATCCATATCCCTGGATAATATTAAAGCCAACCTCTCTGAAAAATTTTGAAACCTTAGGATCAGGTGCAGCTCCTCCGGCAATTAGAAGTCGCATTGAGCCACCCAGAGTTTTATGAATCTTACCGAATAATAACTTCTTAGAATTTTTCCAGCCGATGTTCTGTGTTAGATCAGTCAGGTTGATCATCAAACTAACCAGAAGAGAAGATGATTTTTTTGATTGGATTGTCTTCATAATCTTGTTATACATTTTGTTGTATAACAATGGTGCGCCGAGAAGGACGGTTGGTTTTGAATTCTGCAAATCCTCGGGAATTGTTTTTAATGATCTGGCAAAATGAACTGAAGCACCGGAATACAATGGACATAAAAGTCCGCAAGTGCATTGATAAGTATGATGAATAGGAAGCACACCAATAAATCTATCCTCAGGATAGATTGTAACCATTTTCCTCATATCCATTAAGTTGGTAGCAATGTTCTTCTGGCTCAACATTACTCCTTTAGCTCTTCCAAGCGAACCGGAAGTGTAAATTATTTCAGCAACTTCATCAACATTAATCTTCGGCGGCTTAGTCTGAGCAATTGATTCATTCTTTATCATCTCTATCATCGAATAAAAGTCATCCTCTTTTTTCTCCAGATCCATACCGATATAAAATTTAATTTTTCCAAAGACATTCTTTTTTGCTTTTATTAAATCTGCAAGAGAACCTGAAAACACTAATGCAATTGAGTCCGATTCGTGGATGATATTAAGAATATCACTATGAGTAAGATTTTTATCAACAGGAACAACAACAAAATCGAACATCATTGCTGTGAGGAATGCGATTGCCCACTGCACACGATTTTCGCCAACTACTGCAATATGGTCTCTGGGTTTAAGACCAAGCTTTTGTAGTGAACTGCCAAACTTCATTATGTAATCAAGCAGCTCGGAATAAGTTGCACTTGAGATTGGATATTTTGTGAGGTCCTCCAATGCGATTTTGTTTGCATAGACTTTTGCTGATCTGAGCAGCATATCCTGGATTGATTCTATTTGCGGGACTTCAAATAACTGAAGTTTATTTTGATTTGGACTCATGACACACTCCTTGCATAATCTTTTAAATTACGATATAAGAATAGTAATCAAGAATTAACCAATTGTCAAAGAGATGTAAACTGAGTTTAAAGTTTAATACTGGTTTTTCACTCAGCCATCTCTCTATTTAATTATAAACTAAAATCCACCTGCATCATTGGCATAATAAATAAGTTCTTAGATGCCTCCTCTAATTGAGTTTCATAGTAAAATCTCGCTCCAATTAGCAGCCTGCTCTGTTCTGTAAAGTTGAAATAAATTCCCGGTGTAAAGTGCAAGAAGCCTGCTGTTGTTTCACCCCGGAAGTCGGTGGTATAAGTAGTATTTGCAGGAATAAGGAAAAACCATTCATAGTCTATAGAACTGGGTTCAAAGTCTAACAAGGATTGAACGCTGTATCCACCATTTATAAATATATTACAGTACCCAATCCGTCTTAGCAGTATTAAATGTAAAATTTACAAATGGGATCAAAGTGAGTTGAATTATCTATATCGTGATAGAATAGTACATACTCCTCTGTAGAACCCCAAAAACTTGTTTCCTCAATTTCTGCAATGGTGTATGCATCATAAGCAATGCTTTGAATGTGCAAACCTGCATCAAGGCGAAATGCTAATTCCATTGTTTAACCGAAAACTCCAATTCCACCTGTGCCGCCCCATAATGATTTGTTATTGCCGCCAGCATAATTAACTCCGCAAAAGATTGCAAAGTTTCTTGATAATTTAAAATCGAAATCAAGACCTGCGGTAACCGTAGCAAATTTCCAGGTAAGGTTTTGACCCCGATATGGATATGAATTTGCGCGAGAATTTTTTTTGTAACTGATTGTTCCATCGTTATGATAAATGGTGTCTACCTGGTATAACCCATCCTCGTTAACATGTGGTGTTCCATCAGTTTTAGCTTTCATTTCTTTTTCCGGATTGTAAGAAAACCGGGCGGAGATTGTTACTGAAGCATCCAGGACTATCAGTTATGTGGATAGGGGATTGATTAATTGGTCCTGTGACTTCTACGTCCTGTAGATAAAGTGTTTCTATTGTGGTGCAGCCAAATAGAGTAAGCATAAAAATGCAGAAGAAAATAATTTTGAAGTATTTGATTGAATGTTTCATTGTTTTTTCCTTTCTTTAATCTTAATTCAATTGTCTGAAATTTCTGATAAACCTATTACAGCTAATGTGATTAACCCAACTGTAATGATTCCTGCAATTAAAACTATTGTCCCCCCAATATCGGACTTATTCTGCTCGAAATTGATTACATCTTTCAATGGAACTGAACCCTTAAATGGGCTTACCAATGAATCGCTCTCAATAGTCCCATTGCCATAAATAGTATCATTTACAATCTGATAATTAAAAGCTGAAAAGTGATACCTGGTAAAATCTTTAGTTGTTAAATAAAGCTCGTTGCTTAAAGTTATTTCAGCCTGTCCCTTATCAACATCTTCTTTGCTTATTACTTCTAAAGAAGTGCAGCCTGTAAAATTTAGAATTGATAAAATCAATAAACAGTTCAAATATTTTTTTAGCATTTAATTTTTCCTCAAGAATATTTTACATCTATTAAGTCTCTTTTAATCTTTTTTATCCTAATTCGGATTAAGCGCATTTCCGAATGCAGCTAAAATTGCTAAACCTAGAACAACTACACCTACCACTATAATTCCGGTACTCAAACCGATAGTTGCAATTGTATCTGGTGTTCTTTGTTCGACACTCGTTATATCACTGAAAGCAATTTTCCCCTGGAAAGGGATAGTTGAAGATGGATTCTCAATTGTCCCCTTACCATAAAGAGTATCATCGACTATCTGGAAATTTGCAGGTAAGAAGTGATACCTGGTAGAATCTGTAGTTGTTAAAAAGAGCTCTTCGCTTAAATTTATTTCAGCCCGTCCTTCATTAACATCTTCTTTATCTATCACTTCTAAAGAAGTGCAGCCTGTAAAATTGAGGATGGCTAAAGTCAGTAATCCTATAAAGTATTTTTTTAGCATTTTATTATTCCTCTAAATGATTAAAATTATTTAATTGAATATCGTTCAAGATTTTCCTTTCTTAATCCGGATTAAAAGAATCGGCTATCAGTGCAAGTATTAGTAAACCCGCAGCAAGAACGCCAACAGCCATGATGCCAAGAGTTAAACCGGTGGTAGTTCCGCTGTCAATTTGATATTGCTCTATACTATTTATTTCATTCATAGCAATCTTACCATCGAATGGAACTTCATTCCCGTTTTTTTGCAAAGTCCATTCTCCATAGATGGTATCATTTACTACTTGATAATGATATGCTGCAAAGTGATATCTGGTTAAATCATTTGTCGTAAAATAAATCTCATCATTAGTATCGATATGAGCTGTTCCATTATTCAGTTTCTCATTTGTGATCACTTCAGATGAGTAACATCCAACGTAGTTGAGGAAAGTTAAAACTAAAAAGCATGTGATATATTTTTTAAGCATTGTAATAACTCCATAATTCTTATTTAAGTCTTCAAAGCATAAAACCAAAGCTCAGTCCAAACGATGGATAGAAATATGAATCTTCTTCACTGTTGTACAGCGGCGTAAACAATACTCTTAAAACAAATCCACCTGGACTTGTGTACCTGTAACCAACTATTCCTGTTAAGATTATAAGCGATTGATCACCGGCATCAAGACCAAATAGCTCAGTATCCTCGCCGGCGAAATAGGTTGCACCCAAACCCAATTCTAATTTAGATGTCTGTACTGCCAATGAGATAACTTGCTGTAACAGGTATATGTATAAAAGTTCCTTCGACAAAAATTATTCCCGGTGTTATACCAAATCCACCCCGGAGAGTAAAATTTTCAGATAACAGTCTTTCGTAATTGATTGAATAGATCAGACCATTTCCTCCTAATTCCAGGTAAAGCTGGTTCTGCTTGAAATTGGTGGTCTGAGTTTGCCCGGCAGCATTACACTGAAAAAGAATAAGCCAGCCGAGTAATATTTTCGATAAAAGAATTATTTTTTTCATATCAATCTCCATCTAAATCTCCGCTAGTATGTTAATTATATTCCTCTCAGTAAATGTCACAGAATTGTCAGAATAATGTAATATTATTTAGCTATCGGCTCTTAATTAGAACTATTTTTTTTATAACTCATCCCTTGGTTAATTTTTTACTTAAGTAAAATCATCTTCTTTGTACCTATAAAATTTCCTACCTTTAATTGATAGAAATAAACTCCACTCGAAAAGTCACCAGGATTCCATTCAACCTCATAACTTCCTGAGGGCTTATATTCATCTACAAGAGTTGCAACTTCATTACCAAGCACATCATAAATTTTTAATGTTTGCCAACTGCCTACTGGCGCCTGCCAACTGATCTTTGTGCTTGGGTTAAAAGGGTTGGGGTAGTTTTGGAATAACAGAAAATTTTCTGGAGATGTTTTTTCCGATTCGACATCCGTTACCTTTTCATAAAAGTGCAATAATAAACCAGCTCCATACTCAACAGCTTTAGGAACAATGTTATTACACATTTCCAGCATCTTAGATTCTGGTATTATGGTTCCATTGGAATTTGCGGTGCTTTTAAATGTAACCTGAACCCATCTTCCATTTAATTGTACAGGAGGAGTGATACCATATTGTGTTGGATTTAGCTATCGTCCCGTTTTCGTTCAGTGCAGCACCCCATCCTCCATTTTGCGTAGGTGCAATATAGAATTGATTAACAACAGGATGATTATAAGTCAATTGTCCAAGCTCAATGAAATAGTCGTCCCAGTTAGAAAAATCCGGAATGTTAGCACTATCTGCCAGGTTGAGAGCAGAGCCAAACTGGTTTAATAAATCTGGAATATAAAGGATACCCGGTAATGGAATCCCACCAGATAATGCTAATTCATATTCATCAACGACTAAAACTAATAGATCAGGATCTAAAAATGTTCCCGAGTTAATACTATTGAAGTTGATTCCATGATCAACAACTTTAACGTGTGATGGAATAGATAGGTCTGCGAGTAGATGAAGTATATGACCTAAACATTCATATGCCTCGACTTCGCTGCCTGAATTATATAAACTGATCAAGTTATCCCAAGCGAAAGAATTGATTGGAGAATTTGCCCAATCAACAGTTGTTGCATCAGCTCCCGGCCAAAGAAAACCCTGCACTGGATCATAACCATGATTTAATCCTCTGTACCAACCGCTTAAAGTATCAAGGTAGGAGCCGTACGGTATTTTGGAGAATGGATACAATCCATAAAAATTAAAATCTGGTCCCTGACTCCATGGGTTGGGGAAGTGTTCGCCTATATTTCCGGGAATAGCTTCAAGATCTTCACTGTATGCGCCTGCTTCCATCCGATCTTTTATTTCCTGAAGAGGAATTCCTGATGGATCTGCAAAACCTACACTAACAGCAAGGTCAATTGATTTAAGTACCAGCTCTCTGTGGTTTGGATCTGATGAATAAAGAAATTGCGAGTCTTCATTTGAAATAGCAGGAGAATCTGTGTTGTCATTTCCAAATGACTGTGCAGAGATTTTGGATTGAGTTGCCCCTAAAGTGAAGCAAGTAAATAATAGGACAAAAAGGTTTTTCATTTTCTCCTCTTATTTTTTTATTTTATTAAAACCTCTTATCCACAGCTTATGCGGAAGAGGATCAGATTTTTAGTTTCAACAAAACAACTATTTTGCATCTGAGAGAAATCTATTCTCCCAAAATAGTACCTATCTAGACTTTTCCTAATTACAAGCTACTAATTACAATTTCTAATCTATCAAAACATCTAGTGAAGCTGTTTTAATCTTCGAAATTTTAATAAGTTAAAAAGGATCGCTTTATCTTTTCCTTCACTCCTATTATTAATATATATGTCCAAAGTTCAGGTAAAAGCCGATGTCGTTTTTATAAAAACCAACATCTGCTCTTACGATAAAATTATCCATAAAGAACCGCAAACCGACAACAGGATTAACAATCCAATCAATGGTATCTTCAGGATATAAATCTTTATTGGTTCCGTAACCAATATCCAGTCCTGCAATTCCTCCGAATCGCCACCAGATAGGAAATCTTAATTCATTGTTAAACAGGAACTCCGAGTAGAATCTGAATTTATCCACGGGAACTCCTCGCAGAGTATTGCTTCCTCCAACGGGTATAGCAAGAAATTGTGATGAACCAGATTCTGAGATTAAAACCTGTTCCATTGCTCTTGAAGCGAGAACTAAATTTTTGAAAAATATTTCTTTGAAGTAACGGACTACAAATGCCTGTCTGAAAAAAGAACTGTTGTTTTCAAAAAGGTCTGGTGCATATTCAAGCTCGATTTCGAGCACGAGTCCGTTGGAAGGTTTGATGTAACTGTTCCGTGTATCCCATTTAGCATTAAGATTAGCAGATAGATATTTTACCGAAGGATCTTCCTGATATTTATTCTCAATATTTTCAGGAGAGGTTAATATAGTATCCCTTCTATAATCATAAGTGCTTATTGATTTGAATTTTAATCCAAACGAACCGGTAAGATCTTTTCTGAATGCACGGTTGAGAAAAACTTTTGTTTCCACTAATTCATAAACACATTGGTCTTTGAACTCAACCTGTTGATTGGCAGAATTTATTCCTTCGACCTCAAGGTTGTAATAGTACAAATTATAATTTTTCCATTTATCGTATTCGAAGGTTACATCAAGTGCGAGCGGAAACTCTGTTCCTTGCCGGCTTTCAAAATCCGGAGTGGAGAAGACAAACTTATACCATTGTTCTCCTTTGGTGCTGTTGAAAAGAATAATGTCAAAACTTTCTCTGGTATTAAGCTGGTCATAGAAGAATGCTTTTGCACCGTATCCAAAACCTGCGTCAGTATCGTAGCTGAGTATCGGGAATAGTTCAATCCCAGCACGTTCAGTAGAATCGGTTTGTGCAAAAAGGTTGACGCAAAGGATTCCTTGCATCAAAAAGGGGAGTAGTATTTTAAGTTTGTTGGACATCATAGTCTTTGTTTACTCTATCAGTTTATAATTTTGTTACACAGTCCTTTGAGTAAAATTAATATTTCTTTCCTTCATCAAACACTATTCCTTTCTTCAGCTAGAGTTTGACAGCCGTCTCCAATGAATCTTCAATACATTTGAAACCTTCCAACACTTCTTTCAATTCTTTACTCAATTTGAGATCGAATGGCTTCCTATCTGAAATAGCCTGGCCATAGTCTTCAGGAATAGAGTATGGAAATTCAGAGTACAATAACAAATAGGCTATCTTCCATTCTTTATAGTATTTGGGTAAATGGAAATAAACTTGTACAAGTGTTTTACTACTCACAAAATTAGTAGCATAAATCACTGAATAAATATTATTTTTATCATAATTAGAAGAATCAAAGTAGTGGCCATATATCCAGTACGGTGTTGATTTATGTGCTATATCCTCTATATCAGTAATTGCCTTTTGCTTGAGTTCATATTTTAATTGTAATTCATCTAATGCTGTGTCATTAACAGTTTTTCGCAATATCGCGATCCTTTGAACTGGTAAGTCACTTGGTGTAAGGTTTGCTCCTATGCGACCCCTTCTTAATATTATACTATCAACATTCTCCGATTCTGAAAACCACCCCTCACTTTCAGGAGACATAATATTAAAAAATGGTGTGCTAATTAAAGATTTGGGTGGTAACGCGGATGAGCAAGAGATTAATGCTAATGGAGAAAGAAATATTAGAAATATTAGAAATATTTTGACTATTTTTTTCCCCGCGAGGCGGGATTTCGCTTTACTCAACATAACTCCTCCTTTAAGATTGATAATTAATCTTCATTACATTTGAAAGTTGCCAGCACATTTTTTATTTGATCGAAATCTTTTCCTGAACTGAGAATATCTTCGCCTCCATCTTCCTCAATCCTAAACACATAAAATATTCCATTCTTCTCGAAACTTTTTGGAAGGTATATATAGAGCTGTCCCTAGCTTCTCTTCACTCGATCCGTAATTCATTTTATAAAATAATTTTTCATTAATTATTGTTGTATCACGCTTTGCTGATATCAGGTTTATAAACGAAAGATAATACCTGATAATTCTTCAATGATTTGAATATCATTATCTACATAACCACTTAACAAATTCCTGTCTGTCAATTTTCTTTGTATTTACCATTCGAGTTCTTATCACGGTAGATGTTGATTGAAGTGCCGCTTCTTTCTCCTCTAGAGATGTAATACATCATATCAGTATCCAGCAGGTAAAACATTATACTCTGTGTTTCTTCATTTGATTGGTATTCCCAGTCATCACCGATGGGTGAGTGTATGGAGTAATTTTTGAGTTTGACAGTCTTGTCAGAATCAATGCTGACAGTGTTCAAACCAGAACCGCAACCGCAAAGAAAAAAGGCCGCTGAAAAAAGTATAACTGATATTTTAAAGTGACTTTTCATAACTCCTCCTTTAATTTTTAATTATTAAAAACCATCTCTCTCCTGATCGACTTTCTCAAATAAAAAAACTAAAAATGAAAGCCCAATGTTGCTCCAAAACTGAAATTACTCAAACTTCTCTCACCTATGTCCGTGTTTGGTATTGCAGGCATTTCGCCTGGTACATAGACATAGTCAACAACAAAACCGAGTGAGAGTTCATTAATTATATAGAGATCGAATTGCGTGCTAACTATTGCACTAAATACATTCTCATCGATTGTCTTTGTAGTATCTTCTTCGATGATATTTGGATAATTTTCAATAGTTCTTCGATAATCGAATAAATAATTCACATCTGCGATTCCGATACCAGCACTAATGCTCCAGGCTAAAATTTTCGGAAAAATTGTTTTGAATGGATAATAAACTGCAGAGGCATAATAGCCAAATGCTTCATATTTTTGAGTTATGTTAATAGATTCTGTGCCGCTTGGAGAGTAGTTATATAAATACGAATGAAAGGACGGTTCTCCGATCCAACAAATTGATCCTCCTACATCAAGGTAATTAAGTAAGGAGTAAGTCACCTGAATTTTTCGTAAAAGATTAAAACTAGTAACCCCACCATAATTGTTATTATAATAATAATTTGTTGAGATAGAAGAATTATCCTTAATTTCTGAAAATCTTGTGCCTACCTGTGTCAGACTAAAATTAATATTAATTATATTTTGCTTCTCAACACCCAGTAAAAATTCTTTTAATCTTTGAAGTTCCTCTACCCACTCCGTGCCACCAACATCGGAGCGGAAAGAGAAAATTTCCTGCCTCACTTCTGCAGCAGCATCAATAAGATATCCAATTCCTCCACCAACAAAAGCAAAAAGTACACTTGCTGCTGCCTTTGCACCAGCATCTTCATTATCCCAGTATGCAGTTGGTTGTCCTTCTGCATCGAAGAAGATAAGGTTTCCTAAATAGGCACCTGCAAATGAACCAATAACAACTCCTTTAAAATTTCTTCTGTCGCATTCTATTTCAATATCAAGCAGATCCGTTAATGAGTAGTATGTTTTTTCGTTGCTCCTTATTAAGATTAAGGAATCAGATTTTAATCCGAAAAGAAATCCTGTTGACCGCTTACCTCCTTTATCGATTATTTCTGTTAAGTTATAAAGGACCTGCTTGTTAGCAATTATCAGTTCATCTGGTGGGGCAGATTCTTTTTCCTGGGAGAATGATGGAACAAGTGTAGCCAGGCAGAAAAAAATCACAAATAAATTAAATATCTTTTTCATTTTTTGACCTTAAGGTTATTTACTTTTTTTAGACCAACCCTTATAAAGATCATTTGAGTACTCCACAATCTTTCCGGGCAAAAAACCAATTTCGTACAATTTTTGTGTTTGAATTGGCTGATCTTTTGGAAGATGAATTTCATAATATCCAGTACTTTTCAGGAAAATTGTTCTTGTAAGATTTTTATCGATATCAGGAGCTTCGAATTCTACAATGAAATAGTCGCCTACTGAAGGCATCGCTAAGTAATTCTCGTCAACAGCTGATAAAAATTCTGAAATGTCCTTATTATAATTATTTATAGCGGATATCATTTTTACTTCGTTCATATTAGGAGATGCATAGGAATCATATTCTAGTGCTAAATAATCCATGGTCCAGAATCCATAAGGTGGGTTTACTTTTATAAATACTGTATCACCAGTTACATTAGATAAATCTAAATCGTAGCTCCTTGTTTCAGCTACAAATGGGCCGCCTCCTTGAATTATGTTTTGCATTTTCCATCCATCATCTTCTTTTACCCAGAGTTTTAATAAATAGAGTTCCTCTCTTTCAATGAAATTCATCATTGTTTCTTTTGCTGCCACTGAACTATCTATACTATTATACCATTTATCAACTGAGTCACCGTATAACAATAACATTTCTCTTATCATATTGGAACCCCACAATGTAGTGCCTGCATTGATAATTAATTTTGCACTCTTTGAATCAACAGGTTTTTGGAAGGCAAAGTTTAACTGATGACGATGGTTACTTTGAGAAATGGGTTGTTCAATAGGAAGCTTGCTTTGCCAGTAAAGATTATCAGGTTTTTCTATGAATTTAGTTAAGTCTTTCCCATTTTCATCCTTTGCAAGTAAAGCACCTTCAAGTTTTTTTACAGCGTGTATATCACAAGAAATATCCGGATAGATTTCATAACCAGGATCGTGATCTACGACATATAGACTCAATTTGTCAATATACTGGGTTTCTTCAACCTCATTGCGAACCATTATTTTATATTTACCAGAAGTCTCTTTTATCTTCTCAAGCTTTGAGAGTTCGCTTCGCTGTAGTCCTTGTGTAGTTGCCCCACCAAGCGGTTCGGCATCGAATACAAATTTCTCACCATCGTAAGAGTAAATGAACGGACACGATTCCTTTGTCGCGATTGCAATAATTCCTATTATCAAAGCTATACCCACTATAACTGACAAGGTCGTGAATACTGTCCCTACTGCATCTGTTCTTTCAACCATAACATAAAGAATCTCAGAGGCATCAATGGTTACTTTTACATTTGATGTTGTTGTTCCTGAGATGAAAGCTGTTTGCTTTATATATCTTCCTTTGTTATCATCAAATTTTATAATGAGATTATCGTCAAGTCGAATCAAACTGGAAATTAATTGATCCTCATTTTCTATCAACTCATTTTTGGTAGTAGTTTTTGGAATCTCCAAATGAATCTCCTTGATTTGATTAGGTCTGAACGACATAATCAAGCTGTCTGCCGAAACACCAACGATTTTCTTTTGGTCTTCGTCGTATGTTCCTCCAGCAAGGTTGAATGCATATATAAGATCTGATTTTAAGATTACTTCAGTAACCTTTCGTTCACCTATTTCGTTTAAAGCCACCGGAGGCACATCGGTCAATCTTAATTCTTTAATATTTTCAAAAGGTAGAATTATTTTCTCCCCACTAGTTGATTTACCTTCAATTCCAGATTCGATAACGGTATAAGTTCCGCCTTGCTCATCAAATTCTATCGCATTACCGTCAGGGAATACCACCTGCATAATTTTTTCTTCATTAGATGTTAATTCCTCGGTAAGTGCTTTTTCCTGAGAGTAGCATCCATATAAAAAATTTATGAACGCGAGTATTAATAGGCTGCTTATTATTTTTTTGCACATAGCTTGATCCCTCTCTTTATTATAAATATAATTTTAATTGTTGAACTTTCATTCTTCTTTGCTTTTTATTAATAGGTCATTGGGACTTTGAGAATTTAAATCATCCCATTCGGCTTTTATTTCATCATAGCTTACTGGTATTCTATTACCGTTTAGGTTTTTCATTCTCAGTGCGTTGGATAATAGAAGGGATGGACACTCAGAATGAATAGGTGCCGGGATTGCCCTCCGCATTCTTTCATAAATTGTTTTGAAGTCAGTCTCAATAATATTGCCAAAGCTGACCGGTAGGAAAACACAGGGATTTACATTGCCAAGACTATCGATATAGAAATGAAATAATCCTCCCATCATGCATCCCATTTGATTAGCGCCTTCAATATGAGCCAGATAATAAATTAGCGGGTAGTCTTTATATTTTTTATTTGTATTTCCGATTATCATAAATTCCCTCAAAATTTTTCTTTCATTATCTGTAATCAATTCATCAACATTTTTATTAAATAAGGCTCCGTTTGGTCTTGGTTCCAGAAGCTGGATCATTCCGACATTTAAGGTCTTTACAAAATCAAAATACTTCCATAAATCACCTGATTGGACAAATGATTTGGTCGCACATAGATTGACATAAGTTAAAATGCCTTCATCATTAAATAGCTCAAGTGCTTTTAACGCATTATCGAATGATCCATTTCCTCTAATCTTGTCAAATCTTTCTTTGGAGACATCATCTAACCCAACCGCAGCAGCAGTCAACCCTGAGTCTTTCAATTCCTTTACCATTTGCCGGCTTAATCTATTTCCGGAAGTATGTATATGAAATTCAGATTTCGTCTTGTCTGCCTTTTTGAGGATTTCTATTGTTTTGTCGAAATCGAGCAAAGGTTCGCCACCAGTTAATATTATTATTCCCGCACCATCTTGTTGCAGCGCTTCTATTACTTCCAGCCACTTCCTCGCAGGAATATCTATATTGCCTGTTAAGGTTGTGGAATTCGTAACAATGTGTGCATTTTAAATCGCATTTATTTGAAATTGCTAATAGCACTGAATCAATGTGTTTCTTCTTTGCCGTGCCTGCTTGCAGATAGTTGAGCCCCCCATTTGCAATCATATTATTAAATACAGAAGACGGAAAACCAGGGATGGCAGGTGTTGAATAATATTTATTGTTGAACTTTATTACTTTGGTAAGATAAAGCTGCTTCCTGAGTTTGAGTGAAACTTTAAAACTTTCTGCTGCATCCCTGATCTTAAGAGGTTTATTATTCATCTTCAGGAATGAATAATAACCCAGTGCTGTTTTACCCGCTAATTCGATTAGCTTCCAGCCCCGGTAAAATTTTGGTTGATGGTTCATAGCTTTATGATTTTTAGTTATAAATAAAAGTTTATTCATAGAAATAAGATCGTTAAAAATTCTATTTCACAATCCCTCCTTCAATGAGAGGCTTTGTTAATTTTTAGTTATATGTTGCTGAGAACATTACACCTACAGAAAAATTATTAATGTCATATTCGTAATTAGTTCCTGCAATAGTGCCTTTATCTTTCATTGTACTGTAGTAGCCATAAATGGCAGCACCCAAAGCCCAATCATCACCGACCCACCATTCTTTTCCAACCATTGCGTTAATGCCAAAACCATATTCTGAACTATGTGTGCCCCATCCAAACCAGCTTTCTTCACCTGCTACTTCGTCATATCCAGAACTGGCCTGACTAAGCAGCAAGCTCAAAGAAAAGTAGAAATTAGATGGCATGTAGTATGTAATCCCTCCTCCGAAATCGCCTGCAAATATTGTAGCATCTGAGTTTGATGCTGAATATCCTGGCCATTCAAGTTCAGGATCTGTATGCAATGTGTATCCAACTTCTCCATACAGAATTAGATTTTCAGATACAGTTCCTCCAATTTGAATTCGGCCTGCAGCGGCTGCACCCGAAAATTTTAAGTCACTTCCGAGTACATCTTTCTCAACTAATTCAGCGTACCCAAATCCGTATAACATCCGTAAAAAGAAACCGTCATGCTTGTGGACTCCATCCTGCGCAAACACTGTGCTGCTGATGAAAATAATAACGACAGTTTTAAGAAATATTTTTTTCATTTTATCCTCCGTGAGAAAAATCAAAAAACATAGGTGCCTCCTTGAACGAGAAGCTTAGTTAATTTTTTATTTAAGTAAAATCATCTTCTTGGTTTCGATATAATTTTCAGCTTTTCCGTCTTTGCTTTGCAAATCCGAGACAAGCAGTTGATAGAAATATACTCCGCTGGGTAAGCTGTAAGCATTTCCGCCGGAGGCGGATCCGCCTTTGGCGGAAAATTCAACTTCATATTTTCCTGCGGGTTTGTATTCATCAATGAGACTTGCTACTTCATTGCCAAGCACATCATAGATTTTCAAAGTTTGCCAACCGCCTACTGGCGACTGCCAACTAATTTTTGTGCTTGGGTTGAATGGGTTGGGATAGTTTTGTTGTAAAGAAAAATCTGAAATTACTAACTCTGAATTTGGTTCTATATTACTTATATCGGGAGTAGTTTTAATCAGCCAAACATCATCATAGCCAGCACCAAATCCGAATGAAGTTGTACCTCCAGATAAAATATATCCTCCATCTGAAGTCTGTTGGACTGAATTACAATGATCATTACTAATTCCACCGAAAGTTTTTGTCCATAGAGTATCGCCAAATGAATCCGTTTTGATTAACCAGACATCAGCACTACCCGCACCGAATGAATATGTATATCCAGCTATGATATATCCACCTTCAGTAGTTTGTTGAACAGACATAGGATAATCATCAATACTTCCGCCAAACGTTTTTGTCCAGAGCGTATCGCCTGACATATCTGTTTTAATCAGCCAAGCATCAGAACTGCCTGCACCAAATGAATATGTTTGACCAATTATTATATAATCCCCGTCTGAGGTCTGCTGAACAGAATTACCAGCATCAAAGGAACTTCCACCAAAAGTTTTTGTCCAAAGTGTACCACCATCAGCGTCGGTTTTAATCAACCAAGTGTCTCCACTTCCTGGTTCACCATCGAAATAATCTTTTATGCCAGTAATGATATACCCACCATCACTGGTTTGCTGGACGGAACAACCATAATCATCGTAACTGCCACCAAATGTTTTAGTCCAAATGGTATCACCAGACGCATCTGTTTTGATCAGCCAGGCATCCAAATTGCCAGCACCGAACGAACCAGTAAAGCCAGTAACTATATAACCACCGTCCGTGGTTTGTTGAACAGAATAACCATAATCATTAAAACTGCCACCAAATGTCTTAGTCCAAATAGTATCACCAGAAGCGTCTGTTTTAATTAACCAAGCATCTTCATCACCCACTCCAAATGAAGATGTGTGTCCAGTTATAATAAACCCGCCATCTAAGGTTTGCTCAACTGACAGACCCGCTTCAAACTCATTTCCCCCAAACGTTTTTATCCATAGCGTATCACCGGAAGAAGCTGTTTTAATCAACCAAACATCTGAACTACCTGCACTAAATGAATTTGTATATCCAGCTACAATGTACCCTCCATCTGAAGTTTGCTTAACTGATACACCTCCATCACTATCAGTTCCCCCAAAAGTTTTTGTCCAAAGTGTATCTACCTGAGCTCGAACAATTGTGATATAAATTAGAACTAAAAAAGAGACAAAAACAAAAAATGCAATTCTATTTTTCATAACTCCTCCTTCAATTGTTAAATGATTGCATCCATTTAACTGATCTTGGTCACTTGACTTTTGCAATCTTTTTATTTCAAAAGTGATTCAACAAAAACGGGATCTGCTAATACTTCTCTAAAACTTCCTTTAACTGCATACGCAACTGCGTATATGTTAACGCCAGGGTATTCAGCAGAACCATCAGTAGTTTTTTCATATATAATTTTATTCTCAGCTTTATTCATAATTTTCCAATTAACACTAACAGTTGATTCAGAATAAACCCCGCACATCGAATCATAAGAATTAAATTTGCATTCTGATATAACTCCTCCAACTAAAATTTGTGAATCAACCTTTTTTTCCTCAAATAATTGCTCCTTATTTTCAATAACAGGATAGTTAGCCTCTATTAATTCCTTTTCGATTTCCTGTTCAATTTTTTCTTCAAAACCTGATAGAGCATTGGCTGTATAATCAGCGCCAGGTATGTTGACGCAACCAGTATGGTAAGTGCCTATTTTTGTTTCCTCAGGTATATCTGATAGGATATTTGCAACTGAAATGGAGGGACAAGTTTTTTTATCTACTTGAATTGGCACCGCAGTGTTTTTAATTTCCACTGACGACCCGACGAATCCACAGCTTGAAATTGCTAGTAATATTGCTGAAAGAATTAATAGTTGAAATATTTTAGTTAAAGTTTTCATAACTCCTCCTTTAATTTTTAATTAAAGAAATAAAAACCTCCCTCAATGAGAGGCTTTGTAAATTTTTATTTACTAAAATCCATTTCACAAATTATTTTATAGACTCAAATTCTGGTCCTTCATAAGTAAGCAAAAAGATCACATAGCTTATTGCTAATATTCCAACTACCAATAAAGTTGTTTTTAAACCGTCGAATTCCACTACGCCAATTTTTGCCAAATCATTCTCATCTATTTCAGTTTTTATCCTTGTGAGATTTTTAACGTTTTTATCCTTTTGCTGGATTAAGTTTTGCCTCAGTTAATTCAATTTTATCATCAACAAATATCCAATCTGAAAAATTTTGATCTGAACTATCTCTGCCTTAAAGTATATTCTTTATTATCCTGCGTTGTAATTATTATATCGTTGTCCTTATTAAAATCCCTAAGTTCATCTTTTGTGATATATCTTTCCAGAGTAACATCCATTGAACAACTGCAGCACAAAACCATAATATTATTAAATATGCTATCAGCTTCTTCATAAGTCTCCTCCTTTAAAATTCTTATTTAAGTAAAATCATTTTCTTTGTTTCGATATAAGTTTTCTGAACTTGATTCGGATCGACGGCTTGTAATTGATAGAAATACACTCCGCTCGGAATGATGAAGCATTAAACTCAACCTCATATTTTCCTGCAGGTTTGTATTCATCAACAAGAGTTGCTACTTCATTACCAAGCACATCGTAAATTTTTAAAGTTTGCCAACTGCCTACTGGTGACTGCCAACTGATTTTTGTGCTTGGATTAAAAGGATTGGGATAATTCTGAGCGAGCATATACTGATCAGGAATATTGCCTGAGTGAATTTCCTCAACTGAAACTACAGATGTTGTATCAAAGTTTGAATTGTATAGTACACCTGCAATAACCGAAATATTTTTTGATTCTGTAACCGAAGTTATAGCATCAGTTCCCTGGCCAACTACATAGGCAACAATTACTTCAAACTCTTCACCTACTTCCAGGGTAAAAGGACCAATGTTTTGCATTTGTCTTTGATCTGTTGGGTAAGTATTAATCCAACCATAATTAGTAACCGGATCGCCTGAATACCAGAAATAGGGATTTACTTCTGAACAATCGACACCACCTCTGACTTGTCCATAAGCCCAATTGCAAGGATCGGGAAGTAGTCCAATTCGATTACGACCTAACATATAATTGCGTGCTTCATCTGCAGTATTTGGATCTCTTAGATTAGGATCACCATTTATATATTCAATGGAGGAAGAAAGAGTTTGATTTTTTGCGCCCAGATATTCTTTTATTCCCAATGTCTGTCCGCGATGCACGTAGGCTGTATCCAGAGGTGTATCAATACCTTCATCGTAAGTTCCGTTTCCATTATTATCAATGAATGTAACTCCCGGAATGTATGTCGCTGGTCCGGCTAAAGTTTTTGCAAAGAAACTTGGTGGGTTGTTTCCATATTCAGTATCTGGTCCATCGTTATAAGTATATCCGCTTTGAAGAAGTGTATCACAGCCAACAAGATCGTCCTGCGCTCCACCGAGATCCGGATCACCCCAAACACCGAAGTAAACATCATTCATCTCACTTGCAACCATACCGGTATTTTTTATGCGATACCGAATGAAAATAATATTCTGCAGTTCAGAAACATTTTCGTACGCAAAAACTGTTTGGCGTATTTCGATGCCTTGTGGTTCGACCGTATTCCATCTTCTTTGAACAGCTGGTACTCCATCGTAGAAAACACACCAGAGCATCTCATCACCTAAAATATCCGGGCAGTCTTCATCTAAATCCCAAATACTATTTCCATTTTTATCAACAGGATTATAAATCCCATCACCATCACCATCATAAAAATCTGCACCAAGATAAACTGCATGTATCCAATCAAGCCAGCTTTGACCAAATGGAGGATCCTCGCTCCCAACTCTATATAGTTGAGCATCAGGATTGTTGGGATCACCATTTTCACCGGGCAAGTAATCTTCAACCAAACTTGCTGAAGCAACAGCATTTGCCCACAAGTCACCATTGCTGTATCCGCTTAAGAAGAATCCACCTGAAAAAAGAAATGAATGGCCCCCAAATTGTCCTTCTGAACCGTTTGGTGGAACATTCACATCTGCTAGCACACCTTTCCTGTTTAGTGGCATATAGATATTATTAATATTTAATGCATATGCATCACCCACTTTTTGAGGAAAAATTTCTACAGCACTAAACAGAAGAAGAACAATTGATAAGATTCTCAGTTTCATTTTAACCTCCAATAAGAATTAATTTGATAAAAATAAAAGCCTCCCTATGCGAGAGGCTTTATTAATTTTCATTTCATTAAAATCATTTTTCTAGTTTGTGCAAAACTTCCAGCTCTCAATGAATAGATATAAACTCCGCTCACAAATTCTGCAGCATCAAATAAAACTTCATAGCTGCCAGATGCTTTTTCCTCATTTACCAGAGTAGCTACTTCATTTCCCAGAACATCGTAAATGATAAGAGATACGAATTCTTTTTGAGGTAACGTAAATTCAATTGTGGTAATGGGATTAAAAGGATTGGGGTAGTTTTGGGACAAAAAATATTCGGCTGGTAATATTTCCGAATTTTCAACAGTAATTTCATCACTGTATTCATACGATCCATCGAAATCAACTTGCTTCAACCTGTATTTAAATGCAGTTGCTTCAATATCGCTTACGTTGTCGGTGTAGGAATAGACTTTTGTTTCGGTGGTAGTACCATTACCTTCTATAAATCCAATAAGAACCCATCCTCCTTCATTTTTCTCAGTGATTGTATTTCTTTCCAGCTCAAATCCAAGGTTATTTAATTCAGTAGCTGTTATCCAATTGAGTGATACTGCACCAGACTGAATTGATGCTGTAAATGAAGTTAGCTCTACGGGAACAAACACCACATTGATTAGGTTATGATATCCCATCATACCAAATATATTTTCTACTTTAGCTGAAATCATATAACGTGAAAGTTCTATAAAGTGGTCGTCACCAATTCCTGCTTCATTATCATTACCACCTCCATTATTGACCCAATCACCATAATTAATTCCATATTTATACACAATATCAAATGTTGTATAGGGGGGGAATATAACTTCCGTTGTAAATTTCAAATCACCTGCAATTAGGTCTCCGTGCGTACCATCATCATACATTAAAAGTGTCAGATCTATATCACTATCAGGCCAGCCAAATCCAGGCCACTGCAATGGATAAGTACTTCCTGCAAGGCGGCAGGTATTGATAACCGGAAAAGGCTGTCCGTTTATAAATGACACTGCACCATTGCAATCAACCTCGAAAGTTATTTCCGTTTCCTGGTTCGTAACATTTAATAAGGTAAGATCATTAAATGATCTGGAAATAGTTGCTTCACCAGCGTTGTATTCCTCTTGTGTTAATATGTGTACTTTGTTATCTCCGGATTCCCATACAAGGGGAGTATAGAAGAATTTATATTCTACAAGAGGATCACCAACATTAACATTATATATCAGGTCTGGAAACTCACTAATGTAATAATTGGGATCAAGTGGGTCTACAATTAAATCGTGTCGGGCCCAGCTTTAAAATTACCTCTGGCTGCAACAGTATCAGTTGCAGGATCAAATCTGCCAGAGAGAATTTCAATTTCCATATTGCATTCCCAGTTTACCCAGATGTCTTTTGGCTGCCCAAAAACAAGACCTGCAAAAAGCAGAACAAAAGAAAAACAAATTAAAGTTTTCATAACTCCTCCTTTAAGATTTATTGAAAGAAATAAAAGCCCCCCTTATTAAGGGGCTTATTAAATTTTTTACTTGAGTAAAATCATCTTCTCTATTACCAAAATTTAAAATCATAATTTTTATCTATCCCAATACAAGACTAATAATCGACCCTCAGAATTTGGAATATTAATTAATGCCCGATTTGTGAAGAATAGTGCTGATGTAGAGCTTTCAATCCAAAATTCTCCTCCCCAATTGGAACCACCGAAAGGCTTAAACTCTATTATGCCTTCCCAACCTGCAGAAGTCAAATACTGAGCTTCAACATATCTTGTTTGTGATAGTATATAAGAACCTTCCTGAACCACACTAATAATGTTATTTGTTACTTCAGTGGATAGTTCTAATTTCATTTTATAACTTCTATCGGAGTTTATTGTAAGATATGTGGCATCTGTTGGTGAAGCTAGTAATATGCTATTATTAGTAGTATCAGGTTGGTAGTCAGCATATACATCTTTATATGTTCCGATTAAAAAATCGTTCAGTGGTGGTGGATCATCTTCAGAGCACGAAGAAACTGAAATAAAAATTAAAATGATGCTGATATATAATAGTACGATTTTCATTATTAAGTCTCTCACATTCTTATAATTTAATTTTTTATTTGAGTAAAATCATCTTCTTTGTTTTGATATAATTATCAGCTTTTAATTGGTAGAAGTACACTCCACTCGTCAGATTCCGGCCTTCGCCGGAATGACTATTGAATACAACTTCATAAGTGCCGGGTTGTTTTTCTTCATCAACTAAAGTTGCAATTTCATTTCCCAAAATGTCATATACTTTTAGTGAAACAAATTGCCTACCTGCCTTGCCGTCAGGCAGGCTGCTTACTGCATACTGAATACTTGTTATAGGATTAAAAGGATTTGGGTAGTTTTGAAATAAATAAAATGAGTTGATTACTTCATCGACTGTTTCATTTTCTGTAAAAGTTTCTCCGCCGTTATTGGTAAAAACAATAGTTCCTGAATCACCAACTGCCCATCCTTTATATTCGTTTATAAAAAATATTGAATGGAGTTCTACATTTGTAAAAACATTCTGAGGTTCCCATTGTAAGCCACCATTAGTGGTATGAAGAATTCTTGATTCTAGTGGATTATAATATCGGGATCCGGCTGTCCAGCCTTTCTGATCGTTTACAAAGATAATTGAGTTTATTATTTCAAACGATAATGTATCCTGGGCATATTGAGTATTCCAGGATATTCCGCCATCCATCGTATTCATAATTCCTCCCCAATCGTAGCCTGCGAATGTTACCCATCCAACCTGCTCTGATATAAAATCGCAGCTAGCTATTGGTACAGAATTTCCGAATTGTGTCATCCAATTTGTGCCTCCATCTGTAGTCTTAAAAATTTCACCTCCCCAACCAGGGTATATTCCCCCAACTGCCCAGCCAATGCTGTCATTTATAAATTTTATATCAAAAATTGAAGAGTAGGGAATTCCAATATCTATTAGTAATGTATCCCAATCCACGCCACCATTCGTTGTTTTTAAAATTATTTTGCCGCCAGGATATTCAGCTCCTCCACCAATCCAGCCAACTGAATCATCTATAAAAAACACTGCATTTAATTGGCGTGTTATCGCCTCGCTTTGAATTACCCAATTGTTACCCCCATTAAAAGTATTAAGTATAATTCCATTATAGTCCGTACCGCCAACTGCCCAGCCCAGAGTATCATTAATAAAAAACACATCTTTCAGATCTCTTGCATATCCTAAAAAACCGCAAGGTTGTTCTATCCAATTACTGCCGCCGGTTGAAGTATGAAGAATAGTGCTATCGTTACCTGCAATCCAACCCTTTAGGGAATCAATAAAATATACTGAGTTTAGATGTACATTAGTTCCGTTCTCCTGCCGGAACCATTGTGCAGAAATTAATTGTGCAATTAGTACACAGAAAAACAAAATTTGTAATAAAAATTTCATAATCTTTTCCTTTAATCTTTAATTAAAGAAATAAAAGCCTCCATCAATTAGAGGCTTTTGTAATTTTTTATTTAAGCAAAATCATCTTCTTCGTTTCGATATAATTTTCAGTCTTTAAGTTGATAGAAATAAATTCCGCTTGGCAAAGTGGAAGCATCACATTCAACTTCATATTTTCCTGCAGGTTTGTATTCATCAACGAGAGTTGCAACTTCATTGCCAAGCACATCGTAAATCTTTAAAGTTTGCCAACCGCCTACTGGCACTTGCCAACTGATTTTTGTACTTGGATTGAATGGATTTGGGTAGTTTTGAAATAGTTGATAGTCAATTGGATTGCTGAAATGATTTTCCTCGACTTCAGTACCTATATCAAAAAAGTTATCATACTTATTTTGAGCTACCAAGTCATATGTTTTTAATTCTGTTATTGATAGTAAGTTGTTTGCGCCAGTAGCTACAACAGTTGCGATAACAACTTCCTGTGTATCCCCGGGTTGAATTGTAAAGGGACCTGTTGCTAAACCAGCTCTTCGATCTCCCGCCGGATGGATTAAGCCATCAATCCAACCCGTCCCGGCAACCGGATCACCGTACAATGCAAATTTTGTTGTTCCTCCAGTGTAAGGGTCGGGGAATGGATCACCCGTCGTACCAACTTTTCCCTGTAAGAAATTATACCACTCAAGAGTTCCCTGATATTGTCCTTGTGTAGGATCTCTCCAGACAGCGTCAGGGTTAATAAAAAAGTAGTGAGCACTAACCGGCAGATTTTTTTTACCGATTACAATCCTATCAAAATATCTTGCTGTATCTGTTGGATTTCCCGGTACAATTGGTCCTTGAAGAAAATCAAATCCTACTGCTGGCGGTTGGTTTCCATAGATCGCATCTATTGGTGTTGCATTGTAAGCGTATGTTAAACTTAAAACAGTATCGCAGCCAACGAAGTCATCCGAAGCTTCACCAACATCCGGATCATTCCAGATGGAGATGTACATATCTTCTAAAGGTGAGTCGCTTTTATTTATAATTATATATCTTTTGAACATCATACTACCAAGAGGTCCGGCTGAGTTATAGCCCCAGACCGTGACCTGCTCTTCAATACCCATCGGCAGAGAACCATACATAAACTGAGTATAATTTGGATCGGTATCATTGCAAACAAACCAAACTGTTTGGTTGGAGCCTGGTATGCCGGGAATATCTACATTTGGATTATAAAAACCATCTGCATCAACATCCTCGTACGGAGCTCCGTCATTTGCAGGCCAGTCAAACCAATCTCTTTCATAAGCTGCGCGGATCTCAGTTTCAGTTCCTTCTCCATCAAGTATCTCTGCTAATACACTTCCTGTGAGATAATCTGGTCTTACTCTGAAGCAGCGAACATGATCAAGGTTTGGATCTTCACCAATTAATTGATTTGCAGGAACTCCACTATTTAAAATTCTTCCCGGCATAGTTCCTTGACGGTATACAGAACCACCAACTCGTACCTCCCCATTAACTTTTCCTCCCCAGAGTACGCCTGACTGGAATATTGCAGTTTTACCTGTTGTCCTTGGATATTCAAATCCTGAAGTTCCGCTCGGATTAATATCCGCTTCGCCGTCATTTTTAATCCAGGTAGAGATATCGTTGATGTTGAGTTTTTTATAAACCGGTGAACCAGCAACATTATTTGTTCCAGATTCTTTGGTTACTTTTTTATCATTCTCAGCTTTTATTTCAAAAATATATCCCAACAAAAAGAGGAGTATCATTAATAAAGAGAGATACATAATTAAATAAAGTGCGTTGTCCTTTTGTTTTTCAGTATACATTTTATTTACCTCCATTAGTATTAATTATTTAATTAATAACATTTTCTTAGTTTCTATAAAAGCACCTGCTTGTAGTTGATAGAAATATATTCCGCTCGTCAGATTCCGGACAAGGCCGGAATGACTACTTGCATTAAACTCGACTTCATATTTTCCTACAGGTTTGTATTCATCGACAAGAGTTAGCAACTTCATTACCAAGCACATCATAAACTTTTAAAGTTTGCCAACTGCCTACTGGCACTTGCCAACTGATTTTTGTGCTTGGGTTAAAGGGTTTGGGGTAGTTTTGTGCAAGTTAAAATCAGTTTTAATGTCTATTGGATTATGTTCTGCAATTAGGACCATCTCAGATAACAGGCTCTCCAGACTTGATTAGCCAAACATCCCAGACGAATAGAAATTGTATTCACATATACCGCAACTGAGTATAAATATCCCAATCCAGTTATTCAGAACCACCAATGTTGTTCTGTCCATATCGCAATGTCAGCCACTCGTTATCGGTCTTGATAAGAAAGATACTTTGACCTTTGTTCCCTAGCAACCAGAGATTTATACCATCGAGATAGCAGAATATAACCATCATATCAGTTTGTACCAACATTGATGCAGTCCAGCTTGTACCTTTGTCATTCATAGATAAATCTCCGGCCATCCAATGTTCACCACAAAATTAGATTTTGTTAACCATACACTCAGAGTTACTTACATAACCATAGTTCAAGCCATTATTAACCTGGATCCAACTGTGCCATTATCTATCGAACGATAGAATATATGCCCCCATAAGTTTCCGCAAAGATACTTGAGCCGGAAATTAGTAAGCCAACACAGGATTATAACACTCTGTCAAACCAGTAATATCCAGCTTGTGCCATTGTTGGTTGATAGACAAGACGCCACTGCCATAGGTTCCAGTGAAAAGATTCGTTTCTGAGACAGCTAGGCAATGAAATGTCCAAGTACCTTGTCAGACCACTATTAATCAGCTGTCCAGCTTGTACCATTGTTGTGTTGATTGAATTAGACCCCATCCACCAAGAGAAGACCCACGCAAAGAGATTTGTTTCCGAGAGAGCTAATGTTTGGATACACCAGTCTATCAAGCCATTATTAATAGCAGTCCAACTTATACCATTGTCAGTTGATAGATAAACACCGCCACAATAAGTTCCAGCAAAGATATTACATACCACTTACGGCAAGTGAATATACTTGACCGCCACCTGGGCCATTTGTTTGCACCCACTGTGCAAAACATATTTGCGTTATCAGCAAACAGAAAAACCAAATTTTTATTAAAGTTCTTCCGGCTAAGCGGATTTTCCCGAAAAAACGGGACAGGCTGTTTCACTTGATCATAACTCCTCCTTAATTTCTAATTAAAGAAATAAAAGCCTCCCGCTTTGAGAGGCTTTGTTAATTTTTTTATTTAAGTAAAATCATCTTCTTCGTATGTGCAAAACTACCAGATCTTAATTGATATAAATAGACACCTGAAGTCAGATTCCGGACTTCTGCCGGAATGACTATTGAACTCAACTTCATATTTTCCTGCCGGTTTGTATTCATCAACGAGAGTTGCAACTTCATTTCCCAAAATGTCATATACTTTTAGTGTGACAAATCCTAAATCGGCTAATCCGCAAATTCGATTTTGGTGGACGGGTTAAAAGGGTTTGGGTAGTTCTGCTCCAATCTGAATTGTTCAGGGAGTTGACCCTCATCAATTCCTTTTACATCTGCAATAATATTTCCTCTGTTAATTGGAGTGATTGTCTGCTGAGAAATAATATACTCACTTAAAACCTGGAACTCGGATGTATCAGCATATAGGTACTGATCAATAATGGTTATAGGAAGCATACTGCTTAAGGCAGTTAATAAAAATTCATTCGTGGTAATAGAATATTCTTGCTGTGGATCTAATGGAACTCCGCCAACTTCTGCATATTCAATTCTTGAAAAGGGAGGTTTTGCCAGATTATACCAGTAGCTCATTCCTGATACTTGAGGAAATAATTCATCATTGTATTCAGCCATTGAAACTCCAAACTCAAGCCCGGCAATAAGATCAGCACCAGTGAGTTTAAATTTTACAATTCTGAAACCAAGTCCGTTTACTTCATTGAAACCATAACCAACAACTCTGAATGCATCTGCTGCAACGAGCGGGCCTGCATAAATTGGCTGTGCAGTTGAACCACCGACAGTAATAGCTATCTTCGGTTTCTGTTTTCCACCGTAGGCATCTGTAACTAAGATTGCCGATTGGTGTATCGTGTGCTCCGTTTTCTCCAAGATTAGTTGCAACTTCTTCGAAGAAAGCTGTTGCAGTTCCGATCTGCTGTGTATAAACTGGTCCCCAGGTATTTTCAATTTCAGTTATCAATCCGTCAACTATTGCTTTTACAGAAGGCTCTTCGGGAATTGTTTCGATCGAGATCTATTAATAGAATAATCTATCAATTCCATTCCGCTTCCTGTTACAGCAATTTTCATTTTACCAATACATTTATAAAATGCATCTGCCTGAACGATATAGGTTGTACCGCCTAATGGATCGGAAACTTCAATTGGCTGATCAGTTCTGTAATGATCATGTCCGCTTACGATAATATTTATTCCCGGAATGTTTGCTGCTAAATCCTGGTCATAATAAATTCCAAGATGTGAGAGACAGATAATCAAGTTACATCCTTGAGAAGTTAGAGAATCAATCATAGCGAGTGCTGTTTGAGCAATGCTCGTATCGACAACTGCCGGACTAGGCAGGGAAAAGACATTCGTCTCAGGTGTTAGCAAGCTGAATATTCCAACCTTTGCATTGCCGAATTGTTTTATTGTATAAGGAAAGATGTAATCCTTCAAAGGCTGAACTGCGGGATCTTCGAGAATCAGATTTGACGAAAGTAATGGAAATCCTCATCCGGGTGGAAAAGAATTTCGCAATGCTGTATCCAGTATTGCCGGAGTTAAATCAAATTCGTGATTACCAAGAGCCATCGCATCAAAACCTAGGGAGTACATCAATTGAAATTCAGCGACTCCAAAGAATTTGTTGAAAAATAGATCACCAATAAAAACATCTCCGCAATGAAGTGTGAGAACATTCTGCTCAGTCATCTTTGTCATTCCGATTACTGATGCAGCACGACTGATTCCACCCTGAGTCCCTTCAAGTGATTGATTTCTTGGACCAAGCGGCGCTAAACAGGAATGTGTATCATTCACGTGGAGAATTGTTATGGTATCCGTTTGCGAAAAAATATTTGTTGCGAGGATGATAAAGAATGGGATGAAGTAAAAATAGAACTTTGACATTGTACACCTCCGTATTTGTTTTAGTTGTTAATTGTTTTTCCCGCAGAAGGACATTGTGTCTCAAATCCTTCTGAAAAAAACTACTACATTCTTAACAGGTGATTGTCAAACAATTGTCATGTTATTGTAAAAAGCTTGTAATGATCAGGAAAGCTCATTTTACATAAACATGACTTATAGTCTGCTTTGGGAGAGTATTCAGGGGTGTAATCTTCAGGAATTTATTCAGCAACCAAACTCTGCAACTCTAACTCTCTCAGAGTAGAGAATAATTATTAGTATTAATATGCGAAAAATTTTCGTTGAAAGTCAAGCAGTATCGATTTGTAATTGGCAACTAAAAACAAATGCTAACTTTTAATGATTGGGAAAAGGTTTATTGAAAATCTCTCTTTCTTAACCTTTTTCGTCGTTTAAGTGCAATATATTCTCGCCTGAATTCCCAGTTCATATACAATAAAAATATTGTAAGTGTAAAGCTGCTGCTTAGAGATCTTCTGATGATTTGGTAGAAACCGGATAATGTCTTCAGTAACTCCAGGAATCCATCCTCAACCTGAGTCGAGGTCATATTTTTTGGTTTGTAATAACACAAATTGAATGAAGAATTATAAGCAACATTATTTTTTAGAAAATCGAGTTCAGTTTCCATTAATATTCTGTTTTCTTTAGTTAGCTGGGCGTAAAGCTTCGATCCAGGAGTTGGAACTAAAATATTCAGCATAGGAAGTGCAATCCTGTTTTCAATAATAAACCGGCTAAGGCTTTTAGTTGTATTTATAGTATCGTAATCAAGTCCATAAATAAAAAATGCTGCTATTTTTATTCCGGCATTATGAATGTTTGCGATTTTTTGCTGATACGAATCTGCATTATAATTTTTATTTAAATAGTTAAGGTTTTGTTGATCGATAGATTCTAACCCGATGAATAATACTTTACAGCCGGCTTTTCTCATGAGCCGTAAAGTTTCTATATCTTCACCAATATTAATTGTGCACTGCGCTCCCCAAACAAAATTGTATTTTCTTTCAATCATAACCTTACACAATCTTATCAGATATTCCCGATTATTGTAAATGTTGGTATCAATGAACGCAATATTCCGTGTCGAATTGTGAAGGTAATCAAGTTCTTCTACTAGATAATTAAATTTTCTCAAATAATATTTCCCGTTATAGATTGAAGAGATGCAGCAAAAATCGCAATGGTTATAACATCCAACATTGAGCAGGACGGGAGTAAAAAAAACTTTTTTAGTATCTAATGCTTTATAATCAATTTTATAATTAAGATCAGTTTTGCAGTAGTAATTTTTTTGTAAAGCACTTGATTCAACATCTTTTAATATTTTTGTCATATCCTTGAGACCAGGATTACCATGAACAACTGAATCACAATGGCTATCCAGGTAATCTCTGCTTATGTGTGATTGAAAGCCTCCAAATATTACTTTCTTACCTCTCTTTCTAAATTCATCAGCTAACTCAATGCCTCTGAAAATTTCATAACCCATCGAAGATATTCCTACAACGGAAGCGTCGGTATCAAAATTTATATCTTCAAAATATTCGTAGCATAATTCTTTTTCCCAGTCATCCGGAATAATTGAACTTAATGTAGGGAGTGTTAATGAAATGATATAAAGTTTTTTCCCTTTCAATAATTTTCCGTTCTGATCTTTATACGAAGGTTGAATTAAATATATTTTCTTTTTCATATTGTTATCCTTCTCCATTCACTCTTAATGGGATTTCAGAATGCACAATAGTCCCATTTTCCATATAATAAATTTTATCTGCCAGCGTTTTCAACCTTAAATCATGACTTGCCACTATAACGCATTTATTAAATTCACTTGCATAAGAATGCAAAAGCCTGATAATTTCTTCACCTTGTTTTGTTTCCAGACTGGCGGTGGGTTCATCTGCTATTAGCAAATCAGCATCGTTGACAAACGCTCTGGCAATAGCGGTTCTTTGTTTTTCACCGTGGCTAAGTTCTATAGGAGATTTTGCTGCCAGATGTAAAATCCCAACTCTACTGAGTGCATCTGAGGTATTTCTTTTTGAATTAAATCGATTTCTCCGTGAGAATCTGAGAACTAATTCTACATTTTCATAGACATTTAAAGCATCAATCAACAAAAAGGACTGAAAAATAAATCCAATTTTTTCTGCTCTTAATTGCTGAAGTTCTGTCTGAGTATAGTCATTTATATTTTTTTCAAATAGATATACATCTCCTTCAGTTGGCTGGTTAAATCCGGCAACTATAGTAAGCAAAGTAGTTTTTCCGCTTCCGCTTGGACCTAATAACAGAATCAATTCTCCTCTTCTTGAAGTAAAATCAATCTCCTTCAAGAGCATCTGTTCTACATCCTCTTGACTCATATACTTTAGATATTTTTCTGAGTTCGACAATATTTTGATTGTTATCATTTCCCATTATGAAAACACCTCTAACGGATAAATTTTTCTTATTCTTCTGCAAGAAAATAAAGCACTAAAAAAACTAATTATGCAGGTGACCACTGTTATATAGATTAAATGATTGAAATTGATAATAGTGTTAACCTCGGGAGAGATTTTCTCGATAAAATTTACAAGCGGATAGAATAAAATGACGCCAAGTAATTCTGAAATTAGCGCGAGCAATAATGCCTGGGAAATAATTAGATTGTAAAGGAAACTCTTAGGTGAGCCCAATACTTTCATTACTGCAAAATCTTTCCTTCTTTCAAGAATATTTACAGAGAGAATTAAACTTAATATAATTGCAAGAACAATTCCCCCGATAGCAGAAATTGCAAAGAATAATGGGAGAATCCCTGCTTCCATCTCAGCGATATTGTTTTCTAAAAACTTTTGGTTTTGATAAATAGAAAACCTGCCGGGAAGTTTATCTTCGATTCTTTTTTGTAAGGCAGATAAATTAGTTCCGCTATTACAATTGAGTATAAAAAAACTTGCCAGCCCCGGCAGTTCAACAGTAGACTGCGCATATTCAAGAGTCACAAAAGCATATTGAGTAACAACTGCATTTGTCCCGCTGCATATACCAACAACTTTAAGCGTATCTTCTTTAATTAATATTTCATCACCGATAATTAAATCATACTTTGCTGAAAAAGATTTATCGAGTACAATTTCATTATTCATTTGTACTTCTCTGCCATCAATTATTTTTGGCGGCCCGCCTTCTGATCCGGGTTTATATCCGGTTAATAAAACTGTTGCATTACGCTTTTGTATTTTGATATTAGTGAGAAGAATTAGAACCGGGGTTGAAGATTTTATAGAGGTATCCTTTTTAATAACATTTAGATACCCGGCACGAAGGAGTGATGTCCCTCTGAGAATATTAGTTGAATTTGCCTGTAATACCCAAATGTCTGCCTTTGTTTTTTTTATATATTCTACAGAGCCTTCTGCTACTCCGTTGTAAATGCCAATGATAAACATTATTAAAATAATGCACAGTGCAATACCCGGAAGAGTTAACATTAACCTTAATGGCTGAGCAATTAAGATACGAAGGACATACATCTCATAACCTTTGAATTATAACTGCAAATGAGTTACGATTATTAATTTTTATCATTTTTATTTCCTCTGAACAATTGTAAAAAGTAATATGTTGCTATCCCGGATAGAACGGCAAGCAGAATTGCCAAAACAATACTTCCTAAAACATATTGTAGAACATTACTTTTGATGAGTTCGTAATTAGCATCTGAAGTATTAATAAACATCACGGTATCAGTATTCAGGAATAGTCCTCCAAGCAGAAAACTCCCGAGAATAATAAATGGAGTTACAGGCGGCTGACTAAAGTTGGAAGCCGTAATCGTAATTATCTTGTTAAGTCTGAAGACAAACGAAAGTATAATTGTAAGAATAGTCTGAAATCCCCATATCGGAATAACCCCGGAAAAAACACCGACGCTTACTGCAACAGACAATCTAAAGTTGGATTCACTGCTGCTGATTAAATACTCCTTAGTGTTCTTCAGTATTTCGCGTATTTTATATTTGCTTAGCATATTCATGGTAATACTTATCCTTTGTTTAAGCAGGAATAAAAAACTTTTTCAAAATCATCCCATTTAAACCTGAAAGAGGTTTGTAAAATTTTTTGTGAGGAATAATTCAAATCAAAACCTGGATGCCAGATCTTAAATAGGAATTTTTCTCCGAAATTATTATTTAACCAATTAAGTAAACCGGGAGCTCTGTGCAGCAGGACTGAAATTAGTGCAAGCAATCGTATTTTATAATACTCATCACCCGCTCGTTTTAATACGCGGATATAAGTTCTAAAAGCTTCTTCAAATAATATTGGTTCGTTCAGACAAACGTTGAATACTTCGCCGTTCACGTTCTGAGTTTCCATTAAGTGAATGGCTGCATCTGCGACATCCTCTACATGAACAAAATTGAAACTCTTATTTTGAAACCCGCCCGCAATAAGAATCTTTGATACAGCAGCCTCTTTTAATTTCCTGCCAAAAGGAGTGTGCTCATCAGGACCAAAAATTGCAACAGGTCTCATTACTATTGTCGTGATACCTGATCTGCTGGAAATTTCAAGCGCCTCAATTTCACCTTTTAATTTCGTATAGCCATACGGCTCAATCGCACGGGCTTTTTCATTTTCTGTGATAGCCTTTTGTGTCTTCCCCAACAATCCGTAAACTGCTGTACTGCTGCAATAGAGTGCTTTTTTAATTTTACATTCTGCTAAGCAGTTCCAAACATTTTTTGTCCCTTCAACATTTATTTCAATCAACTTTTCTTTTTTCTCATTCGAATCAACCCTTGCTGCAAAATGATAAATAGCATCAACTCCGATCATCGCCTTCAGAATCGAGTTTTTGTCGAGTATATCAATTACCACAGTCTCAACATTTTTATACCCGTTAAAAATATTATTCGAACTGTGGCATCCTGCCTTTACATGAATTCCTTTTTCGCTCAGCTTTTTAACGACTTCTCTTCCAACAAATCCAGAGGCGCCAGTTACCAGCACAGATCTAGTTTTCACTTTTACCTCTCTTGGTTATAATGTAATCGCCAATCGCAACGCAATCAATGTTGGTTGACAGAAAACAGGCTATGGCATCTTTGGGGCTGCAAACTATTGGTTCGTTTTTTACATTGAAGGATGTATTTAATAATACCGGCACTCCGGTAATCTTCTTGAATTCATTTATCAAATTCCAAAATATTGAATTAGTTCTTGAAGACACTGTTTGAATTCTTGATGTTCCATCAACATGAGTTACTGCAGGTATTTTATCATACTTATCTTTGAGTACAGGGACAGTAAACAGCATAAACGGTGAGCAATCTAATCCGGTCATATCAAAATATTCTCTTGCATCTTCCTCCAATACAGCGGGAGCGAACGGTCTGAATGATTCACGGCGTTTTACTTTTTCGTTAATCTTATCTTTCATATCTGGATCTCTTGGATCAGCTAAGATGCTTCTGTTTCCTAAAGCTCTTGGACCAAACTCCATTCTTCCCTGAAACCATCCAACTACCTTCCCATCCGCAATTAAACTGGCTACTGACTTAGTTATAGTATCAGATTTTATTGCGACAACATCATTCCTGAATTTATCCAATGCTGCCAGAATATCTGATTCAGTATATTCAGTACCAAGGTAAACATCATCCCATTTTACTTTGCTACTGTCTGTAAGCCCATTCGAGTTATAGTAAGCGTACAAAGCCGCTCCGGCACTGCAGCCTTCATCCGAAGCTGCTGGTTGAATAAAGATATTTTTAAATAATCCTGAACGAGCGATTACTCCATTCATAGTACAATTTAAAGCAACGCCGCCTGCCATTGAAAGATTTGATAGCTGTGTGTTGTCCCGATAATATTTTAATGTATGAAGTACTGCTAAGTTCAATGACTCTTGCAATGCAGCAGCTATATCGGCGTGTCTTTGTTCAAATTTATCATTTGCTCCCCGCGGATTACCAAGATTTTCAATTAGAAATTCTTTTAATTCATTTTTAGATAAGAAAGGAGTTTGATATTGTCCATTTTCTGTAAGAATGACTAAGCGTTCAAAGACATTTCTATATATTTTAGGATCTCCGTAAGAAGCAAGTCCCATCACTTTATATTCATCACCTAAGCTTTTAAACCCGAGGAATACAGTAATTATTAGATATAAAGCTCCGAGTGATGTTGGAATCAGCGATGTTCCTATCTCTTTAATTGAATTTTTATTTCCAATGGCTATAAGAGAACTTTCAATTTCACCAGTCCCATCTAAAGTAAATATTAATGACTCGTTAAAACCCGAAGGGTAGTATGCGCTTGCAGCATGTGCATCGTGATGCCTGACCTGGACAAACTTTTTCGGAACCATTCCCGTCATTCTCTCAAACTGTTCAATCAAGACTTCTCGTTTAAGCATTGCATTGAATATTTTAAAATAGGATTCCTCTACTTTCTCTTGATCAAAATCTGAAATGAATGGTCTTAATAGTTCCAGTCGTTTTTCAATAGCCGGTTTATCAAAACAACAGTAGTGAGCAACCAGATCAACATCTTTCATTTCAATTCCGGCATATTTCAGGCAGTATTTTATAGCATTCTGCGGGAGTAATGTATTTCCTGTAAGATTGAGTGAAAATTTTAGTCTGGTAAATCTTTCTTCAGAAGCGCAGGCGATAACTTTTCCATCAAGAAATAAAGCAGCAGAAGCATCGTGCCCAAAATAGCCTAATGGAAATAATGAAAATGGTACCTCTCCTTCACGAAAATCAAATATTGTATTAAAATCCTGATTTGTTTTAGCAAATGGGCTTCTAATACCTTCTCCCAAATGAGAGTCTCTCGTGAACCCTGAATATCCTAAGCAGTACATTATTTCTTTCTCCTTCCAGCTCTTAACTTTTGCAGCATAACAAAGTATCGTTCTGGTTTTAAGAGAAGGTCAGCGGCAATTAATTGTTTGTTTTTACTGAGCCTTAAAAATCTTTCTGATAGTTTTTCTGAAAAAAACCTTTTAGAAATATTCTCTTCGGCACCGAGTATCTGCGATATTTTAAAACCGGTTCTCCTGGTTAGCTGCAGCAATTCTTCCATGTCGATTAATAATTTCGTACGGATTTAAAAACTGATCTGCTATCCAAACAGGCGACTTGAATGCATTCATCTGCATTTCATCCGTTTTTGTCCTGCCAATCAGATCAATCAGCGGCAGCCCTTGTTCTGTTTTGGTTGCGAACTCCATAGCAAGCTCGATTTTATTTTCCGGCTCCGGTTTTAATTCAAGAAGCATCTTGAGCAATCGCATATTTAATGAGTGTCTATATCTGCCGTGCTTTCCATAAATCCATAAAAACATTACACCGGAATCATCAAGTATTTTGTTCAGATTGATCAAAACTTTTTCCATATTTCCCGTATGATGGAGAACACCAAGACAAAGCACAATATCATACTTAGATTTACTTGACATCGGCTTTAAAAGATTCCACCTTCGGAATTTTAGATTTGTCAAGCCTCTTTTTTCAGCTTCAAGTTTCGCTTTTTCTAGCGATGATGAAGAGTTATCCAATCCAAGAAAATCAATATCTTTAAATTGAGCAGCAAGTGAAATTGAAGTATTACCAGTTCCGCAGCCTGCATCCAGTACACGAACATTATTCTTTGTGCTGGTTATTTTTTCAACAGCTTTACTAAACTTGCGCAGGAAGATTAACCCATCTTGATCGATTGGTCGGTCACCGGGAAACTGGATACTGCTCGTAAAACTCTTTAGTTTTTTGTGTAATATTTTTTTCAGACATAAAATTCACTCTTCTTTGAAAACTTATCAGCAATGACAAAATATCTTCTTAAAATATTTTTTACTTTTTCGTCTTCGATGTCTTCAAGTGAAGCCCGTGAGCTGACTACATAAGCCATGAAGAATCCGTCAATTTCTCTTTGAGTAAAATAATCGGGTAATAATCGAAGAGCTTCTTCAAGTCGGCTGCGGGTAAAAGCAAACTCTCTGATAGCTTTCTTCTTCTTCTCCGTCAGTGTTTCTAAGCTGTAATTATATGGTCCTTCTCCAACATTGACATAATCTCTCGAAACACTGTAAGAACCATGTTGAAAGTATCCCAGGGATTGAGCTAACTTATAAAGTTCAGTACCGGGGAAATAAACAACAGTAAAAAAAGTTGCTCCGAGAAGTGATGATGATTTAGCATATTCTATTGTTTGATCTAATTCCTCTTCCGTTTCAGTAGGGAATCCCAGCATAAAAAAGCCGCGTGTAATAATTCCTAATTCGGCAACGTATTCAATTGTCTTGAATACCTTATCAAGATCCAAATTCTTTTTAATGAGCTTTTGTAATCTCGGTGATCCAGTTTCAACAGCAATTGACATAAATTTTGTACCTGCTTCTCTCATTTTATCTGTAAGTTCCTTGTCCATCCGATCGCCGCGAATTGCATTCGGGAATGAAAAAGTAAGTTTCATTTTACTTTGGATGATCAGGTCACATATTCTTTTTGCACGATCCATATCAAGATTGAATATATCATCAATTATTTGAAAGTCGGTTATTCCGAAATTGTCATGGATATATCTGATTTCAGCGAGTACGTTTTCGGGTGATCTGACTCTGAACTTTTTACCAAGAATGTTATGACAGTAGGCGCATCGATATGGACAACCCCTTGTCGTCATAATATTTGCATGAGGCTTTGATATTTTGGAGGTAAAAGTTAAAAACTGATTAGAGAACTGCTCCAGATCTATTACAGAATAATCTGGAATGGGAAGTGCATCTATATTATCAATGAATAAGCGAGGCGGGGTTTTTATGACGGAACCGTTATTCCGGAAAGCTATTCCCTGAATATCTTTCCATTCTTTATTCTCAAATAATCTTCCGATAAATTCATTAAAAGTGATTTCGCCTTCACCGATAACCGCACAATCTAAATGTCCTGAATTTAAACAGCCATCAGTATCATCAGTGGGGTATGGACCTCCGGCAATCACTATGCATTTACTATCCCATTCTTTTATCGTACGAACGGTTTCATGAAAAGCATCCTGACCAATCGACAGGCACCTTATTCCAACTACACACGGTTTAATTTGATTGAGCTGCTCTAATAATTTTTTTTTGTCATTAACAGATTGCCCGGGTTTAGAAACGAGAGTAAAGACTTTAACATTGATTGCATCTTTGAACTGGCTTTTTAAGGATGATGACAGATACATCAGACCAAGGGAATGCTCAGCCGAGGGCCATACTTCTTCAAGCGATGTTCGCAGAATATCAATCAGTAAAATTTTCATAACACTTGCACCCACTCGGGAACCCGAGCTAATTTATTTTTTACTGCGTAAAATTTTATTCGATCTGAATTGCTTTCATTCTTTTCACCTACAAAACCTGACATCTGATAGAGTCCCCTCATCATTTTATTTCTACCTGTATCGATAAATTCTGCTTCAATAGATTTAAAATCATTTTCAATTGCATTATTTACCAATGTAATCAGGATAGCTTTTTCAATGCCTCTTCCCATAACTCTGCAGGAAATAGCCAGGTAATTCAGCCGCCAAAGAACATTTTCTGCTTCGCACATTGCAACGCCTACGATTCCGTACCACCCGAACCTGTCTTCAAGTTCTGCTACAAATATATTTTTACCATCTGCACCTTGTTGATATATGTTTTTTATTTCATCTTTAGTTAGAATTATACCTGTTGTGTTCAGCTGATGTGTTCTGGTCATTAGCTCAAGCACTCTGGTAATATCATCTTCTTTCATTGGTCTTATTGTCAATTTCATACGGCAGGAGATCAAAAACTCTTTGCGGGATTTAAAATTTTCTTCCGCTGTCTTTCGCTGTATTTCTGCCTGGTATAGCTTTCTTCTCTCTTTTGCTTCCGCAGTAATTTCTAAAGGTGAAAAGTCGGGGTAATTCGGAAGATTTTTTGCATCTTCAGCGTGAAAGGTCAGCACATCGGGCAGCATATATGAAATCTGTTCAAGCTCAAATTCATCGTCATCAATAAAAGCAATTGCATCGAGCGAAATATTTAGTTCAGAGGAAATTTTTAAAATGCTTTGAGATTTTGGCTGCCAGTTAATCTGAGGGACGAGAAATAATTCTTTAAGATTGTTTTTTTCCAGGTTACTTAATGCTAATCTCTCATCTCCGCGGCTTGCAATAGAATTTAAAATTCCTCTTGAATCTAATTCCTTAATAACATCGACTACCTCGGGTTTAACGCTGACTGGTTCTTCAAGCAGAACACCATCCCAGAGAGTATTATCAAGATCCCAGACAAGACATTTTCGTAACCTGTTCATTTAAGATATTTCCCTCTAATTTAGCTAACATATATCCGCGAATTAAGATAATTGGTGATGGCAGAAATTGATTTAAAATTCTCGGGAAGCAGGTCTTCATCAGGAATGTTAATATGATATTCCTTTTCTATAAAAGCTAAAAATGATATTAATCCTGCAGAATCAACAATTCCTGCATCAAAAAGATCGTCATCGAATCCAGGGAGATAATCACTGTTCTTAGATAGACACTCTTTTTGAATGTAAGCCAATAGATTTTTTTCAATATCTGTCATTTGTTTTTCTTTTTACATTATCCTGGTTAAAAATTAACAGAACAATTGGGGTTAATTGTCATGAAAATGTCTTGTTTATGTAAAATCATTATTAAAATCTTCATTCTGATCTAAATTCTTTTTAAGACGGAAATAAAACACGACCAGCCACAACCAGTAAACGAATAGTATAAATATCTCCAGCCAGATGATATTTATATCAGCATTACTATTAAGCAATTGGAAGTCGGTTTTTATATTAATGATACTTAATACAATAATAGCAGCAGCACCAGCGATAAGTATCGCTTTTACAAGAGCGATATTTTTTACTACATCTGTGAATGCAGTATAGAAAAATATTGACCATCCTAAAGTCAAAAATGCTACTATGTTATCTTGATAAGGATATGAAGGGATGTCAAAGTAAATATAAAGACCAGGAATTTTTAATCCTGACAAATGAGCAGCCGATACCAGAAAAAAATAA
>CAVOPS010000002.1:0-36300 GCA_963698155.1 uncultured Ignavibacteriaceae bacterium | reverse complement strand
AAAGTAAAATAAGTGAAAATCCTATAATAAACCCTCAACTCTCTCTAATCTCTCTCTTGAGAAGAGAGAGACTTATTAACACTAAAGCATTATATAAATATGTTCCGATCGAATGTAAACAATAAGTCCTAATGTAAATAAGCCCTTCTCTTTGAAAGAGAAGGGTGGGAATGAGTTCAATGTAGTTATAACATTAATATTTTTTAGTGGATACTACTGCAAGTACTTATCCAGCCGATTCTGCTTTTAAACTTTTTCTGAAATTAACACTTCATTCTTGCCGATTACAACGATTCCGCTTTCAGTCACAGTAAATTTTTTCTTGTCACCTTCTAAGTCAAAACCAATTTCATATCCTTCCGGTACATTAACATTTTTATCAATGATCGCTCGTCTTATCCGGGCGTGTCTTCCAATTTTGCAGTTATTCATTATTATTGAGTCTGTGACATAAGCATAACTGTTTACCCGAACATTTGGACCAAGAATAGAACGCTCAACCAAACCTCCGGAGATTATGCAGCCATCACAAACTAATGAATTCAAGCTTCGACCGACACGTTCGCCCTCGTGCGATACTGTTTTAGCCGGCGGAAATTGATACTGGAAACCTCTTATGTACCATTCAGAATCGTACATATTAAAGTCAGGCGATACACTCAATAAATTCATGCTGGATGAATAGTAGCTGTCAATCGTTCCGATATCTTTCCAATATGGCTGAGATTTTTTATTCTCATCAACAAATTTGTAAGCATAAACATCTCTTCCGGTTTTAACCATATAAGGAATTACATCCTGTCCAAAATCATTTGACGGTATTTGCTTTTCCTCCATTTCTGTAAATATTTCTCTTAACGCATTTGCATCAAAAACATAAATGCCCATATTAACAAAGGAGTACTCAGGGTTATCAGGAATTGGCGGAGGATCTTTTGGTTTTTCTATGAATGAATCAACTTTATATTCTGCGTTGACACTTACGATTCCAAACCTTGTTGCTTCTTCTTTTGGTACCTCTATGCAAGCCATTGAGAGATGTGCTTTTTTATCTGTGTGATACTGAAGCAATTTCAGATAGTCCATTTTGTAAATATGGTCACCGCTCAAAATCAGTATCAGCTTTGCTTTTCTATCAGTTGAAAATAAATTCATATTCTGATAAATAGCATTTGCAGTTCCAAGATACCAATCGTTGTTCAGCTTTCTTTGAGGTGGAACTGAGTAAATAAATTCTCCAAGCTCAGGATTGAAAATGCTCCACGCTTCGAATATGTGCTGGTTTAATGAATCGGATTTATATTGAGTCAGAACGTAAATTCTTCTCAGCTCGGAGTTAAGGCAATTTGAAAGTGCAAAGTCAATTATTCTGTATTTTCCTCCGAATGAAACAGCAGGCTTGCTGCGGACTTTTGTCAGAGGATATAGCCTTTCGCCCTGGCCTCCAGCCAGAAGCATTGTAATTGTATCTCTTAATATTGAGGAACCGTGTACGGACATTTTCTCTCCTTTAATTTCACTTCAAAAATATATAAATATGGTTTCATTGACAATTTAAGAAATTGTTAATTATCAAAAGTCGTAAATTTAAGGCGATGATAAATCTATTTTCAGGTAATTATTTTAGAATTAATCGCAAATGAAAAAGAAAAAGTTTCTCTTAATAGTCTTCCTGGTTCTGCTGATACTCATTTTACCCGGTGCGGTGTATTATAAAATTCAGCTTTATAAAATGACTTTTATTAATACATATTCCCAAAAGCTGGATGATGATTACATAACTCAAAATCAGAAAAAGATTGATATCTATAAATATGATCTGACTTTCGATCTTTATCCTGAAAAGAAAATGTTTGTTGCTAAAGCAATCCTGACTGGCAAAGTTTTAGATTCGACCATTCAATCAATCGATTTGAATTTCTATGATAATTTCCAGATAAATAAAATCACTTTAAATGATGCAGTTACTGAATATGAAAATGACGAAACCAGGTTATCAATTCCTTTCGGTCCGTTTAACGGTGCAGAATTTAAAATAGAAGTTCAATATGAAGGCACACCAAAGAAAACAGGATTGGAAGGTTTTGTTTTTGGTAAAAGAAACGGAACCTCGTTAGTTTACAACTTGAGTGAACCTAATTGTGCTTCGTCGTGGTTTCCTTGCAACGATATTCCTTTCGATAAAACAATGCTTGAAATAAGCATTACTAATGATTCTAGTATGGTTTCTGTATCAAACGGAGTTTTGGTTGATGTGACTACAAATGGTGACAGACGAACTTATCGCTGGAGAACAGAATACCCGATTTCCACTTACTTGGTTGCAATTTATTCTTCAGATTATGAGTATTTCTCTGATGAGTATATTTCATTAGATGGAATAGATACAATGAAAGTGGAATACTATGTCCTTCCCGATAAACTTGAAAAAGCAAAGGTTGATTTTTCAGATCACGTTAAAATGTTAGAAGTTTTTTCACAAATGTTTGGAGAGTATCCTTTCCTGAAAGAAAAATATGGAGTTGCTGAATTTCTTTGGTATGCTGGTGCGATGGAACATCAGACAATTACCGGCGTCTCATCCAATATGATTGGTGGAAAAAAGTTTTTTGAAGATACATTTGTTCACGAGCTTGCTCATCAGTGGTGGGGGAATGCAGTGGGTCCAAAAACGTGGAAAGATATCTGGCTGAATGAAGGTTTTTCTACTTATTCAGAGGCACTTTACTATGAAGCAGTTTCCGGGAAGGAAGCACTTCAATCAACTATTATGAGTAAATACAGCAGTGACTTCTCCGGTTCATTAGGGGAACCGGGACCTTTTTTATTTACGCGAACAATGTATGATAAAGGTGCCTGGGTTCTTCATATGTTGAGATGGGAAGTCGGTGATTCAAATTTCTTTAATACATTAAAGACATATTATGAGTCCTTTAAATATTCAAATGCTTCAACAAACGATTTTAAAATTATTTGTGAAGAAGTTTCAGGAAAAAATCTGGATAAATTTTTCGAACAATGGGTTTATGGCAAAGGACAAATTGAACTTGAATACAAAACAGAAACATTAAAATCAGATGAAGAATATTTAGTCAAAATTTACTTAGAGCAAATTCAGAAGGATTATGAAGAATATCATTTTCCTCTTGAAGTGAAAATTGATCTTTAAAGATTCGACTGCAAAAAGTGTTCGCTATGATATTGCATCCAGAGAAGCTGATCTGGAAATTCCTGCGAAAGAAATTCCTGAAAGTATTGAGCTTGATCCCGATAATTGGCTGCTGGCGGTAATCAATCTGAAAGAAGAATGAATGGATTTTTTTTCCATTATCATATAGTTAGTTTTGTTCATTCCATAATAAATAAGTTGAATTAGTGAGCAAAGTTTACTTTTTTATTTCCGACATTCATTTAGGATTACAGGACAAAGCTGAGGAGGACGCAAAGGAGAAAAAACTCATCAGTTTTTTGAAATTTGCTGAAACAAATTGCGATGAACTATTTATTGTTGGTGATCTTTTCGATTACTGGTTTGAATACAGAAGAGTTTATCAGAAAGGTTTTTATCGAACTCTTGCAGCTTTAAAGGACTTGAGTGAAAGAAACATTAAGTTACATTACTTTATTGGCAACCACGACTTTCTGCATCGTGATTTTTTTGAAAAAGAATTTGGTGCTGTTATGTATACCGATGGATTATCAATCGACCTGAATGATAAAAAATTTTTTATTGCTCATGGTGACGGTATGGTAAGCAATGATATGGGATATAATATTCTTAAGTGGGTGTTGAGGAATAAATTCTTTCAATCACTTTATTCATTGCTTCATCCGGATCTTGGGATTGGCATTGCAAGCAAAACAAGCAAGTCCAGCCGTGCTTACACGGATAAAAAGGATTATGGCGAGGTTGATGGACTATTTGAAGCTGCAAAGAAAAAAATTGACGAAGGATATGACTTTGTTCTTTTTGGTCACTTACACAAACGTATCTGGCAAACTTATAAGCAAGGGAATTATATCAATTTCGGATCATGGCTTGATAAACCCTGCTACGGAATCTTTAAAGACCAAATATTTGAAGTTGTTGACCTGTAATATTTAATGATGTATGACTGAGACAAATTACGACAAATATTTTAACGATCCGTCTTATAGAAATAAGAGAATGAAAAAGCAAAAAAATACCAATAAGAAAAAATTCTGGTTAATCACCGGATCAGTTGCATTTGTTCTGCTGGGAATATTTTTTGCGATTGTTTATAGCGGTTTGCCTTCTCTTGAAGAATTGGAAAATCCAAAGCCGCAGCTTGCAAGCAAAGTATTTTCTGCTGATGGGGAATTGTTAGGCCAATATTTTATTGAAAACCGGATAGAGACTCAATTAAATAAGCTTCCCGATCATTTAGTTAAGGCTTTAATAGCTACTGAAGACAGGAAGTTTTTCAATCACTGGGGAGTTGATGTTACAAGGTTCTTCAAGGCGATGGTTAAAAATCTATTTTCACTATCACTTAAAGAAGGAGCTAGCACCTTAACGCAGCAGCTAGCACGAAATCTTTATGAACTGAAAGTGACAAGGGAATCACAGCTCGATAAGGGTGTAAGAAAAATCAGGGAATGGATCACAGCCATCCAGATTGAGAGAAATTTCACCAAGAAAGAAATAATAGAGCTCTACCTGAATGTTTCGTACTTCGGAAGAAGCGCATATGGTATAGAAGCTGCGAGTCGTGTTTACTTTAATAAAAGTTCCAGCGAGTTAACACTTCCTGAATCTGCATTGTTTGTGGCTTTACTGAAGTCACCAAGAGATTTTGATCCTGTTAATAAATATGATAGTGCTTTAAAGAGAAGAAACCTTGTTATGTATAATATGGTTTCTGCGGGCTTTCTGGACAGAGATGAATATGATAAACTGAAGGAAGAACCAATTGTACTCGGTTCAGAAAAACCGAATGTTATGAGAACGATTGCCCCTCACTTTATGGAATATGTGCGTCTGCAATTGTCTGAACTTGCTGATAAATATGGATACGATATGTACCGCGATGGTTTGAATATTTATACTACAATCGATATGCGTATGCAGAAGATCGCTAATGAAGTTGCTGCAAAGCATATGCTGGAATATCAAAAATTATTCGACAAAAGCTGGAGCTGGGACAAAAATAAGGATTTACTTGCAACTATTGTAGACGAAGCAATTAAAAAATCACGTGAATACAGAAGTGTAGAGTCCCAGGAGAAAAAAGCAGCGATATATAACCTCTTAAAGAAAAATGAAGCTTTTATTGATTCAGTTAAATTTGTTGCTACAAGAATTGAGGTTGGGTTTGTTGTGATTGATCCGTTTACAGGAGAGATAAAAGCTATGGTTGGCGGAATTAACCAGATTTTTGGAAGGGGATTGAACCATGTAACGGGAATAAAGAGGCAGCCCGGTTCATCATTCAAGCCGATCATTTATGCAACGGCAATTGAAAATGGATATTATCCTGCGTATACCATTCTCAACCAAAAATTTGATTACAACGGATGGAGCCCTTCAAACTCTGATAACGAATACTCTGCTTATGTAACAATGAGATATGCACTTGCTCAATCTCTTAACGTGGTGACCGGCAGAATGACAATAAGTGAAATAGCTCCCCCGAAACAGGTTGTTAAGATAGCTCAAAGAATGGGAATTAAATCAAATATTGATCCATATCCTTCAATTGCACTTGGCACCTCTGAGGTGTCACCACTAGAATTGACTTCTGCTTTCGGGACATTCGTAAATAAAGGTATTCATGTTCAACCTATTTCTATTTTAAAGATTGAAGACAAAGACGGAATATTGGTAGATCAGTTTGTTCCAGAGTATGTTCAGGCAATTACACCGCAAACTGCATCAATAATGGAAAGTATGATGATGGATGTTGTTTCCTATGGAACTGGTGCCGGTGTTAGAAGATATTATCAATATCCTGCAGCAGGCAAAACAGGAACTACGCAAAACTTCTCCGATGCCTGGTTTGTAGGTTATACACCGGAACTTGTCGCAGGTTGCTGGGTGGGATTTGACGATCACAGAGTTAAGTTCACTGGCTGGTACGGACAAGGTGCAAAGGCAGCACTTCCCATCTGGGCAATGTTTATGGAAGGTGCTTACAAGGAAATTAAAATACCTGTGGGATATTTCAATTTTTCAGATGGTATTGAGACAGCAGCATTCTGCAAGAAGACGATGGATCTAGGAGACCCAAGACTGGCAAATAATTACTGTCCGGAAGTTGTTTACGATATCATAAACCCAAAACACCTTCCTATGTCGTGTGAAATCCACACGGATAAAAATGTAATCATCAAAGAAGAACGGACGGGAGAAACAGGATGGTGAGTTTTTAATTAAGAATTAAGAATGAATAATGAAGAATTCAAAACATAGTAAATTCATTTATTTAAAATTAAATTAGGAACCATAAAATTCTTAATTCTTCATATTAATTGTTCATTGAATTGCCCGGATGGTGAAATTGGTATACACGCTAGCTTCAGGAGCTAGTTGGCGCAAGCCAGTGCAGGTTCAAGTCCTGTTCCGGGCACCACTCCAAAAATAGATATGTAAATAGAAAGCAATCGATAATTCAGCTTTATTTAAAGCTGTCAACTGCATCTTCTAATGACTTGTAAGAATCAAAAACCTGAAGAGTAGAAGTTTTTTCTCTGAGTACTTTTAAAGACCGATGGTGGTTCGACAATTTTCAATTCACCACCGATTTTATTTATAGATCTTTTAGCAAGCACCAGAGTTCCCAGGAAAGTTGAATCAAGAAATTCACATTGACTGATATCTACAACAAGCTTTCTGAATTTTTTCTCAACGTCTTCTTCAAGAATTGCTTTAAATTGAATTGCCTCTTTCCAGGTGGCACGACTTAAATTAACTACCTCGATTACTACATCTTTTTCAATTTTCTTTTCGAAATCTTCCATTAAGGTACCATATTGGTTATGTCACACATCCCTGTAAATAGATTAATTGCCTTTTTTAATTAAAATAATGTGCCAATTCTAAAATTCCACTAAAATCATTTTTACATCCAAAAAACTTATTTATCGGCTCATTTTAATACAAACATCAGTTTTCTTGTCCCAAAATAAACTGTTTTTATTGTAAAAAAAAATATTACTTGGGTTATAACGACGAAAAAATTATCTTAGCATAGATACTCATATTCAGAATACAATCAATTTGTTCAATTCGAACTCACAAATTTTAGTAGAATCCGGTTACAGGGGAGCCATTAATTTAGCGAAATCTCATTACGAAAATTTTCCTGTTGTATCGTTACTGGTTCCAGCTAAATTTAGAAATGAAATTGCAATAATTTATTGGTTCGCCAGAACTGCGGATGATTATGCTGATGAAGGAAATTACTCATCATCTATCAGGCTTGAAAAACTTCAGGCTTTGGAGGATAGACTTAAATCTTTGTTGGAAGATAATTCTGTTACTCAATTTGAAGCTGCGCTGAGAAACACAATAGTTACCCGAAGAATAAATCCCGAATATTTTTTAAACCTGTTAAAAGCATTTAAACAGGATGTTATCAAAACACGTTATGCAGATTTTAATGAAGTGATGGATTATTGCTCCAATTCAGCTAATCCAGTTGGGAGGATATTGCTTGAGCTTTTTGATATTAGAAATGATAAAGCTTTTTACTATTCGGATAGAATTTGTACTGCATTGCAAATAACAAATTTTATTCAGGATACAAAGATTGACTTCGGCAATGGAAGAATTTATTATCCTCTTGATGAAATGGAAAAATTCAGTGTAAATGAAAAAATGTTTGAGATGAACGAAATTAGCTTTAATTTGAAGAAGTTAATTGAATTCAGTGTGAATAGAGCCCAGCGTATGTTTGATGAAGGCAAGCCTTTGCTTGAATTTCTTTCCGGTAGATTTAAGTATGAAATTGCCTGGACGATTAAAGGTGGTGAGGAAATTCTAAACAAAATCCGTGGCGCTGATTTTGATATTTTTATTAAAAGACCGGTTTTAACTAAAACTGATTATTTGAAACTTTTTATAAAATCATTTATTTCTTAATGAACGATATCGCAAAGGAAATATCAAAGAAAAGTAAAAGCAGCTTTTATTATGCTTTTAACCTTTTACCGGCTGAACAGCGCGATGCGATGAATACAGTTTATGCTTTTTGCCGGGAGACTGATGATATTGTTGATGAAGGAACTGTTACTGATGATTTAAAATTTGATAAAGCTGAGAAAGTGGAGAATTGAATTAGAGAAATCGCTTAATGGTCATTCCGAATATCCGTTGATCAATAAACTTTCTAAAACTATTCAGAATTTTAATATTCCGCTTGAACCATTCTTTGATCTTCTTAAAGGAATGGAAATGGATCTTCAGCAGAAGCGATATGTAACATTTAACGACCTTCAAACTTACTGCTATCGTGTTGCTTCAACGGTTGGATTAATGTGCATTGAAATTTTTGGTTACAGACATCCTTCAGCAAAAGATTTTGCAATTAATCTTGGCATTGCACTTCAATTGACTAACATCTTACGTGATATAAAGAAGGATGCGGAGAAAGGAAGAATCTATCTTCCAAAAGAGGACCTGGAAAAGTTTGATTATAACGAATCCGATATCTTTAATAATACTTACAACGAAAATTTTCAGAAGATGATGAAATACCAGGTTGAACGTGCAAGAGAATATTTCAATACAGCAACCGACTGTTTGAACCGCGAAGACAAAAAAGCGATGTTTGCTGCCAGAGCAATGCAGCATATTTATTATCGGATGCTTAATAAAATTGTTGATGCTGATTACGATGTCTATAACAATAAGATAAAAATCTCAACGGCAAAAAAGGTTGGGATATCGCTCGGAGTCTGGGCTAAGTACAGATTGGTATACTGATCTATTCTGAATTTTATCAGATGCAAAAAAAAGTTATTGTTATCGGGGGAGGATTTGCAGGACTTACCGCAGCAGCTTATCTGGCAAACAAAAAATACAAAGTTACACTTCTAGAAGCCTCGCCAAAGTTAGGCGGCAGAGCTTATTCTTTTCTTGATAAAGAAACCAACTCTGTTTTGGATAACGGGCAGCACATTCTTATGGGCTGCTATTATGAAACTTTGAATTTCCTTTCACTCGTTCAAGCAAAGGATAATTTTTATTTTCAAAAAAGACTAGAGGTTCGTTTTGTTAAAGAAGGATTTCAGATATTACCATTAAAAAGCTTCCCTCTGGTTTATCCTTTCAATTTATTAATAGGGGTGATGAGATTTAAAGCTATTAGCGTTTCAGACCGAATCAGTCTATTAAAAGTATTTTTAAAACTTCCATTCTATTCTTCAGATAAGATTACTCGAATGACTATTAAAGAATGGCTGGAGAAAGAAAACCAATCACAAAATGTGCAGGATGCATTCTGGAGAATACTTGCAGTTGGTGCATTGAATACAAGCATAGAAAAAGCTTCTGCCAAAATCTTTATTGACATTCTGAAGCAGATTTTTCTAAAGGGAAATTCGGCTGCAACAATCATTTTACCAAAATATGGTTTGAGTGAATCCTATTGTAAAAATGCTGAAGAGTATATTGAAAAGAATGGGGGAGAGATAATTTTATCAGAACCAGTTGAAAAAATTATTATATCGGATGATAATATAACTGAGATACATTCTTCCAAAAAAGTATTTCTTGATTTCGATTTTGTAATTTCAGCTATTCCGGCATTTGCATTGAATCGGATAATTGACGGTGAAAATATAAATCAGCATACGCTGATTTCAAATATTCCTCAATTCTTAATATTCATCTCTGGTTGAAGGAGAATAAAATTCCGGAAGGTTTCTTTGGACTCATCAATTCACCATTGCATTGGGTGTTTAACAAAGGAACTCATTTGAATATTGTTATCAGTGATGCAGATGAGCTACTGAGCAAATCAGATGAGGATTTAATAGAGATGGTAAAGAATGAAATGAAAAAATTCTTTTTATTAGATCCAGGAGTTATCTCCAATTATAAAATCATTAAAGAAAAACGGGCTACATTTATTCCTTCGAATGAGTATTATTGACAAACGACCTGCTCAAGAAACACAAATTAAAAATTTAATTTTAGCAGGCGATTGGGTAAACACAGGTTTACCTTCAACGATAGAAAGTGCTGTAAAAAGTGGAAGAATTGCTGCTGACATTGTTACGGGTAGGAGTTAGTCACTTCAAACTTATTTCAAGGTATTAGGATTTTACTTTAGAGATGCTGAAATAAATTCAGCATGCCGTCATAACCCTTCCTCGCTGAGCAGGTAAGCCATAATTGCAATCGCTGCTGCACCAAGTTCAAATTCTCTCGGATGAACTGCATCAAAAACATCGTTTGCTGAATGATGAAAATCCATATAACGCTGATCATCGGGAACATAGCCCATATGCAATTTTGCATTTTTAATTTTCTGGACATCCACTCCGCTGCCGCCTTTCCTCACCCATTCGATGTTAGCTTTTTCTAGAATTGGAAGCCAGCTTTGTAATCTGTTGAGAATTTCAGTCGAATCTGTCTCAGCATAAAAGCCGATGGGAGTAAAAGCACCTCTGTCTGATTCAAGAACTGCAAGATGAGTTTGTTTAGATGTATCAGAGTAGTTAGCATATTCAGTTGCACCGCGAACACCGTTTTCTTCGTTGATAAAGAAGACACATCTTATAGTTCGTTTTGGCTTAATGTCAAGTCGTTTAATCAAATCAAGAACTTCCAGAGTTTGAATACAGCCAGCACCATTATCGTGAGCGCCACAGCCGACATCCCAGCTATCAAAATGTCCACCTACCAGAACAATCTCATCAGGAAATTCTGTTCCCTTTATTTCACCGATTACATTGTATGATTGCGCATCGGGCAGAGTCTGGCAGTTCAGCTTTAAATTTATTTTTAGATGAGGATTCTTTTTTAATTCATCACTTAGAAAATCTGCATCAATGTTTCCCAATGCAGCGGCAGGAATTTTTGGAATGGTATCGTTATAATCCATAACTCCTGTATGGGGAACATTATCATATTTAGTTGTTATAGATCTTATCACAACTCCCACAGCTCCATATTTTGCGGCTTCTATTGCTCCGCTGACTCTTTGATCTACCGCTCCTCCATAGCCAGCGAAAGTATTTACTTTACTCTGATCTAATGCTCGGCTGAAGAAAACAATTTTTCCTTTTGCTTCAGCTTTTCTTTTTTCAAGTTCTGCAAAAGTCTTTACTTCAATTACTTCCGCAGTAATTCCTTCTGTTGGTGTTGCAATACTTCCTCCCAATGCAAGAACTGATAAATCTCTTATTCAAATCCAGAATCGTGCAGCTTTCAACATTACCTCGTTCCCAGTGAGGAACCATAACGGGCTGCAGCCAGACTTTGTCAAAACCAAGCGACTTCATTTTTTCATAAGCCCAATTTATAGCTTTCATAGAGATTTTCTGAGCCGCTTAATCTTGGACCAATTTCACAAAGCTCACGAAGGTAATCGTAGCCTTTGTGTTCACGCAGGGCGGTTTCAACTATCAGTTGGGCGATTTTATTGTATTGTTCAATTATTACTGGTTCTTCATTAATGGTTTGAGGCATAGCAGTTTTCGAGTTAATTATTATAAAAAGAAATAAAATAAAAGTGAAAATGTAATTATGATAAGTGTTCAGGATGTTCAAAAATATCTCAGAAAAATTTTATAGCTAACGAGTGATTGGTATATACTGTAATTATATTTAGGAAGTTAAATTTATTCATTACAATAATAATCAAAATTTGCATCCGAATTTAAGGAAGCCACCGAAATGAAAACAACTTTTACTTTTCTTTTTCTTTTTATAATCACGCAAAATTTCTATTCGCAGGATTTACCGCACTGGATGACAGAGGAAGAATCTGTTCTATGGCAAAATTATCAGCATCCTATTAATCCGCTTTTCTCTGATCCGCCACCATCACCAGTTCGTGGTATGGCTGAATGGGAAGAGCTTCAGGGAGTAATAATAACCTGGACTTCTTTCCAAAGTATTTTAAGACAAATTGTTGACTATTCTCAGGAGGAAGGTCTTGTTTATATTATTTGCAGCGACTCAAACTCTGTTAAAACTTATCTTCAGTCTGGTGGTGTTCCTCTTTACAATATAAAATATCTTATCACTTCATTTAATTCTATCTGGGTTAGAGACTACGGACCGTGGACAGCTTACACTAATGATTTTGATACTCTTAATATTATCGACTGGATTTATAACAGACCAAGACCCCTTGACGATGTTACGCCAGTTTTCTTTGCAAACTATATCGGCGCACCTATCTATCAAACCACAACTCCACCATACAACCTGACGCATACCGGAGGTAACTTAATGGTAGATGGACACGGTACTGCTTTCTCTTCTAAATTAATTTTGAATGATAATCCAACGAAGACAGAAGCTCAGATTGATGAAATTATGAATAAGTTTTTAGGAGTTAACAGATACATTAAAATGAATACTCTGCCGTATGATGTTATTCATCATATTGATATGCATATGAAGCTGCTTGATGAAGAAACGATACTTGTTGGACAATATCCACCGGGGACTGCAGATGGTCCTCAGATAGAAGCAAACCTGCAATATGTTTTGAATAATTTTCAAACTTGTTTTGGAAGACCATTTAAAGTTGTGAGAATTCCAATGCCTCCGGATCAGAACGGGCAATATCCGCCAAGTGGTCAATATCGTACTTACACAAATTCAATGTTTGTTAATAAAACAGTTATCATTCCAACTTATGAACTTCAGTACGACACCACTGCTTTCAGAATTTACAGAGAAGCGATGCCCGGATACAATATTGTTGGAATAAACTCGAATGCAATAATTGGTTCACTCGGAACCATTCACTGCATAATGAAAGAGGTTGGCGTATTTAATCCTGTGTGGATATCCCACGCTAAAATGGATCCGGTTGTATATGATGAAGATTCAATTGCAGTGAGTGCAGTAATAAAAACAAAATCTGGAGTGGCTGATGCATCAGTATATTGGACGACAGATACAACATTAGGATTCAATTCTACCAGTATGCAGTTTGTTTCCGGTGATACTGCAGTTGGTTACATTCCTGCACAAATAGATAGCACAGTTATTTACTATTATATCTCCGCAACATCGAACAGTGGAAGAACGGTAACCAAACCTATCGTTGCACCTTCTGGCTTTTATAAGTTTATGGTTGAGAATTCTGTAACAGATATTGCAGACAAGTCGCAGCCGGAAGAATTTTATTTATACTCAGAATTATCCTAATCCGTTTAATCCATCAACAAAAATAAAATTTACCATACCAGCTGTCATTGCGAGTGAAACGAAGCAATCTCAACTTATTACTCTCAAAGTTTATGATGTTTTAGGAAATGAAATTGCAACTCTTGTTAACGAAGAAAAACCTGCAGGGAGTTATGAAGTTGAGTTTGATGCAACAGATTTACCGAGTGGAGTTTACTTTTATCAACTGAATGCTAGAGTCGATTTGTAGAAACAAAGAAGATGGTTTTAGGCATAAAATGAATTTTAGCTATAAGCGTTTTGTAGTTTATTTAATTATACCATTAAGCCCTAAGTACATATGAATTTAGTCGAAGCCATGGTGGAATAGTTAAAGGAAATGTAACTGATACAGAATTATTTAACTTGCAAGGTGTCTTTAATCATTTTGATGTTAATACAAATATAGGGGCGATTGTTGATATGAATGGAAACTATATAATCAGAAAATGTGCCTTATGGTTCCTACGAAATAAGATGCAGTTTTGCTGGTTATGAAGTGAAGATTGATACTAGTTGAATTAAGTAATAATAATCCAAAGGAGAAAATCAATTTTCGACTTCAAAAATCGAACGAAATAATTACCAGGATTAGTACTCTTTCCTTTAATGACACCATTATTTATTTATATAAGCCCACAACATTGTGGGATGGAAGAACAATGTTACAAAGAGAAGAACTTACTGTTTATAAAAAAAATGAAACGACAACTTTATTAGATACAGTGTTAAAATATCTGACAACAAGCTTCTTTAATAATCAATATGAGAGTTATAAAGAGATAATCACCAATAGAACTTCAAAATCTTGGATTAGATAAAATTAAGGCTGGACAACGTGAGTATATCTTAGCTATAGTAAATATTGAAGATAAGGATAGTGTTTGTATGACTAGCTATTTTCAAGGAACAACAGGAGCTTATACAACTTTTTTAATGATTGTTGCAAATATTTTGCAACCACAACTTAATGACGCAATGATTGACGGTTTGATTGTATTGTACAACAAAAAAGATCTTGAAGAACTATCGCATATATTAATCTTCTGGAATAATTACATATAAGGAAATCAGAGACAAAGTATACAGAGCATATAATATCGGATTTTAGTATTAGTATTTAAAATCAAATAATTTAATGAATCCGAAGGCGAAATAACATAAAGCAGCTTCAGCTTAAGAAACATCCTGAAGGTGGTTACTTTACAGAGAAGTTTATCGTTCAGGTGAAATGATTCTACCTGAACATTTACCAAAGCGATATAAGTCTTCACGGAATTTTTCAACTTCAATTTATTTTCTGCTGGAAGGAAAACAATTCTCTGCATTTCATCTTCTGCAATCTGATGAGCTCTGGCATTTTTATGATGGCAGTGCTGTGCTTCTTTACATCGTTAATAAAAAGGAAAACTCTCTGTTAAAAAACTTGGCAGAGATGAAGATTGTGAACTTCAGCTAACTATTGAAAAACAAAACTGGTTTGCTGCAGAAGCTTGAGGATAAAAAATCATTTGCACTTTTTGGCTGCACTGTTTCTCCCGGTTTTGAGTTTAAGGACTTTGAACTGGGCAAGAGAGATGATCTTATCAAAAAATATCCTCAGCATTCTGCTCTTATAAAACGACGAACAAAATCTTCCTGAAGTATCTTCTAAAATCACCAATCATCCTTGGACGGGCTACCAAAATTCTACCCCATTTATAAGTTGTATAGGATATATATTTTCCTTGCAATTTTGAATGTTTGGCGTAAATTTCGACAGAAAAAAATATTGATTTGTCAGATTTTTCAATATAAGCAGGAAAGGATAGACTATAGATTAATTTTTTACAATTTGTTATTAGTTAATTACTGATATATCCTTAAAGGAAAATTCATCAAACACAGGGTCCTAAATCTGGCTAAAGAGATTCTTCGCATTTCTCTGTTCGCTTTAGTTATATTTTTTGCGGGAATTAACCTTGGATTCCAGTCACCTGAAAAGCCTCAGCTCGATCAGTCGATGTGGTCTGATGCTGTTTTTAAAACACTCCAATCAGAATACTACCAAAATCTTCTGCGCGAAAAAGAAGAAGAACAAAGCCTGAGTTTAGCTAAGCAAGAAACTCAGATTACGTCACTTAATCTTATGAGTTATCTTCTTCCACCAAAATCACCTCAGGAATTGGAATTTGATTTTGAAATTCCTGATGCTGATTCCGGCGACAAAAAGCTGGAAGGAGAGGAAGAAATTTTACTTGACCCAACCTTTAACTTAAAAGATTCGACTGAAGCATTAACAGATTCAACTAAGGCATTAACGGATTCTCTTCTTGCAAAAGAGGACACAGTAAAAATTGATTGGAGAACATTGGATTCCACAGCAAGGCTTGAACATTTCAGATTTCAACGTGAAGAAAAACCATATGTTGAAGCTGGTGAGAAAAAGCAATCTAAGTTTTTTGCACAGCCTACGACATCATATAAACAGAGAACTGTAAAAATTGATTCATCAGGACAATTTGTTGAGGTCAGTGAAAAAGTAGGCACGCACGAACCAAAATTATTACTAAGAATGCCGATTGAAGATTACGTCAATTTAAAGCTTGCTCTTAAAGAAAGAGAGGACTGGGAAAAGCTGGCGTATGCGTATGAGTTGAAATCAGGGACGGTTGGTTTAGGTGAACTGATCACCAGCTTTACTGATTTTGAAATTCCGCTTCCAAGTGTTGGTGTGCTTAGCATTTTTGGTGAACCGAAGATAAGCCTAAAGATTGGCGGTTCTGTTCAGATTCATGGTGCATGGAGAAGTGAAACGACAGAAGGTGTTACTGCAAATCGTCTTGGTAATACAAGGAACGAACCGGACTTCAAGCAGCAGGTTCAGATAAATGTAAGCGGGACCATAGGTGATAAGTTAAATATCAATGCTGACTGGAATACTGAGAGAACTTTTGAATATGAGAACCAGTTAAAAATTAAATACACAGGATACGAAGATGAAATTATTCAGAGCATTGAAGCAGGAAACGTATCAATGCAGACGCCATCCTTAATCGGCGGTGCTGAAGCTCTCTTTGGTGTGAAAGCCTTATTTCAAATGGGGCCGTTTAAGTTGACAACTCTTGCCAGCCAGAAAAAGGGTGAAACAAAAGAAGTTTCTGTATCCGGTGGTTCTACTTCTCAGGATTATTCAGTCAGAGCTTATGATTACTCTGAGAACCATTATTTCCTTGATAAGGTTTATGCTGATAGGACTCTTAATCTTTTTGAAAATTTTTACGCTAACATACCATCACAATATGATCCCAATTATAATGTTAATGAAATTGAAGTTTGGAAGTCCATCAATCAAATAGTAGCTGATCAGTCAAAAATCAGATACGCAAATTGCTTTATTGATTTAGTACCAATTGCACCAGGCGGCTCTTATCCGGATTCATTAAAAAAGCCATTAGAAAATCCCAGAGCAGGAAAAGAAGAAACCGGCAGGTTTCTGTTACTGCAGCAAGGCACAGACTATGACCTTCATCCGGAAACAGGATACATTTCATTTAAGACTTCTCTCAACGAGCAGGATGTAATTGCAGTTTCATTCAAGCAGGGCCCAAATAACTTTACATACGGTCAATTCTTAAATACTGTTACACAAAATGATACGCTTATTGTATTAAAGCTTGTTAAACCAAAAAACCTTCAGCCATCATATCGTGAAGCCTGGAGTCTAAGACTGAAGAATATTTATCCGACAGGTGCAAGGAATGTTAAGCCGGAAGGTTTTGAGTTTAAAATTAAATATGAAGTTGTCGGGCAGGAGCCAACAGAAGAATTGCCCGGAGGAATTAGGTTAATTAAAGCATTCGGATTTGATCAGCAAGGCTCGGGCGGAAGTCCAACTCCTGATAACATATTTGATTGGAGGATTGGTTATACAATTTTACCCGAGACAGGCGAGATTATTTTCCCAACCCTTGAACCTTTTGGAAGAGATATTCCTTCAGGACTTGAAGAATTAACTTATCAATCAATCTATGATACAACTAAGACTTTTGCACGCCAGGATAAAGGACCTGACAAATGGGTCTTTGCTGGTAAGAATACCGGTACCAGTTCATCAACCTATCAGCTTGGGTTTAATATTGTTGAAAATTCTGTGAAAGTTCGCCTTAACGGAAGAGAGCTACGGGAAGGAACAGACTATACGGTAGATTATAATATCGGGCAGCTAACTATCAGGAACGAAGCTGCATTGGTTCCCGGTGCTGATCTTAAAATCTCTTATGAGCAGAATGATCTTTTCCAGCTTGCTTCCAAAACTCTGCTAGGTGCAAGAGGTGTTTATGATTTTTCTGATAAGACAACTCTCGGTTTTACGATAATGAATCTCAACCAGGAAACATTGAGTGATAAAGTAAGAATTGGAGAAGAACCTTTGAGCAATACTATATATGGGGTTGACTTTAGAACGAGTGCTGATCTTCCTTTCTTAACAAATACGCTGGATTATTTGATCTCAACCAGAGAGATGTCATCCTTCACATTCAATGGTGAATACGCATATATGTCTCCTGATCCAAATACAAAAAAGAGTACGATTGCTCAGGATAACGGAGAAAGTATAGCATATATTGATGACTTCGAAGGTGCAAAGAGAATTATCCCAATTGGAGTTAACTACACTGGATGGAAGGATCTTAGTGTTCCTGAAAATCTCAACGTTATTGCTGATTCAACCAGACTGAAAAGAATGGATTACAAGGCCAAAAGCTTTTGGTATACAGTAACTCCTTCAGATGTTGTGGTTGATAGTATCTACGGCGGAAGAAAACAAGTTGCCCGCTCGGATCAACAAATAACTGTTTTAGATTATGTGTTTGTTCCTGATACTCCCGGCACCTACAACTGGAGGCCTGACTTACTGCAGAAAGAAAAAAACTGGGGTGGTATGCAAAGGTTATTGTCATCAACTGCAAATAATCTTGTAGAGCAGAATATTGAGTATGTTGAATTCTGGATGAAAATAGATAGAGCACCGGTCGGTGCAACTTTAAATCTTGATTTAGGTGTCATTAGCGAAGATGTAATTCCAGATAATTTGCTTAATACAGAAGATCGAATTAGACAAAATGATGCAATAGATGAAGGCGAAGATACAGGATTGGATGGGTTTACTGATGCACAAGAAAGAGTCGAATATGGAAGCACGAAATCAGACCCAAGCGGAGATAATTTTACTTATTCAGGAGAAGTACTTTCAGTTTTTGACTATTTCAATATTAATGGTACCGAAGGAAATGCTGTACTTACCGATGTAGGTTTATTACCGGATACTGAAGACTTAAACCGAAATGGATCTGTTGACCTTGCAAATAACTATTATCGCTATACAATTCCTTTAACTACGGATACTGCTTCAAATCCGTTTATTGCAGGAGGTGGATTCACAAGTTCTAACTGGTTTTTATACAGAATCCCGCTTAAAGATACATCAGCCGTAATTGGCAGTCCAAGCTTCTCAAACGTAGAAACCATAAGGTTGTATGTACAGGGTGTAGATTCTGTCGTACATATAAGATTAACAGAATTTAATCTTGTTGGTAATCAGTGGCAGAAATTAGTAGTTGATGATTCCGTACTCTCGGTATCCGTTGTTAGCTTCGAAGAAAATCAAAGATACACAAGCCCTCCGGGCGTATTCAGGGAAAGAGACAGAACACGACCGGATGAAGAAATTTACAATAACGAACAATCGCTGAGCTTGGTATATACTGATTTGCCTGAAGGTCAATCAAGAGAAGCAGTAAAATATCTTTTCCGTCCGCTTGATGTTTTTAGTTATACTGAAATGAAATTGTTTATTCACGGCGACACTGAAAAAGAACTGAAGACATTATCATACAACGATCGCTTAACAGGCCAGTATTCATCAGAAGCTTTTTTCAGATTTGGTACGGATACAGCCAACTACTATGAATATCGCCAACCTGTAGATTCTGGTTGGTATAATATCTCAATCAAATTCAGTGAAATTACAGCCATAAAACAAGCAACAATTGACTCTACTGGCAGGATTAAAGTACCTGTTCCTGGTTTACCGGGTCATTTTTATGTTGTGAAAGGTAATCCAACATTGACTTCAATTAAATTTCTTTCAGTTGGAGTTTTTAATCTGGATGATCCCACTTTTAATCCCGGACCTCTCTCCGGTGAAGTATGGATTAACGAATTGAGAGTTGTTGGAGCAGACGATACGCCGGGGCAGGCCTTTACTTTTAATACATCAATAAAGTTCGCCGATTTGATGACAGTTAATTTTAACATGAGCCTCACAGATCCGTACTTTCACAGGCTTTCGGAACGATTTGGTTCAAGGGTGGAGAACCAGAACTGGGCTATTTCAACTAATCTTGATGTATTGAAACTCGTACCTTTCAATATGAAGGAAAGCAATCTCAAGGTAGATTATTCTCACACAGAGTCGTTAGGTAAACCACTATATATTCCCGGCACCGATGTCAATGTTGATGAAGCAGCAAAACAACTGGAAAACATTGAACCTGATTCAACTGGCTATAAACAAACTCCGGAAGATCTTTACATTGAAACTCAAACTCTTAGCATTTCCAACACATTTTCTTCTTCTAATATAAAATTAAAACTTCCGACTGATGTTTGGTACGTAAGAGATACCTGGAACGCTTTAAGTTTTGGCTTTAATTATAACAACAGATTTAACAGAAGTCCTACAGTTCTTGAAGCAAACAGCTGGTTGTGGAATGCAACCTCAACCTATGCATTTAACTTTAGCCCGGATCTGTATATTAAAATGTCTGACTTGCCGGTCGTTGGAATTATCTTTTCTTTATTTAAAGATTATAAAGATTTGAAGATATATTTTGCACCGCAGAACTTTTCTGCAAACTTAACGGCTAACCGCAACAGGAATAGCAGTCAGACAAGACCAAGGCCGGGCATACCAACTAATGCAATTGTTTCTCAGGATTTTACAACCAGCAGAGGATTCAGTTTTAACTGGAAGTTAACTGAAGGAGGTTTAATTAATTTAAATTTTAACTACAATGTTAATATGAATTCATCTCTCGCAGATATTCTAACCGATTCATTGGGAAATGAAAGAACTGAAGGAGATATTTGGAATGACATTGCGGGCGGCGCAGGTTTTGGAAAAGATTATCGTTACCAGCAGTCTTTTGATTTAAGAACGTCACCAAAACTTCCGTCTCTTTGGGATATCAATCGCTATTTTACACTCAATGCAGGTTATTCCGTAGGATATCGTTGGGACTTTGATTTAAGGCAGCAGGATATTGGAAGAAATGCTGGTAATAATCAAAAGTTTACTGCAGGAATGATTCTTCGATGGAAATCCCTTACTGAACCTTTGTTTGGTAAAGAAGAAACTACACCAATAAAGAAAGATATAGATCAGGGAGAATTGTCAGATACTAATAAGGTTGTTATCTCGGATAAGCCTTCTTCTCTTAGCAGGGCTTTCCAATTCCTGGTATCAACTATTAAGTATGTCTTTTTCGATTGGGAAAATTTTACAACTAACTATACTCATGATTATAGTGTCTCCAAGTCGGGTATTAAAGGAACAGGAACAGGATTTTATAATTTTTGGGGGATAACGCAAAATGATGAGAATGGACCATCTCGCGCGTTTCAACTCGGATTGAGTAGTGATGTTGGACCAAGAGCCTTTTCTCCAAACGCAAATACTAATCTGAGCGATTTATATTCTGAAAAAAATAGTATTGACTTTAAAACTGCAAGACCATTGTGGGAGGGTGCAAAGATTGATATTAACTGGAATGTTAACTGGTCAGAAAATAAAAATGTTTCTCTTAATGCGGATGGTTTTGGAAATATTACAATCACTAACACAACTGCTACAGGCAGTTTAACAAGATCATTTCTTTCTCTGCCGCCAAGCCTTCCATTAGTAGAGTCTGGAATACAAAAGGTTTTTGCTTTATATAATCCGAATGCACCGGATCCCCGTAAAAGTCTTTCAGATGCTTTTGTTGAGGGTTTTGAAACCCTTCCTCTTCTTTCAAGTTTGCCAATGTTCAGTGACGTAAGCGATTATATACCTAGAGCAAACTGGAGAATTACATGGGATGGAATAGAAAAAATACTTTTCTTTAAGTCACTTGCCCAGCGAATATCTCTTGATCACGCTTACAGTTCTACATATACACAAGGGTGGAAGCTAACAAGTGAAGGTAAAGAGGAAATCCAGACTCAAAGAATCGAATATGGATTTACTCCGTTCGCTGGTTTGAATATTACATTCGGCCAGGTTTGGGGCGGTAACATGAACGGAAGCATCAAGTTTTCATCAAGAACAACTTATGATCTTGGTGCTAGCACTTCTAATATCAATGAAACATTATCACAGGATATTGGGTTTACTGCAAGTTTTTCTAAAGCCGGTTTCGATGTTCCGCTTTTTGGTCTTTCACTTAAGAATGATGTCGAATTTTTAATTTCCTATACAAGTACAAAAAATTCCGTTGTTCGTTACGAGATGAATAATTTTACCGAGGAAGGCATACCGCAGGATGGAACAACCAGAACCACAATTGAACCGAGAATAAAATACACAATCAGCTCTAAAGTCTCGCTGTCAATCTTCTACAAGCGTTCAACGGTTGAACCAGAAGGGGCAGCAAGAATTCCTCCAACCACTACAAATGAAGCCGGTTTGGACGTAAATATTGTGATACAGTAATTACTAAGTTATCTTATGCAATACAAGAGATGACATCTTTACTGACGAAAACAAACAATTAATTTTACTTTGAAGATGTAATTTCTATCTGAATTCAATGTAATAATAAAGATGTCATCTCTATAAAACTTACTTTTTACCTAATGTGACCTATGAAATATCATTTATCACTTCTTTTTAATAACTTTCTAAAAGAAAAAATTAAATTGCTTTGCAGGAAAAGAGAAAATAATGGACAAGAAAAAGCTCCTCTGGGTTGACGATGAAATTGATTTATTAAGATCCCACATAATATTCCTCTCCGAGAAAGGATACGAGGTTGATACGGCAATGAACGGATCGGATGCTATTGAAGCTGTTAAAGAAAAAACTTACGATCTAATTTTTCTTGATGAGATGATGGCTGGAATGGGCGGACTTGAAACGCTGGCTCAGATTAAGGAGATAAATCAGAACATTCCTGTAGTTATGATTACCAAAAGTGAAGAAGAAACTTTAATGAATGATGCTATCGGCGGAAGAATTTCAGATTATCTAACCAAACCTGTTAATCCAAGCCAGGTTTTGCTGGTCTGTAAAAAAATTCTTGAGGGGAAAAAAATTTCTGGTCAATATGCAGCTAAAGATTATCTGCAGGATTTCAATGAGATATCACGTGCATTATCAGCCAATCCTGATTTTGCTGAATGGATTGATCTATATTTAAAACTTGTCAATTGGGAAATCGAGTTGGATACACATCCTGAAATAGGTCTTCACCAGACATTAAATGATCAGAAAAAAGAAGCGAATAAAGAATTCTCAAAGTTTGTTGAGAAAAACTATAGAGGCTGGATTAACTCCATCGGAGATGCCTACACTCCAACCCTCACTACCGAAATAACCGAGAAGTATGTTCTCAATCATTTAAAAGAATGATAGCATAAGTGTTTTCTATTTTGTGCTGGATTGTTTGCGTATGGATCAATGGATTGTAATGGAAAAGCATTTGCGTGATTTGTTCAAAATTGAAAAAGAATATTACTACGCAATACTTCCAACATCCACTCCTTATGCAAGGAATGCGTTATTCGGCGGTTTGTTTCCTTCGGAGATTGAAAAATATTATCCCGATCTTTGGTCAGGTGGCGATGATGATGAAAACAGTATGAACAAATATGAAAAGGAATTGCTTCAGCTATTGTTGGATAGGAAGAAGATTAAACTCAGAAACGATTTGAAATACATTAAAATTATTGATCCTGAAGTTGGGCGTAATTTTGAGCAGAATATTATGTCATACAAAAACAATCACTTTACTGCTGTGGTAGTTAATTTTTTAGATATGATTGCACACGGAAGATCAGACTCTGACATCCTAAAAGAAATCGCGCCCGATGAACCAGCATATCGTTCTTTAACAAATAGCTGGTTTACACATTCATCCTTGCTTGGTACGTTAAAGGCAATTGCGAAAATGGATAAAGTAAAAATTGTAATTACAACTGATCACGGAAGCATTCGATCATTACGTGGTGCAAAAGTGCTCGGCGATAGGGAAGCATCAACAAACCTCAGATTTAAGTACGGCAGAAATCTTAAAGTTGATGATAAGCATGCGGTCTATATTAAAAATGCTGAGGAATATAAGCTGCCTAAACGTGGAGTTACGATAAATTATATTATTGCAAAAGAAGATTATTATTTTGTTTATCCAACTGACTATCATAAATATCTGAGCCACTACAAAGATACTTTTCAGCACGGCGGAATTTCGCTTGAAGAGATGATATTACCAGTTATTACAATGGAGCCGAAGTAATTGATCGGGTTTCCTTCAACAATAAAAACAACCAGTGAAGCAGAGACAGCATCACTGGCTTCTGATTTTATGTCATCGCGTAAAAAAGGCGACAGGATAGTACTCAACGGTGATCTCGGTGCAGGAAAAACTTTTTTCATTAAAGCAGCACTTACATCAATCGGGATAACGAATGTGAACAGTCCTTCTTTCGCGATTGTGAATGAATACCATAATAAATATCATATTTGTCATTTTGATTTCTACAGACTAAAAAATTCAGCAGAACTATTTGATATTGGCTGGCAGGATTATGTGAATGATGATGATTCAATTATTTTTATTGAATGGGGTAATCGTTTGCCTTCAGTCCTGCCTTCAAAGAGAACTGAAATCAGTATCGGGATCTTGAATGGAACAGAAAGAGAGTTCAGGTTTGAAAAATTTAGTTAAAAACAAACCTATTCTTGCTTTTGAAACATCAGAAAATATTTGTGGTGTTTGTATCTACTTTTCGGACGATAAATACTTTTCATCATCTGTAAATCTTAAGCACTCACATTCTGAAAAAATATTTGAACTCACTGATTTCCTTTTCAAAACTGCGAAGATTAAACCAGCGGAACTTGATGCAATAGCTGTTTCTGAAGGTCCCGGTTCTTTCACCGGACTGCGTATCGGATTTTCTGCGGCTAAAGGTATCGCTTATGGAGCAAACCTACCACTATTGCCTGTACCTACTTATGAAGCTTTTGCTCTTCAACTGTCAACTATTCTTAAAGAAGATGATGAATTCATTATTTCGAATAGAGTAAATAAAGAAGAGGTCTATTTTACAAGGTTTCAAATTAGGGGCAATAACTATATATTTGCGGAGGATTTAACCATTTTAACAAAAGACCTATTTGTTAAAAAATCTGAGGGCTGTCGGATTTTTGGAAATTCCGCTGTACTAGTCGGAAAAGACGTTGAATATCCCTCAGTTCCGGACCCTCTTTTTATAGCCAAATGGGCGGTTGATTTTGGTAAGAGTAGAAAAACATTCGAATACGATTTTTTAGAACCAAATTATTTAAAAGATTTTATAGTAAAGGAGAAAAATAAATGATTAAGAACCTTCTGTTTGTTTTCTTTTTGTTTTCTTCAATAGTGTTAGCACAGCTTATGCAGCCAAAGTTAGTTCTTCAGCAGAACAGTTTTGATTTTGGACAGATTAAGCAAGGTGAAACAGTATCGCACACATTTGTTTTAACCAACAGCGGTGGAGACTTACTAAAAATAACTAATGTGCAGGCATCATGTGGTTGTACGGCTGCAGTGCCTGAAAAGAATGAACTTGCACCAGGTGAATCAACTAATCTAACCGTTAAGTTCAACTCAACCGGAAGAATGGGAATACAAAAAAAGACAGTCAAGATTTTTACTAATGATCCACTAAATCCTGAAATGACAATAACTATTTCCGGAAATGTTGTAACCGGTGAACAAAGTGGAGGTGTCCCAGCAATTTATTTTCCTGAAGTCCAACATGACTTTGGACAGGTGAGCGAAGGTGAAAAGGTTAATTATACATTCAGTTTTATAAATAAAGGAACATCCGAGCTAATTATAAAGGATGTAAAATCATCCTGTGGTTGTACAGCGGCTCTTTTAAGTAGCAGTAATATTAAGCCAGGGCAGCAGGGTACTATAGTAGTTGAATTCGATACTAAAAACAGATCCGGAAAAAATAGCAAGACAGTTACCGTTCAATCAAACGATCCAAAAGATCCTACGAAAATATTGACTATATATGCCGATATTAATAAAAAAGGTGGCTAATGCCTTGGTTTAGCAGATCAAAAGATAACATTTCTCCTGACTCACAGAAGAAGGATTTACCTGATGGGCTCTGGGAAAAATGTCCCGGCTGTGGTGAAATAATTCATAAGAAACAGCTTGAATCAAATCTCTGGACTTGTCTGAAGTGCGAACACCATTTCCGAATCGGCAGCGAGGAATACATCAGCCTTCTTCTTGACAAAGGCAGCTTTAAGGAGATGCATAAAAAGATGAGATCTCCTGATCCTCTTAAATTTGAAGACACAAAAAAATACAAAGATAGACTGAACAACACTGTTAAAGCACTTGGGCTTTACGAAGCGGTTCGGGTCGGCACAGGTAAAATTGAAGGAAGAAATATTGCCATAGCTTGTATGGACTTTCAATTTATTGGTGGCAGTATGGGAACGGTTGTTGGGGAGAAAATTGCACGGGTTATAGATAAAGCAGTTAAGAATAAAATTCCTTTAATCATAGTATCCGAAAGCGGCGGTGCAAGAATGATGGAGGCCGCATACTCACTTATGCAATTAGCAAAAACAAGTGCACGATTAACACGTCTGGCTGATGCTGGTATTCCTTACTTATCTGTTATTACTGATCCAACAACGGGTGGCACCACGGCAAGTTATGCTATGCTTGGTGATATTAATATTGCAGAACCAAATGCATTAATTGGATTTGCCGGTCCAAGGGTAATCAAACAAACGATTGGCAAAGACTTGCCTGAAGGATTTCAGAAATCAGAATTTCTACTCGAAAAAGGTTTTATTGATGTTATTAGTCACAGAAAGAATCTACGACAAACCATAAACAACCTCCTCGAATTAATGACTTGAGGCTGAAATTAAAACTGTTTCATCAGCACAAGATATCCTCATAATTTCTACCAACATTAAAGCAGACGGTAAAACAATCGGCTTTGTTCCTACAATGGGATACCTGCACGAAGGACATCTATCACTCATCAGGGAATCAAAAAAAACTTGTGATTTAACTATTGTTTCCAACTTTGTGAATCCCACACAGTTTGGTCCATCTGAAGATTTTAACAGCTATCCGCGAGATGTTGAGAGAGATAATAAGCTTCTGGAAGATGAAAAAGTAGATTATCTTTTTCTTCCTTCAACTGAAGAAATCTATCCGAAAAATTTTCAGACTTATGTAAATGTTGAGTATGTAACAAAGAAGCTCGAAGGTGAATTTCGTCCAACTCATTTTCGTGGAGTAGCTACCGTTGTGATGATTTTATTCAATTGCATTCAACCTGATTATGCTTTCTTCGGTCAGAAGGATGCACAACAATTGGCTGTGATCAAGCAGATGGTCAGGGATCTAAAGCTTAACATAAAAATTATCGGATGCCCGATAGTTCGCGAAGAAGATGGATTAGCAATGAGTTCTAGAAATGTTTATTTATCTGCAACGGAAAGAAAAGATGCACTTGTCCTTTATCGTTCGCTCCAACTGGCAAAGAAAATTATTTCTTCAGGTGAGAGAAGAGTGGGTATCATTTTATCAAATATGAATGAACTTTTCTCCAAAGTTCCATCAGCTAATCTTGATTATATAAAAATAGTTGAAGCTGGTACTTTTGACATTATAGATGAATTAAAATCCGGCAGAGAGTATTGTATCTTAGTTGCTTGTAAGGTTGGTAAAACCAGGTTGATAGATAACATTAAAATTACAATGTAATGAGTTCTATCTTCTAAGTTTTATTCAAATCATAGATTGCCTTCAATCCCTTTAAAACCAAAGCTTCTTCAAAAAAAACTTTGTATCTAAGATGGGGAAGAACATAACTCGCATTTCCACCTGTAGCAAATATTATCGGCATATTTTGATCACTCGCAGAACTTAAATGATTAATCGTCTCACCGATCATACCAACCGTTGCATTAATCACTCCGCTGATTATAGATGAATCAGTTGAATTACCAATTAATCCGTTGTAATTATTCAAATCGGGCAATGGAAGCTGCGCTGTTCTTTCATTCAGAGATTTAAGCATCGTAGAAATTCCAGGTGCAATCAAGCCGCCAATAAATTCCTGAGAGGGTGAAACAATATTTATAGTGGTTGCAGTACCCGAAATCAATAGTTATGAGGTATTGATTCTTCGAAAGTAATTTTTCTTTAGTCGCAATTTCCAATGCACCAACAGTTGAGCATACCCTATCCATTCCAAGAGAATTTGGAGTATCATATTTAATCGTCAGGTTAAATGTATTATGGATGTTCGCACGGAACAAGGAGATGTTGTTTGCAGAAAAATAATCAACTAATATTTTTTCTATTGACGGGTTAACTGAACAAATCGCTGCTTCAGTGATAAGATTTTCTCTAAGTAATTAATTAAATTATCAATATTTGGATGAACAGTAAATTCATTCAAACTATTATCATCGAATAAAGCTGATTTGATATTTGTATTACCTATGTCGAGTGTAAGAAGCATCAAACAAAACTCACATCGCCGAAATGAATTTTTTCAATTGAATCAGTTCTTTTAAGAAGCAGGTAACCATTGTCGTCAATGTCATGGAAAATTCCTGTCTTGACCTTGTCATTTTCTGTAATAGTAATTTTATCGCCGATCATTTGACATTTATTGCGCCACTCATTCAATATTGTCTTGGGCTTTGATTCAAGATCAAGCAAAAGTTCTTCAAAATTATTTAGAATTTCGGCAAGTATATTTTCTCTATCTATATCGGCTTTCAATTCAATCTTTAATGATGTTGGCGGGAAATTAAAATCACCCTGGAAAACAATCTGGTTCAGATTTATTCCGAAGCCAATTACAGCACGTTCAATTTTGGTTCCCTTGATAGATGTCTCCGTCAATATACCGGCAACTTTTTTCTTATCAATCAATACATCATTAGGCCATTTAAGTTCTGTTTTAAGCTGATGAAGATTTTCAATTGCGGAAGCAACAGCTAATGAAGCAGCAAGATTCAGATGATTGATATTTATTCCGGCAACAACATCCTTCATCAGCAGAATCGAAAAAGTAAGGTTCAATCCTCTGGCACTTTGCCAAGTCCTGTCTTTTCTGCCTTTGCCAGCCAGTTGTTTTTCTGCAAGCAATACTGTCCCTGTTTTTTTATATTGCTGCTTGCCGGAAAGAAGCTCGCTGTTGGTTGATTCAATCTCATCACAATAAATAAAATTTCTACCAATAAATTCAGTCTCTAACTTGAGGTCAAAGATTTCCAGGTTAAACATTTTGTCTCCTTTTGCTCTAAACAAAATTACTCATTTGGCTTTGAATAATTCTTATTGAGATTTAGAGTTGATCTATACAGACTGAAGTGGTCCTAATATCTGCTAGTGATTTTAATAATTTGAAATTGATGTCTTATGCGATACTGAATTCCTATCAGTTCCTGATTTAAGTTGGTTTCTGCCTAAAGCTAATCTGTCATTATAATTGACTTTTGTCTAACAGATAGTGCCAAACTGGCAAGCTGTCTGACCAAGGAAATAATTAATCCGAGAGAGTAAAAAGCTCTTAACTTCAATCAATATAATAATTTATAGAAACAGCACTTCTCTGGCATTTATATTGGGATATATAGGGGTTCATAGGGCAAAGTTTGTTAGAAATAACATCGTTAAAATGAATTAAAAGAAATTATCAAAATTTAAAATCAAGGAGAATTAAAATGGGTAAAATAATAGGAATAGACCTCGGAACAACAAATTCTTGCGTGGCAGTTATGGAAGGAAATGATCCGGTGGTTATACCAAATTCGGAAGGTGGAAGAACAACTCCATCGGTTGTTGCATTTACAAAGTCTGGAGAACGACTTGTCGGTCAACCGGCAAAACGACAGGCGATTACAAATCCGAAAAACACAGTTTTTTCAATAAAAAGATTTATGGGCAGATTTATTAATGAAGTCGGTACAGAGAGAAGTGAGGTACCTTTTGAAGTCGTTACAGGTGAAAGCAATTCTGCGAGAGTAAAGATTCAGGATCGTATTTATTCACCACCTGAAATTAGTGCAATGATTTTGCAAAAGATGAAAAAGACTGCAGAAGATTATCTTGGTCAGCCGGTAACCGAAGCAGTTATTACTGTACCTGCATACTTTAATGATTCTCAGAGACAGGCAACGAAAGATGCAGGTGAAATTGCCGGGTTACAGGTAAGAAGAATAATAAATGAACCGACCGCTGCTGCACTTGCCTATGGGTTAGATAAAAAAACAAGAGATCACATGGTAGCTATTTATGATTTAGGTGGTGGAACATTCGACGTATCTATCCTGCAATTAGGTGAAGGTGTATTCGAAGTGAAATCAACAAATGGTGATACGCATCTTGGCGGCGATGATTTCGATCAGAGATTAATAGATTATTTAGCAGATGAGTTTAAAAAAACTGAAGGTATAGATCTCAAAAAAGATCCTATGGCTTTGCAGAGATTGAAAGAAGCTGCTGAGAAGGCAAAAGTTGAATTATCTTCTTCTAACTCAACGGATGTAAATCTTCCGTTCATAACTGCAACACAAGATGGACCAAAACATTTAAACATTAACTTAAGCAGATCAAAATTTGAGCAGCTTATTCACGATTTGGTTGACAGAACAAAAATTCCTTGTCAGCAAGCGATGAAGGATGCGGGAGTTTCGCAATCAGATATTCACGAAGTAATACTTGTTGGTGGTTCAACCAGGATACCAATGGTTCAGCAGCTAGTAAAAGATTTGTTTGGAAGAGAACCGCACAAAGGTGTTAACCCTGATGAAGTAGTTGCAGTTGGTGCAGCAATTCAAGGCGGTGTTTTAGCAGGTGATGTTAAGGATGTTCTTCTTCTTGATGTCACTCCATTATCACTTGGTATTGAGACTCTTGGTGGCGTGATGACCAAGCTGATAGATTCTAATACGACCATTCCGACAAAGAAAAGTGAAATATTCTCAACTGCATCGGATAGTCAGCCATCTGTAGAAATTAATATCCTGCAGGGTGAAAGACCAATGGCTAATGATAACAGAACTCTTGGCAGATTTCATTTAGATGGTATTCCACCAGCACCACGTGGCATTCCGCAGATTGAAGTTACCTTTGATATTGATGCCAACGGTATCCTTCACGTAGCGGCTAAAGATAAAGCAACGAGTAAGGAACAGAGCATAAGGATTACTTCCTCAAGCGGTTTGAGCAAAGAGGAAATTGAAAAAATGCAACGTGATGCTAAAGAGCATGCCGCAGAAGATAAGAAGAAGAAGGAAAGTGTTGAAATCAGAAACCAGGCCGATAGTCTTGTATTCCAGACTAAGAAACAAATTGAGGAAATGAAAGACAAACTTTCTGCCGATGCCAAGTCGAAACTTGAAACTGAAATCAAGAAAGTTGAAGATGCTATTGCAACCAATAACTCTGATCAGATAAAGGCTGCTACCGAGTCACTGAACAAGGTATGGAATGAAATAGCTTCACAGCTTTATCAGCAGGCAGGGCAGCAGACTGCAGAACAACAGCAAACCGCAGGTGGTCCTGAACAGCCAAAAGATCAGAAAGAAAACGTGCAGGATGCTTCATACGAAGTAGTTGATGACAACGATAATAAAGACAAGTAAGTTATTAATGAGATTGTATCAAAAGTCATAACTATTGTGTCATTCCCGTGAAAATCCGTTGACTTCGTCTCCGAGACGAGCGGGAATCTATCTCGATCAAAAGAAAATGGATTCCTACCTGCCTTGCCGTCAGGCAGGCTTACGTGGGAATGACAATTGAGTAAAACTTTATGTACAATCTCTTCAAACAGTTTTAGATGGAACGAATTATAAATAAGGAGTTAATAATGTCAGATAATAAAGAGATAATCGCAGTAAAAGCTTTTAAACAATTATTCAATTGAAGAAATACTAAGAACACAGAATAATATCTTACCTTCATCGGATATTTATGAAAATCCTGATGAGTTTATTCTTGTAGCTAATATGCCCGGTGTTTAAGGAGTGAAGTGCAGGTGAAGGTTATTGAAGAATCGCTGATCGTTTTTGGGAGAATTAATTACGATGAGACAGTTAACAGAGATTATATCCTGAATGAAAATGAATTGGGGAATTATTTCAGGAAATTTAAAATCTCCGATTCAATTGATAAAACAAAAATCAGTGCTAAATATGATAACGGACAGCTGATAGTTCATCTTCCGAAAAGTGAAAAAATAAAACCCAGAACAATTGATATTGCCTGATTGAAGTAAAATATTTTAATTTTCATTGTTGGACCTCAATGAAGATTATTGGGTATTTAAATAAACCTGATAATTTATTTTTTAATTCATCCATTTTTCAAATTGTGAGACACTTCTTTCATCATAGCATACAGGCTGATACATTTTATTTTTTTGTGATTTGAGCATGTACCTTAAAAGTATATGTGGATGATGCACCTTGTTCATTCGTAGTTTTCTTTTTAATGTAGTCTACAGTGTAACCCGACCCATCATATTTGAATTTGGCTTCCGGTTCAAAACTTGTAAACATTACATTTGCCACAGAGAATTCATCATCCATTTTCTCTGGTCCACCATCAGGAAAACCGCTGATTTTCATATGACTGGTTCCCTGGCGGTGAACAGTACCGCCAAATGAAAACATACAGATTCCATCTTTGGAATATTCGAAGTTTAAACCGGCATAAAGCATTGAACTGATTCCTTGACCACTGAAATTCGATTGACTGTTAATGAAGCCGATTGTATTACCTTCACCATCCTTTTTTACGATACGTGAAATTCCAGCTTCCTGATAGTTCCCCATGCATTTAAATCCGTACGCAATGCCCGATGATTCATCATCCGGAGCATTAATAATTAACCTGTCCTCTCCGGCATTTTCAGAATTTTTATTTTCAAAGACAAAACTCATATTTGCATTAACATAGAAGTATGAATCAGCAGTGCTCTGAGTAGTGTTTTCTCCTTCCATAGAAGTCATATTAGTTGTGGAATTAGCTGAATGCTGAAACTCTACTTTCACGTCCCACATCGATTTTGCTAAATTGATACTTGCTTCACCAAACATTGCATCTATCCAACCATGTGGTTTTTTATATCGATATACGGCATCAATTATTCCAAGTCCTCCACTTTTCCCAGCTATAAACGTTACCGTTGCTTTGCCGTTTTCATCGGTTGTTATTCGTGTTGGTCTTACTGTTCCTCCGGTTGGACCGTTACATAATTTTTCACCTGTTTCCGGATCAGTATAAGGTTCAAGAATAATCTCACGATTTTTTAATACGTAATCATCACATATATCTATCAATTCCAACTCGACTTTTGTACTATCATTTGGCTGAAGATTTTTTTTCTCTGGAGTAACTTTAAAAGAAACCCGACGAACTGCGTGCGACTCCCATATCTTCATCACGCTTTTTTATTTCGAAGTCACGAATAACTTGAAGTAATGGCTGTAAACCTGCTGCAGCTTTCTTTGCAGCTTGGTCTAAACCAGCAAACGATGAGTTGGTTGAAAAGGTAACTGTTGATGAACGCACAACTTCACGAGAAGTCCCGCATTCGATCTGCCATGTTAACGTGTAATTATCAATTGCTCCAGCTTGCGAAATTGATCCTGTAATTAGGTAAGGTGTTGATTCGACAGGACCTGCTGGCGGAAGATTTGAATATGTAGGTCCAAACTTAAAAGTGCCACCTTGTTCTGAATTTGCAAGCCAGAGACCTCCATCGATCCAGATAAAACATTCTTTTGTAGGATCTTCCCAGTGAGTATAGTAACGGACTTTTCTACTGACTTCGAATAACGAAGCCCACGCGAACGCTTTTTGCATTGCTGTATCAGAGGGAGGAGGAACATTCACTGCGGCATCGAAGAGTATGATACGGTTATCAATACATTCATCACATTGTGCTTTTGTTGTAACTATCAGAGTCAGCGCCAAAATGAAAGACACTGCAGCATTTTGCAACACCAAATATGAAAATCTGAATTCGTGCATAATTCAATTCCTCCTTTTTGTTAATTGGTTTTCACTCGTTCAATATTGTCCACCCATATACTTCTGTAGATCATCACAAATAGGATCGAGTTCTGATTTGTATTTATTGTAAATTAAAATATTGCTCTTTCTCGCCAGAGCATCCTCTTTGATAATTTCAATAATTTTTGCTGTTTCTCTCTCCTCATCGGTTGTCGGAGTGAAATCAATTGATGGTACTTCTATTGCATCAGGGAATTCGCTGTCCATTCGCGCTTGCAGCAGGGAAATTTTTATCAGAGCGTAACGTTCTTCGGTAATATTGACTTTCTTTAAACTATTTTTAATATTTTCATCAACCTGATCAGTGCTTTCGGCGGTGTTAAATATTTTATTCAGTAACTCATACTCAGCTTTGATTTCTATACATGGTCCCATCAGGTCAGACCTGCATTCTGTTATCAATTCAGGATATGAAGGATCAAAAAGTGTTTCATCTATGTCACACACAATTCCTGAAATAAGCCCTTCCTCATCAGGATGATAGAAGCTTACAACTCTGCCTCCACTCAGTCCATAACTTGCAGAGAGTCCATTTTTAACGTAAAAGAGGCGCGTCTCTTCAAGAATTTCATGTATTTTTTTATAACTAGGATCGTTCTGATTAACTGAATTATATAGGAACTTCTGGTAGCTTTCGTGCGAAATATTTTCCCCGAGAAGTTGTTTATTTATTGCAGGAAACTCTTTTCCAAAAGAAAAGATAGCTGTTGGTACTGCACTTGGTTTTAAAACTGATTCAGGATCTTGATTATATTCCCATCCTTTTATAGAAACAGCTCTTGAGCAGTCTGGTTCGTATATAGCTCCCTGTGGTACTATGATATGTTTCGAATTTTGTTTCAACCAGTCAAGGGGATCAGTTTTTCCTGACTTTATATCAAGGAATAGTTGATAACGCCTGTCCTGTTCGTTCGACATTGCATTTACAACATTCTCATATCCCGCCATCTCGGTTTTCAATAAAGGAATTACGACCACTATCTCTTCATCACTAAGCTTTGCAACCATGTTTTGAGCAATGGTAAAGTTATTTACAATAGATGTGAGTGTAATAAGCAAGAGTAGGAATAAATATCTGCTTATTCTGCTGGATATAATATTATTGTAAATTGTCATAGTTACACCTTACCTTTCTTTGGTAAAAATGAATTTCAATTTTAATAGAAAAAATTTAACTCACTTTTTAATTAACTCTACTCTTCTGTTTTTAGCTTTTCCCTCTTCCGATGAATTATCAGCAATTGGTTTTTCTTCTCCAAAACCCGCGGAGCTTAATCGTGCCGCGTCTATACCTCCTTTAGTAATTGCTTCCACAACTGCTTTGGCACGGGCTTCAGAAAGTTTTAAATTGGATTCGTTCTTGCCATCAGAATCAGTATGCCCTTCAACACTAAGCTTGATATCTTTTGCCTGATTCATCATCTCGATTATCTGCTCAACAATCGGCATTGATTCTTTTTTAATTGTCGATTTACCGGAATCGAAATTAATATAAAGTATAGCTTTTCCCGTTTTATTCAGTTCTTCAAGAATTGCATTGGCAGTTATTTCCTGTTCTACTTCACCCTTTTCAATTATCGTAAGGTTATAACTGTCGCTATAAGAATACACCTCTGCCCAGGTTTCAGCATTTCCTTTTTTGAGAAATAGAACAACCCTATTTTCACCTTCCTCGAATGCCTGTCCTCCTATTTTCTTGATAGCATTTGAAAAATTCCGGATAATTTTAAGCGCACCAACTTCATTGTCACTTAGATAGCTTATGGAAGTTTTTTTCCCTTCAACAACATCATCCTTATCAAGGTAATAGAATTGATGTGTACCAAAATCTTCAGCTGAATAATCAGTTATATAAAATCCCGAAAGCCTGTTAAACATTGGGTGATCTTTGCTGCCCTCTATATCTTGGGGAAAGGATATAGAACAGAAAATAAAAAGTGAAAGAACTGTTGCGATGGTTTTCATTTTTTTCTCCTTTTAATTATTTGATGTATAACATTTTAATTGACTTAGAAAAATTATCTGTTTGAAGACGACATAAGTAAACTCCGGAAGATGGTTGATGGTTGATGCCTGCCTGCCGGCTAGGCAGGGAAGATGGACTAAATTCAACTTCGTATCTTCCTGCTGGTTTGTATTCATCAACTAAAGTTGCAACTTTCATTTCCCAAAACATCGTAAACTTTTATTGTTTGCCATGACTACTGCCCTACCGGCAGACTGCCAACTGATTTTTGTACTCGGGTTGAAAGGATTAGGGTAATTATTCAAAAGAACATAATCTAAAGGAACACTTGAGTTATTTTCTTCGACGGAAGTTGGAGTTAAATTTAAAACAATCTCTCCAACTGAGTGGTCGAACTGCAAAGGAGTTCTGAAGCAAAAGAGAACCGAAGCCTGTTATTGTATTAGTCTCTTCATTCAGCCCACCAGGATTAATTTTTATATTATCGCCAATATTAAAACCATTTATGCTCTCCACTTCCAGGGCTTGGCTGCCAGCAAGTGCTTGTGCGGTGAGTGTTGTGGTGACCAAAATCATCTCAAATAATC
>CAVOPS010000001.1:0-26439 GCA_963698155.1 uncultured Ignavibacteriaceae bacterium | reverse complement strand
CTTCTCTGGATTTAGTCGTAGGTTTTTTCTTGATTACTTTTTTTCTTTCAGCACAGCACAGATTAATTCTTACTGAACTTTGACAAATATGCTTTAATAAACCTGTCAATATCTCCATCCATCACGCGGTGAACATCAGAGGTTTCTTCGTCAGTTCTATGATCCTTAACCATATTGTATGGATGAAAAACATACGAGCGAATTTGACTCCCCCATTCAATCTTCATTTTATTTTTTTCAACTTCATCCAACTCTGCTTGCTGTTTTTCCACTTCAAGCTGATAGAGCTTGGACTTAAGCATTTTCATTGCTGTAGCTTTATTCTGCCCCTGGGATCTTTCACTCTGGCAAGCTGCGACTGTGTTTGTTGGTAAATGGGTTATCCTGACAGCGGTCTCAACTTTATTTACGTTCTGACCTCCCTTTCCACCAGAACGATAAGTATCAATTCTTAAATCAGCAGGATTGATTTCTATTTCGATCGTGTCATCAATTTCAGGAATTACAAAAACGGATGCAAAGGATGTATGTCTTCTTTTATTTGAATCGAATGGTGAAATACGAACAAGACGATGAACGCCGTTTTCTGCTTTTAGATAACCATATGCAAATTCTCCAGTCACCTCGACGGTTGCAGATTTAATTCCAGCACCATCACCCTCGAGCATATCCAGAATACTCATCTGATATCCATTCTGCTCACCCCAGCGTAAATACATTCGTAAAAGCATATCAGCCCAATCTTGCGCTTCGGTTCCACCTGCACCTGAATGAATTGTAAGTAGGCAATTCTTGTCATCATCATTTCCACTTAACATATTTTTAAATTCAGCATCTTCTATTGCAGAAGTCAGGGAATCCAATTCTTTTCTGATTTCATCGTAAAAGGATTCGTCTTTTTCTATAGCCGCAAGCTCTATAATATCCTTTAAATCATTGACTTTTTTATCAACTGCTTTGTGAAGATTGATCCACTGTTCGAGAGATTTTATTTCCTGAAGTACTTTTTGTGCGGCCATCTGGTCATTCCAGAAGGATGGTTCACCTGACTTACTACGTAGTTCTTCTACCTTTGATATTTTTTTATCAACATCAAAGATACCCCCGGAGATTTTCGACTCTTTGCTGGTAGTTTTTTAGTTCTTTTGATTCTTCTTCGTACATACTTTATTCCTATTTATTAAGTCATGCTGAACTTGTTTCAGCATCTTTGGATTAATTCAAACAGTATTCATTTTTAATCAGAGACCCTGAAATTAATTCAGGGTAAATCAATCTCAAGTCGTAACAAGGCTGCCGCAAGTGTTTTTCCTTGCGCATCGTGCTTAAGCGAAACTGTTCCTCCTCCACCAAGAGTATTATGCAGCAGAAAATTCAAAGCCCTGATGTTCGGCATTTCGTAACGTTCAACTTTACCGTGACAAATCCCTTCAAAATGCTTTTTAACTTTCTCAGCGGTTAAATACTTTGCAATAATTTCATAACCTTTATCATCATTAGCAATGATACCAATATTTGCTGCATCACCTTTATCACCACTCCGACCATGTGCTATGTCTCGTAATTTTATTTTTTTCATTTTAACTCTAGTATTTTCACTTTAGGAGTAACCAATTTCTTCGGTATTAACGCCGGCCAATACGCGACAACATCTTTTGGTTTTGGACGACCACCTGCAAAGCCTGTAACACTCGGCGGACCAGTTAAAATTAATGGTGCAATTTCTTGCCCGAATCTATTTACTGTGTGCCTGTCTTTTGCTCTCACTGAAAACCGTAAAACAATTTCATTAATTTTATCTTCGTCCAGTTCTGGAGAAAGATTTTCGTGAGTCGCATTGTATCCAACAAACTCTGAACGTATCTCGTCAAATTGAAGTCCGAGGTTTTGTAATCTTTTGCGAAGTATTCTGTCTGCTTTTCTGGCTTTTGTAAGTGCTTGCGGCCAGGAATATGTAAGTGTTCCGGTTGCGCTGTATCCACTGCTATATGAACACGAAACTTTATAGAATTCTGTTTCCGGTTTTCCTTTCACATTATAAACTCTTACTCTGTCTTTGCCAACTTCCTCAAGTTTAATTGAAGTAAAGTCAGCAACACAATCCGGTGTGATATATTCTGTCGGATCTCCTATTTCATACACAAGCTGTTCGGCAATTGTACCGAAGGTTACTATGCCGCCAGTGTTTTCGTGTTTTGTTATTATTACTTCACCATTTGGATAAGCCTCAGCGATTGGAAAACCAATTTCAGCAAAGTTCTCAATTGATTCCCAGTCACCCAAAAAATTTCCGCCTGTTGCTTGTGCTCCGCACTCTAAAATATGGCCTGCGACAGTTCCCGCTGCCATTAAATCGTAATCTGTTTGCATCCAACCAAACTCATAAATCATTGGTGCCAGAGTTAATCCTGTATCTGTTGTTCTTCCTGTGATTACAATGTCGGCTCCTCTTTTCAACGCTTCAACTATTGGAAAAGCGCCGAAGTAAACGTTTGCGCTTAACAGCTTATCTTTAACTTTAATTATCGGTTCACCGGTTTCCATATTTTTAAGTTCGCAACCTTTTTGAATTATCTCATCCAAACAATCTTTTATATCATCTCCAAGAACGACCGCAACATCGAGCTTTCCAATATCAAGTTTCATAGCAGCTTCAAGAATTGCATCTGCACATGCAATTGGATTTACACCACCACCGTTCGTAATTACTTTGATACCTTTTTTTGATGTGATGGGAAGAATCTTTTTCATTAAATCGATCAAGTCGGTTGCGTATCCGAGGTTGGTATTCCTGTTCTTCTGCTTTTGAAGGATTGACATTGTGACTTCAGCAAGGTAATCCATCACAAGATAGTCTATATCTCCTTTTGTTACCTGGTGGTAAGGTGCATCTATTAAGTCACCCCAAAATCCTTGCCCGGACGCTATTCTAATTTTATCTTTCATAATAATTTTTTATGCCGAATCTACCTGTCGGTAGACAGGTTCATTTCGGCATCTTTAGTGAATGTTCAATTTAATTTATATAAAACTCCAAAGATCCTGAAATAAATTCAGGATTAAATACTAAAATCTGGCGCGTAATTTATTAAGAAATGAGATAAGGAGAAAGAAAGTTAAGTATTATAGAAGGATTTTAATAACCATATTCTGGATTATTTTAACCAACGAAAAAAGTTTAAGTTATTAAATCCTTAATTAAAATTAGACATTAACATTAAAGCTCAGAGAGTAACTATATCAAGATCGATAGATTTTGTGAAATTACCAGCTTGCGGTACCTGTTACATGATCTGTATTGGCATCTGCTGTATCTGTTCCCCAATCGAATAAAATTCTGCATCGATAGGAAAAAGCTCGGACTTAATTTCGTTTACGAGTCCATAGTCTTTAGCTTCACTAGGATTTAATGTCTTCCGATCATGCATATCTTTCTCGATAACATCCGAACCTTTGCCTGTATTATCAGCAATAACTCGAGCAATATTTTTCTGATCGATTTGCACAGATTTGAGATGCTCGTGAATTTGAAATTCGTCAAAACTTGCAGGTCCTTGGAAATTCATTTTTACTCCATGAATCAAGAATCTTGCATCGGGTACACAAAATCGTTTCTTGCCAGCACAGTAAATTACAACTCCAATGGAATCTACACTTCCAAAGTTATATGTATATGTTTCGATTGGAGCACCCTTTAAGAAATTATAAATCGATAAACCATGAAAAACCGATCCACCTGGAGACGATAAAAGTAGATTAAGTCTTTCATATTTTTCATGGATTTTCTTGTCAATAACTTTCATGAGCATATCAATTGTAGCTGGCAGAACAGGTGCCATAAACCTGATATATGTCTCCTTCATCTTTATATCCTTTTTACCTATTATGTAATCGAAATAAATACCAACTATCGTATTTACTAATCAGTTCGTTATCAATGCCTAATACCCAATGTAGTGCAAGCCAGATTTCCCTTCATCCATACCTATCGTCAGGCAGGGTTGGCAGGCTGAATGTTTCTGAAAACAAAATGAGTTTGTCAAAATTAATTTAAACAGTACTGCTTTATAACCATAACAATGCAAACCTGATTTTCCTTCATCCTGTATCTTGCGAAAAACAAGTTTTACTTTTTGTCCTATCTTAAGTTGATCAAAATTTACATCAGCAATTTGTGTGGTTAATTTTACTCCATCATTCAACTCTACAATTCCGACTGCGAAAGGAGTTGTTCCAAAAAATTTATCAGATGCAACTCTGATAATGGTATAAGTAAGAAGCTTGCCTTCATCTTTTAATCTTACTACCTCGAACTCATTTTTACCGCACTCGGGACAAACAAGTCTTGGCGGAAAACTAACATTACCGCAAGCTTTGCACTTACCTGCTTCCAAACGATAACGTTGTGGAATTTCTCTGTGATATCTTGGACTAATCATTTTGCCTCCAGAATATTTATTACACAGCTTGCACCGGAACCACCCATATTTTGTGCTAAACCAATATGCGCATTTTTAACTTGCCGCTTTCCTGCTTGTCCGGTTAGCTGTTCGTATAATTCAATTATTTGAGCGATGCCTGTTGCACCAACAGGGTGACCTTTTGATTTCAAACCACCGCTTGTGTTTAAAGGAGTTTTACCATCAATTGCTGTTCGTCCTTCTTCTGCTGCAGGTCCACCGCATCCTTTTTCACAGAAGCCGAGATCTTCATAAACCACTGCCTCAGCTATCGTGAAGCAATCGTGAACTTCTGCAAAGTTGATATCTTTTGGTGTAACTCCTGCCATCTTGTACGCTTTCTGCGCTGCCGTTACAACTGAGTTTAATGTCGTTAAACTTTTTCTCGAGTGAAGTGCAATTGTATCTGATGCCTGTGCTGTTCCTTTAATTTTAATTATAGTATCAGTGAACTTCTTTGCAATATCCATTGAGCAAAGAATGACTACCGCACCACCATCACTGACAGGTGAACAATCAAGCAATCTTAATGGATCAGCAACTAATGCTGAGTTCATTACTTGTTCTAAAGTTACCGGATTTCTGAATTGTGCGTGCGGATTATTAGCTCCATTTCTGTGATTCTTCACCGCGATAACCGCAAGTTGCTCTCTAGTAGTTCCATACTGATTCATATGTGCATTTGCAATCATTGCATACAAACCGGGGAAAGTAACACCCTGATAAACTTCATATTCCTGGTCTGCCGCTGTTGCGAGCGCATCTGTAACATCGGCACCATCGGTCATCTTTTCGACTCCGCCTGCAAGAACAATATCGCTTGCACCAGAAGCTACTTCAAAATAAGCTGCACGAAATGCTGCACCTCCCGATGCACAAGCAGATTCAACTCTCGTTGCTGGGATTGGATTTTGTCCGAGGTAATCTGCAAGTATAGCACCAAGGTGTTCCTGCCCAACAAACAATCCACTGCTCATTGAGCCAACATACATTGAATCAATGTGATCAACTCCGGCATTTTTAATTGCCTTCGATGCAGCTTCAACAAAAATATCTTTGATGGATTTTCCCCACAGTTCACCGAACTGTGTCATCCCAATTCCAATTACTGCTACGTCTCTCATAATTAATTTCCTTTTTAATTTTATTACTTTGTCATCACGAGCGAAGTGAAGTGATCTCTAATTTTTACTTGAGATTGCTTCTTTCGCTAAAGCGGGATCGCAATGACAGAAAACTATTCGTTCAAAATTATTTTGCCACGATACTTGGCGTACTGCCCGTAATCGAGATAGATTTTATCTTTATCAAGCTGGTCTCTCAACTTAGGTGCTTTATCCTGCACATCTTTTATTTTATCAGTTACACGATAAACGAATCCATCACTTCCTGCACCTGATCCAAATGAAACCATAAATATTAAATCGCCGGGATTAGCAACATCAAGTATTGCGGCCAATCCTGTTGGAGATGAACCTGAATACGTATTACCCATCCACGGAACAATCCAACCAACTTCCATCTGCTCTTTTGTAAATCCTAATTGCTTTGCAGCCATCTGCGGGAATTTTCCGTTTGGCATATGAAAAACACAATATTTAAAATCTGACGGTTTCATTTTAGATTTTTCAAGAAGAGCTTTGCCGGCACTTACAAGATGTTTGAAGTATGCCGGTTCACCCGTAAATCTTGCGGCGTGCCTTGGATAAAATTCGTGTTCTCTTCGCCAGAAATCTGGAGTGTCGGAAGTATAAGAATTTGTAAATAATATTTCGGCAACAACATTCTCAGCTCCCATAATAAAAGCTGCTCCACCAGCAGATGCAGAATACTCGAGCGCATCACCTGGTGCACCTTGCGAAGTATCAGCACCGATGCCCATTGCATATTTCATTTCTCCAGCTTTTACTAAGCTATAAGCAACATACATTGCTTCTGTTCCTGCTTTGCAGGCAAACTCGTAGCTTGCAACGTGAACGTGTGGTCCAATGCCAAGTGCATCAATTAAAATCGTTGCACTCGGTTTCACAGCATAAGGATGTGATTCTGATCCAATATAAACCGCACCGATATCTTGTGGATTTATACCTGCTCTCTTCAAAGCATTTTTTGCTGCTTCAACTGAAATGGTTATTGTATCTTCATCAAGTCCGGGAACAGTTTTTTCATATAACTGTAAACCACGTTTGATGACTTCAGGATCTGAGCCCCATTCTTTGGCAATGTTTTCTACTTTGATGCGGTATCTTGGTAGGTATGAACCGTATCCTACTATTCCGACCATATTTTCCTCCATCTATTTTTGTGGAATGTTTGGCACTTAGTTAGATAAGTTACTGTGCGAATATATTGAAAAATGTAATCGATTTAAATATTTATTACTGAGAAACTTAAAATCTTTTGTGGAATTAATTCTAAATCCTTTTCATTTTGGAGATCAAACCAATGAATTCTTTTATCATTTCGGAACCAGGTCATTTGTCTTTTTGCATAATGACGTGTGTTTCGCTTTATTAACTCGATTGCTCTTTCGAGAGATATAATTCCATCTAAATGATGAATGATTTCTTTATAACCGACTGTGTTTAGTGAGTTAAGGTTTTTATCATAACCCATCTCGAGAATGTTTTTCACTTCATCAACAAAACCATTTTCAATCATTTCATCAACTCTTCTATCGATATTCTCATAAAGAATTTTTCTTTCCCAGTTCAAACCAAATTGTTTGAATAAATATTTTTTTTCTTTTGATGACGATTGTTTTTGATGATGCTTCCAGATAGGCTCTCCCGTTTTATGATAAACTTCGAGTGCACGTATTACTCTTTTCCAGTTTTGAGGTAGCATTTTAGATGCACTTAATGAATCGACTTTTTTTAATTCATCATAAAGAAATTCATTACCGAATTCTTTTCTTTTTTGATGAAGCTCTTTTCTATATTCTTCATCATTATCTGCTGTGTCGAATATTCCGTCAATTAATGCTTTTATGTAGAGACCGCTGCCACCAACAACTATTGGAGTTTTATTTTTAATAAATATTTTTTCAATTACTTTTAGAACATCCTTTTCAAAAATACTCACATCATAATTTTTTGAGGGATCAAGAATGTCAATTAAATGATGTGAAACTTTTTGGAGTTGTTCAATCGAAGGTTTTGCCGTTCCAATATCTAAAAATTTATAAATCTGTCTGCTATCTGCTGAAATAATTTCTGAGGGAATTAATTGAGAAAGTTTTAGGCTAAGATTTGTTTTACCAGAACAGGTGGGTCCAACAATTACAATTACATCAGTTTTATTACATCTACCATCTTCCATCATCCTTCATCCATATTTAAGCTACTCTTTCCACCCTTCTCTTCCAATCAGAGGAACAAACGCAAACTGTGGAATGTCTTCAATCTCGAATTCATTCTCAGCAGTTTTAGTGAGAACTTTCAGTGTTTGAGAACTCATATTCCCAACTGGAATAACCATTCTTCCATTTATTGCTAACTGTTTCTTTAATGATTCAGGAACAGATGGAGAACCTGCGATAACAATTATTTTATCAAAAGGTGAATATTGATCCCAGCCAAGAGTTCCATCGCCACACTTGCAGTGAACTCGAATTCCAAGTTTCTCGAATCGTTTAAGAACTTCGTTATAAATATCAATATGTCTTTCAATGCTGTATACTTTAGCTCCCATTTCAAAAAGCAATGCCGCCTGATAACCGGAACCTGTTCCAATTTCAAGAACCTTATCTCCTTTTTTTATTTGTAAAGCTTCGGTCATTATTGCAATCGTAAAAGGCTGAGAAATAGTCTGACCATAACCAATAGGTAAAGCAATATCTTTATACGCATTTGGTTTCATAACTGCAGAAACAAATTTCTCCCGTTCAACTTTACTCATAGCCTGAAGCAATAGTTCATCAGTAATCCCTTTCAAACGTAAACTCTCAACTAGTTCATATCTTTGTTGTTTATACATATCTTAATATTTTTGACCAGTATTCAATAAAATAGTATTTAATGTATCAAAAAGTAAAAAATAAAATAAACACTATTATGAATATTTTTTTTAATCATAGTTGATTTTTTATAAAAATTTCTTAATATAGGGTAAGAATTTTTTGAAAATTCATATCTTTCTATTAGAGCTGGCTGTTTTAGTTGAATTTAATACATCTAAAAAGAGTATCTCTTAGTCAATAATGCAGTTAAATTATTTACTGGATTTGTATTCTCTCTTCGATAAAAAAACTATAATTAGTTTCTTTTTCTTAATTAACTCTACTCATCACTTTATAAAGGAGGTTTCTTTATGAAACAATTCTTTTCTATATTTTGCGCCTTATATTTGTTTTGCGGAATAGCATTAGCACAAGACTTGGGCATTCCAGGGCTTGATTTTAATGCTAACAAATCTCCGCAAGTGATCCAGCAAGTTACCGTTGATGAAGTCTTGACAACCTTAAGTTGGACTTCAATAGCAGCATCAACCCATGCCGTTTCTAGAAGCTGCTGCGCATACATTACAATAGGGGGAAATGATTATATCTACCAGTTTGGAGGCGGTGCTGGTGCACAATATACCACAGTGGCAAAATATGATGTTGCCGCAAATACATGGACAACTGCCGGATTGGCACCGATACCTTCTGCAATGAGTTCAGCATCTGCTGTAACATTGGGTAATATGATCTATCTCTTTGGAGGTGAAAATACGGCAGGTTTAGGTAAAACTTTTATGTATGATCCAGTAGCCAACACATGGACTGCTAAAGCTAATATGCTCACTCTTGTTACAGATGCTCTTGTTGTTAAATTCGACGAAAATTATGTTTATGTAATTGGTGGAGGAACAGGTTTATTCGGAACGGGATATTTTAATTCAGTTCAGTTATACAATGTCAGTACGAATACTTATACAGCCTGCACAAATTATCCTGTTACTGCAGGTATGATGGGTGGCGGAATGCTTAACTATACTATTATTTCAGCTGGAGGTTGGGATGGAGTGGCAGCCACAGCTAATGCATATCAGGGAGTGGTTAATCCTGTTGATTTGACTCAAATTACCTGGACACCGATTCCAGACTATCCTGCGACAGCAACAACAAGAATGGCTTCATTTCCGATAGTAGGAAGTGCTGCTTATCCTACAGCTGCTGGAGTTTTCTTTTGTGGCGGAGCGGTTGGCGGCAGCGCAGTTACTGGTCTTACTTATTTTTATAATATCTGTACGCCTGCCTGGGAAACATTAACTCCCAACTTGTCACTTGCAAGATCGAATATGAAAGCCTGTGGAAAAATGAACGTCGAAGCTTTTGTAATTGCAGGATATACTGGAGCAGCTGGAACTGGTGTAAGCGACAAAGCTACGTTGTCTGCAATTGTTGGAAGCTGTTATACACCGGTTCCTGTTGAGTTTACATCCTTTACAGCAATAGCTGATTATGGTGTCGTTGAATTACAATGGATAACTGCAACAGAAACCAACAATCAGGGATTTGAAGTTCAGAGAAGTGCCGACGGCGAATTCGAAACAATCGCATTCGTTGAAGGACACGGAACTACAACTGAAACCCAGGTTTATGCATACCAGGATAGAACCGTTGGTGTTGGCTCATACAGTTACAGACTAAAACAGATTAACTTTGACGGTACATTTGAATATTCAGATGTAATTTCAGCTGATGTTCCAGCTCCTGCAGATTTTGCATTAGACCAGAACTATCCAAACCCATTCAACCCAAGCACAAGCATCAGATATAGTGTTCCTGAAGCAGGAAACGTAAAACTTGCTGTTTATAATTTGGTTGGTGAGGAAGTTGCTGTAATTGTTAATGGTTACACAGAGGCTGGTCAATTTGATGTATCCTTTGATGCTTCAAATCTGCCAAGCGGTGTTTACCTGTACAAATTGCAGTCAGCTAATTCTGTTCAAACGAAGAAGATGATGTTACTCAAGTAATTTCATTTATCTATTATCTTATTTATGAGCCGCAGAGATGCGGCTCTTTTTTTTTCAATATCTATTTTGAATATAGTTTAAGCACCTCAAAAGGTTGCAAAATTTTATTTAGTCCTAAAATAATTCTAATATCTATTCATTCACTAAAATACAGAGTACCTTATGAAAAAAAGTCTTTTCTTTTTTTATAAAGCTCTTTTAGATATTCTTCATCCTCGTCTCGGTGAGACGAAGATTCAACGGATTTATCTGCTGTAGTGAAAATTCCATCAATCAGTGCTTTGATATAAAGTCCACTTCCACCAACAACAATAGGTAACTTATTTCTTCCAAATATTTCTTCAATTGTTTTTTCAGCATCCTTCTCATACATACTCACATCATAATTTTCTGAAGGATCTAGAATGTCAATTAAATGATGAGCTACTTCTTCGAGTTGACTTTTAGAAGGTTTTGCGGTTGCAATGTTAAGAAAATTATAAATCTGTCTGCTGTCAGAAGATAATATTTCGGAAGGAATTAACTGCGCAAGTTTTAAGCTAAGATTTGTTTTACCAGAACAGGTTGGTCCAACTATAACAATTACTTTCTCTTCATTTCGACTACCAATATCTCCGCCAAAGGCGGATTTCACTTCGCTCAACATCTTCCGTCAACCATCTTCCATAAAAATTCTACTCTTTCCAACCTTCTCTTCCAATAAGAGGAACAAAAGCAAACTGTGGAATGTCTTCAATCTCGAATTCATTCTCTGCAGTTTTAGTGAGAACCTTTAAATGTTTGTGAACTCATATTTCCAACGGGAATAACCATTCTTCCATTTATCGCCAACTGTTTCTTTAATGATACGGGAACAGATGGAGAACCAGCAGTAACAATTATTTTATCAAAAGGTGAATATTGATCCCAACCCAAAGTTCCATCTCCACACTTGCAATGAATACGAATTCCAAGTTTCTCGAATCTTTTTAAAACTTCATTGTAAATATCTATCTGCCTTTCAATGCTGTAAACTTTAGCTCCCATTTCAAAAAGCAATGCCGCCTGATAACCGGAACCTGTTCCAATTTCAAGAACCTTATCTCCTTTTTTTATTTGTAAAGCTTCGGTCATTATTGCAATCGTAAAAGGCTGAGAAATAGTCTGACCATAACCAATCGGCAAAGCAATATCCTTGTATGCGTTTGGTTTCATTACTGAGGTAACAAATTTTTCCCGTTCAACTTTACTCATTGCTTGCAGCAGAAATTCATCTGCAATTCCCTTCAGTCGCAAACTCTCAACCAGCTCATATCTTTGTTGTTTGTGCATATCTAATATTTTTGACCAGCATTCAATAAAATAGTATTTAATGTATCAAAAAGTAAAAAATAAAATAAACACTATTATGAATTTATTTTTAATTATAGTTGATTTTTTATAAAAATTTCTTAATATAGGGTAAGAATTTTTTGAAAATTCATATCTTTCTATTAGAGCTGGCTGTTTTAGTTGAATTTTATACATCTTTAAAGAGTATCTGCTAGTCAATAATGCAATTAGATTATCTACAGGTTTTATATTCTGTCTTCAATAAAAAAACTATAATTAGTTTCTTTTTCTTAATTAACTTCATTCATCAATTAATAATAAAGGAGGTTTCTAAATGAAACAATTCTTTAGCGTACTTTTCTTGTTCGTTCTTGTTTCCGGCTTATCATTTGCACAGGATTTTTCCATAAACCCGAATGTATCCTCTGAAACTTATGGACAGCTTCCGTTATCTGAACCTGATGCTCTTGCAATAACCATTACACAATCTGTAGATCCAATAACGGTTACTGCGGGTACAGGAGTTGCATGTAGTAATGCTGGAATAACTTCGGATAACCAGTACTGGAGAGCATTCGTTCTTGCAGATTTTGGTATTACCGAAGATTTTAATGTAACAATGGTTGAATTTGGTATAGAAGATGCATTAGCAGGCAGTGGTGGTCAGCAACCGATGACTGTTAATCTTTATACTACAAATTTAGTATTCCCAACGGGAACATTAACTTTGATAGGAACGGCAAATGTGATGGTTCCTGATCAAGCATTAACACTTTTTCAAATTCCTGTAACAGGTACAGCACCTGCGGGTTCAGAGTTGGTTGTAGAGATTTCAATTCCGGATGCTACTACAGGAGCAAATCACAGGTTTTTTCCCGGGGCCAATAGTCTTGGTGAGACAGCTGCTTCGTGGATTTCCTCAACCGGTTGTGCAATAACTACTCCAGTTACATATGCTTCAATCGGATTCCCACAATTGTCATTTGGTAATGAGTGTTACTGGTGACGCTGCTGGCGGCGGCAACACTTACTTTGAAGATTTCGAAGGATTCATATCTGGTCAGCAAGTTGCATGTCAGGATCCAACAAACTGGACAACCTGGAGTAACTTACCTTGCGATCCAGCAGAAGATGCATATATTTCTTCAACTTATGCATACAGTGGAACCAAGTCTGTTAAAGTTGTTCAGAATAACGATCTTGTTCATAAAGTCGATGCAGCCGGGCCAAAAACTTCCGGCAGATGGTATATAAGCTTAATGACATATATTCCTACTGGCAAAACAGGCTACTTTAATACCTTAGCATTATTTGCTGGTGGAACTTCCAATTGGGGAATGGAATGTTACTTCAATGCTGGTGGAGCGGGTGTATTCAATGCAGGTTCAGCTACTCCAACTACTTTCACGTGGATACCAAACAGCTGGCAAATGGCGCAGGTAATAGTAGATCTCGATATTGACCAAGCTCAATTTTGGTATGGTTCTACTTTAGTCAAAACCTGGCAATGGACATTAGGGGCAAACGGTGCAGGCAGCCCATTGCAATTGGATGCAAATGATTTCTTTGGTGCAACAGCAGTTGATGAATTCTATTTTGATGACTACAGTTTTAGCGACACACAAGTTCCAGTTGAGTTAACCTCATTTACAGGAAATGTCAATAATCTCGGTCAGGTAGTTCTTAATTGGGAAACCGCAACCGAAATTAACAACCAGGGATTTGAAATTGAAAGAAGAACTGAATCTTCTGAATTAGAACCATTGGTTTTGTTGAAGGTTATGGTACAACCACTGAACCAAGAAGCTACATTTACACAGATGTAACCGCTGAAAACGGTATCAACTACTACAGATTAAAACAAGTTGACTTCAATGGAACATATGAATATTCAGATGAAGTTGAAGTTGATGTAACTGGTCCATTATCATTTGACTTAGCTCAGAACTATCCGAACCCATTCAATCCATCAACAAGCATTAAGTACAGCGTACCAGAATCTGGCAATATCAGACTTTCTGTATTCAATATTGTTGGTGAAGAAGTTGCTGTATTAGCAAATGGTTTCAGCCAGGCTGGTTCATTTGAAGTAACTTTCGATGCTTCAAATCTTTCAACCGGTGTATACCTCTACAAATTGCAATCAGCAAATTCTGTTCAGACAAAGAAGATGATGTTACTCAAGTAATTTCATTTCTTTTTTGTGATATTAGAGTCCGGCAAATGCCGGACTCTTTTTATTTACTCGTGATCTATTTTGATTAATAAAATTATTTGTTAAATTATCAGAGCAAATAAAGGGCTTTCGTTGCGATTAGTAATTTTTATCTGCTTAACTAAATAATTAATATTCAATAATCAAAACATGGAGGTTCTATGCGTAGAATTCTACTCACTCTCTCAATAATCATCTCTTTTTCTGTTTTAGCAATTGCTCAAGCAGTTGTTTTCTCAGATGACTTTGAGGCTTACATCGTTGGTCAGCAGGTTGCCTGCCAAAATCCAACTGATTGGACAACATGGTCTAATGCACCGTGTGGCACTGAAGATGCTTATGTATCTTCAAATCATGCTTTCAGCGGAACTAAATCTTTTGTTGTAGTTATGGTCAATGACTTTGTAAAACCACTTAACGATCTTACATCCGGCAAATGGGAAATGAGATTTCAAATGTACATCCCAACCGGAAAAGGCGGTTACTTTAATACTTTGGCAGACTTTGCGGGTACAAGTTCTGTTTGGGCTTCACAAGCATATTTCAACGTTGACGGAACCGGAACACTGGATGCAGGAGCTGTATAGTGCAGCTACATTTAATTATCCGCATGATACCTGGTTTCAAGTCTCAATCTATCGCTGATCTTAACAATGATTTAGCAGAATTTGGGTTAATGGTGTTCAGGTCTATACATGGCAATATACCATAGGAGCACTTGGTCAGGGATGTCCTCTTAAATTAGACGCAAACGATTTTTATGGACCGCTACAAACCGCTGCTGACGAGGCTTATTATGATGACTATCAGCTCATTGATATGATTATGTTCCTGTTGAATTAACTTCATTTACAGCAACGTTAATAATCTCGGTCAATGTTGTTCTTAACTGGGAAACCGCTACAGAAATCAACAACCATGGTTCGAAATTGAAAGAAGAACTGAGACTTCTGAATTTTCAGAAGTTGGTTTTGTTGAAGGCGCTGGTACAACCACTGAACCACAGAAGCTATACTTTACTGACAGATGTAACTGCTGAAAATGGAATCAATTTCTACAGACTAAAACAGATTGATTTTGATGGAACATATGAATACTCTGACTGAAGTTGAAGTTGATGTAAATGGTCCATTAACATTCAACTTAGATCAGAATTATCCGAATCCATTCAACCCATCAACAAATATTAAGTACAGTGTCCAGAATCTGGTAATATCAAACTTTCAGTTTACAACATTGTTGGTGAAGAAGTTGCAGTTTTAGTTGATGGATTCAGCCAGGCTGGTTTCTTTGAAGTAACATTCGATGCTTCAAATCTGTCAACCGGAGTTTACCTCTACAAATTGCAATCAGCAAATTCTGTTCAGACAAAGAAAATGATGTTACTTAAGTAATTTCATTTATCCCTTTGTGATATTAGAGTCCGGCAAATACCGGACTCTTTTTTTTGTCCTAATTTTTATTTGATTCGAAGGAATACCAATATTATATTTGTTCCCCGAATTTGAGTTCTTAAAAATTTAGATTTTAATGCGGGAATAGCTCAGTTGGTAGAGCGCAACCTTGCCAAGGTTGATGTCGCGGGTTCGAGTCCCGTTTCCCGCTCAGAATCCCAACAAAGGCGGGATTTTTTTTTGGCGGCGTTGCCAAGTGGTCCAAGGCGAAGGTCTGCAAAACCTTTATTCGTCGGTTCGAATCCGACCGCCGCCTCTTCTTTTTCTCAAATAATTTAATCCTCCGTTAAAACCTTTATTCTAGGTTCTCCCGAAGGGACTCCCTCATTGGAAGACTTTATTTCCAGGAGGAATCCGACCGCCGCCTCAAATTATTATTTAATAATTATTAAATAGCCAAGTGATACAAAGCGAAGGTCTGCAACCCGCCATTTGGCGGGCGAATCCTACCGCCGGCTCTAATTATTTCATTCATCTTCCCTTCATAATTATTCTACCCTAAAAATCATTAAATTTATTGTATCAATCACTCAAATTTTATGGAATATCTCTTAAGTTCAGTAATTGGTTATTTGCTTGGTTCATTTCCAACCGCTTACATTTTTCTTAAACAGTCAAAAGGAATTGATATCACTAATGAAGGCTCGGGTAACGTTGGGGCAATGAATTCTTTTGAGGTTACTAAATCAAAAGTTATTGGCTACTCTGTTTTTCTGGTTGATTTTTTAAAGGGTTTTAGCTCCGCACTTATTCCGGTTTTACTTTTTCCAAATGAGTTTATTTATCCGGCACTGTCATTATTGTTTGCAGTCTTCAGTCATTGCTATAATCCCTGGATAAATTTCAAAGGAGGTCGCGGGCTTGCAACAGCTGCAGGTGGTGCAGCATTTATGTTTCCTTTTTTATTGGTTGTATGGAGTGTCCTATGGGCAATTCTTTATGTGATGAGAAAGAATATCATTTTAGCTAATATTAGTTCGACTGTTCTGTCCTTATTGGTTGTTTTTGGAACTTCTGACATCGCAGTGAAGTATGCTTACCCGAAACCTGTAAACTTAGGTGTACTTTTGTTGGTGAGTAGTGCCGTTTTAGTAATAATCTTTATAAAACATATTGAACCGTTAAAAGAATTAATCTCAGAAATAAAAACTAATCGGAAAATTAAAAAATGATTAAAAAGAAAAAATATTTTTTTACAATTGGTTTTATTGTCGTGCTTCTTCTTGCTGTAGTTTTTCTGAACAGCAAACTCAACTTAATAACAATCTCAGATGGTTCTGAGATCGATCAGAAATTAGCTCTTGCTCAACTTCAAGATCAAAAGGATAAAAATAATGATGAGATCACTTCGTCCAGAAAAAATATCATAACAGAGACAGTAAAAAGTGTAAGCCCAGCAATCGTTGGAATAAACGTGATAGAAATTAGAGAATATAAAGATCCTTTCTTTTCATTTTTTGATGATCCGTTCTTTCAAAGATTTTTTGGAAACCGGGGAACATATAACCAGGAAGTAAAAGGATTAGGCTCAGGCTACATTATTTCTTCCGACGGTTACATTGTTACAAATGATCACGTTGCGGGCAATGCATCCAAAATTACTGTTACATTAACTGACGGACGCTCATTCGACGCCAAAATAATCGGTTCTGATAATGCAAGTGATATCTGTCTTCTTAAAATCGATGGCGATGATTTGCCATACGTAACTTTAGGAAATTCTGATGATATAATTATTGGTGAATGGGTTATTGCACTTGGTAATCCATTTGGTCTTTTTGAATTAAATGATAAACCGACAGTAACGGTGGGAGTAGTTAGTGCTACAGGAATGAACCTTGATGCCATAAACGAACGTTATTATTTAAATATGATTCAAACTGATGCTTCTATTAACGGGGGAAACAGTGGTGGACCTTTAGTGAACAGTCTGGGTGAGGTTATTGGAATGAACACTCTTATTTTTACATCCGGGAATAATAGCGGAAGCATTGGATTAGGCTTTGCAATACCTGTGAACAAAGTAAAACGAATTATCGAAGAGTTGAAAGAAAAAGGTAAGATAGATAGGAATTTTGAAATTGGAATGAGGATTCAGTCAATTGATGAAGGGATTGCAAAATACTACCATCTAACAAGTTCAAAAGGAGTTATTGTTACAAAGATATATCCCGACACTCCTGCTGATCAAGGTGGAATTGAAGTTGGAGATATAATTCTGGATGTTGAGGGTTTCAAAATAAATAATGAAAATTCAATGTTCAGTGTTTTCCACGAATTCAGGACTGGACAAACAATCACTCTTAAAATAATCAGAGAAGAAAAAGAAATAACTAAACAAATGAAACTGGTAAAAGGATGATTAGCCGTTACACATTACCTGAGATGGGGAAAATCTGGGAAGATGAATTTAAATTCGCTACCTGGCTGAAAATTGAAATACTTGCCTGCGAAGCTCGAAAAGAAATGGGAGAAGTTCCTGAAGCGGATTTGACTACGATAAAAGAAAAAGCTGCATTCGATGTAAAAAGAATTCTTGAAATCGAAGAAACAACAAAGCACGATGTTATTGCTTTCCTTACAAATGTAGCTGAATATGTTGGTCCTGCTTCAAGGCATATTCATTATGGAATGACATCATCCGATATCCTTGACACTACCCTCGCCTACCAGATGAAATCGGCTGGAGAAATTCTAATGAAACAGATGGTTGATTTGAAGGAAGCATTGAAAGCAAGAGCCATCGAACATAAAAATACAGTTTGCATTGGAAGGTCTCACGGAATTCACGCAGAGCCAACAACAATGGGACTCAAGTTTGCTCTCTGGTATGAAGAAACTAAGCGAAATATTAAGCGGCTTCAAAGTGCAATTGAAACTATAAGTGTTGGACAAATATCAGGTGCTGTCGGAACTTTTGAGCATCTTTCTCCAAAAGTTGAAGAGTACGTATGCGATAAAATGGGATTGAAACCAGCAAGTGTTTCAACTCAGGTAATACAAAGAGACAGACACGCTGAATTTATGAATACACTTGCTGTAATTGGAGCAACACTTGAAAAGATTTCAATTGAGATAAGGCATCTTCAAAGAACTGAAGTGCTGGAAGCCGAAGAATATTTTTCAAAAGGACAAAAAGGATCTTCGGCAATGCCGCATAAAAGAAATCCTGTTATAAGTGAAAGGATTACTGGACTTGCAAGAGTGTTACGAGCCAATGCTGTTGCAGCACTTGAAAATGTTGCTCTTTGGCATGAACGGGATATTTCTCATTCTTCGGTTGAAAGAATTATTATTCCCGATAGCTGTATTGCCTTGAACTACTCTCTCGAGCTGATGATAAAACTAATTAAAAATCTTTTGATCTATCCTGAAAATATGATGAAGAATCTGAACCTCACCCGGGGATTAGTTTTTTCCCAAACTGTTTTATTGAAATTAGTTGATAAGGGAGTATCCAGAGAAGATGCTTACAGAATTGTTCAAAGCTCTGCTATGGATGTCTGGGCGAATAAGGATAAATTTCTCAAAGATGAATTATTAAAATCAAAAGAAGTAATGAGCTACCTTTCTGTAAAAGAGCTTGAAGAGATTTTTAATACGGATAAAATTCTGAAGAATGTTGATTACATCTTTCAACGAAGCATTTACTCTAAAGATTAATCTTGCATTATATTTCAATCTGAATTGATCACTTCTAAAAAAATCTGCTAATCAATTTTGCATTGATAATTAAGTTTCCCCTTTGTAATTAACAGAGCGATAAAGTCAAATAATTTATGAATAAAAAACTGATAAATGTTATGAAAGCCTTACCAATAATTTTATTGATTATTCTTACTGCAAATTTTTTCCTTGCAGATTCGAAGAGTAAAGCAAATGAGGAAGAAATCTAATTCAGATACTCTTAGAACCATAGAACCGAAAAATCATTTTACACTTGAGAACCAGCTGGTAACAACAATGCTCTCACGTTATCATTACAAAGATTTTAATCTTGACGATTCTCTTTCTTCTTTAATGTTTGATAAATACCTGAAGACACTGGATTACAGCAAAGTTTATTTCTACGAATCGGATATCAGTTCACTTGAAAAAGAAAGGTATTTTTTCGATGATTATTTATTAGCTGGAAATATCGAACCATTCTTTACCATCTTCAATCTTTATGAACAGAGAATGCTGGAAAGAATGGAATATGTTGATACTATTCTCTCCAAAGGATTCGACTTTACTTTGAATGATTCCGCCGAAGTAAACCGTGATAATTCAACCTGGGTTGCTTCTCACTGAAGAAATGAATAAATTATGGGAAGGAAGAATTAAAAACGATGCACTGAACTTATGTTTAGCCGGCAGAGATGAAGAAGAATAAAATCAATCTCGAAAAAACGATATGATAATTTTACTCGTGCATTAAATCAATATAACAGCGAAGATGTATTTCAGTTGGCAATGGATGCATATACAAGTTCTATTGATCCACATACAAATTATTTATCTCCTGCAACATCAGAAAACTTTAAAATTGATATGAGCCTTTCGCTTGAAGGTATTGGCGCCAGATTAATGAGCGAAGATGGTTATACTAAAGTAGTTGAAGTGATACCCGGCGGACCGGCTTTTAAATCAAAGGAAATTGTCGTTGACGATAGAATTATTGCAGTTGCTCAGGGAGAAGAAGGTGAATTTGTTGACGTTGTCGGCTGGAGAATAACTGATGTTGTTAAATTGATTCGTGGGCCGAAAGAAACAACTGTTCGCCTGCAAATATTAAGAGCAAAAGATGGTGTTACTGCAAAACCAGAAGAAATTAACCTCGTTAGAGAAAAAGTAAAACTTGAAGACCAGGCAGCAAAGAAAAAAATAGTTGAGGTAAATAATAACGGGCTTGCTTACAAGATTGGTGTAATAACCATCCCAAATTTTTATACTGACTTTGAAGGAAATCGAAACGGAGACAACAGCGGCAAAAGTACGGTAATTGATGTTAGAAAACTTCTTGAGGAACTGAAACAGGAAAAGGTTGACGGCGTTGTTATTGATTTAAGAAATAACGGCGGTGGTGCACTTTCTGAAGCAATTGATGTAACAGGATTATTTATTGATTTAGGGCCTGTTGTGCAGGTTAAAAACGCAGATGGATTTGTTGAAGTTGGTGAAGATGTAGATCCATTGCTTGTTTATAGCGGACCATCTGGCTGTTTTGGTTAACCGATTTAGTGCATCAGCATCAGAGATTTTTGCCGCAGCAATTCAGGATTATGGACGAGGAATTATAGTTGGCGAACAGACATATGGTAAAGGTACAGTCCAAAACCTTATTGACTTAAACCAAGTTTCAAAAAGCTCCTCAAATAAATTTGGCCATCTAAAATTAACTATCGCTAAATACTACAGAATTAGCGGAGGCAGTACGCAAAATCTTGGTGTTGTTCCTGATATTACCTACCCGTCATACATCGACGCTGAAGAGTTTGGAGAAAGTTCCCAGATTTCGGCGCTTCCATGGGATCAAATAAACGCAACTGATTACAAATTATTCAGTGATATTAATAAGATTCTTCCTGAATTGAATTCATCATCTGAAAAAAGAAGAAATAATGATCCTGAATTTCAATATCTCCTCGATGATATAAAGGAGTATAAAGAAACAAAGAACCAAATGTATATCTCATTGAATGAAGAGGTTCGAAAACAAAAGAAAGAAGCTGAAGATGAAATGGAATTTCAACGCGAAAATGAAAGACGTCAAAGAAAAGGTTTGAAGTTGCTGGATAAAGGTGAAGTTCCGGAAAAAAGTGAAGATGAGAGTGACATCTTCCTGACGGAAACTGCTATGATTGTTACTGATATGATTAACCTGTCGGGAGGACTTACAAAACTGCGTTAACTGCTCAAATGCTTTAGCAGTTTTTCTTCAGCGATTGGAAACATTGTTTCCTTGAATGGGAAATCGAGGTCGGTCTCAAATACATAAACGACCGGTTCGTAAAGTGTCTGTGAACTATTGATAAAATCAATAACCATTTCTTCAACTGATTTTTCAATCAGATAAAAAGGAATTGATTTAACAAGGTTTGATGACATTCTCTGATACAAATTATCCTCAGACCAATCCAGCATAATTTCATAAAGATAAATATTCAGAAATTGGTTTTGGTTATTTGGTAAAGTAAAATATCCTTTACCGTTATAATTTCTTTCGATTGTTGAAATTCTTTTAACAAAAAGATTTTCATCGACAAAGTTTTTTATCACTCTTCCTTCTTCAAGAACCGGCTTATTCAGATCCAATGCCCAATCGATAAAAGTAAATAGTTTATCGAGCTGATTACCAATCTGGTGAGCCTTTTCATAAACTATAAATCTCTCATTAATTTTTCTGCTTCGTATCTCATTATCAAACCATAATTTAGATTCAATATTGTCTCTAAGTATATCTTCAAGAGCAAGATTTAACTGAATTGATTCTTCAATTGAAGGGAATAATCTATTTCTATGCAGGTTACTTGACCACTCTTTAACCTTATTCAATATTGTGTACTGATTAGTTTCCCAATCGGAACCACAGGAGGTTAACTTTTTTACATCAAGAGCAGTTATATTTTGTCGCATAATAAGTAAATAACTTTTTAGGTTGTTTACTCTAAAAGCTTGCCAAAATTTTTGGAAGTTATGCAGTCTAATTCTTTTATTGAATTGATACAGTAAGTAGAAAGAATTGCATGTTGAGGTGAGATGTTTAGGTAAAATTACCTTAATTCTTCTCGATATGATGTAAATTTATAATGAGTAATTTTTGACGGGAAATTTTACATAAAAAAAGGAACGGAAAAAAATTCCCGCTCCTTTCAAAAATACTTAAGAGAATGAAGTTTAAATGTCGAACTTTATTCCCTGCGCCAACGGCAACTGTGAGCCGAAATTAATTGTATTTGTTTGCCTGCGCATATAAGCTTTCCAGGAATCAGAACCGGATTCTCGACCACCCCCGGTTTCTTTTTCACCACCAAATGCACCGCCAATTTCAGCGCCAGAAGTACCAATATTCACATTTGCAATACCGCAGTCAGATCCGGTGCAAGATAAGAATCTCTCTGCTTCCTTTAAATTATTTGTAAAGATTGATGATGATAATCCCTGTACAACACCGTTTTGTAAAGCAATTGCTTCATCTATATCTTTCTTGTATTTCATTATATAAAGGATTGGTGCAAACGTTTCTTCCTGAACAATTTCATAATGATTTTGTGCTTCAACAATTGCAGGAGAAACATAGCAGCCTGATTCATAACCTTTACCGCTAAGCACGTCTCCGCCGAATATAATTTTTCCACCCTCTGTTTTAACTCGTTTAAGAGCATTCAGGAAATCATTAACAGCATTCTTATCAATAAGTGGTCCCATATGATTTTTCTGGTCAAGAGGATTACCAATCTCGCAGACTCTTATAAGCTTTTAGCAATGTATCTTTAACTTTATTATAAATTGATTCATGTATGATCAATCTTCTTGTTGATGTACAGCGCTGCCCTGCTGTTCCAACTGCACCAAAAACAACTGCAGGGATAGCAATTTTAAAATCAGCATCTGGTGAAATGATTATAGCATTATTCCCTCCAAGCTCCAGAATTGTTTTCCCGAATCTTGCTGAAACAACTTCTGCTGCGTGTTTACCAACTCTTGTTGAACCTGTAACAGAAACCATTGCAACTCGTTTGTCATTTAAGATTCTTTCACCAACTGTTGAGCCTTTTCCAATTATTAAAGTAAAAATTCCTTCAGGCAAATCATTTTCTTTCAGAACTTTTGCAATAATATTTTGAGTGGCAATTGCACTCAATGGTACTTTGGATGATGGTTTCCAGATATTCACATCGCCGCAAACAGCAGCAAGCATTGCATTCCAGGCATAAACAGCCACAGGGAAATTGAATGCGGAAATTGTGCAGACAATTCCAAGTGGATGATATTGGTCATACATTCTGTGCATTGGTCTTTCCGATTGCATTGTAAAACCATAAAGCTGACGTGACTGACCAACTGCAAAATCACAAATGTCTATCATCTCCTGAACTTCGCCCAAACCTTCCTGCAATGATTTTCCCATTTCGTAAGAGACGAGTTTACCCAAAGGTTCTTTATACTCACGGAGTTTAATTCCGATCTGACGAACAATTTCTCCTCTTCGAGGAGCTGGAACTTCACGCCAATATAAAAATGCCTCCTCCATACTTTTCATAATTTTTTCATAATCCTTTTCAGATCCCTGGTAAACTGATGCAATGAATTTTCCATCAACAGGCGAATGAATTTTTAATTCACCTTCTGTTTTTGTTTGCATCCACTTTTGCCCTGTAGATGAACCAAAATTTGTGTTGCTTATTCCAAGTTGTTTTAAGAATTCCATTTTAACTCCGAATTATTTTTATTAATTATTATTTATTTTATTTATGATTGATTGTAATGTTATCTTTTTCATTTTATCTTCTATATCGATCTGAACCTCTGCAAATAAATCAAGAAAATAAATATTTAGCTTTTCCGGCAAGACTGTTTTTCTTAATTAATTCTTTTCTGACATCCAGATGAAAAGCTTTCCTGTCTTCTATTGCACAATAAATTTCCTGCAGGTGAATTTCTGAAGCATCTTTTTTCAATTTAAAACCACCTGATGTACCAGCATTGCTTTCAACAATTCCATTCTTTGCCAGCATTGAAAGAAATTTTCTTAGCTTTGAAGAATTTATTCCAATGGCCGCAGCTATTTCAGAACTTGAAACCGGCTTGGGATAAGCTTGTTCTAAATAGCAAAGTGCTTTTACAGAAGTGGACAATTTTGTTGAGGCAGACATAATTTTTTAATTTGTTACAGTAAGTGTAACAAATAAAATATTAAATTCAAAATCAGTTTTTGGTGATTAAATCATTCATTGATTAATTTTCAATTAAGCCAGTTAATACCGTCTTTCAAACTGTTTTATTGATTGAATTTACTCTCAGGCTTTTGTATTTTTGCACTGTAATTAAATATTATGAAAAAGACATATTTACATATAATTCTTACTTTATTTCTCCTCAGGCATAGAAGCTATTTTGTTTCTGCCTACGAATCTGTTTTTTAATACTCCCCTTTTCTATCTCAACAGGTAAAAAACCTGTTGCACAGTTCTTGCAATAATTATTTATTCATTTTTAAGTTTTAAGGTGATTATATGTACACAGAAACTATTAACCCCGCAGAAAAAGTCAGAGAAGTTATCGGAAAGCACATTCTTGCTGATGGTTTTCATTTAATTCTTGATTTAAAAAATAGTTATAGAAATAAAATAGTTGATGAGAGAAACGGTGACGAATACATAGATTTCTTCACATTCTTTGCATCAAACCCGCTTGGTATGAATCATCCAAAGTTGAACTCCGATGAGGCAAGAGAAATTTTGGGCTATGCTGCAGTAAACAAACCTTCCAACTCTGATATTTATACAACACATATGGCTGAGTTTGTTGATACATTCAGTAAAGTAGCAAAACCTGATTATATGAAACACCTGTTTTTTGTAGACGGCGGTGCACTTGCAGTCGAGAATGGTTTGAAGGTTGCATTTGATTGGAAAGTAAGGAAGAACTTCAAAAAAGGTTATAAGGAAGAAAAAGGACAGCAGGTAATACACTTCAGGGAAGCGTTTCATGGAAGAAGCGGTTACACAATGTCTTTAACAAATACGGATCAGAATAAAATTCTTTATTTCCCAAAATTCAATTGGCCAAGAATTATCAATCCCAAAATCACTTTCCCTCTCGATAAGCATCTTGATGAAGTGATAAAACTGGAAAAGCAGGCTATCGATGAAATCAAATCTGCAATTAAAAATAATCCTGATGATATCGCTGTATTAATAATAGAACCAATCCAATGTGAGGGTGGAGATAATTTTTTCAGAAAAGAATTTTTGCAGGAATTAAGAACCATTACTCTTGAAAATGATATTATGCTGATGTTTGATGAAGTTCAATCGGGCTTTGGAATAACCGGAAAATTCTGGGCTTCTGATCATTATGTAAAACCTGACATAATTGCCTTCGGTAAAAAATCACAGCAGTGCGGAATAATGGTTTCAGAGAGAGTTGATGAGATAGAAGAAAACTGCTTTAATGTTTCCGGAAGAATAAATTCAACCTGGGGTGGAAATCTTGTTGATATGGTTCGCTCAAAACAAATTCTTGATGTAATGAAAGAAGAAAAGCTTGTTGATAACTCTGCAAATCGTGGTAAATATTTAATAAAACGACTCTATGAAATCCAGTCACAATATCCTAATCTTATCAGTAACACAAGAGGTTTAGGACTTCTCTGTGCATTTGATTTTCCAACACCTGAACTAAGAGATCAATTCAGGATTGCCGGCTGAAAAAGAAAAACTACTTATTCTTGGCTGCGGAACAAAAACAATCAGATTTAGACCAATGTTGAATATTACAGATGATGAACTTGAAGAGGGCTTGCAGGTTATTGAGAAAGTTCTTAGAATTATGTCGTCAATTAAATAATTATCTAAAAAAACTACTTGCCTGGATCGGCTCCATAATTGGAGCCGTTCCTGTTTTTCAGCCAGAGGCTGATGAGCCTTTGGCTCAAAATTCATTTCTTGATTTCAAAACAATTAGTTTTACATAAAAGATTTTTATCAACTTTATCTGTTGCAGATTAAGACCCTGAAATAAATTCAGGGTTAATAGTGAAAACAATGACTGGAAAACTTTACATAGTAAGCACACCAATTGGTAATCTAAAAGATATTACTCTTCGTGCAATTGAAACTCTTAACGAGGTTGATTTTATTTTATGTGAGGATACCCGTGTTTCCTCTATACTTCTGAAGCAATATAATATCATTAAACAGCTCATTTCATTTAACGCTGTAAGCGAAATAAAGAAGATTCCCACCATAATCGACCGGCTTCGAAATGGACAGAGCTATGCACTTATTTCAGATTCAGGTACTCCTGCTATTTCTGATCCAGGAATACG